>NZ_JBIAIY010000013.1:127911-131780 GCF_042871665.1 Micromonospora sp. NPDC005686
CCCCGGCGGTAACCGCGGTTTGCTACGGGCCCCCGGTTTGTCGGGGGGGGGGGGGGCGGGGCCTATATTGTTTGAAAACCCCCCCCCCGCCCGGGGGGGGGGGGGGGGGGGGCGCCCGCCCGCCGCGCATCAGCCCTCCGTCATTCGCGTACGGCGTTCTTGACGTTTTTCAGCGCGGTGTCCCAGGCATTCGCCGGATTCACCTTGCCCTGCTCGACGCTGGTGAGCGTGTTGAGGAACTCGGTGCCGACGGGTCCGTCCTGCGGACCGAAGTAGAAGGGCTTGATCCCCACCACCGACTGGGTGTAGATCTTGCCGATCGGCGCGTTGCTGAAGAACGGGTCGGTCTTTCCGACCAGCTGCGGGTCCGTGTAGACCGAGGGTGTGGTGGGCAGCGACCCCTGCATCAGGAAGTGGTCCAGCTGCCCCTTCGGCGACTGCATCTCGGAGATGTAGTTCCACGCCGCCTTCGCGTTCTTGGCGCGCTTGGGGATGGCGAGGAAGCTGCCGCCCCAGTTCCCCGAGCGACCGGGGATGGTGGCGATGTCCCACTTGCCGTTCGTCTCGGGGGCGTTCGTCTTCATCTGGCTGAGCATCCAGGACGGCGAGCACACCACCGCGTAGTCGCCCTTCTTCATCGCCGCGGTCCAGCCGGACGAGAACGACCCCTGCTTGGCGGAGATGCCCGCGTCGAAAGCCTTCAGCGTCACGTCGAACGCCGCCTTGACCTGCTCGTTGTCGTAGTCCAGCTTGCGGTCGGCGTCGTAGTAGCGCTGACTGCCCTGGTTGACCGCCTGGAAGAACACGCTGGTCGGCGTGTTGTCCACGAACGGCTTCCCGGTCTTCTGGACGTACTGCTTACCGACGTTGATGAACTCGTCCCACGTCGGCCAGAGCTTGGAGACCTCGTCCCGGTCGGTGGGCAGGCCGGCAGCCTTGAACAGATCCGTGCGGTAGGCCACCGCCAGGCCGCCGACGTCGGTCGGCACACCGATGATCTTGCTGTCCTTGGTCGTCGACTGCGCCATCACCCAGTCGAGGTAGTTCCCCTTGATGTCGTTCGCGCCCAGCGTGGTGAGGTCGACGAAGTTGTCCGGGGACTGCATGAACTTCGGCAGGTCGTCGGCCTGGATCAGCACCAGGTCGGGCACCTTGCCACCGGCCAGCGCGGCGGTGAGCGCCTGCGCGGTCTCGGTCGTGGTGCCCACCTCGGTGAGCTTGACGCGCACATCCGGGTGCGCCTTGGTGTAGACGTCGACGTCGCCCTTCTGGTTGATGTTGGCAAACGACCAGAACTCGAAGGTCTTCGAGTCGGACTTGCCATCTGATCCGCCACAGCCGGCAACGAGGAGCGCGACGGTGGCGATGACGGCTGCGGTGGTCCGGACGCGTTTCAACGGCCCTCCATCGGTGATCGTGAGCGGCGGTGGTCGAGTGACCGCGGCAAGCCGGGCGACGGTTCACCAGCGGGGACGCGCAGGTAGAAGCCGACGAGCGCCCTCACCGACGAGTCAGCTGTAGCCCCGTCGACGGTGAGGTCGTCACCCCCGAAACTTATCGGGATATTTACATGTCACGATCCAGTGCGCTGAGGCTACTAAGCGCCCCGTCATCCGTCAACAACATCGCTGCCAGGGAGATCACCGAACGGGAGGGGAGCTTCCTGACTCACAGGGCACCGAAAGTTTCGGAGCAAGGAGCGCGATTCCGCGAGAAGGCACTCACCGGCGGCCCGCTCACCCCCTCCCCGGACCGCGGCCTGAGGCCGGCGTTTCGGCCTGGCATGGGCGGCGTCAACGCCGTCCCGGCGGCGCGTCGGACGGGAGCGGAGACGCGGATGCCATGGGAGCCGCGCGGAGCCGAGTTTCGAGCCGTGGCGGAGCCGGGCAAGAGGCGTCCCCGGTGGGCGGCGGCCGGCTGGGAGGCCGCGCCGCTGAGGTTGGCCCGCACCGGGGAGACGCATCGGCATGACAGCGTCCGTCGAGTGAGGAAACGTCCTCGCGGGCAGGAGAAACCGAACCCGCGCAGCACCCCGGAGCGCGCCGGTTCACCGGCTGGAGCAGATCGCCCTGCAGGTCACGCCACCGCTATCGCGCAGGCCATCCGCGTCCCGCACCACGTCGAAGCCAACCGCCACGCAGGACGAAGAGGCCCCGTGAAGATCCGACCGGACGTCGGTCAGTCGATGCCTTCGATGATGCGGAAGTCGCGCTCGACGCCGTCGGAGAGGGCCACCAACGCCTCCTGGTAGGCCTCACTCTCGCGCGCCGCGACGGCCTGCTCGAAGCTGTCGAACTCGACCAGGACGGTGCGCTCGGCGATTCCGGCGTCATGCGCCACGACCCGGCCGCCACGGACGAGGATCCGACCGCCCGCGGCCTTGACCGCCGCAGCGGCCAGCTTGTTGTAGGCAGCCAGCCTTTCCGGGTCTGAAATGGTGCGGTAGACGCTGACCCAGTAGCCCTTGGGCATGGAACCTCCAGTGAGCCTTCTCTAAGCCGACGGGTCTGCTGCACCGGCAGGTGACAGGTGTAGTCACGCGGCCTGACGGGCCGGTGGGTGCATGATGGTCTCGAATTCCACGGGGGTCAACGATCTCACCTGTCGGTGCAGCAGACCCCCTCGATCAACGACCGGGCTCCGGGATACCACGGTCGGCTTCGACCGGAAGGTCCCCGTCGGTCACGCCGGGGCGTAGCGGCGCACTCCATCGACGTCGGCAGCCTTCAGCCGCCCCTGCGCCACGAGCAGGTCGAGGTGGGCGGCCGTCTCGGTGACGGCGAGCATCTGGTTGAACAGGTCCAGGTCGGCAAAGGCACGCTCACGCCTGGTCCAGGTCAGTCGACCCGCCGCCTCGTAAGCCGTCATCGCGTCACGCACGACCCCGCACGCCTGGTCGAGTCGCTTCGCATGATGGTGCAGGAGTTCGTCGACGCGCGCGTGGACACTCGGGCCGACCGGGCCGTGCGCTGGCAGCAGCCGCTGGTCGGGCAGGGACCGGACCAACCGCAACGAATCCAGGTAATCCCCGAGTGGCAGTGCCGCGGCCACCGCCTCGAAGCCGATGGACGGTGTGATCTGGGGAAGAACGTGGTCGCCGGTGAACATCAGCTGCGCGTCGCGATCGACGAAGACGACGTGCCCACGGGTGTGTCCAGGGGTCGCCACCACCCGCAGGGTCCTGGTCGGTAGGACGACATCGGTCCCCCCGGCCAACCAGTCGTCCGGCGCCGCCCAGTCCGTCGGATCATGCGGCGCCGACTCGGCCCGCGCGCGCAGCGCTTCGACGATCTCGCCCGCGCCGCATCGGATCAGCGCCTGCCAGTGTTCGGACATCGGTCGACGACCGGGGGTCGACAGCGCGCGGATAGCGGGTTCCTCGCCCTCGCCGAGGCTCACTGTCGTGCCGAACTCGCGTCGTACGGCCACCGCCATCGCGTAGTGGTCGCGGTGCACATGCGTCACGAGAAACCGACGTACATCTGCAAGGCCCGCGCCCAGGGCAGCCAGGGCCGCATCCAATGCCTGTCGGGCCGCCGTGATGGCCCAGCCCGAGTCGACCAGCACGAGGCCGTCGTCACCCGCCAGGGCGTACACGTTCACCGATCGCAGACCGTCCTGCGGTAGCGGCAGCGGAATGCGATACACCCCGGTGGCCACCTCGAACACGCCCGGACGCGTCCAGTCCGACGTCACATCATCGGGCTCGACCCGCATCGCTGCTGCACCCACCATCCGCCGTCCTCCCATCCAGAGCATGATCGCCGAGAGTAGTCACTTGCGCTTGCGGATCTCCTCGGCGGCCTGCGGGACGATCTTGAACAGGTCGCCGACCACGCCGTAGTCGGCCAGTTCGAAGATCGGCGCTT
>NZ_JBIAIY010000014.1:0-38686 GCF_042871665.1 Micromonospora sp. NPDC005686
ACGTTGTTCGCCGAACCGCGGTCGACGGTGTTGTCGTCAGAACGCAGGTTGCGGTCCGCGCCCGAATCAGGCACCTGCTTGACGAGTACGACGATATTCATCGCGCTTCGACGACCCTTTCCTGGGTGATTGCTCTCCACACGGATTACTCTGCCCGTCTCGTTGCGTCACGCATGCTTCGGGCGTCCTGGCCACCGAGGGAGTCACTGCCCACCTCGGCGTTGTGCGCGTGGGCCACGTGGTGCAGTCCGAACACCGAATCCACTCCATCCCGCAGGCCCATGAGGTCCTCGGCCTGGTTGACCGCCTTCTTGGTCAGCGCAAGACCCAGACGCGGCATCTGTGCGATCCGTGCGGCGAGCCCCATGACCTCTGCCTCGAGCTCGTCTCTGGCGACCACCCGGTTGACCATGCCGAGCTCGGCGGCGCGCGCCGCCGGCATCCGGTCGCCGGTGAAGAGGAACTCCTTGGCGAAGCGCGGACCCAGCACCCACGGATGGGCGAAGTACTCGACGCCGGGGATTCCCATGCGTACGACCGGGTCGGCGAAGAACGCGTCGTCCGCGGCGACGATCAGGTCGCATGACCAGGCGAGCATGAGGCCCCCGGCGATACACGCTCCCTGCACCATCGCGATCATCGGCTTGGGCAGCTCACGCCAGCGGCGGCACATCCCGAGGTACACCTCGGACTCCCGGGCGAACCGGCTGTCGGCCCCGGCCTTACCCACATGGTCCCACCACAGGCCGGCACGCCGGTCGAACGACGAATCGATGTCCCGGCCCGGCGTGCCGATGTCGTGGCCGGCCGAAAAGTGCTTCCCCGCCCCCGCCAGGACGACGACCTTCACCTCGTCGTCCGCGGCCGCGCGGTAGAACGCGTCATCGAGCGCGTAGGTCATCGCCGAATTCTGCGCGTTGCGGTACTCCGGCCGGTTCATCGTCACGACGGCCACCGGCCCCCGCGTCTCGTACCGGACGACCTCCGCCTGCGGGTCCACGCCGCTGGTCTCGCTCATTTGGATCTCCTTCTCGCCGGGTCGGGTGTACGTCGTGCGGATCGGGCCGCCGGTGAGCGCCAGCGGTCAGGACGCGGGGCGCACGCCGGTCAGGCCGACACCGAGGTCCTCCAGCAGAGCCGCCCGGTGCCAGGCGGCGCTGCCCCACGACGACTCCAGAGCCCACGACCGCTTGAGGAACAGGTGCAGGTCGTACTCGGTCGTGTAACCGATAGCGCCGTGGCACTGCAGAGCGGCCCGGCCCACGACGTGCGCCGCCTCGGACGCCAGCGCCTTGGCCGTCGCCAGGGAACGCAGTCGGCCCGGGACGCCGGCGGCCAGCTCGAACCCGGCCGTCGCCACCACCGGCGCGGCGAACTCCAGGTGCAGCAGCGCTGTGGCGAGGTGGTGCTTGACCGCTTGGAAGCTGCCGATCGGCGCGCCGAACTGCTCTCTGGTGCGGACGTGCTCGACCGTGAGTTCGAGCATCCGTCGGGACAGCCCGATGAGTTCGGCCGAGGTCGCCAGCACCCCCCGCTCCCAGGCCAGCCGCACCACCTGCGGGTCGTCCACCGTCGCCACGAGCCGCGCGTCGGCGTACCCGGTCAGGTCCAGCACGACGTCCACCGACGGCGACGTCGACGCCGCCGCGTCGGACACGTCGAGAATCTCGATGGGCCCCGTCCCACCGAATCCGCCACGCAGCACCAGGTCGACACCGGAACCGAACGCGACATGCCCGGTCACCGCAGGATCGGCGCCGACCGTGAGCACCCCCTCGACAAGGTTCGCCAGCCGGTCCGGAGCGCCCGAGGTGAGCACCGCCGGAGCGACCGCGAGGGTCGCCGTGAGCGGCAGCGGGGCGGCGGCGTACCCGATCTGCTCGAAGACCGACACGAGGTGGTTCTCGTCCAGGCCGAGCCCGCCGCCGCTCTCGGCCACGAGCAGCCCCGCCACACCGAGACCGGCCAGGCTCTCGGTCAGTGCGGCCACCTGCGCCGATCCGGCTCCGGCGCGTACCGTCTCCGGCGGGCACCGGTCGGTGAGAACCTGACGGACGACCGCCTCCAGCTCCCGCTGCTCGTCACTCGGAGCGAAACGCACGCCTGATCACCTTCTCGGCAGACCGAGCAGTCGCTCGGCGATGATGTTGCGCTGGATCTCGTTGGTGCCCGCGTAGATCGGACCCGACAGCGAGAACTGGTAGCCGCGGGTCCACGGGCCGTCGACGAGCGCGTCCGGGCCGAGCAGTTCCAGCGCCGTCTCGTGCAACGCGATGTCCAGCTCGGACCAGAAGACCTTGTTGAGGCTCGAACGCGCACCGGCCGGGCGACCCTCGACGATGTCGGTGACCTGAGCCAGCGTGAACTGCTGGTAGGCGTGCGCCTGCATCCACGAGCGCGCCACCCGGTCGCGGAGCAGGTCGGTCGCCGCCTCGCCCCGCTCACCCGCGAGCGCCACGAGCGCGGCTGCCGCCTTGAGGAAACGCCCCGGTGAGCGCAGCGTCAGTCCCCGCTCCGAGCCGGTCGTCGACATCGCGACCGACCAGCCCTGGTCGACGCCGCCGAGGACCGCCGAGTCCGGTACGAACGCGTCCTCGAAGAACACGTCGGCGAAGCCCTCGTCACCGTCGAGCCGGTCGAACCCGCGCACCGTCACGCCCGGGGCGTCCAGCGGCACGAGGAAGTACGTCAGTCCCCGGTGCCGTTGCGCCTGCGGGTCGGTACGGAACAGCCCGAACAGGTGGGTGCAGAACGCGCCCCGGGTCGACCAGGTCTTCTGCCCGCTCAGGCGCCACCCGCCGGCCTGCTCGTCCCGCACCGCCCGGGAGCTGATCCCCGCCAGGTCGCTGCCCGCGCCCGGCTCCGACCAGCCCTGGGCCCACAGGTCCCGCGCCGCCGCCATCCGGGGCAGCAACTCGTCCTGCTGCTGCTTCGTGCCGAACTCGAAGATCGTCGGGGCCAGCAGGAAGATGCCGTTCTGCGTCACCCGCTGCGGCGCGCCGGCCCGGTAGTACTCCTCCTCGAAGATGAGCCACTGCCATATCGAGGCCGCACGGCCGCCGTACTCCTCGGGCCACGACACGACCGACCACCGGTCCGCGTGCAGTGCCCGCTCCCACTCCAGGTGGGCGGCGAAGCCCACCGCGGTGTCCCCGGAGGGCAACGGCTGCCGCGGCACGTTCGCGGCGAGCCAGTCGCGGGCCTCCGCACGGAACTGCTCGTCCTGCGCCGACCAGGTCAGATCCATCTCAGTCGCGTCCCGTCCCGGCGAGGACCGTCGGCGGCGTGTCGCGGTAGCGCCGTAGTTGCGTACGCGCCACCGTGCGCAGGTGCACCTCGTCCGGGCCGTCGGCGATGCCGAGGATGCGGGCGCTCGCCCACATCCGGGCCATCGGGAAGTCGTCGGTGACCCCACCGCCGCCGTGCGCCTGGATCGAACGGTCCAGCACGTTGCGGGCGACCCGGGGCGCGACGACCTTGATCGCGGCGATCTCGGTCGCGGCGCCCTGGATGCCGACCTGGTCGATGAGCCACGCGGCCTTGAGCACGAGCAGGCGGGCCTGCTCGATCTCCATGCGGGACTCGGCGATCCAGTTTCGCACCACGCCCTGGTTGGAGATCGGGCCGCCGAACGCCTCGCGGGCCATCGTCCGGCGCACCATCAGCTCGAGGCCCCGCTCGGCCATGCCGAGGCAGCGCATCGCGTGGTGGATGCGGCCCGGGCCGAGGCGGGCCTGGGCGATCGCGAAACCCTCGCCCTCGGCGCCGAGCAGGTTCGTCACCGGCACCCGTACGTCGTCGAACCGGATCTCGCAGTGGCCGTGCTGGTCGTGGTAACCGAAGATCGGCAGCGAACGCAGAATCGTCACCCCGGGGGTGTCGACCGGCACGAGGATCATGGACTGCTGCCGGTAGACGGCCGCCTCCGGGTCCGTCTTGCCCATCAGCACGAGGATGGCGCAGCGCGGGTCGGCGGCGCCGGTCGTCCACCACTTGCGTCCGTTGATGACGTACTCGTCGCCGTCGCGCACGATCGAGGTGGAGATGTTGCGCGCGTCGGAGGAGGCCACGTCCGGCTCGGTCATCGAGAAGCCGGAGCGCATCGTGCCATCGAGCAGCGGGGTCAGCCACCGCTGCTTCTGCTCGGGCGTGCCGAACATGTGCAGCAGCTCCATGTTGCCGGTATCCGGCGCGGCGCAGTTGATCGCCTCCGGGGCGAGGTAGGGCGAGCGTCCGGTCTCCTCGGCCAGGTAGGCGTACTCGAGGTTGGTGAGGCCCGACAGGTCAGGCAGGAAGAGGTTCCACAGCCCCAGCTTGCGCGCCGTCGCCTTCAGCTCCTCGACGACCGGCGGCAGGACGTGGGACACCCCGCCGTTCTCGCGGGCCGCGGCGGCGAGCTCGGTGGCGTACACCTTCTCGGCGGGGTAGACGTGCTCGGCCATGAACGTGCGCAACGTCGCGAGCAGCTCGCTCGCGCGCGGGCCGGGGCCGAGGTCCATCCGGGTCAGGTCGGTCGCGTCAGCCACCGTCACTCCTTGTCTGTGCTCGTGCGGAGGGCGATCTTGCCGCGAGCGCCACGGTTCAGCACCGTGCCGAGCGCGCGAGCGGCCTCCTCCAGCGGGAAGACCTCGCTGACGTGCGGCCTCAGCCGGCCGGCGGCGATCCACTCCAGCACCGTCGTCATGTTGGCGGCGTTCGCCGCCGGGTCGCGCCTGGCCCAGGCGCCCCAGAGGACCCCCAGCACCGCGCCCTCGGTGAGCAGCAGCCGGTTGAGCTTGACCTGCGGGATCGCACCCGCCGCGTAGCCGACGGTGAGGAACCTCCCGGCCCACGCGAGGGCACGCAGCGCCGCGGTGGCGGCGTCGCCACCGACCGGGTCGTAGACGACGTCGACGCCGGCGTCGCCGGTCAGCGCACGCACCGTCGCCGTCAGGTCGTCGTAGCCGATGGCGTGGTCGGCCCCGTGCGCCAGGCACAGCTCGCGCTTGTCCTCGCTCGACGCGGCCGCGATCACTGTCGCGCCGAGGGCCTTGCCGATCTGCACGGCGGTGAGGCCGACGCCGCCGGAGGCGCCGAGCACGAGCAGCGTCTCGCCGGCGGCGAGGCCGGCCCGGTCGACGAGGCCGTGGTAGGACGTGCCGTAGACGACGGGGATCGTGCTGGCCTCGACGAGGTCGACACCCTCGGGCAACGGGTGGACCATGCGGGCGTCGACGAGCACCTGGGTGGCGTAGCCGCCGATGCCGCAGAAGCCGACGACGCGGGTGCCGACGGGTGGGCCGGTCACCCCGTCGCCGAGCGCCGCGACCGTGCCGGCGACCTCGCAGCCGGGCACGAACGGCAGCTCCGGCTTGGTCTGGTAGGTGCCGGCGACGATGAGGCCGTCGGGAAAGTTCACCCCGGCACCGACGACGTCGACGAGTACCTGCCCCGGTCCGGGCTGCGGCTGCGGCCCGTCCGCGACCGTGAGCACCTCGGGACCCCCGAGCTCGCGGACCACCATCGACCGCACGGCTCAGCCCTCGCTGCCCGGGCGTGCCGCCTTGTCGGTGCCGGCGAACTCGTCGCGGATCCGGTCGGCGACCCCGGTGAGGTTGAGCTCGAAGGTGAAGCCCTGCTCGAAGCGGTAGCTGCGGTTGACGTCCCACAGGTCGATGCCGTTGAGCGAGGCCTTGGCGGCCCGGATCACTGTGGGGTCCTTCTCGGCGATGCTGGTCGCGACGGCGAGCGCCGCCGCGCGCAACTGCTCTCGGGGTACGACACTGTGCACCGAGCCGTACGCGTGCAGCTCCTGTGCGGTGGCGGTGGCCGAGGTGTAGACCATGGCGCGCATCCGGTGCTGGGGCACCATCCGGGACAGGTGGGTGGCCGCGCCGAGGGCGCCGCGGTCGACCTCGGGCAGGCCGAAGGTGGCGTCGTCGGAGGCAACGATGACGTCGGAGTTGCCGACCAGGCCGATGCCGCCCCCGAGGCAGAAGCCGTGGACGGCGGTGACGACCGGGACGGGGCACTCGTAGACGGCCTTGAACGCGGCGAAGCAGCCGCGGTTGGCGCCGAGCAGCGCGGTGAAGCCGTCGGTGTGCTGCATCTCCTTGATGTCGACGCCGGCGTTGAAGCCGCGGCCCTCGGCGCGCAGCAGGACGACACGTACCGACTCGTCGGCGCCGGCGGCGTCGAGGGCGGCGGCAAGCGCGAACCAGCCGGCCACCGGCAGCGCGTTGACCGGCGGGTTGTCCACGACGATCTCGGCGATCCCGTCGGGGTGCACTGTCGTCGTCACCGACGCGTGGCTCGTGGGACTCATCCCTGCTCCTCGGTGGTCTCGGGCTGCTCGCCAGCCTCGGGTGTCGCGTCCCCGACGGCGGCGTCGAGGGGCAGCACGAACGTCGCCCACGCGGTGACGGCCGTGTCTCCGGTCTGCCGCCGGCAGGTCAGCTCGATGTCGACGCGGCCCTCACGGCCGTCCTCGGTTTCGAGCACGTAGGTGCGCAGCGGAACGCCTTCGAGAGTGAGGACGTCGCCGGGCCACACCTGGGCCAGGAACCGGATGCGGAAGTCACGCACGTTGGGGCCGCCGAGCCAGTCGGTGGCATAGGTGCCGAGCAGGCTGGCCTGCCACATGCCCACCGAGAAAGGGCTGGGAAACCCCGCGGCCCTGGCGAAGACCTCGTCGTGGTGGATCGGGTTCATGTCGCCCGAGGCGCCCTGGTAGCGGACGAAGTCGGTGCGGGTCACCGGCCCGTAGGCGCGCGTCGGAGGGGTCGCCGGGACGGGCAGGCCGACCTCGGTCGTACGGGGCTGGGCGGTGGCGTTGTGGCTCATGCGGACGCTCCGTCCTGCGTCGCCGCCCCGGTGACCGGCGGGCGGGCCGTCTCGACACCGGTGAGCTTGGCGCGGGCGACGAGACGCCCGGTCTCGTCGTGGAAGTCGGTGTACATCACGGCGAAGGTCATCTCACCGCCGCGACGCCCCACCTTGGTGTAGATCTCGCCGATGCGCGACTGGCAGGTGAGCCTGGTGCCGGCGCGGGGCGGCTCGCCGAAGAAGGTGTACTGCTGCTCGGCGTGCAGGCCGCGCTGCTGGTCGAGCTCGACCGCGGACCACGGGTTGGAGTCCTCGCCCTGCCAGAAGAAGGTCGTCGTGAGGAACGTCGGCTGTACGACCGGGTTCTCCTCCCGCAGGTAGGCCGCGTCAGCCGCTCCGGTGGCCAGCGCGAACTCGCGGATCTTGCCGCGCTCGACGTCGAGCCGGAAGGGGGCGCCGGTGACGCCCTGCGCGTCGGGGTTGGCCACGACGGGCTCCTTTCGTTCTTCCGCTGCGAGCCGGCACGGTCGCCGGCACGCAGCGGGTGGTCACGGGTGCTGGCTCGAGACGGACACGACCTCGCCGGTCATGTACGACGAGTAGTCACTGGCGAGGAAGACGATGACGTTGGCGATCTCCCACGGCGCCGCGGCCCGGCCGAACGCCTCCTGGTCGGAGAGCTGGGCGAGCAGCTCGTCGCTGGTCACCTTGGCCAGATGGGCGTGCATCGCGATGCTCGGAGACACCGCGTTGACCCGGATGCCGTGCTCGGCGACGTCGAGGGCCGCGCAGCGGGTCAGCGCCATGACTCCGGCCTTGGCCGCGGCGTAGTGCGCCTGCCCCTTCTGCGCGCGCCAGCCGATGACGGAGGCGTTGTTGACGATGACCCCCTTGCCGGCCGGGATCATGTGCCGCAGCACCGACCGGGTCGCCTTGAACGTCGAGGTCAGGGTCACCGACAGGACGGAGTCCCATTGTTCGTCGGTCATGTCCTGCACCGCCGCGGTGCCGCCGAGGCCGGCGTTGTTGACGAGTACGTCGATGCCGCCGAACTCGGCGGCGACGGTGTCCATGAGGTGGTCGAGCTGCGCCTGGTCGGTGACGTCGCAGGGCACCGCGAGCGGCCGGGTCCCGGTGCGGCGCTCGATCTCGTCGGCGGAGGCGGCGAGGCGGCGCTCGTGGCGGTCGCTGATGGCGACACGCGCGCCTTCCTCCGCGGCGCGGCGCGCTGTCGAGAAGCCGATGCCGGTGCCGGCCGCGGCGGTGACGAGCACCGAGCGCCCGGAGAGCAGCCCGTGGGCAGGGCCGGCCCAGTCGGCGGCTTCGGTGTGACCGGTGTCAGACACGGGCGGCCATCTCCTTCGCGATCTCCTCGACGGTCCAGCGGGCACCCTTGTCGATGGTCCAGCCGTAGCTCCACGGCGCGCAGCGACGGATCTCGCCGCCCTTGGCGTAGTACACCTCGCCGGTCACCGGCACGTCGGCGGTGAGCAGCCAGGCGACGAGCGGGGAGACGTTGCCCGGGTGGTAGACGTCGAACGCGGCGGGGTCGGCCGGGGCGGCGACCATCTCGCCGATGCCGGGCAGGTCCTGGGTCATCCGGGTACGCGCGACCGGGACGATCGCGTTGACGCGTACGCCGTAGCGGCCGATCTCCTGGGCGAGGATGACGGTGAGGGCGGCGATGGCGGCCTTGCCCGCGCCGTAGTTCGTCTGCCCGACGGCGCCGATGATGCCGGAGGTCGAGGAGACGTTGACGATCGAGGCGACCGGCTGGTTGCCGGCCTTGGACTCGGTGCGCCAGTGGTCGGCGAACACCCGGCACGGCGCGAACGTCGAGCGCAGCTGGCCACGGATCACCGCGTCCCAGTCGTCCTCGCTCATGTTGACGAACATCCGGTCTCGCAGGATGCCGGCGTTGTTGACGAGGCCGTCGACGCGTCCGTAGGTGTCGCGGGCGAGGGCGAGCAGCTCGCGGGCGCCCTCGGTGGTGGCGACGTCCGCGGTGCTGGCCACGGCCCGCCCGCCGGCGTTCGTGATCTCGGCGGCGACGGCCTCGACGACCGACGGGTCGCTGCCGGTGCCGTCGGGGGCGGCCCCGGTGTCGGCGACGACGACCGAGGCGCCTTCGGCGGCGGCGAGCAGGGCGTGCTCACGGCCGAGGCCGCGGCCGGCACCGGTGACGACGACGACGCGTCCCTGCAGTGCTCCCATGACTAGTCCTCCTTGTGCCCGGCCGGGGTCGACGCGACCGGCGCGGGCACGCCGAGTCGGTCGAGGGTCCGGGTGGCCTCGTCGATGATGCGGTCGATGAGCTCGGCGACGCTCGGGACGTCGTCGATCAGTCCGACGACCTGGCCGGTGGCCATGACGCCGAGGTCGGTCTTGCCCTCCAGCAGGGCCGACCGGTAGAGCATCGGAGCGTTGGCCGCCATGACGACCTGGCTCCACGTCAGGTCGTGGGCCTTGCGCATGGCCAGGCCCTCGCGGAGCATGTCGCCCCACGGCGTGCCGGACAGCTTCTGGAAGGCGAAGGCGTTGCGTACGGCCCGCAGCAGCCGGCCGGCGGCGGAGGTGCGCTCCAGCTCCTCGATCGTGCCGGCGCGCAGCACGCGCTGCGGAACGCCGTCGACCTGCAGGGTCAGCACGGTGTCGTTGACCGTCTTGGACAGGTAGACGTCCTTGACCGACGGCTGGACCGGCGAGTCGCTGGTGAGCAGGAAGCGGGTGCCCATGGCGATGCCCTCGGCGCCGTAGGCGAGCGCGGCGACGAGGCCGCGGCCGTCGAAGAAGCCACCGGCGCCGATGACCGGGATGCCGACGGCGTCGACGACCTGGGGCAGCAGCAGGCTGGTGGGCACCCCGCCGGTGTGGCCGCCGCCCTCGCCACCCTGCACGATGACGGCGTCGGCGCCCCACGCGGCGACCTTCTCGGCGTGGCGGCGCGCGCCGATCGACGGAACGACGACGAGGCCGGCGTCCTTGCACCTGGCGATGAGTTCCTGCTTGGGGGCCAGTGCGAAGGAGGCCACCTTGACGCCGGCCGAGATGAGCAGGTCGATGCGCTTGACGACGTCCGGCTGGTCGGCACGGATGTTGACGCCGAACGGCGCGTCCGTGCCGGCCTGGACCTGCTCGACGGCCACTACGAGCTCGTCGTAGGAGAGCAGGCCGGCCGCGAGGATGCCCAGCCCACCGGCGTTGGCCGTCGCGGTGGTCAGGCGCACGTCGGAGACGTAGCCCATGCCGGTCTGGACGATCGGGTACCGCACCCCGAACAGGTCGGTCGCCCGGGTACGCAGTGTCGGGGGCAGCCCGCGGCCCTGGCTCATGCCGGGATCTCGCGGTCGCGCAGCGAGCGGGGGTCGATGACCTCGCGGATGAGGCGCAGCTCCTCGGCGCTCGGCTCGCGGGTGGCCGGGACCTCACCCTCGACGTGCACGGCACAGCCGGTGGCGGCGCGGAACTGCTCGAGCGTGACGCCGGGGTGCAGGCTGAGCAGCCGCATCGTGCCGTCGGGGCCGCCGAAGTCGAGGACCGCGAGGTTGGTGACGACGCGACGCAGATCGTGGTACGCGCTCGCGGCCGGGCCGGCGGCCCGGGCGCTGTCGGTGCCGACGCCGGAGACCATGTCGACGGTCCGGACGAAGCTACGCGTGGAGTGGTTGGGTACCCAGTAGCTGGTCGGGTGGTAGATGCTGTTGCCGGGGGCGCCGCGCACGCCGAGCAGCTGGACCTTGGGCCGGGCGTAGTCGCCGATGGCCGAGATGTTGGTGTTGCCGTGCCCGTCGATCTGGACCGGGATCATCATGACGTGCCGCTTGCCGTGCCAGACGAGGTCGAAGATCGTGCGGAACGGGCTCCAGCCCTCGATGACGACGCCCTCGGTGGCGTGCGGGTCCGCGCCGATCTCCCAGGAGCCGGAGACGAAGTGGGCCTCACCGTCGGTGAGCAGCAGGTCGGGGGCGACGGTGAGCCGGGCGAGGCGGACGCCGATGGCCGGGATCGTGCCGAAGGCGCTGGCGATGGACTCGCCGTCGCCGGCGAACGTGTCCGCCACGGCGACCGCGCAGTACTCGGCGCGGGTCACCGGCGCGTCGGCAGTGGTGGCGCTGCCCGTGGGCTGCTCGGTGGCGGCGCTGCTCATGCGACCTCCTCGGCTCGGGCGGCGACGGCCGCCTGGTAGTCATCTTCGGTACCGGACAGGTACCGCTTCTCGAACCTGGCCCAGGCCTGCGGGTCGCCGGCGGCCTTGACGTACTCACGCTGGAAGGCCTCGTCGCGCTCGTAGTCGGGGGTGCAGGAGGTGAAGTGCGCGCCGTTCGGGGTCTCGACGACGCCGGCGACGAGCTGCCGGTTGATCTTGATGGTCGCCGAGTGCCCGGCGGCACTCAGCTCGGCCGTGGGCACGATCCGCTCGCAGGACATGAAGGCCTGGTCGGCGGCGAGGCAGTAGAGGTCGTCGAAGTACGGGTCGGGCCCGAGGAACTGGCCGTTGCCCTGGGCGTCGGCGCGGTTCATGTGCACGAGGGCCGCGTCGAGGCGCAGCGGCGGCATCGCCACGAGCCGCTCGGTGCCGTACGGGTCCTGGACGAGTTTGAGGTCGGGGTTGTGCTTCAGGACGTCCGACCCGAGCCCGGCGCGGGTCGGCAGGAAGGGCAGGCGGATGCCGGCGGCGTACAGCCCCCACTGGAGCATGCCCTCGTCGTACTCGGCGACCTCGACGGCGCCCTTCTGCCGCGCGGCGCGGAAGTGCGGGTCGAGGGCGATGCTGTCGAGGGAGACGAAACCGAAGACGACCTTCTTGACCTTGCCCGCGGCGCAGAGCAGCCCGACGTCCGGCCCGCCGTAGCTGACGACGGTCAGGTCCCTGAGGTCGGAACGCAGGATCTCGCGCACGAGGGCCATGGGCTTGCGGCGTGAGCCCCAGCCCCCGATGCCGATGATCATCCCGGAATCGAGCCGCGACACGACGTCGCGGGCTGTCAGAGTCTTGTCGGCCATGTGTCCCTCATCATTGCGTCTGTCGGAGCACTGCCCGACGGGTGGTGAGCAGCGCGAAGGGCGAGTCGCGTGCCGGGCCTCCACGGCCGGCTCACCATGTAGCAAGCGCTTGGTTGGTACACTAACAGCCTCAGGGAGAGGGTCAAGACCCTGTTGCGAAGGAGGACGAAAGATGAACACCGTGGTGCGCGAGCGCGTCGGCGCGGTGGGAGTCATCAGGATCAATCGGCCGCAGGTACGCAACGCCCTCGATCCCGACACCCTTCTGGCGATGACCGACGCCCTGCTCGGGTACGACGCGGACGCGGGCGTGCGCGCGGTCGTGCTGACCGGCACCGGCGAGTTGTCCTTCAGCGCGGGGATGGACCTGCGCGCCGCGGCCGAGGGGCGCCTGGTGGACGTGGCCCGCAGCCCGCTGACGCTGCTGCGCGGCGGCTACCGCAAGCCGGTCATCGCCGCGGTCAACGGGCCCGCCGTCGGCGGCGGCTTCGAACTCGCCCTCGCCTGCGACCTCGTCGTCGCGGCCGAGCACGCCTACTTCGCGCTGCCCGAGGTGGGGCGCGGCATCGCCGCCACCGAGGGCGGCACCGACCTGCCCCGTCGCGTGCCGGTCGCCGTAGCCCTGGAACTCGGGCTGGCTGCCGAACCGCTTCCCGCGGCCCGGGCCCACGAGCTGGGCCTGGTCAACGCCGTGGTCCCCGCCGACGAGGTCCTTCCGCGCGCGCTCCAGCTGGGCGCCCGGATCGCGACCCACTCCCCCGCGGCGGTGCGGGCGACCAAGCGGCTCATGCACCTGAGCCTGGACCCCCGCGTGGACGATCTCGGCGCGGTCAACCGGCTCGCGACCCTCGAACTGCTCGCCGGGCCGGATGCCGCCGAGGGCGCGGCCGCGTTCGTCGCCAAGCGCGCGCCGCGATGGGCGGACGCGCCCTGAGCGCTCAGGGACGCGCCACCGCGATCTGCTCGCGCGTCCAGGCGATCGAGCGGGTCACCGCCGACTCGGCGCCCTCGGCCTCGATGGCCGGGCCGATCAACTCGACGTCGACGATGCCGGTGTAGCCGGCCCGCAGCACGCTCGCCAACAGACCGGCCATCGGCAGGTCGCCGTCCCCGGGCACCCACCGGTTCGGGAAGGTCGAGGTGCCGACCCGGAAGTCGGACACCTGCAGCAACTCGACCTGACCGACCCGATCGCGGATGAGGTCGGTCAGGCCCCGCTCCTGCCAGCAGCAGTAGAGGTCGAGGCAGATGCCGATGCCGCAGAGGTCGGCCAGGGCGAGGGCGTCCCGCGCGGTGTGGGTGAAGCTGAGGTCGCACTTGACCGGCAGGGTGTTCTCCACGCCCAGGCGCACCCCGTGTTCGCGGGCGGTGGCCACGACCGGAGCGATCCGCTCGGCGAACCGGCCAGCCGCCTCCTCCCACGTCAGGTGCGCCGAGGGGCCCGAGGTGAGGTAGACGAGGTCGGCCCCGAGCCGACGGGCGTCGACGACGCCGTCCCGCAACGCCGCGACCTGCTGCGCCCAGCCCGACTCGTCGTCCGGGTGGGCGGTGAAGCTGTGCACGAGGTAGCCGAGACGTACGTCGTGCCGGGCGAGCAGGTCTTCGAGAGCCGCCACGCCGAAGGAGGCGACCTTGCTGCGCTGCAGGCCGACGAGGTCGGTGCCGGTACGCCGGTACATCGCGATCTCCTCGGGCAGGTCCCAGGACATCGCGGCCATGCCGCTGACGCAGACCGGGTTGGTCGTGACGGACATCGGGCTCCTGTCGGCTCGGCGGTCGTCCGGGTGTCGGACGTCGGGTCAGTCTCGGACGTCGGGTCAGTCTCGGACGTCGGGTCAGTCGAGGTATTCGATGCGCGCCCGGCGCATCCCGAGGGGTGCCAGGTGCGGCAGCAGCCGCGCCGTGACGGCCTCGGCGATGCGCTCCGGGGTCCACGCCGTGTGTCGCAGCACGGGCTCGGCGAGCGCCGGGTGGGTCGTCAGCATGAGTTCGGGACCGTAGGAGCGCAGCACCTGGCCGGTCAGCTCGGCGCTGAGGTCGGAGAGCAGGTAGAGCAGCAGCGGCACGTTGGCCTCGGGCGCGATGCCCGCGTTCTGCCCGCTCGGTGCGCCGCGGAACTGCTCGAGCACCTCGGCCATCCGGGTCTGCGCGTTCGGGGAGATCGCGTTGACGCGGATCCCGACGTCGGCGAGTTCGGCCGCCCACGCGTAGGTGAGCGTGGCGATCGCGGCCTTCGTCGCCCCGTACACGGCCGTTTCGGCACGGCCCATCTGCTCGCCCGAGGTGACGTTGACCAGGACCCCGTGACCCTGGGTACGCATCGCCGCGACAGCGGCGTTTCCCCAGGCGACGGCGCCGAGCACGTTGACCTCGAGCATCCGGCGCACCGTGGCCTCGGACTCGGTGCCGGCGCGGGCCATGGCGAAGACGCCGGCGTTGTTGACGAGGCCGTCGAGCCTGCCGTACTCGGCGAGGCAGTCACGCACGAGGTCGTGGGCGCCCGCCCAGTCCGCGACGTCGGCGACCCTGATCGAGCCCTGGCCGTCAGCTGCGGCGAGCTGCCCGCTGAGCCGCTGGAGTCCCTCCGCGTCGACGTCGACGGCGACCACGTGGGCCCCGGCCGCGGCGATGCCGCGCGCGTATGCCGCTCCCAACCCGTTGGCGGCGCCGGTGACGAGGACGACGCGGCCGGCGAGCAGGCCGGCTGCCTGGTCAGGCCCGGCGGCGGGCGAAGGCCCGGAGTGGACGGCAGGGATCGGGCCGGTCTTCGGGTCGGACACGGGCAGCCCCTCTCGGCTGATCGGGATCCGCAGCGCAGGCTCCGGCAACCGAACGAGCGCTTGGTTGGCTGCACGATAGGCATTTTGAGACCCCCCGGTCAAGGGAGGCTGCCTTTATCATGCTGAAGGCATCGAAGTGATATAAAGCAAGCGCTTGACCAACTCATATGCTCGAGGAACCGGGAGCACCCCCATGTCGACGACCCAGGACCGGCGCTCGGTCATCCTCGACAACGCCGCACACCTTTTCGCGGCCAAAGGAATCGATGCCACGACCGTCCGCGAGATCGCCGACTCGGTCGGCATCCTCTCGGGCAGCCTCTACCACCACTTCAAGTCCAAGGACGAGATGGTCAACGCGATCATCTCGGACTACCTGACCGACCTGACCGACCGTTACGCCCAGGTCCTGGAGTCCGAGGAGAAGCCGGCGATCCAGTTGCGCAAGCTCGTCACGAGCTCGCTGGCCAACATCGAGGCCCACCCGCACGCGACCGAGATATACCAGAACTCGAGCAACTACCTGCCCAAAATCGACGGCTACGCGCACATCCGCGACGCGGCCACCGCGATCCAGCGGGCCTGGATCCAGGTGCTCGAGGCCGGCATCGCCACCGGCGACTTCCGCAACGACATCCCGGTACGCGTACTGCACGGCATGCTGCGTGACTCGCTGTGGCTCTCGGTCCGCTGGTTCAAGCCGACCCCGTCGTACTCCATGGCGAACTTCGCCGACGACTTCGTCTCGGTATTCCTCGACGGAATTCTCGCCAGCGACTGAGCGCGAGCCGCCCTCATCCGCACGCCTACCTGGGGTGTCCGACACGACACGGCGAAAAACCAAGCGCTTGGTAGGGTCGTGCCTGAAGAGGAGGCGAACCCATGACGGCAGCAGGTCACGCCCCGAAAGACCCGGCCCCGATCGACACCACCCGGCACGTCGGGCTCCCGGCGGGCGTCGACGCCTGGCTCGGCAGCGCGGTGCCCGAGTTGCAGGGGAACCTCCGACACGAGGTCATCGCCGGAGGGCGCTCCAACCTGACCTACCGGACCACCGACGCGGTCGGCCACGTCGTCGTGCTGCGTCGTCCACCGCTCGGAAACCAACCGGCCAACGCACACGACGTACTGCGCGAGGCGCGGATCCTGCGCGGTCTGCACGGCCACCTCCCGGTGCCGCGAGTGCTCGCCGTCGAGGAGACGGGCGAGGTGGCCGGCGCCCCTCTCGTCGTACTCGAGCACCTCGACGGCGTGATCCTGCGCAGCCCCGCCGACGTCGGGCGGCTCACCACCGAGGCCGACCGCGCGCTCATCGGCCCCACGCTCGTCGACGCTCTCGTGGCCCTGCACCGACTCGCCCCGGAGGTCATCGGGCTGGGGGGCCTGGCCCGTCGCCGTGACTACGTCACCCGGCAGCTCGGGCGCTGGCACGAGAACTGGCACCGCAGCAGGATCCGCGACCTGCCCGATCTGCAGACCGCGCACGAGCACCTCGTGGCAGCGGCGCCCGAGCAGTCCCGCTCGGGGATCGTGCACGGCGACTTCCGCCTCGACAACTGCATGCTGGACTCTCGATGGCGGGTTCAGGGCGTGCTCGACTGGGAGCTGACCACGATCGGAGACCCGTTGGCCGACGTCGGTCAACTGCTCGTCTACTGGGCGCAGGCCGACGACCCGGCCCGCGCACTGCACGACCCGGCCACGGTCCTGCCCGGATTCTCGACCCGGAACGAACTACTCTCCCGGTACTGCCTCGCCACCGGCACCGACCCGGCGCGGATCGACTACTTCGTCGCCTACAACTGGTGGAAGACCGCGTGCATCGTCGAGGGCGTGTACACCAGGGTCGCGCAGGGCGCGATGAGCGGTGGCGACCGCACCGCGGCCTCGTTCGCCGCGCAGTCGGCCGCGGTCGCCGGCCGGGCGGCGACCCTCGCGGCGGCGCTGCGCCGGCACTGATCCTCGCCTGACCGCGTGGTGGCCCCGGACGGGCGCGGTGGCATGAGCCGGGTGCCGACGTCCCCGGTTCGACCGGGGACGTCGGCGCACCCGCCTAGGAGAGCCGCTCGATGACCATCGCCATGCCCTGGCCACCGGCGGTGCACATCGTCTCGAGGCCGAACTGGCCGTCCCGGGCCCGCAGCCCGTTGATGAGCGTCGTCGTCATCCGCGCTCCGGTCTGACCGAACGGGTGGCCCAGGGCGATCGCGCCACCGTGGACGTTGACCCGCTCGGGGTTGGCCTTGAGGTCCGAGATGGAGGGGACGACCTGAGCGGCGAACGCCTCGTTGAGCTCGACGAGATCGATGTCGGCCATCGAGAGCCCGGCCAGCGCGAGGGCCCGCCTCGACGCCTCGACCGGGCCGAGACCCATGATCTCCGGCGAGATCGCCGAGACGCCCGTGGAGAGGATCCGGGCCAGCGGCGTGACGCCGAGTTCGGCGGCCTTGCGGCTGGACATGATGATGAGGGCGGCCGCGCCGTCGTTGAGCGGGCAGCAGTTGCCCGCGGTCACCGTACCGTCGGGCCGGAAGGCCGGTTTGAGGCCGGACAGCGACTCGGCCGTCACTCCGGCGCGAGGGCTGTCGTCGGTGGCCACGACGGTGCCGTCGGCGAGGGTCACCGGCGTGATGTCGGTGGCGAAGAAGCCCGACTCGATCGCGGCCTGGG
This sequence comes from Micromonospora sp. NPDC005686, assembly GCF_042871665.1. Taxonomy (NCBI): domain Bacteria; kingdom Bacillati; phylum Actinomycetota; class Actinomycetes; order Micromonosporales; family Micromonosporaceae; genus Micromonospora; species Micromonospora sp. NPDC005686. The sequence goes on from NZ_JBIAIY010000014.1 coordinate 17,259, forward strand.
CCCGCTGCTGGCTCGTGGCGGCCCACTGGTCCTGCTCGGCGCGGCTCACACCGCGGTGGCTCGCGACGTTCTCGGCGGTCTCGCCCATCGCGATGTAGACGTCGGGCAGTTCATTCGCGTCGCGTGGGTCGGTCCACGGGCCGGCGCCACCCCGTCCGCGGGTGGCGGTGCGCTCCCCCGCCGCGGCGAAGATCGGATTCTTCGTGTCCGGCATGCCGTCGGACTTGCCGGCGGCGAAGTGCGAGATGACCTCGACCCCGGCGGAGACGAGCACGTCCGCCTCACCGGCGCGGATGGCGTGCAGCGCCATCCTGGTCGTCTGCAGGCTCGATGCGCAGTAACGCTGCACGGTCGTCCCGGGGACCCGGTCGAGCCCGAGCTCGACCGCGACGACGCGCCCGAGGCCCCAGCCCTGCTCGCCGGCCGGCTGAGCGCAGCCGAGCATGAGGTCGTCGATCTGGGCCGGGTCGAGCGCCGGCACCTGGGCCAGGGCCGCCTGGACCATCTGGGTGGCCAGGTCGTCGGCCCGCATCGAGGCCAACGACCCCTTGAAGGCCCGGCCGATCGGCGAGCGCGCCGCGGCGACGATGACTGCGTCCTGCATGGTGTCCTCCGGTTCTCGGGCTGGCGCCCGTGACGGCGGTGCCGTCGGTGTCAGGTCTGGTCGGGGCGTCGGGCCTGCCGGCGAGCAGGGAACTGGGGCCGGTGCGCCGCACGAGGCGCCTTCGCGGGCAGCCCTCCGGTGAGGGGGGACCCGCGAACGCCGGGCTCACCCGGTGAGCATGAACTTCTGGATCTTTCCGCTCGCGGTTCGGGGCAGCGCCGGAACGACGGTGAAGCTGCGCGGGCGCTTGAAGTTGGCCAGCCGCTCCCGGCACCACGCCTCGAGCTCGTCGACGAGCGCCGACTCGTCCCCGCTCCAGGCGGGTACGGTCTGCACGAAGGCGCTGCCGACCTCGCCCATCCGCGCGTCGGGGACCCCGACGACCGCGACGTCGAAGACGGCGGGATGTTCGGACAGCACACGCTCGACCTCGGCGGGGTAGACGTTGAAGCCCCCGACCATGTAGACGTCCTTGATCCGGTCGGTGATGCGCAGGTAGCCGTCCTCGTCGACCCAGCCGACGTCACCGGTGTGCAGCCAGCCGTCCTCGTCGATGGCCTGCGCCGTGGCGACCGGGTCCTCGAAGTAGCCCGACATCACGTTGTAGCCACGCACGAGGACCTCGCCCGACTCACCGGCCGGCAGCGCCCGTCCGTCGAGCCCGGCGATCCGCAACTCGGTGCCCGGGATCGCCCGCCCGCAGCTGGTCGAGATCCGCTCGAGGCCGGCGTCGGGCGGGCACACGGTCGCCGTGCCGCACGTCTCGGTCAGGCCGTAGGCGGTGATGACGTCGCGGAAGCCCAGTTCCTCGCGCATCCGGCGCAGCAGCGGCACCGGCACGACCGTGGCCCCGGTGACGGCCAGGCGTACCGAGCTGAGGTCGTATGTGCCGAGGTCGGGGTGTTCGAGCAGGGAGCTGTAGACGGTGGGTGCGCCGGGGAAGACCGTGACACGTTCCTGCTCGATGAGACGCAGCACGGTCTCGACGGCGAACACCGCGACCGGAATGATCGTGGCGCGCGTGAGGAGGCAGGCCAGGATGCCGGCCCGGTAGCCGAAGCTGTGGAAGAACGGGTTGACCATCAGATAGCGGTCGCCTCGCCGCAGCCCGACGAGGCGGGCCCACTCCCTGTCGACGCGAAGGTTCGAGGTGTGCGAGACCATCGCGCCCTTGGGGTAGCCGGTGGTGCCCGAGGTGAACAGGATGTCGGCCACGCCCTCCGGGGCGAGGGCGGCGATCCGTCCGTCGACGACTCCGGGGTCGACCTGGTCGGCCAGCGCGGTGAAGGCCGCAAGGGACCACACGCCGTCGTCGTTCTGCTCGCGACCGGTGGCGGACAGGTCGACGACGGTACGCACCGAGGGCAGCAGCGGCACCGGGCGCCCGACGGCCGGTGACGGCCCGTCGCCGCGCAGCGCGGCCAGGTAGTGGGCGTCCAGGAAGGCGTCGTCGAGGACGACCATCGTGGCCCGGACCTTGGCGATGACGGATCGCGCCTCCGCACCACGGAAGCGGGTGTTGACGGGGCACAGCACGCCCCCCGCTGCCAGCACGCCGAGGGCGCTGATGACCCAGTCGGCGCTGTTCGGGGCCCAGACGATGACGCGGTCCCCCGGCTCGAGACCGTGCGCGACCGCGGCCCGCGCGAACCGGGTGACGGCCGCGTCGAGCTCGGCGAAGGTCATCCGCACGTCCCCGTCGACCAGGGCTTCGAGATCGGCGGCGTCCTGCGCGGCCTGCCGCAGCAGGGCGGGGATCGTGGTCAACACGTCACTCACGCACATCTCCTCACGCGGAGCCGGTCACTTGTCGAAACGAACCACAGACTACCAACCAAGCGCTTGCTAGACTAGCGGTGGCGGCGCCGGCGACCAGCGTCAGCGAGCCACGCCGACTCAACCGATCCGACCTCCGGCACCGACCGGTGAGGCATGTGAAGGAAGGAAACCCGGTGGCAGAGGCATACATCGTGGACGCCGTCCGCACCCCCGTCACGCGACGCGGTGGCGCGCTCGCCGACATCCACTCCGCCGACCTGGGAGCCGCCGCGCTCACCAGCCTCATGAGTTCCTCGGGGGTCGACCCCGACGCCGTCGAGGACGTCGTGTTCGGCTGCGTCGACACCATCGGCCCACAGGCCGGTGACATCGCCCGCACCGCCTGGCTCGCCGCCGGGCTCCCGCAGCACGTACCCGGCGTCACCGTGGACCGGCAGTGCGGCTCGAGCCAACAGGCGGTGCACTTCGCAGCCCAGGCCGTCATGGCCGGAGTCAACGACGTCGTCGTCGCCGGGGGTGTGCAGAACATGAGCGCCATCCCCATCTCGGCCGCGATGCTCACCGGTCAGCAGTACGGCTTCGACGACCCCTTCTCCGGGTCCGTCGGCTGGCGCAAGCGCTACGGCAACGAGCAGATCTCGCAGTTCCGCTCAGCCGAGATGATCGCCGAGAAGTGGGGCGTCAGCCGAGAGGACATGGAGCGCTTCGCCCTGCGTAGCCACGAGCGGGCCCTGCGGGCCATCGCCGAGGGCCGCTTCAGCCGCGAGATCCACGCCGTCGGCGACGTCGACACCGACACCTGTCCGCGCGCCGACACGAGCCTGGAGAAGATGGCCGGCCTCGACCCGCTGACCCCGGGCGGCCGGGTCACCGCCGCCGTGGCGAGCCAGATCTGCGACGGCGCGGCGGCCCTGCTCGTCATGAGCGAGCGGGCAGTGGCCGAGCACGGGGTGACCCCGCGCGCCCGGATCCACCACCTGTCGGTGCGCGCCGACGACCCGGTGCTGATGCTCACCGCCCCGATCCCCGCCACCGCCCACGCGCTCGAACGCACCGGGCTGTCGATCGACGACATCAGTCTGTTCGAGATCAACGAGGCGTTCGCCTCGGTCGTGCTCGCCTGGCTCAAGGAGACGGGGGCCGACCCGGAGCGGGTCAACGTCAACGGTGGCGCGATCGCCCTGGGCCACCCGCTCGGCGCCACCGGCGCCCGGCTGATGACCACCCTGTTGCACGAGCTCGAACGCACCGGCGGCCGCTACGGCCTGCAGGCGATGTGTGAGGGCGGCGGCCAGGCCAACGTCACGATCATCGAGAGGCTCTGATGACCCAGTCCCCCGCGACGCCCGGCGGCGTCGACCTGACCGGCCAGGTCGCCATCGTCACCGGAGGCACCCGTGGCATCGGCGCCGAGATCACCCGCGCCTTCCTCAAGGCCGGGGCGCGGGTGCTCGTGTGCGGCCGCAGCGAGCCCGAGCACCTGCCCGAGATCGACGGACGCACCCCCGTCTTCGTCCAGTCGGACGTCCGCGATCCGGAGCAGGCCAAAGCCCTCGTCGCCGCGGCGGTGGACCGGTTCGGCCGGCTCGACATCCTGGTCAACAACGCCGGTGGCGCACCGAGCGCCGACACCGCGACGGTGTCCCCCCGCTTCGTCTCGGCGGTCGTCACGCTCAACCTGCTCGCCCCGTTCTACGTCGCCCAGCAGGCCAACGAGGTCATGCAGCGTCAGGGCAGCGGCACGATCATCAACATCGGCTCGGTCGCCGGAGCCAACCCGGCCCCGGACACCGCCGCGTACGCCGCGGCCAAGGCGGGCCTGACGATGCTGACCCGCTGCCTCGGGCTCGACTTCGCCCCCGCCGTACGGGTCAACCAGGTGACGGTGGGGCTCGTACAGACCGAGCTCTCGCACCTCTACTACGGCGACGAGGCGGGGCAGGATCGCGTGGCGCGGACGATCCCCATGCGGCGGATGGCCACCCCGGCCGACATCGCCGCAGCCTGCCTGTTGCTCGTCTCGCCGCTCTCCGGTTACGTCACCGGCACCGAGATCGTCATCGACGGTGGTGGGGAGATCCCGTCGCGGCACCTGGCCGCCCAGCCGCCCGGCACCGGTCCGCTCGGCTGAGCCCGGCGGGCCACGTACGACGGAGGGGCCGCACCGGTTCGGTGCGGCCCCTCCGTCCTTCCGCTCCTGCCTGCCGTGGAGTTCGGCGGCCGGCTCAGAGACCCGCGAGCGCTGCCACCTCGGCCCGAACCGCCGCCGGAGAACCGGCCAGCAGCTGGGCCGACTTGCCGCGCTTGAAGAACAGGTGTGCGTGGTGCTCGAAGGTGAACCCGATACCGCCGTGCAACTGGATCGCCTCGGCTGCGACGGTCATCAGCGTGTCGGCGCACACGAGCTTGGCCAGCGCCGCGTCGTGTGAGCGGGTGGCGGCACCGGTGCGTAGCGTCGTGACGAGGTGGTCAGCCGTGGCCCGCGCTCCGGCGACCGCGACGGCGAGGTCGGCGCAGCGGTGCTTGAGGGCCTGGAACGACCCGATCGGGCGGCCGAACTGCTCCCGGACCTTGAGGTAGTCGACGGTGAGGTCGAGGCAGGCGCGGGCGGCGGCCGCCGATTCCAGCGCGAGCATGGCGCGCACGTGGTCCAGCAGCACCCGGGCCCCCTCGCCGCCGGGGGCGTCGACCCGGCCGGCCGCGGCCTCGCGCAGGTGCACAGTGCTCAGCCGCCGGGTCTGGTCGAGCGTCATGTGCGTCCGCACGTCCACCCCGTCGGCGGCCAGGTCCACGGCGTAGACGCCGAGCTCACCACCCGGGTTCCGGGCGGTGACGAGAACGACCCGGGCGGCTTCGACCCCGGCGACGAGGGTCTTCGTCCCGGTCAGCGCCCACTCGTCCCCGGCGCCGGCGGCCCGGGTGGCGGTCTGTTCGAGATCCCAGCCCGCGCCGTCCTCGGCGAGCGCAGCGGCCAGGGTCAGCTGCTCGTCCACGACGCGTGCCAGCAGGGGCTCGGCGTGGGGACCGATGGCGCGGGCGGCGAGGATCGCGGTGAGGCTCGTCGCGAGCGCGCCCGGCACGAGCCGGGCCCCGAGCTCCTCGATGACGGCGGTCGCGGCGGGCACGCCGAGGCCGAGCCCGCCGAGGTGCTCCGGTACGACGAGGCCGAGCAGGCCCAGCTCGGCCGTGAGCAACTCGTGCAGCAGCGGGTCGTACCCCTGGTCCCCGACCATGACCTCGTGGGCTCGGCGCAGGTCAGCCTGCCCGTCGAGCACCTCGGCCACGGAGGCACGGATCTGGGCGAGATCCTCGGCCGCCTCCGTGTGCGACGTCTCGGCCACGGCACGAGGGTCGGCGTGCGATCCGGTCATCGTCCTCACCTCATCGGGGCAGGCCGAGCAGGCGCTCGGCGATGATGTTGCGCTGGATCTCGTTGGAGCCGCCGTAGATCGTGTTGGCGCGGCTGAAGAGGAAGTGGGTCTGGGCGTCGTCCAGCTCGTACCCGGGCCCGGTGAGCAGCGCCCCGGCCCCCTCGACGTCGACCGCGAGCTCGCCCAGCGAGCGGTTCCACGTGGCCCACTGGAGCTTGGAGATCGACGCCTCCAGGCCGGACAGCCCCTCACCGGCGGACGCGAGCAGCCGCACCGCCGAGTGCCGCATCACCTCGAGCCCGATGTAGGCGTCGACGAGGCGGTCACGCAGCGCCGGTTCCTGCCAGGCGCCGTTGGAGTGGGCCCGGGCGATGACGGCATCGAGGCGCCGGCGGAAGCCGATCTGCTGGCCGAGGGTGGACACGCCGCGCTCGAAGCCCAAGGTGCCCATGGCGACTTTCCAGCCCTCGCCCTCGGCGCCGACGCGGTGCTCGACGGCAGCGACGGCCTCGTCGAAGAAGACCTCGTTGAACTCGCTCGTGCCGGTCAGCTGGGTGATCGGGCGCACCGTCACGCCGGGCTGGTCCATCGGCACCAGCAGGTAGGAAAGCCCCGCGTGGCGGGTCGAGCCGGGATCGGTGCGGCACAGCACGAAGCACCAGTCGGCCAGGTGCGCGAGCGAGGTCCACACCTTCTGCCCGGTGATGACGTAGTGGTCGCCCCGGCGCTCGGCGCGGGTGCGCACCCCGGCGAGGTCCGAGCCCGCGCCGGGCTCGGAGTAGCCCTGGCACCAGATGTCCTCGCCGCTGGTGATGCGGGGCAGGAAGCGCGCCTTCTGCTCCGGCGTGCCGAATGCGAGCAGGGTCGGGCCGAGCAGCTGCTCGGACATGTGCCCGAGCCGGCCGGGTGCGCCGGCGCGGGCGTACTCCTCGTGGAAGATGACCTGCTGGGCGAGGGTCGCGGGGCGACCGCCGTACTCGGTGGGCCAGGAGAGGCCGATCCAGCCGGCCCGGCCCAGGTGGCGCTCCCACTCGCGGCGCAGCTCGTGCGCCTCGTGCTCGCGTCCCTCGCCGCCGGTGCCGACCGCCTCGGCGAACGGCCCGGTGAGGGCCTCCTGGAGCCAGCCACGGATCTCGGCCCGGAACTGCTCGTCGCTCACCGGCGCACCGGTGGCCCGCGCTGCGTCAGCACCCATGTCAGGCACCGTAGACGGGGGTCGGCGGCTCGGAGCGGGCGATGAGGTCGGCGATCACGTCGGTGAGCTCCTCCGGCTCCCACCGCGCGCCCTTGCTGGCGGCCGGCCCGTGGCGCCAGCCGTCGGCGAGCGAGACCTCGCCCCCGGCGACCTCGAAGACGGCGCCGCTGACGGCCTGCGCGGCGTCGGAGCCGAGCCAGACCACGAGGGGGGAGACGTTGGCCGGGTCCATCGCGTCGAAGCCCGTCTCGGGGGCGGCCATCGCCTCGGCGAAGACGGCCTCGGTCATCGGGGTACGGGCCGAGGGGGCGATCGCGTTGACGACGATGCCGTAGCGGGCCCACTCGGCGGCCGCGATCTGGGTCAGGGCGGCGATCCCGGCCTTGGCGGCGCCGTAGTTGCCCTGTCCGACGCTGCCCATGAGCCCCGCGCCGGAGGACGTGTTGACGACGCGCGCGGCGATCCGGCGGCCGGCCTTGGCCGCGTCCCGCCAGTAGGCGGCGGCGTGGCGCATCGGGACGAAGTGTCCCTTGAGGTCGACCCGCAGGACGAGGTCCCACTCCTGCTCACTCATGTTGACCAGCATCCGGTCGCGGTTGATGCCGGCGTTGTTGACCAGGGTGTGCAGCCCGCCGAAGGTCTCGACCGTCTCGCGCACGAGCCGCTCACCGTAGGCCCAGTCGCTGACGTCGCCGGTGCTGACGACCGCGCGACCGCCCAGTGCGCGGATCTCGTCGACGACGGCCTGGGCCGCCTCCCGGCTGCTCTCGATGTCGTTGACGACGACGTCGGCGCCCTGCCGGGCGAACTCGAGGGCGTGGACCCGGCCCAGCCCCTGTCCGGCACCGGTCACGATCACCGTTCGTCCTGCGCAGAAGCCGCTCACGGCACGCCCTTTCACTCGAGGTACGGGAAGAAAACCACACCCGACACTAGCGATGCAAGCAAGCGCTTGGTAGGGTCCCGGAAACGACAGAAGGATGGCGAAAGACGTGAAAATGTTCTCGGCCCTGCAATTCCGAGACTTCCGCTTCGTACTCCTGACCCTGGTGTTGTCCCAGGCCGGCTACTGGGGCTGCAACATCGCCTTCCAGTCGGTGCTCGTCGAGAGCGACGCCACCCCGGCGACGATGGGGGCGCTCTTCTTCTGCCTGCTCGTGCCGTTCACGCTCTTCTCCATCCCGGCCGGGGTGCTGGCCGACGCCGTCGACCGGCGCCGCCTGCAGATCGGCGTGCTCCTGGCGACCGCCGTCCTGGCCGGAGTCTGTACGGCGACGATCGCGGCCAGGATCGTCGCCCTGCCCGTGATGCTCGCGCTCGCCTTCCTCGCCGGCACCGGAGTCAGCTTCCTGTCCCCCGTGACCCAGGCCCTCGTGGCCAACACCGTCCCGGCCGAGGCGCTCGGCCACGCCGTACCGATCCAGGCTGCCGGGCTCAACCTCGCCCGCTCGGTCGGCCCCGCGGTCGCCGGGCTGATCCTCGTGGCCTGGGGACCGCTGGGCACGTTCGTGATGTACGCGACGCTCACCCTCGCCGCGGCCGCCGCCGCGATCGCGGTCCGCACCCGTCGCGTCCCGCCGGCCGTCCCGGTGGCCCGCGAGAGCCTGACCGCGCAGGTCCGCGCGGGGATCCGGCACGCCCGCGAGCGACCCCCGGCCGCGCTCTGCCTCGTCATCGTCGCGGTCAATGCGTTCTTCGGGTGCGCCTTCACGACCCAACTCCCCGTCCGGGCGGCCGCGACCTCGGACAACCCGGACCCGGTCTTCCCCATGCTGGTGGCCCTGACCGGGCTGGGCTCGCTCCTCGGGATCCTCGTGGTGGCCCGCCTCTCCAAGCGCATCGCCACCGTGTGGCATGCCGCGGTCACCATCGTTCTGCTCGCACTGAGCAACGCCCTGCTCGGGGCCGCCACGACAGTGCCCGTGCTCGCGGCGGCCGCTCTGCTGTGCGGCACGTTCAGCATCGGCGCCATGGTGATCCTGCAGACGGCGGTCCAGAGGGTCGTCGACGACGCGCAGCGCGGCCGGGTGATGAGCCTCTACTTCCTCGGCTGGGGTGGCATGCCGTTCGGCGCCCTCCTGCTCGGCGGGCTGAGCACGTGGTTCGGCTCCACGATCGCCTTCATGCTGTACGCCGCCGCGTGCCTGGCCACGGCCGCCACGGTGCTCGCGTGGTTGCGTCGCGGACGCGCCGACCCCCTTCCCGCGACGTGACCACCCTCGGCCCGTCCCGTTGTCCGCCCCGCAATTCCAGGAGTTCGTCGTGACCGACCAGTCCTCCCCGACCGCACCCGCGGCGGCGCTGCCCGTGCCCGCCGACTTCGTCCACCGCGCCGGTGTCGCGCTCGTCACCGGCGGCACCGGCGGCCTCGGGCGGGTCATCGCCCGCGAACTGGCGCGCCGGGGGTCGGCGGTGGCGATCACCTACCGCAGCGACGCCGAGGCCGCCCGGCAGGTGCTCGACGAGCTGCCGTCCGTCGCGTCCGGCACGCACTCGGCGCACCACCTCGATCTCACCGACGCCGAGGCCACCGCCGCGCTCGTGGCGGAGCTCACCGGAAGCCGCGGGCCGCTGCACACGATCGTGCACGCGGCCGGGCCGCACGTGCCCATGCGGCACCTGTCCACAGTGCGTCCCGAGCAGTTCGCCACGCAGGTGGCCAACGACACGACCGCCTTCTTCACGCTGGTCTCGGCCTGCCTCCCGGCCCTGCGTCAGAGCCGTGGCAACGTCGTCGCGATCACGACCGCGGCGACGACGCGCTACCCCGCCCGGGACGGCCTCTCCTCCGCGCCGAAGGCGGCGGTCGAGGCGCTCGTACGGGCCTTCGCCAACGAGGAGGGGCGCTTCGGCATCCGGTTCAACTGCGTCGGGCCGGGCATGCTCACCGACGGGATGGCCGAGCGACTGATCTCCTCGGGGGACCTCGACGAACGCGCCCTGACCGTCGCCCGGTCCTCGACTCCGCTGCGGCGTTTCGGCAGCGCCGTCGACATCGCCGAGGCCGCCTGCTTCCTGGCCAGCGACCGGGCCGGCTTCATCTCCGGGCAGAAGCTCGACGTCGACGGAGGCTTCGGTGTCTGAACCGTCGCGGTCCCTCCCGGTCGAACTGGACGCGCTGCTCGCCGAGCGGGCCGTCGAGCGGGCCCTGCTGCGCTATGCGCGCGGGATCGACCGGATGGACCGGGCCCTGGCCGCGAGCGCCTTCCACCCGGACGCCCGGATCACCCTCGGCGGGACCACTGCCGAACGGGACACGACGCTGGACATGGTCTTCGCGCTCGTGGCGCGGCGCACCATGACGATGCACTACCTGACGAACATCCTGGTCGAACTCGACCCGGCCGACCCGGACCGCGCCCGGGCCGAGACGTACGGCATCGCGTTCCAGCGCAGCACGTCCGAGCCGCCGCGCGGCAACATCATCAGCGGGTTCCGCTACGTCGACCTGGTCACCCGGCGCGCGGGCGAGTGGCGGGTGCAGGAACGTCTCACCGTCTCGGAATGGCAGCGGGTCGACGACCTCGCCGGCCAGTGGCCGATCCCCGAGGCGTCGCTGCGGGGAGCCCGCGACGCCTCCGACCCGATCAGCCGGCCGTGGCCGCCCGGCGGCCCGGCTGCGGGCGGGCCGGACCGGGACAGCGATCCCGGACGCCCCCGTGAGTGACCCGCGGACTCCTGCACACGAGGCGGGCGACCGGAGGCCGGGGGCCGACGCCGGCGCGCCACGGCTCGGCTTCCGCACGGGCGACGTCGTCGTCGTGACCGGGGCCGGCAGCGGGATCGGAGCGGCGACCGCGGCGACCGCCGCCGCCCAGGGACTCGTGGTGTCCGCGTGGGACCTCGACGCCGCGGCCCTCACGGCGGTGAGCGCCGCCGTCCGCGCGGCGGGCGGGGTGGTCGACCCCCACGTGGTCGATGTCGCCGACGAGTCGGCCGTGCGCGCGGCCCTCGCCGGGACCTGCTCGGCGTACGGGCCGGTGCGCCACCTCGTCAACAACGCCGGCCCGTCCTCGGCGACCGAGCTCGACTTCGACCACGCCGTGCAGCTGTGTGTCGGCAGCGTGCGGTCGGTGACCCGGGCCTGGCTCGAACAGGCCCCGCCCGGGGCGACCCTCGTGAACACCGCCTCGGTCGCCGGCACCGTCGTGGGCACCGCCTCCGACTGGTACAGCGCGGCGAAGGCCGCGATCGTCGGCTACACCCGGCACCTGGCCGCGCACCGGGCCGACGCCGTACGGGCCAACGCGGTAGCCCCCGGCATGGTGGACACCCCGAGGCTGCGGGGCTTCGCCGGGTCCCCGACAGGGCAGTCCGTGCTGTCCCGGGTGCCGAGCCACCGGATGGCCACGCCGGACGAGATCGCCTGGCCGATCCTCTTCCTGCTCTCGCCGCTGGCCTCGTACGTGAACGGGGCGTTGCTCGTCGTCGACGGCGGGTGGACCATCACGCAGTGAGCGCTGCCCGCGGGCGGTCAGCGCGGGTCGGGGCCCGGCCCGCCGAGCATGGCCCGCATCCCGCCGTGGTTGCCGGCGACGAGGGCGGCCCGGTCCGGGCCGGAGCGCCGCGCGGCGACCTCGGCCTGCTGGCGCACCACGTGTACCGGGCCGGAGCCCAGGGCCGCCAGCCCCTGGGCGGCGACGTCGGCCGGGTCGGCCGCGCCGGTCAGGTCGAGGCCGGCGCGCGCCATGGCGGGGGTGGCCGTGAGCCCCAGCACCAGGTGCAGCACGTCGACACCGACCTGCCCCAGCTCGAGCCACAGGCCCTCGGTGAAGATCCGGGTGAATGCCTTGGCGGCGGCGTAGACGCCGATGTCGGCGTGGCCGAGGTAGCCGGCTGAGGAGCCGACGACGAGGATGCCGCCGCGGCCGCGTGCGGCGAGCCGGGCGCCGAACTCCCGGCAGAGCTCGAGCGGGCGGGTGATGTTGAGATCGATGACGGCCTGGACCCGGGCGAGGTCCGCCTCGACGAAGCGGCTGCGGTAGGTGTTCGCGCCGGCGTTGAGGACGAGCAGGCCGAGGTCGAGGTCGGCGACGGCCTCGACGATCCGGGCGGTCGCGTCCGCGTCGAGCAGGTCCAGGGCGAGCACGCGGCACGGGACCCCGTGCGCCCGGACCCGGTCGGCGGTCTCCCCGAGGGCCACCGGCTTGCGGGCGACGAGCACGATGCCGAGGCCGGCGCGGGCCAGCTGCTCGGCGAACGCGGCGCCGACCCCCTCGGAACCGCCGACGACCAGGGCCCAGGGCCCGTAGCGCTCGAACCGTCCGGTCCCGCCGGTGGACTCGGTCATGCCCCGCTGTCCGTCACCGTGGGCTCGTCGAACCAGTCCCACTCCCAGGGTGTGATGGTGGCCAGGGGCCCCGTGAACAGCGGGGTGGCCGTGCCGGCGAGCGCCGCGGGCGGGGCCGCCAGCGGATCCGCGGCCAGGGCCCGTGTGAACTCGACCGGGTCGGCTTCGAGGTAGGTGAGCCGGATCCGCACGACGGGTCCGTCGGGACGGCTGCGGCTCGGGGCGCTGCGGAAGGTCCACACGCCCGCGACGCCGTCGCGCGCGAGCAGGTCGGGCACCTGGGTCTCGTGCTCGAACCGGGACAGGTCGGCCACGTCGGGATGCAGGGACGTCTCGACTCGGCTCACCTCGACGTACACCCCGCGGTGGGGCCGGAACGGCAACGCGGCGAGGGTGACGAGGGCCCGGGGGGCGACATGACCCTGGACGGGTCGGAACATCCGGGTCATCGGCCGTTCGGTCCAGGCCAGCTCCGGACGCCGGCCCTGGTGGATCGCCCGGTCGCCGAGGTCCTTCCACTCGGGGACCGAGTCCGCGGCCGGCTCGGCGAACCAGTACATCGCCATGTACTGGCTGCCGGCGAGGGCGGGGTCGGGGTAGCTGCCGAGCCGCTCGCACGCGGGGGTACGCACCCAGCGGTCGCCGTGCACGACGCCGGGCAGGGCGAGGTTCTCGGGGCGGTGGTCGAGTTGATGCCACGCGTTGTAGTCGCGATGGCGGGCAGGGTCGGTCACCTTCGGGAACGAGAAGAAGGCTCGGGTGGCGGTCGCTGGGGTGCTCGGGAGCATCTCGGCCCTCTTCGCGGGTCGGGGCGCTGGTGACGCACGATCGGTCCGGTGTCGCCGCCGGGCGCGGCCGGTGTTCTGACTCTTGACCCTAGGGCAGCGTCCCTCATATGGTCAAGCAAGCGCTTGGTTGACATCGTTGTCCGCAAGAGGAGCCCCATGACCGGCAGTGACGCGGATTTCCGCGCCCGACTCGACGCTCTGATCGGCCTCACCGACCCGCCGCGCCGGGCCAAGGACGCGATCACCGAAGCAGCCATCCGCATCTGGTGCGACGCCGTCGGCGACGAGAACCCCGCGTACCAGGACCCCCAGTGGGCCGCCCGCTCCGTCTGGGGCGGCATCGTGGCCCCGGCGACCTCGCTGAACATGTGGACCCTGCCGGGCAACAGGCGCAGTCACCGCCACGCCGAGAGCCTCGACCGGGTCAACGAGGTCCTCGCCACGCGCGGGTTCACCTCGGTGGCCGCGGTGCAGACGGAGCACACCTACGTACGCCCGCTGCGCCCCGGCGACCACCTGGAGCAGTTCCCGTCCATCGGCGCGGTCTCCCCCGAGAAGTCCACCCGGCTCGGCCAGGGCCACTTCGTCGACCTCGTCAGCGACTACCGCACCGTCGAGGGCGAGCCGGTCGGGCGCGTCGTCCTGCGGATGCTCCGCTGGAACCCGGCGACCCGGACCGAGGTCCCGACGACGCCCGGGGACCGCCTCGCTCGCCCCGTACGCCCGGCCGCTGCCGCCCCTGTCGACCTGCCGCCCGCCGGCACCACCGGCACCCTGACCGCGCACCTGCAACCCGGCTACGCCGCCGCCCCCCTCGACGAGCGCCCCTACCTCGTCGGCAGCGCCGAACTCGCCGACGGGACCCGCTTCAGCGGAGACGTCGCATACCTGCGCCCCGACCTCGTGCACGACGGCATGCCGGTCGTCGTGGCGCACCGACGCACCCGCGACGGCCAGATCCTGCCGGTGCTCACCGCCCCCCGGCCCGAACGCCGCACGAGCACCCGTACCGGGGCCGAGGTGAGCATCGGGCAACGCCTCGCCCCCTGGCCGGTCCCCGTCACCCAGCTGTCCATCGCGGCGCTGGCGACCGCGACCTTCGACTTCAACGACGTGCACCTCGACCGCGACGCGGCCCTCGAACGAGGCGCCCGCGACGTCTACATGAACATCCTCGGCTCCAGTGCCCTGGTCAACTGCTACCTCACCGACTGGGCCGGACCGGAGGCTCGCGTCGTCGACTTCCGCACCCGCCTCGCCGCACAGAACCACCCCGGCGACACCTGCACCCTCGACGGCGTCGTCACCGGGCTGAAGCCGGCGCACGGGGGAACGCAGGTCACCGTCGACGTCCGCGGCACCAACAGCCTCGGCGACCACGTCATCGCCTCCGCCACCATCGCCCTGCCCTGAGAGGAATCGCGTGCTCGCCAGCTACGTCGTCGACTCCGGATCCCCCGACAGCCTGCGTCTCGGCCGGCTCGAGGCCCCGACGCCCGGCCCCGGTCACGTGCTCGTGCGGGCCCAGGCAGCCAGCCTGGACCGGGTCGACACCTACATCCGTCGCGGCACCCACGGGATGGCGGTCACCGGCCCGACGATCCTCGGCCGGGACGTCGCCGGCACCGTCGTGCGGACCGGTCCCGGCGTCACCGGCTTCACTCCCGGCGACGCGGTCGTCGGGCTGACCACCGGCACCCACGCCGAGCTCGCCGTCGTCCCGGCCACGCACTGCTTCCCGCGACCGGCCGCGCTCGACGCCGTCCACGCCGCGGCGGTGCCCACCGCCGGACGCACCGCCTACGACGCGGTCGTCAACCTCGCCGGCGTACGCCCCGGCGAACGGGTACTCGTCGTCGCCGCCGCGGGCGCCGTCGGCACCTTCGCCGTCCAGTACGCCCACCACCTGGGCGCGCGCGTCTTCGGCACCAGCGCCCCGGCGAAGGCCGACGCGGTACGCGCCCTCGGCGCTCTCGACGTCGTGAACCACTACCGTCCCGACGTCGTCGAGTCCCTGCGTGCCGCCCTGCCCGGCGGCGAGGTGGACGTCATCGTCGAGTCGGTCGGCGGCACCCTCTGGTCCGACGTGCTCAAGGTCCTCGCCCCCGGCGGTCGGCTGGTCACCTGTGGCGTCACCGCCGACAGCCACGCCCACCTGCACCTGGGTCGCCTCATGGTCAAGGGCTGGACGCTGCGCGGAATCGGCCGGCCCGGGCCCGAGGCGGTGGCCCGCCAGCTACGCGAGGCCCTCACCCTCTCGGCCGTGGCCGCCGCCCCCGCGATCGCCGCGACGTACCCGCTCGAGCAGGCCACCGTCGCGCACGACCGGCTGGAGGCGTCCGATTTCGTCGGTCGGATCGTCCTCACGACCGGCTGAGCCGCTCAGGCGAGCGACTCCCCCGAGACGGCGCTCAGGACGACGAGCGGGATCTGCCGCCCGAAACCCGCAGCCCGTTCGGCGTAGCGTCCCACGTTCGGCTTGCGCGCCACGACGTGCGCGAACAGCTCCGGGTCGCGCTCGCCGTCGGTCACCCGCGCCCGGACCGGGATCGTCCTGCGGCGCAGGACGATCCAGCAGAGTTCGTGATGACGCGCGTTGACCACCCAGGCCGGGTCCTTGGGGCCGCCCCCCTTGGAGCCGACGACCACCAGGTCCCTCCCGTACGGCACGTAGGGCAGCGCCGCGTCGCGCAGCTCCCCGGAGCGACGGCCAACCGTCGTCAGCAGCAGCGTGGGGTGGTACGGAAACCTGCCCGCCAGCGCGTACTGCAACGACACGAGCGAGAACCCGGTCCGTCGCACGAGAAACCGGTCGAACGCCATCCCGCGCGGCCCGCGGATGACGATGAGCCACGACCGGCCGTACGAGGCGAACGACCTCGTCTCCGCACCGATCCGGTCCCGCCGGCTCATCGCGCAAGCGCCAGCAGCGGTGACAGCGTCTCGGCGACGTCGGCGACGTCGTCGATGCCCCGGACCACCTCGACGAGCCGCTCCTGCGCGCCCGCGTCGAGGATCCCGTCGCAGAACGAGGCCAGCTTGCCGGCGACGAAGTCCCAGTCCGCCCGCGTCGTGTCGTCCCACGGGTCGCCCTGGGCGAAGTCCGACTCGACGACGTACTCCCGGCCACCGGCCCGGATCGTCAGCGCGCCGCGCGTCCGGCGGATCTGGCCGCCCGGGTGTTCCCTGAGGTCGGCCTCCCACTCCGCGTCGAGCACCGGGTCGGGCGCCGTCGTGATCCGGCGCGCCAGGTCCCACACCGCCGGGTCGGCCAGCCGCTCGGGGTCGTACCACCGCGGTCCCGGGGCGTGCCCGAGCAACGCCAGCGCCGCGGCGTACGGCATGTTGAAGGCGCCGTCCAACGGCGCGACGACAGTGTCCGGGATCTGCGGGGCCGGCTCCCGGAACTGCAACGTCCGGTAGGCCGCCGGGCTCAGCCGGATCTCCATGGACTCGATCTGCGACACCGGCACCCCGTGGCTGCTCGGGAACGCGCGGATCGCGTCGAGCGCCGCGTGGGTGAAACGGCACGTCGGGTACGGCTTGAGCGACGTCTCGCTGATCCACCACTTCGACCCCAGGCCGGCGACCATCTCGTGCCGCTCGCCGCCGAGGAAGCCCATCGCCTCGATGAAGCCCGGGGTGCGGTCCAGCACGTCCAGGTCGCCGGTGTAGCCCTCCTCGGCCAGCGCCGCGCCGAGCATCCCGGCGTGCGCGATCGCGCCGTACGGGCCGTACTTGAACGCGTTGAACGAGCGCCGCTCGGCCATGTAGGAGTTCTTCGCCGGCGGGGCCAGCCAGGCGACCAGGCCGAGCGCGTGCGCCAGCCGCTCCGGCTCCCAGCCGCCGACGACCGCGCATGCCGCGGCCGCGCCCATCGAGGCGTACCCGTGCGACGACAGCGGCGACCAGCGGAACTGGCCGTCCTCGAAGGCCATGAGCGAGGTCGACAGGTTCAGCCGCGCGTTGATCTCGAAGGCGATGATGCTCGCGCGCAACAGGCTCGCCCCGTCGGCGTGCAGCCGCTCGGCCTCCGCCAGCCCGGCCGCGACGCCGAACACCGCGAAGTGCGCCGAGTTGAAGAAGGTGTCGTCCGCGTCCAACGCGTTCATCATGTCCGCGTTGGCGTGCGCGGCGTTGATCGCCGCGACCCGCTGCCCCAGCCCGAACACCGTCGCCTCGGCGGGGCCGCCGAACCGGGCGGCGACCTGCTGGACCATGCGGCTGCGCCGCAGCCGCACCGCCGCCAGCCCGCAGACGAGCGAGTCGAGCAGGACGAGCTTGCCGTAGTCGCGTACCGACTCGGGGATCTCCTCGTCGCGTGTCGTCGCGAACCGCGCCAGCAACTGCGTCCGGGTCGGTCCCGTCGTACCGGTCACCGCTCAGCCCACCTTTCCCGGCGCGACGAGCCGGTTGCCCTGCGCGTCGCGTGGCAGCGGCACGGGGATCGCCGCGAGCAGCTTCTTCGTGTACTCCTGCCGCGGGTTGGCGAAGATCTGGTCCGTCGTGTCCGTCTCCACGACCTCACCGGAGGCCATCACCATGACCCGGTCGGCGATGACCTCGACGAGAGCCAGGTCGTGACAGACGAACAGGTACGCCAGACCCAGCTCCTCCTGCAGGTCCCGGAGCAGGTTGAGCACCTGCGCCCGCACCGACACGTCAAGCGCCGCGACCGGCTCGTCGCACACGATGAGGCTCGGCTTCATCGTCAGCGCCCGTGCGATCGCGACGCGCTGCAACTGACCGCCGGACAGCTCGGCCGGATAGCGCTCCAGGTAGCGCGAACCGATGCCGACCTTGTCGAGCAGCTCGACGGCCTCCTTCTCCCGCGTGACCCGGCCCTTGTCGGTGTGCACGAGGAGAGGCTCGGCGACCGCGTCCTTGATCGTCATCCGCGGGTCGAGCGAGCTGTACGGGTCCTGGAAGATCATCTGCATCCGCTGGCGCAGCGCGCGCAGCTGCTTCGGCTTCGTGGCCAGCACGTCGATCCCGTCGAACGTCACCGAGCCGGAGTTCGGCTCGATGAGGCGCAGCACCATGCGCCCGACAGTCGACTTGCCCGCGCCGGACTCGCCGACGACCGCGAGGCACTCACCGCGCTCCAGGGTGAAGCTCACCCCCTTGACCGCGTGCACCAATTTCGTACGCCGGCCGAGCCAGTCCCGACCGGAACTGAACGACTTCGTGAGGTTCTCGACTTCGAGCAGGCTCATCAGACCGTCACTCCATCCAGAGAGAGCTCCCCGGCCCGCACGCACCGCGCGTGGTGCTCGGCGGCACCGTCGAACCGGACCAGGTCGGGGTGGGCCACGTCGCACCGCCCCGGCACGGCGAACTCGCACCGGCTGGTGAACCGGCACCCGTGCGGCCAGGCGCCCGGGGCCGGGATGCCACCGGGAATCGCGCGCAGCCGCCGGTCGGTGCTCAGGCCCGGCTTGGGGATCGAGCCGATCAGGCCGGACGTGTAGGGGTGCCGCGGGTTGAAGAACAGCTGCTCCGAGGGCGCGTTC
This sequence comes from Micromonospora sp. NPDC005686, assembly GCF_042871665.1. Lineage (NCBI taxonomy): Bacteria > Bacillati > Actinomycetota > Actinomycetes > Micromonosporales > Micromonosporaceae > Micromonospora > Micromonospora sp. NPDC005686. The sequence continues at coordinate 35,799 of NZ_JBIAIY010000014.1, forward strand.
TCGGCCACCTCGCCGGCGTACATGACCACGACCTCCCGGCACAGCTCGGCCACCACCGCGAGGTCGTGGCTGACGAACAGAAGCGCCACCCCGGTCTGCTCCTGCAGGTCGCGCAGCAGCTCGAGGATCCGTTCCTGCACCGTCACGTCGAGCGCCGTCGTCGGCTCGTCGGCGATGAGCAGGCGCGGGTTGCACGCCATGACCATCGCGATCATGACGCGCTGGCACATGCCGCCGGAGAACGCGTGCGGGTAGTCGTCGACCCGCTGCGCCGCCCGTGGGATCTGCACCATCTCGAGCATCTCGACGGCGCGGGCCCGGGCCCGCCTGCGGCTCAGGCCCAGGTGCTTGCGCACCGACTCCGCGATCTGGTCCCCGACGGTGAATGCCGGGTTCAGGCTGCGGCTCGGTTGTTGGAAGATCATGCCCATGCCCGGGCCGCGCAGGTCCCGCCACTGCTTCTGGGTGCCCGCGGTGAGGTCCACGCCGTCGAAGACGATCCGGCCCGAGGCGATCCGCCCTCCGGTCGCCCCGGTCAGGCCCATCACCGCGATGGAGGTCACCGTCTTGCCCGACCCGGACTCGCCGACCAGGGCCATCGACCCTCCCGGCTTGAGCGAGAACGAGACGTCCTGGACGGTCGTCTGCCACCCACCCGAGGGCGAGGGGAACTCGACGTTGAGGTTCTCCACGCGCAGCAGGTCCGCCGCGTCGCCGGTGGCGTCGGTCCTGGTGCCGGCGGTCCCGCCGGACGCCGTTTCACGTGCCATGTCAGCTCCTGGTGGTTGCCGGGCGGTCAATTGCCCGAGCGGGTGCGAACGAGGGCGCGGCGGACGCCGTCACCGACGTAGGTGAAGGCGAGGACGGCGAGGAAGATCATCACGCCGGGCGGCCACACGAGGTACGGCGCGAGCCGCATGTTCGAGGAGGCCGTCGAGAGCATCGAGCCCCAACTGGCCGCGGGGGCCTGGACGCCCAGCCCGAGGAAGCTCAAGCTCGCCTCGGCCGCGACGGCGGTACCCAGCGACACCGAGATGACGAGGATGATCGGCGGCAGCACGTTGGGCAGCACGTGCCGCACCGCGGTACGCACGGTGCTGCAACCCAGGGCGATCGAGGCCTCGATGTAGGTCTCGTGCCGCACGTCCATCGTGCCGGCGCGGGCCACCCGGAAGAAGCGCGGGGCCATGACCAGGCCGATGGCGAGCATCGCGTTGGTGATGCCGGCACCGAGGACCGCGACGATGGTGATGGCCAGCACGAGCGACGGTGCGCTCATGAGCGCGTCCATGACGCGGGTCAGGATCGCGTCGACCCAGCCGCTGCGGTAGCCCGCGATCATGCCGAGCGGCAGACCGAGCAGGAGCGCGACGGCCGCGGCCTGTAGCGCCGCCCACAGCGAGACCCGTGCCCCGAAGATGAGCCGGCTCAGCACGTCCCGGCCGTAGTCGTCGGTCCCCAGCCAGTGCTCGGCGTTCGGTGGCCTGAGCCGCAGCAACAGGTTCTGCACGTCGGGGTCGTACGGCGCCAGGGCCGGGGCGAAGATCGCGATGAAGGTCAGCACGAGCAGGAAGACGCCGGCCACGATCGTCGCGGGGCGACGCACGATGCTCTTGAGGATGCCGGGGGCGGCGACCGGCTCCGGGTCGCCCGTGCCGACGGCCGCCGTCGGCATCTCGGCGCGGACGGTCTCGGCGAGGCCGCCGGAGTCGTGCGAGTCGTTCCCCGGCGCCGGAGCCGAGGGGGTCTGGTTCACGCTCATGACCGCACCTTCGGGTTGAAGTAGCCGTAGGAGATGTCGACGATGAGGTTGACGAGCACGACGACAGTCGTGCTGAACAGGACGAAGCCGAGCAGCACCGGGATGTCACGCCCCTGCACCGCCTCGATGGCGGTACGACCAAGGCCCGGCATGTTGTAGATCATCTCGATGGTCACCGATCCGGCGAGGACCTCCGCGACGCGGAAGCCGAGGACGGTGACGACGGGGATGCACGCGTTCTTCAGGGAGTGCTTGAACACGACGCTGGAGCGCGACAGTCCCTTGGCCTCGGCGTTGAGGACGTAGTCGGTCTTCATGACCTGCCCGAGTGCCGAGCGTAGTTGCAGGGTCACCTCGGCCGCGGGAAGCAGACCGAGGGCGATGCCCGGCAGGACGAGGTGCGAGAGCCACGGCCAGAAGCCGTCGGCCAGCGGTTGGTAGCCGAACGCCGGAAACATCTGCAGCCCCACCGCGAAGACCGAGGCGAGCACGAGGCCGAACCAGAAGCCCGGGATGGCGATCGCGATCGAGGCGAGCCCGTTGACGATCCGGTCGACGATGCCGCCGGAGCGCAGCGTGGCCACGAGGGCGAGGGTGGCCCCGATCATGACGGCGAAGATCATCGCGACGAGCACCAGCGACATCGTCGTGGCCATTCGCCGCGTCAGCAGCTCGATGACGGTCTGATCGGAGAGGAAGGACGTGCCGAGGTCGCCGCGGAGGACGTCGCCGGCCCACATGGCGTAGCGCACCAGGACCGGAGCGTTGAGGTTGAGCTCCTCGCGGATCGCCTCGACACGCTCCGGGGTCGGTTCGTCACCGGCCAGGACGACGGCCGGGTCGCCCGGGGCGAGTTCGATCAGGGCGAAGACGAGCAGCGGGACGACGAACAGCAGGGGTATTGCCGCGAGTAAGCGCCTGCTGGCGTAGCGGATCATGTCCTACCTCGACTCTGAGCGTGTGCCTGGGACTGCGCCTCACACGGCCTGGTGCCGGCAAGGCCGGTGGTGTCGCCGCCGGCCCCCCCCCCCCCGGGGGGGGGGCGGGGCGCCGCCCCCCGGGGTGCGGCGCGGCCCGGTTAGTAGTTTCGGCGGTGTGGGGCCCGGGCCCCATGGCCCGGTTCGAC
>NZ_JBIAIY010000014.1:38696-121604 GCF_042871665.1 Micromonospora sp. NPDC005686
CATCCGCCGCTTGTGTGTGTGGCGGGGGGGGGGCCCCCCCCGGGGGGGGGGGCCGCCCGGGGGGGGGGGGGGGCCGCCGCCCCCGGGGGGGGGGGGGGGGCCGGCCCCCCCCGCCACCGGTGGTCAGGAGCGACCGGTTACTTCTTGACGGCGATGTGGCGCAGGTCCCAGATGCCGATGTTCGACATCGGGATGTTGTCGGTGCCGACGATGTTCGCCTTCGAGACGTTCGCGTTGGTCTGGTTGCACAGCGGCAGGAACCAGGCCTGCTCGAGCGTCGTCTTCCAGATGTCCTGGTACAGCGGGGCGCGCTTGTCCATCGACAGCGTGGGGTTGGCGGCCTCGGCCGCCTTGTCCGCGATGAGCGAGGGGTCCGCGGCCAGCTTGTACGTGTTCAGCAGGTAGGTGTTCACCGTCGCCGCCGGGTCGGCCTTCGGGCTCCACGACGTGCCGACCATCAGCTCGAAGTCGCCGGCGATGAAGCGCGGTTCGTTCTCGGTGTTGGGCACGGGGTTGAGCGTCGCGTCGACGCCGACGGCCCGCAGGGACGCCTGCACGACGTTGGCCGGCTGCTCGGCGTTCGTGCCCGCGGCGAAGGTGACGGACACCTTGGCGCCGCCGGCCTGCTGCACGAGGGCCTTGGCCTTGTCCACGCTGAACTCGTACGGGTAGGTGTAGTTCGGGATGCGGCTCGGGTCCGTCTCGGGCACGACCTGGCGGGTCGGCGTGCAGTAGCCGCTGAAGAGCGCGCTGATCGCCTCCGGGTCGACCGCGTGGGCGATCGCCTGGCGGACCTCGGGCTTGGCGACGTCGCCCTTGTTGCCGCGCATGTAGATGCCGACAACGTTCTTGAACTTCACCTGGTGCTGCTGGAGACCGCTACCCGGGGTGACGATCTTCTCAACCGTGGCGATCTCGCCGGCCGAGCTGAGCGGGGCCAGGTCGACCTGGCCACTCTGCAGGCCGTTGAGGCGGGCGGCGGCGTCGGGCACGCGCTGCAGCTCGATGCCGCCGAGACGGCCGACGTTCGGGTCCCAGTAGTTGTCGGCCCGCTTGAGGACGAGCTTCTCCTGGGGGACGAGCTGGGTGGCGATGTACGGGCCGGAACCGGCGGTCCCGGGATTGTTCTTGAGGTCGGCGCCGTCCTTGATCGCCTTCGGGCTGACCATCATGCCGGCCGTGCCGGTGAAGGACGCGGGCAACTGGACGCCCTTGCCCTTGACCAGCTTGAGCCGTGCGGTCGTCGCGTCCACGACCTCGACCGACTCGATGTCGGCGAGGTCGCTCTTGAGGGTCGAGCCCTCGAGGGTCTTGCCGCGCTCGATGTTGACCTTGACGGCCTCGGCGTCGAACGGCGTGCCATCGTGGAACTTCACGTCGTCCCGGAGCTTGAGTTCCAGGACGCCGCCGTCCTCGACGAAGTTCCACTCCTTGGCCAGGCCCGGGACGATCTTGTCGTCCTTGTCCAGCATGGTCAGCCGGTCCCACACGAGGAACAGGTAGCCCCAGGCGCCGTAGCTCGTCTGGAGGGCCGGGTCGAGGTCACGCAACGGACCCGCCGACGCGAACTTGAGCACGGCCGAAGTGTCGATCTCGCCCTGCGCGGCACTGCTGCTGCCGGAGCTGTCCGGCGAGCTGCAGCCGGCCATGGCGAGAGCCCCGATGCTGATCAACGCGACCACACGTTTGCGGGCCCTTATGTTGACGCCCATTCTCATCCTTCCCAAAACAAGAGCCGAATCGTTCCGGCTGATCAGAGGTGGTGTGTTGTCCCGTTCGGCGGCTGCCGGGCGGGATCCGTGGGTCGCTGACGGCCTTCGAATCTGTGGTGGTGGCCGGCGTCTCAGCCCTCCGCGGAGAGGATCAGTGCACTGGTGGGAACGCCGACGCCCGCCGTCACGAGGACGTTGCGTACGCCCTCGGGCTGGTTGGTCGAGGTCCCCCGGACGAGGCGGACGCCCTCCGCGACACCGTTCGTGCCGTGCAGGTATGCCTCGCCGATCTGGCCGCCGTGGGTGTTCGTCGGCAGCGAGCCGGTGACCTCCAGGTTGCCGTCGGCGATGAAGTCCTTGGCCTCGCCACGGCCGCAGAAGCCGTACTCCTCGAGCTGGTTGAGCACGTACGGCGTGAAGTGGTCGTAGAGAATCGCCGCGTCCATGTCGGCGGGGCCGAGCCCCGACTGTGCCCACAACTGCCGGGCGCAGAGCTCGACCTCGGGGATCCGGGTCAGGTCCTCCCGGTAGTAGCTGACCATCTGGTACTGGTCCGGCCCCAGGCCCTGGGCAGCCCCCCGGATGTAGACCGGAGTGGAGGGCAGGTCCTTGGCGCGCTCGGCGCTGACGACGACCATCGCCTGGCCGCCGTCGGTCTCCTGGCAGCAGTCGAACAGATGCAGCGGCTCGGCGATCCAGCGGGAAGCCTGGTGCTCCTCGAGCGTGAGCGGCTTGCCGTAGAACCACGCCTTGGGGTTGTTCGCGGCGTGCTTGCGGGCGAGCACTGCCACCCGGCCGTAGTCCTCGCTGGTCGCGCCGTACCTGTGCATGTAGCGACGGGCGAACATCGCGGTGTGCTGGGCCGGAGTGAGCAGGCCGTACGGGTTGACCCAGGAGCGGTACTCGTTGTCCGAGGTGGCCTGGGTCTTCGCCGGCGGAGGTCCCTGCCCGAAGCGAACGCCGGAGCGCTCGTTGAAGGCGCGATACGCCACGACGACGTCGGCGATCCCGCTCGCGACGGCCATGGCGGCCTGCTGGACGGGGGCGCAGGCGCCGCCGCCGCCGTAGGGGATCCGGGAGAAGAACTTCAGCTCGGGGATGCCCAGGCTGCGGGCGACCATGTTCTCCGGGTTGGTCTCCATGGTGAAGGTCGTCATGCCGTCGACATCGGCGGGGTTCAGGCCCGCGTCGGCCAGGGCGGCCGTGACGGCCTCGACGGCCAGTTGCAGCTCGCTGCGGCCGGAGTTCTTCGAGAACTCCGTCGCGCCGATGCCGACGACCGCGGTGCGACCCGACAGGAAGTTGGACGTCACGTCACTGCTCCGATCCACGGGGCAGGCGCACGGTCACCTCGGAGATGGCGTGCCCACCCTTGCTGTTCATGCCACGCACCGCGACGCGCACGGTGTCCTCCTCGACGCCGACGACCTCACCGGTCAGGCGCATCACGTCACCCGGGAAGTTCGGCACCCCGAGGCGGGTGCTCAGGCGCACCATGCGCGCGGCGGGGCCGGCCCAGTCGGTGACGTAGCGGCCGACGAGCCCGTTGGTGTGGTTGATGCTCATGTACGTGTCGGGGGTGCCGCGACGCTCGGCCTGGGCCGGGTCGTGGTGCACGTCCTCGTAGTCGCGGGTCGCGAGGGCGCCCGCGACGATGACGGTCCGGGTCAGCGGGATCTCGAGCTCCGGCAGCGTGTCGCCGAGGCTCACCTGCTCGATGGTGATCTGCGTGCCGCTCACAGCTGCTCCCCCTCGCCGACGAGGTCCGCGAGCTGCTGCAGGTGCCAGGCCCCGGAGCCGGCGGTGTTGGCCAGCTGCGTGGTCCAGAGCATGTAGCGGTGGACCGGATAGGTGACGTCGGCGCCCATGCCGCCGTGCACGTGCTGCACGGTGCGCGCGACGCGGTCGCCCGCCTCGGCGGCCCAGTACTTCGCGACGTGCACTGCCGCACGGGACGGCCGCCCGGTGGTCTCGCGCCAGAGCGCGTTGAGGTAGGTGACGCCCATCGCCTCGGTGTCGATGTGGCAGTCGGCGAGCTGGTGGGCGACGGCCTGGAAGGTCGCGATCGGCACACCGAACTGCTCACGGCCCGAGGTGTAGTCGGCGGCCTGGCGTACGGCGGCCTGGCTGATGCCGCTCTGCAGAGCCGCCACGGCGGTCCAGATCTGGCGCAGCAGCCAGTCGAGCCGGTCCTCCTCGGGGCCCTCGGCGAGCAGCCCTGCGGCGGCGCCGTCGAAGCGCACGTCGGAGGCGAGTCCACGGTCGGTGCGCTCGAAGGTGTCACGGCGTACCCCGGTGCCGGCGGTCGGCACGAGGTAGAGCCCGACCGCGCCCGCCTCGTCGGTGGCCGGGACGATGATCGCGTCGGCGAGGTGCGCCGAACGGACGCCGACCGCGGTGCCGCTCAGGGTGACCCCGTCACCGCCGGGCTCGGCGCCGGACCGCGCGCGAACGCGGGCGCCGTACGGCCGGGCGTCGGTCAGGTCGTCGACGGCGACGGTGAGGACCGCGTCCCCGGCGGCGACGCGGGTCAGCCACTCGGCCTGCTGCTTGGCGTTGCCGTAGCGCAGCAGCGGCAGGACGCCGCCGACGAGGGTCTCCCACAGCGGGACGGTGCCCAGCGTGCGGCCCTGTTCGACGAAGACGCCGGCGATCTCCCACAGGCCCAGCCCGGCGCCGCCGTGCTCCTCGGGCACGGGCAGCCCGAGGATGCCGGACTCGGCCAGGTCGCGGTACAGGACGCGGTCGAAGCGGTCCTGCCCGGCCTCGATGTCGAAGAGCCGCTGCGGGTCGCCGTTGCGCGAGAACACGTCGCGCGCCAGGTCGTTGACCGTGACCTGCTCCTCGGCGAGCTGGAAGTCCATCAGTTCCCTTCCTCTTCTGTGGGCTCCGGTGCGGAGGTCGCGGCCCGGAAACGCGGCAGCGTGAGGTTCTCGTCGTAGTCGAGCCAGTCGACCTGCACGGGCATGCCGATCTCGACCTCCTCGGCGTCCCCGGCGAAGTCGGCGACGAGGCGGGTGCCCTCTTCGAGATCGACGAGCACGACGGTGAGCGGGTAGTCGTACCCGGGAGCCTTCGGGTGGTGGCTGACGACGTAGCTGTGCACCGTGCCCCGGCCGCTCGCCTCGACCTCGTGCCACGCGTACGAGTGGCAGGAGGGGCAGATCGGGCCGGGCGGGTGGCGCAGCGTGCCGCAGTCGGCGCAGGCCTGGATGACGAGGCGACGCTGTGCGGCGGCCTCGAACCAGAACGCGTTGTCGCGCAGGATGAACGGCTTGTGCCGCAGCGCCGGGTCGGCCGCGGCCGGAGCCGCGGGCTTGGCGCCGGACGGGTCGAAGCGCAGGATGCGGAAGCGCTGGCGAGCCACGACCTCGTCGTTCTGGTCGGTGTAGGTGCGCAACGTCGTGATGAAGTGGCCGGTGCCCAGCCCCGTGGTCTTGCGCGGGGAGACGTCCTCGATGACAGTCGTCATCTTGATCTCGTCGCCCAGGCGCAGCTCGCGCACGTACTCGTGCTCGTCGTTGGTCGCGACGACCCCGACGAAGCCGGCGTCGGCGAGAAGCGCGAGCAGCCGGGCCATCGGGGTGTCCCGCGCGGCGCCCGCGGCTGCGGCCGTGTGGGCCTTGTAGCCGACCATGAGCCAGGTGGACAGCATCGGCGGCGGGGCGATGACACCCTCGCGACCGGTGTCACGGGCGGCCTGGTCATCGACGTAGACGGGGTTCTCGTCGCCCATCGCCTCGACGAAGTGACGGATCATCGCCTGGTTGACGGCGTCCTGGGCGTAGCGGGTGGGCGTGGCCTCGAGGCCGACGAACTCGCGCAGGCGGGCGAGGAAGGCCTCCTGGTCGGTGGCGTCGAGGGCGGGGGCCTGCGTCGTGGTGCTCATGCGGAACGTCCCTTCCTCGGCATGCCGAGACCGGCGACCGCGATCATGTCGCGCAGCACCTCGTTGGTGCCGCCGCCGAAGGTGTTGATGTAGGAACCGCGGGTGTACGCCTCCAACTGCCCGCCGAGGACGGCGTCCGGCGCGCCGGGTCGCCGGGTCGCGCGGGGCCCGACGACGGAGACGAGGTTGCGGCAGACCCGGTCGTGGGTCTCCGTGCCGTAGACCTTGGCGACCGACGCGGCGGCGGGCGCCGGGTTCTGGCCCTCCCCCACGACGGCGATCTTCCAGTTGAGCAGGCGCATCGCGGTCAGCTCGGCGTAGTCGCGGGCCAGCTCCGTGCGTACCCACGGCTTGTCGAGGACGCGGTTGCCGTCGGCGTCGGGCTCGGCGGCCCACGCGGCGACGTCGGTCCACAGCTGCTCGGTGCGCCCGCCCATCGCGGCCAGGCCCACCCGCTCGTGACCGAGCTGGCCGGTGATGAGACGCCAGCCGCCGTTGACCTCGCCGACGAGGGCCTCGGGGCCGACGCGTACGTCCTCGTAGTAGGAGGCGTTGGTGTGGGTGATGCCGCTGGTGGCGATCGGCGTGCAGCTGAAGCCCGGGTCCGACGTCGGCACGATGAGGATGGTGATGCCCTTGTGCTTCGGGGCGCCGGGGTCGGTGCGCACGGCCATCCAGACGAAGTCGGCCTGGCTGACACCGCTGGTGAACACCTTCTGGCCGTTGACGACCCAGCCACCGTCGGGTGTGGCCTCGGCCTTGGCGCTCAGCGAGGCGAGGTCGGTGCCGGAGCCCGGCTCGCTGTAGCCGATGGCGAAGATGACGTCGCCGGTCAGCATGCCCGGCAGGTACGTGCGCTTCTGCTCCTCGGTGCCGTAGCGCATCAGCATCGGGCCGATGTTGTTGATGGTGACGAAGGGGAACGGCGCCTGGGCGCGGTTGATCTCGTCGAAGAGGATGTACTGGTCGAGCGCCGGGCGGCCCTGGCCGCCGTACTCCGTGGGCCAGCCGAGCCCGAGCAGGCCGTCCTTGCCGATCTGGCGGATGATCTCGCGGTAGGCCGGGCGGTCCTCGTTGGTACCGCCGAGCGCCTCGCGGACCTCAGGCGTGAGCAGGCGCGCGAAGTAGGCTCGCAGCTCCCTGCTCAGCTCTCGCTGCTCGGGGGTGTACTCCAGGTACATGGATGTTCCTCATTCTCGGGGCGTGGGCGCCAGTCGGTGTGCCGGGCGGGCCGGCAGGTCAGGTGGCCGGCAGGAGCGCGGCACGTCCGTTGTCGGCGAACTGCTTCTCGAGGTCCCGGACGTCCGCCTCCGTCAGCGGGCGGTACGCGGTGGACGCGCCGTCGCGGACGTAGACGGGGTCGGTCGTGACCCAGGCGGTACGGCGCAGCACCTGCTTGGCGACCTTGCCGTTGCCCGTGCTGGGGATCTGGTCGACGATCCGCACGAAGCGGGGCCGCCACTTGGTGCCGAGGTCGGCCTGCTCGTCGAGGAAGGCGGTGAACGCCTCCGGGTCGAAGGTGGCGCCGCTACGCAGTTGGATCGCGCACATGACCTGGTCGCCGGTACGCGGGTCGGGCACGGCGAAGACGGGGGCGACCGCCACCCGGTCCCAGCGCTCGATGATCCGCTCGGCGGGCCCGGCCGCGAAGTTCTCGCTGTCGACGCGGATCCAGTCCGAGGAGCGGCCGGCGAAGTAGAAGTAGCCGTCGGCGTCGCGGTAGGCCAGGTCGCCGGACCAGAAGTCCTCGCCGCGGATTCGCTCGGCGGCGGCCTCGGGGTTCTTGTAGTAGCCCTCGAACCGGGCGGCCATGCCGACGCCGACGAGCTGGCCGATGGCCTCGTCGGCGTTGCGGAGCCGCCCGGTCCCGTCGAGCACGGCCGGTGGGCACTCCAGCCCGGTCTCCTCGTTCATGACCTTGATATCGGCGCCGGCGACGGCCACGCCGAGCGCCTCGGCCGGCGTCTCGGGGGTGCGGTTGATCCGCATGACGCCCTCGCTGGAGCCGTAGCCTTCGGAGATGACGACACCGAAGCGCTCGGCGAAACGGGCGATGTCGGCGGCCGAGGCCTCGGTGCCGACGGCGCGCCGCAGCGTGCTCGTCGCGTCGCGGGGGTCGACCGGCTGGGCCAGGATGTAGGCGAGGGCCCGGCCGACGTAGTTGAAGTAGGTGACGCCGTGCTCGTGCACGTCGCGCACGAAGCCCGACGCGGAGAACTTGCGAACCATGCGGATCGTCGCGCCGCAGACCATGGCGGGGCCGAGATTGAGCATGACGGCGTTGCCGTGGAACAGCGGCATCGACAGGTAGCTGATCGAGTCGCGGGTCAGCTCGGTGCGGGCCAGCAGCGCCTCGGAGACCGCGGCGAGGCGCCCATGGGAGCAGATGACCGCCTTGGGGGCCCCGGTCGAGCCCGAGGAGAACAGGAGCAGCAGGTTGGCGCAAGGGTCGACCTCGGCGGCGGGTACCGGCGCGCCGGCGTACCGTGCCAGCCAGGCGGCGTACTCCGGGGAGTCGATGTTGTGCACCTGCCCGGCGGGGATGCCCAGGTCGAGCCCGTCGATGAGGCCGGCGAGGCGGTCTTCGGTGAGGAGCAGGTCGGTGTCGGTGTGCCGCACGTCGTGAGCCAGCTCGGCGCCACGTCGGGTCGGGTTGATCCCGACCACGGTGGCGCCGGCCAGCGCGGCCGCACAGATCCAGTACACGTAGTCGGGGGTGTTCTCCAGGAGCACCCCGATGTGCAGTGGCCTGCCCTCCGGCCGGGGCACGTCGTTCAGGGCGGCGGCCCGGTCGGCGGCCTCCTGCACGATCCGGCCCCAGGTGATGGTGCGGCCTTCGAAGAGCAGGCCGGGATGATCGTCACCCGTGCGTGCGCGCACAATGTCGGCGAAGACGGCGGGTGCCGAGTTCCGGGCCACCGGGGCCTGAGTCGTCATTGACGTTTGCTCCGTCTCGTCCGTCGTCGAATGCGAGGCAGCAATCAAGCAAGCGCTTGGTCGAAGCGTAGAGTGAGGCTTGCCGCAGGTCAAGACCTTGACAACGCTTCCCACGGGCTGCTCGCGGCAAGCGCCGAGCGCACCCGGTCGGTGTCCTCACCACGGCGCCGCGGGGCCCGTGGCACGCCTGCGGGCGTACGCGAGAATCGGGGCGTGGGGGCCGGCTGAGCGACCCCCTCGACCTCGACGACGCCGCCCCGGGCACGCACCTGCGGGTGCTCGGCCGACTCGGCGATGTCCAGCACCGGGTGCACGCACGCGTCGACGCTCTCGAAGACGCTGGTCCACTCCTGCCGGGTGCGTCCGGCGAAGACCGACGCGATCCGCTCGGCCCAGCCGGCCCACCCCGACTCGTCGAACTGCCCCGGCCCGTCCTCCGGATCGAGGCCGAGGGTACGCAGGAACGCACGGTAGAACTTCGCCTCGATGGCCGCCACGGACATGAACTTGTCGTCGGCGGTGCGGTACACCCGGTAGAAGTGCGCCCCGCCGTCGAGGTAGTTCGTGCCACGGGTGAGGTTCCAGGCGCCCCGCGCGAGCATCGAGTGGATGACGACGGTGAGCAGCGCGCTGCCCTCGAGCATCGAGGCGTCCACGACCTGCCCACGCCCGGAGGAGACACGCTCCTGCAGGGCGGCCAGTACGCCGAAGGCCAGCACCATGCCGCCGCCGGCGAAGTCGGCCAGATACATCGGCGGCACGACGGGGCCGGTATCGGGCAGGCCGATCGTGTCGAGCACCCCGGAGACGGCGATGTAGTTGAGGTCGTGTCCGGCGGCCGCGGCGAGGGGGCCGTCCTGGCCCCAGCCGGTCATCCGCGCCACGACCAGGCGCGGGTACCGCTCGGTGAGTTCGGCCGGGGCCAGGCCGAGACGTTCGAGCACCCCGGGCCGGAACGGGTCGAGCAGGACGTCCGCGTCGGCGAGCAGCCGGTGCACGAGCGCCCGGTCGGCCTCGGACTTCAGGTCGAGCGTGACTGTCGTACGGCCCCGGTCGATCGCATTGACCTGCGCGCGCTCCCGCCGGTCGGGCTCGCCGGGCGGGTCGACCCGTACCACCTGGGCGCCCATGTCGGCGAGCATCATCGTCGCGAACGGCACCGGCCCCTGCCCACCGAGTTCGAGCAGGCGCAGGCCGGCCAGCGGTCCCTCGAACCGCAGGCCGGGGGCGGCGCTCACGCCTGTTCCCGGGTGCCGGCCGGGGCCGGGAGGCCGGTCACGGCACGGGGGTCCGTGCTCCACGTCTGCGCAGTCACGCCCTCCTCGCGCAGGACCCGCTTGAGGACCCGCCCGACGGCGTTCTTGGGCAGTTCGGTGCGGACCTCGATGTGGGAGGGGACGGCGTACCGCGGGATCCGCGGGTGCAGCCACTCGAAGAGCTCCGCGGGGTCGATCTCCGCACCGGGCGCGGGCACGACAGTCACCTTGAGGTCGTCCTCGGCCAGCGGGGAGGGGACCGCGTGGACGGCGACCTCGCCGACGGCCGGGTGGGTCGCGACGATGCCCTCGATCTCGAAGCTGGAGATGTTCTCGCCGCCGCGGCGCAGGTAGTCCTTGCCACGGTCGACGAAGTAGAGGTAGCCGTCCTCGTCGAGACGACCGTAGTCACCGCAGTGGAACCACAGGCCCCGGAAGACCTCCAGCGTCTTCTCCGGCTCGCGCCAGTAGCCGTTGAACATGATCGCCGGACGGTTGGGACGGGCGAGGATCTCGCCGACCTCGCCGACGGGCAGCGGGTTGTCGTGCTCGTCGGCGATGCGCACCTCGAAGGAGTCGTTGATCTTGCCTGCGCTCCCGGCGCGGTAACCCCCCGGTGGGGTGAGGGTGATCAGGCAGGCCTCGGTCAGGCCGTAGGCGCCCGAGCCGACCCGTTCGACGCCGAAGCGCTCCGTCCAGCGAGCGGCGAGCTCGGCGGTGACCGGCGAGCCGGACACGACGCGCAGCCGGCCGAAGGCCTCGCGGGTGGCCTCGGAGTCGGGGGCGCCGGCGATCATCGGCAGCATCGAGCCCATGAGCGCGGCCATCGTCGCGCGGCTGCGCAGGATCTCGTCCCAGAAGCCCCGGACCGAGAAGCGCGACGCGAGGTCGATGGCCGAGCCGAGCTGGAGCGAACCCATGACGTGCCCGACGGCGGCCATGTGGAACAGCGGCATCGCCGTCCACAGGACGTCGCCGGAGTGGCGTTCGAGGTTCTCGTGCATCTGGCGGGCCATGTTCGCCACGTAGCCGTGGCTGACCATGCACGCCTTGGACGGCCCGGTCGTGCCGGCCGTGTAGATGAGGTGGCTGGTGGCGTACGCGTCGAGGTCCGGGGTGGTCGTCACCGCCGATCCCTCAGCGACGGCGGCGTCGAAGTCGACGACCTCGGTGGCCCAGGCGGGCGCCGGGCCCGAAGCGGGCCGGATGGGGGCGCCGACGAGGACCGGCACCCGTAGCTCCGTGCCGATGAGGGCGTCGTCCAGGACGGGCACGAACTCGTCCTCGACGATCATCGCGACCGGGTCGGCGTCGAGCACCTGGTGGGCCAGTACGGGGCCGCGGTTGCTCGTGTTGAGTGGTACGACGAAACCGCCACAGAGCGTCGTCGCCCACCAGGAGAGCAGGGCCAGGCGGCCGTTGCGGGCGAGGACGACGACCCGGTCGCCGGGAGCGACGCGGTCGGCGAGGAACCCGGCGAGGCGACGCGACGCGGCATCGAGCTCGGCCACGGTGAACGGGGCGCCGGCGAGGGTGAGGGTGAGGTCCGGCTGCTCGTCGAGCAGGCGGGACAGGGCGGGCAGGAGCGGGGTGGCTGCGGTGGGACGGTTCACTGGCTCTGGCTACCTTTCTTCGGGTCGGCCGCTCGCGGTGGCGGACGGCGGGGACCTGACGCTCAGCCCTTCGTCATCGCCACGGTCCGCAGGTCGAACAGGCCGAGGTTGGTCCACGGCAGCTGCTCGGCCCCGACGACCTTCGGGGAGGCGATGGTGGCGCTGGTGAGGTTGCAGATCGGGATGAACCATGCCTCGGTGAGCAGCCGCTCCCACAGCTGGTGGTACTGCTTGGCACGCTCCTCGACGCTGGAGCGGGGGTCGGCGGCCTTGGCCGCGATCGGGCCGATGCCCTCGGGGTCGGTGGCGAGCTTGTAGTTGCCGGCGAGGTAGTTGTCGACAGTGCCCGCCGGGTCGAGACGCGGGTTGAAGGTGTTTGACACCTCGAGTTCGAAGTCGCCCGCGATGAAGCGGGCCTCGGTCTCGGAGTTCGGCGTCGGGTTGAGCTTCGCGTCGATGCCGGCCTGGGACATGGCGGCCTGGATGGCGGTGGCGGGCTGCTCGGTGTTGGTGCCGGCGGAGAAGCTGATCGACACCTTGGCCCCGCCGACCTCGGCGATCAGCGCCTTGGCCTTGGCCGGGTCGAACTCGTACGGGTAGGTCGCCGCCGGGTCCTCCCACGGGCTGTTCGGGTAGATGCTGCGGGTGGGCGTGCAGGTGTCGGCGAAGAGCGCGCGGATGGCGGCCGGGTCGACCGAGCGCGCGATGGCCTCACGGACCCGCTTGTCCTTGAGGTCGCCCATGTTGGCGCGCAGCAGGATGCCGAGGACGTTGCGGAACGGGCGGGTGGTCACCTTGAGCTGGCCGGTCTCGCCGAGCTGGCGGGCCTGGGTGATCTCGTTGGCCGAGGAGACGAAGCTGAGGTCGGTCTGACCGCTGATGACGCCGTTGAGCCGGGTGGCGCCCTCGGGGACCCGGGTGATCTCCATCCCGGCGAGGCGTCCGGCGTTGGGGTCCCAGTAGGTGCCTTCGGCGCGCTTGACGACGTACTTCTCGTTGGGGACGAACTCGGTGGCGACGTACGGGCCCGAGCCGGCGTTGCCGGGGGCGCGCTTGAGGTCGACGCCGTCGGCGATCGCCTTGGGCGAGACCATCATCCCGGCGGCGGTGGCCAGGGCCGAGGGGAGCACGGCGCCGGTGCCCGGCTTGAGGTTGAGGCGCACGGTGTGCGCGTCGACGACGGTGACGCCGGTGATGCTGGCGAGGTCCTGCTTGATGGTGCTCGTGGGCAACGTCTGGCCGCGCTCGATGTTGACCTTGACGGCGTTGGCGTCGAAGGGCGTCCCGTCATGGAACTTGACGTCGTCGCGCAGGGCGAGTTCGAGGTAGGAACCGTCCTCGGCGTAGGTCCACTTCTTGGCCAGGCCGGGGACGACCTGGTCCGTGGAGTCGACCATGGTGAGCCGGTCGTAGATCAGCGTGAGGTAGGGGTAGCCGCCGGGCGCCGGCTGCGCCGGGTCGAGGTTCTGGAACGGCGACGAGGCGCTCACCCGCAGGACGGCGTTGGGGTCGATCTCACCCGTGGTGGCACCGGGGTCGCTGGTCGGGGTGGCGGAGCAGGCTCCGACGGCGAGGGTGGCGGCGAGCAGGCTCACGGCGACGGCGAGGCGTCGGCGGCGCGGGAGGCGAGACACAATGGTCCTTTCCTGACCTTCGGCCCGGGAGCGGGAGCGGCTCCGCGGGTCACCGGCGCCCCGGAGGGCGCCGGGTGCCGCCGAGGTCGTTCGGCGGCGGCCGTGCGGGCGCGATGGTCATGGAGGTGATGGATGGCGGCGCTGGTGTGGAGCGCCTGCCCGGAACTGATCGGCATCCGCGCCCGAGGCTGGCGGTGTTGCGGCCGTTCGCGATCCAAACAAGCGCTCGATTGGGAACCGTAGGGGCAGCGTGCGGGCACGTCAATAGCCGAACGGCGGCCTGATCGACAAGGGGCGGCACGCGGCGCGCAACCGTTGCCAGCGCGCGGTCAGGTCGCTAAGGTGCCCATCAAGCAAGCGCTTGGTTGCTTGATGTCGGCCAAAGGAGTCCGCACGGTGGAAGCCCCCCTCGCCACGGCACAGCCCCGCGACACCGGCATCGACGCGGTCGCCTCGGCCACCCGCCGGCTCATCGACGCGATCACGCGCGCGGGCGGGGCCGTCGACGCCGACGCCAACCGGATCGTGGCCGACCTCGACGCGCTCACCGCCCGGATCGACGCCCACGCCCCGGACCTCTCCGAGCGGATCGCGACGATGTGGCGCCAGCCCGGCCCGGGCCGCTTCGACCCCGCCGGCGGCACCGAGAACCCGCTGTCACCGCCGGTGGCCCTCTGGGTCGAGCCGGACGGCTCACTACGCGGGGAAGTCACCCTGAGGCTTGCCTTTCAGGGGCCACCCGGGCACGTGCACGGCGGCACCTCGGCCATGCTCATGGACCACGCCCTCGGCATCGCCAACGCCCGCGCCGGATACGCCGCGGTGACCGTCGGGCTCGACATCTCCTTCCGCGCGGCCATCCCGATCGGCTCGACGATCACGATCCTGGCCCGGCACGACGGGCGCGACGGTCGCAAGGTGCGCAGCTCCGGCGAGCTGCGCGTCGGGGACCTGACGTGCGTCACGGCCACGGGCACCTTCGTACTCATGGACGACCCGTCCACGCGGGAGAAGTTCCGCCGACCGTCGAGGGAGCAGGCATGAGCACCGATCCCCACCCGACCACCGCCGCACCCGGCCCGCTCGCCGGCCGCGGCGCGCTCGTCATCGGCGGGGGCGGCGGCTTCGGCCGCGCCATCGCCGCCGCCCTGGCCGCCGACGGGGCCGCCGTGACGATCATGGGACGAACCGGGGCGACGCTGCGGGCGGCGGCCGAGACGATCGCCGCGGCCGCCCCTGGAGCACCACCGGTACGGATCAGCGCCGGCGACTCCACCCACGAACAGGACGTGGCCGTCGCGGTACGCGTCGCCGACGAGACCCCGCTGGCGGCCGTCGTCACCACGGTCGGCGGCGGCACCTTCCGTCCCGTGCTCGCCCTCGACGCCGAGACCCTCGAGCACGACTTCCGGCGCAACGTCACCACGGCGCTGCACGCCATCCGGCACGGCGGACAGGCCCTGGCCGCGCACGGTGGGGGCGCGATCGTGTGCACCTCGTCGAGCGCGGGCGGGCACTCCTTCCCGTTCATGCCGTCGTACTCGGTGAGCAAGGCCGCGCTCGAGGCACTCGTCCGGGTCGCCGCCGACGAACTCGGCCACCTCGCGGTACGGGTCAACGTCGTACGCCCCGGCATCGTCGCCACCGACGGGGCCAACCCGGGCCTGCTGCTGGCCGACCCCGAGCTGGCCGCCGCGACCGTCGCCGAGAAGCCCCTGTCGCGGATCGGGCGCGCCGAGGACGTCGCCGCCGCGGTCCGCTTCCTGTGCGGTCCCGACTCCTCATGGATCACCGGCGCCTGCCTGCCCGTCGAGGGCGGGGCCCACCTGCGGCGCGCGCCCCGCCTGGAGAAGCTCGCCCGGATCGTCAACGGCGACGAGGTCGTCGACGCCACCCTGGCGGGCCGCATCCCATGACGACACCACAGACACCCGCCACCCGGATGGAGCTGACCACGACGCTGCCGCCGACGACGGCGCTGCGCGAGGTGCCCGCGGTCGTGGCGCGCATCGAACGGCTCGGCTTCGACACCGTGCACATCCCCGAGACGACGCACGACTCCCTGGCGGTCGCGCTGCTCGCGGCCGAGCACACCAGCCGGATCACCGTACGCACCAGCATGACGCTGGCCTTCCCCCGCAGCCCGATGGTGACCGCGTACGCCGCGTGGGATCTCGCGCGCTTCTCCGAGGGTCGCTTCCAGCTCGGTCTGGCCACCCAGGTGCGCGGCAACATCGTCGGCCGCTTCTCGGTGCCATGGGAGCGGCCGGTCGAGAACCTGCGCGACTACCTCGCCTCGATCCGGGCGATCTTCGCCGCGTTCAGCACGGGCGGGCCCCTGGAGCACGAGGGCAGCCACTACCGCTTCACCCGGCTCCAGCCGTACTTCAATCCCGGCCCGCTGTCGACCGCGGCCCCGGCGCTCTACACCGGCGGGGTCAACCGACGCGTCTGTGAGGTGGCCGGCGAGCTCGCCGACGGATTCGTCACCCACGCGACGAACTCGCACCCGAGTCACCTGCGCACGGTCGTGCTTCCCGCGCTGCGCGCCGGGGCCGAGCGGGCCGGACGCGCGGCTATCCCCCGGGTCGTCGTGGTGTCCAAGTCGATCACCGGTCCGACGCCGGCCGCACTCGCCGCGAGCCGCGACTCCGCCCGCCAGGAGCTGGCGTTCCTCTTCTCCACACCCGCCTACCGCACGACCCTGGACCGGCTCGGACTGGGCCGGGTCGGCGAACGGCTCGCCGCGATGGCCGCCTCCGGGCGCTGGACGGGACTCGCCGGCACCCTCGACGACGAGACCCTGGCCACGCTCATCCCGCACGGCACCTACGCCGAACTGCCGGACGTGCTCGGGCAGGCCTACGGCGGGATCGCCGACGGGCTCGGGCTCGGGCTGCCGCTCGACCCGGACGACGACGAGGACTTCGGCGCGTTGCTCGAACGCCTCCGGCTCATCCCGACGAGTGCCGCGTCCACCACCCCGCCCGCGACCGGCGGCCCCACCAGCGCGACGCGCGGCGTCGCCGGATCGGAGACCCTGTCATGACCGCGCGCATCGGACTGCTCACCCCGGTCGTCGTCCAACATCCGCGCACCGCGGCCGCCTGGGAACGGGACGTCCTGTCCGGCCCCGACGTCGGCGGTGCGCTGCTCGCCGTCGCCCGCGCCGCCGACGACCTGGGCTACCACCATCTGACATGCAGCGAGCACGTCGCCGTGCCCGCCCCGATCGCCGTCGAGCGGGGCGCGACGTACTTCGACCCCGTGGCCACGCTGTCGTTCCTCGCCTCGGCGACGCGCCGCGTCCGGCTCGCGACGAACGTCGTCGTCATCGGCTACCACCATCCGCTCGCCCTCGCCAAGACCTACGGCACCCTCGACCTGCTCAGCGGCGGACGCGTCATCCTCGGGATCGGGGTCGGCAGCCTCGAAGAGGAGTTCGACCTGCTCGGCGCCGAGTTCGCGCGGCGCGGCGCGATCGCGGACGAGGCGATCACGGCCCTGCGCGCGGCGTGGGGCAGGGCCGTGCCGCACCACGAGGGGCCCCACTTCACGTTCACCGACTTCGTCGTCGAACCGCACGCGCCGCGCACCACGGTGCCGCTGTGGATCGGTGGGCGCACCCGCCGCTCGCTGCGCCGCGCCGTGGCGTACGGCACCGGGTGGGCGCCGTTCGGCCTCGGGCCGCGGGAGCTGACCCACATGTGGAACTCCGTGGAACGCCCGGACGGCTTCGACCTCGTGCTGCAGATCCCGCCGCTGGACCCGCTCGGAGACCCGGACGGCTCCCGCGAGCACTTGCACACGGCCGATGCCGTCGGGGCGACCGCGGTCAACGCGAGCCTCGTGGCCGCCTCGGCGGCCCACCACCTCGAGCAGATGGCCGCGCTGCGCGAGCTCGCCCCGGAACGCTTCGAGGGGAACCCGTCCACGACCTGACCGGCCGTCGACCGGCTCGGCCGGCGAGGCCCGATCGAAAGGAACCCACCATGACCGACTCGCAGCCCGACCGGCTCGCCCTGCTCGAGGCGCGCCTCGAACAAGCCGAACGGCGCCTCGCCGCAGCCGAGGACCAGATCGCCCTCTGGCGGATCGTGGCCAGCTACGGCCCCGCCGTGGACAGCGGCTCGGCCGAGGTCACCGCCCAGATGTGGACCGAGGAGGGCGTGTACGACACCTACCCGGTCGTGCTCAACGGCCGGGACGCGCTGCGCGGCATGGTCACCGGTGAGCGGCACCAGGCCCTGATCCACTCCGGCGCCGCCCACCTCATGGGGCTGCCGCACATCGTCGTCGACGGCGACCAGGCCGTCGTGACGAACTATTCGCAGCTCGTGCTCAGCGCTCCCGACCAGAACGGCTACCGGATCTGGCGTACCGGGTCCAACCGGTGGGAGTTCACCCGCACCGACGAGGGCTGGAAGGTGACCCACCGCTGGAATCGCCAGCTCGACGGCACCGACGAGGGCCGCGACATCCTCGCCCGCGCCGTCGAATCCGAGGCCTGAGGCCGTGCGCATCGGCCTCAGCTCCCCGGTCCTGGCCGACTCCGGGCCCCGGCCCCCGTGGGAGGCCGAGGCCGGGGTCGCCGAGTTGCGGAAGGTCTTCACGACCGCCGACCGGCTCGGGTACGAATTCTTCACCTGTCCGGAGCACGTCAGCGTGTCACCAGGGCTGGCGCGAGGTGAACGCTTCTACGACCCGGTCGCGACCTTCTCGTACCTCGCGGCGATCACGGAGCGGATCCGCTTCCTGCCGTACGTGCTCGTGCTCGGGCTGCACCATCCGCTCGAGTTGGCCAAGCGGTACGGCACCCTCGACCACCTCAGCGGCGGACGGGTCGTCCTCGGCGTCGGCGTCGGCAACCTGGAAGAGGAGTTCGCGCTGCTCGGGCGTCCGTTCGCCGACCGCGGGCCACGGGCCGACGACGCCCTGCGGGCCCTGCGGGCGTCCCTGTCGGTACGGCTCGCGACCTACCACGGGGAGTACTACCACTTCACCGAGCAGGTGGTCAGCCCGCACGCGGTTCAGGAGAAGGTTCCGATCTGGGTCGGTGGTCACAGCAAGCGTGCCCTCCGGCGCGCGGTCACCCTGGGCGACGGGTGGGCGCCGGCCCCCGTCACGTATCGCGGACCGGACCTGGAGACCCTACCGCGAATGCTCGCCGAGCACGACCTGCCGGAGGGGTTCGACGTCGTCATCACGCCTCCGGCTCGCCTCGACCCGACGGGTGCCCCGGAGGCCGCGCTCGACCTCGTCGGCCGGATCGGCGAGGCGGGGGGCACCGTGGTCAACCTCGTCGTACGGCACCGTGACCTGGCCGAGTACCTCGACCAGCTCGCGGCGGCAGCCGAGCTCTTCGGTCTCGACCGCCGCGACTGAGCACGGCCGTGGAGGCCGGGGCCCGGCGTCGAGCCCCGGCCGTCCACGGTCAGGCCTCGTTCGGCATGTTCGACCAGCCCTTGCGGTCGGTACGCGCGTACCAGCCCGAGGCGGCCAAAGTCCCTCCGTCGACGGGGATCGTGTGCCCGGTGACGAAGCGGGCGTCGTCGCTGGCGAGGAACTCGACGACGGCTGCGTAGTCGTCGGGCTCGCCGAAGCGCCCGACGGGGATCCACGTACGGACCAGCTCCGGGTCGCGTCCGCGCAACATCGCCGCGGCCGGCGTCTGGGGCGTGTCGGCGAGGTCGGGCGCGATCGCGTTGACCCGCACCCCGTGGCCGGCGACCTCGACGGCGAGGCTCTTGGTGAAGGCGCTGACCCCGGCGTTGTAGGCGGAGTACGGGGCGCACGCCGGGATACCCCGGAAGGCCTCGACGGTCGAGTTGTTGACGATGGCGCCACGGCCTCGATCGACCATGCCGGGCAGCAGCGCATGGGTCATCGCGAGCACGTGCCACAGGTTGATCTCGTAGAGCGCCTGCCACTGCTGGGGTGTCGAGTGCAGGAAGGTTTTGGAGGCCGGGCGGAAGTCGCCGACGTTGTTGACGAGCACGTCGACCCGCCCCGAGTCGACGGCCGCCGCGGCGGCGACCGCGACGGCGACACCGTCAGCGGTGCGTACGTCGGCGAGGACGACCTCGACCAGGCCGCCGGCGCTACGGATGTCCGCGGCGGTGCGGGCGGCGGCCTCACCGTCGATGTCGACGAGAACGACGTGGGCGCCCGCGGCGGCGAGACGACGGGAGATGCCGCCGCCGATCCCGAGGGCGCCGCCGGTGACGACCGCGATCTGGCCCTCGAGCCTGCGGGTGGCGCTCATCTGCCGGTCCCTTCCTCGTCGGCCCTGGTCAGGGAGACGCGGTGGCGTTCGATCCAGTTGACGGTCACCGCGCGACGTGTGAAGGCCCATCCTTCGTCGGTACGCGCGTACTCGTCGTCGTAGTGCAGAAACCAGACGAGGTCCGAGGGCCCGTCGCGACCGGGGAGCAGGTGGTGGGCCGTGCCGCGCACCCGGCCACGGGCCCCGGTCGGCGTCGGCAGGTAGCGCGTCCCGGCCACGACGTGGATCGTCGCCAGGGTGCCGGCGAGTGCCCCGAACGCGGCCACGACAGCGGGACGGCCGACGTGGGACACGTGGGGGTCGAGGTGCGCCGGCGGCTCGGGGACCACGAGGACGCCGTCCGGGACGAACAGCGCGCCGACCGCTGCGGCGTCACGGTCGTCGGCGGCCGCGGCGTACGCCTCGGAGAGTGCGCGCAGCGCCGCGAGGTCGGCCGCGTCGAGGCCGGTCACGCCGCGGGAGCGGTTGCCGCGCGCACGACCTGGACGAGCTCGGCGACGGCACGCTCGCAGTCACCGCGGGTGTAGCCGAGCAGTGCGGTCTCGGCCGGATCCGGTTCATAGGCAAGGACGTTCCCGCGGCCCTGGACGATCATCGAGTCGGGCATGAAGGGGTGCGGCTCGTCGAGCTCAGCGATGGTGCGGTTGCCCCCGGCCGCGTCGACGAGCAACTGGAAGAACTGCCTGAACGTGAGGTTGGCGTCACCGACGAGGTAGGCCGCCCCCGCCGTGCCGCGGTCGAGCGCGCCGCCGATCGCCTCGGCCAGGGACCGGACCGACATGTAGTTCGTGCCGCCAGCCGGGGCGTGGTCGGGGATCTGCGGCTCGTTGCCGGCCGCCCAGGACACCATGCGACGGTAGCGCTTGGCCGTGATGCCGGGGATGGCGCCGATGATCGAGGGCGGGTTGAGGGTGCAGACCGTGAAGGAGTCGTCGGCCAGCGCCCGGGCTCCCTCGTCGGCGTCGCGCCGGGCGGCGACGTAGGCGCTGGAGTCGGCCAGGGCGGGTCGCAGGTGGTGGTAGTAGCTGCCGACCTGGACGAAGCGGGAGACACCCGCGCTCTTGGCGAGTGCGGCGAAGGCCGGCACCCCCGCGCTCTGGGTCTCCTTCCAGAACGCCGTCTCGTCCACGTCGCGGGGTAGGTGGCGTACGTCCTGCCCCGCAGCGAAGACGACAGCGTCGAAGGGGGCCAGGTCCTCCCGGGTGAAGGTCTGGCGGGTGTAGTCCCCACAAAGGACGGGCAGGTCGGCGACGGGTGAGTCCGCATCGACCGCCCCTCGGGCGGCGACGGTGACGTTGTCTCCCCGATCCCGCAGGTGAAGGGCAGTGTGGACCCCGATCATGCCGGTTCCACCGACCACGAGTACCTCCATCGCGAGGTCTCCTTGCGTAGTGAGGCGACTCCCGCCGTGAATCTGGGAGCCGGCATGACTTCCTAATCTACCAACCAAGCGATTGGTAGGTTAGCACGAGAGGCTCTGACCGGGAACAACGGTGAGTGGGCAGGCGGCAACGTCCGGCGTAGCGCAGCGGTCATCACAGGGCGGACCGGTCTTCTCCTAAGGGCGGCCACATCTGACACCGTGAACCGTGCGCCAGCGCCCGGCGCGGTTACCGAGCGCTACGGACATGCCTGCACCGCGCTCGGACAGCGGCAAATGAGTACGCCATCCATGGCACGGCGCCGGCCTGGCGGAGGGTCGGCGGCGCGTGGGACCCTCCCGTCATGCGTATCGCCGAGCACATTGCCGCGCTGGATGAGGAAGGCGTCCGACTGGAAGAGGCGGCGGGCCGGGCGGGTCTGGACGCACACGTGGCCACCTGCCCCGGCTGGCAGGTCCGTGATCTGCTGCGCCATGTCAGCGGTGTACATCGCTGGGCCATGGCCCACGTGATCACGGGACGCCGTCAGCCTTACTCCACTCGCGAAGAGGCAGAGTTCTTCGCCGAAGTCCATGACGACGAGCTGCTGGACTGGTTTCGGAAGGGCCACCGCGCACTCGTGGACACGCTGGCAGCGGCTGACGAGAGCATGAGGTGTTGGACGTTTCTGCCCGCGCCCTCGCCGTTGGCGTTCTGGGCGCGTCGCCAGGCCCACGAGACCGCAATACACCGCGCCGATGCCGAATCGGCTGTCTCCACGGTCCCGTACTGGGACCCGTCCTTCGCCGCTGACGGCATCGACGAACTGCTCAACGGCTTCTTCGGCCGGCCTGGTGGGCGTCTGGTGGCCGATCCACCCCTCAGCATGGCCCTGGTGCCTACTGACATCGAGGCGGGATGGACCTTCTCCATCGAGCCGGCCGGGCTTCGCC
Organism: Micromonospora sp. NPDC005686; assembly: GCF_042871665.1. NCBI lineage: Bacteria > Bacillati > Actinomycetota > Actinomycetes > Micromonosporales > Micromonosporaceae > Micromonospora > Micromonospora sp. NPDC005686. Next base: position 60,338 of record NZ_JBIAIY010000014.1, read on the forward strand.
TGGTCGCCAGTGAGATGCCAGCCCAGCTGACCATCGTGGGACCTGCATCCGAGCTCTACCTCATGCTGTGGAACCGGAGTGGGACTGAGCGTCTTGAAACACGCGGGGACGCGGCCGTCTTGGATCTCTGGCGGACGCGGGCCACGATCACCTGGGACTGACACGGTCATCCCGGCAACGTCATCCTGGCGCCGCCCACCGTGGCCCCCGTCCGCTCATCGGCATGAGCGGACATTACTTCCTCCCCAGCCAGCTTCCCGGTTCAACCCGTCCGCGGGCAACCGGCGTATCTGCTGGCCAGGCCGGGCCCGCCGATGTCGGCCAGTTGAAACCCGCAACGTGAGAGGGCCAGCCGCCGCTCGTCCTTCAACGCCCGGAAGCTGGTCCAGCGGCGCACGCACTTCCCTCCGGGAGGCACTTCTCCCCTGTGCGGTATTCCGGCTGAGGGACTGGTTGTAGATGATGTTCGACGCGCGCACCGACGGGGTCGAGTGCGACTTCTGCCGCCAGCTCTGATCACCGCTTCACCTCGGATCGCCGAACTGGGCCCACCGGGTTCCGTCATCATGGGAGAGAAACCCGCAGGAGTAGGCAAAGCCGACACCGGCGGGCCGCCGGTCAGAGGTTCCCTTGCCACACACCGCCGAGAGTATTGGCCACGCGAGGTAAAAAGACGCAACGCCACTGCGGGTCGCAAATGGCCAATCCGGACCGGATGACGGCGTGTCAGGTCAATCCCCCTCACATTCAATGATCACTAAGGGGATGTCCCTGCTGGTCGCCTCCTGGTAGCCCTGGTAGGACGGCATCGTCGCCACCATCAACTGCCACAGTCTCGGCTTCTCCCGCGCCGTTGCGGTCCGCGCCCTCGCGACGAAGGTCTGTGCACCGGTTTGCACGGCGACGTTGGGGTCTGCGACAAGGTTGAGGTACCAAGCGGGATGCCGGTCCGCTCCGGCGTTGGAAGCGGCCACTACGTAGCGTTCACCGTCTCGAATGTAGACCAGCGCGGTGCGGCGCAGCTTTCCCGAGCTGTGGCCCCGGGTGGTCAACAACAGGTCGTTCATGCCTGGTCTGGCATTGCCATCGGTTTCGACAAAGCGACGGATGTGCTCGGCCACCCAGGTGTTCGGGCTGTCGAAGATTTCCTCGGCCATCAGCTGGCCTCGACGCCCAGGTGGGCCCGGTGATGTTTGGGTGTGTCGATTTCGTCAAGCAATGCGATGGCGAAGTCGGGGTACGAGATGCGACTGGCCGCGTTGGCTGCGGCGGACCGGTAGCGCCCGGTGCGGGCGCCGGCATGGTCGAAGTCACCGGCAGGGCTGACGATCAGCCAGTCCAGCCCGTCGGTCTCGGAGCGCAGCACGTCCGCACCGGCGGCGTGCGCGAGGTAGAACGAGCGGTATTCCTGCGGGTAGCCGGGCGTGTCCATCAATGCCGTCCCGGACGTGTCGTTCAGGATTGACGCCACGCCAACGACCAGCAGTCGTCCGACGCTCGCGCGGGGCAAGCTGTCGAGAAGGGCCCGGGCGGCGCTGGTGAAGAAGGCGCTGGGCTCGGCTGCGACGTCGAAGGCCGCGCTGATCGCGGCATCGTGCCCCTCGGCTGCCCGGGCGACACGGTCGGTGTCGGTCACGTCGCCGGCCACGACGCGTACACCGTCGCCGGCGAGGTTGCCGTGTTTGCCTGGTTCACGTACCACGGCGGTGACCTGGTGGCCGCGCTGGCGCGCCTCGGCAACGGCCGTCCGGCCGGCCCGACCACCCGCGCCAAAAACCATAATCTTGCCCATACCGGCACCTCGCCTCTCTCGGTCGGCCCGGATCGCCGACCACCGCTAGCGACCGTATCCAGCGGTGTGGTTTCCGATCGGATACCAACTACGGTGGAGCCGTGAATGCGCCGCTGAACCCGGACATGTTCGACCCGGTCTGCCCGTCCGCCCTGTCACCGATCCACATCGGCGACAAATGGGCCGGAATGATCATTCGCTGCTTGGAACACGGGCCCCGAAGGTTCTCGGAGCTCCGAATCCCGCTGCGTAGCATCACCGCGAAGGCGCTCACCAAGTCACTGCGGGCACTCGAACGAGACGGCCTGGTCCAGCGCACGACCCACTCTGATCGGGTACGTCGCGTCGAGTACGACCTGACGCCACTCGGCCGCAGCCTGCTCGAACCGATGGACGCCCTGTGCGCCTGGGCCCAGGACCACTGGGAGGAACTCCTTGACGCACGCGAAGCGTCGGCACGACTCCAGCACGCCGGGTAGCACGCCAGCGCGAGACGTCCCCACGTCCTGACCTGCCCGGGTCACTGAAGTTCTGGTCGTTGAGACGGTTTGCGACTTCGGGGATCGACACGCAAAGACCAGCATCCATGATTGGCCTTGCGTGGGGGTCGTGTCGGTGGGGCCACACCACCCATTACCCCACCGCCGATGACACTCAGCGCAACTCTGAGGCTTGCGCAAGTCTAGCGACGCTAAGTAGATCCGGTATCCGGAGCCGGCCGTGATCGGCCGGCGCCGCATATCGGTTCAGCGTGTTCCGGCCCGAAAGTGCCCGCTACACCAGCTCGCGAGCGACCTGTGCACCCAGCCACAGCGCTGCGGCGGCGTGAGGAACGGTGTTGAGCGGACTGAGCCGCTGCCTGCCGATGAGCTCGAACTGATCGTCGAGTTCAACGCGGATCGAGTCCAGTCTCTTGCCGTCGATGTCGTCTCGGTCGTCCTCAAACTCCCAGTTCAGGTTGAATCCGTGCCGTCGGCACCTGAGCTCCGCTCCGCTCACCAGCTCATCGAACCAGCCTGGCTGACGGACCAGCACGAGGACGTACACCTCGGGGCGGAGGGTAAGTAGCGGCACCGAGATGCCGGTATCTGATCTCGACCGCCGGTGGCTCCCCCATGGGTCCGGGCTGGGTGGCGTTAAGCAGGTGCTGGATCGGCCAGATGCCACCGAGTGGATCGCGGAGGTCCCGGCTGTCGTAGGCCAGGTCGTCGTACCCGAAGAGCTCCTCGGCGAACTCGCGAAGGAAGGCTCGTTTCACCGAGTACTCCGCGCGCTCACTGCCGTACCGGGAGCTGGTCGGCGCGAGGATTCCGGAGGGAAAGACATGCTGGAAGCCCGGATGCGTCTTGACGCTCGAGGCAGGCCCGGTTGCGGGGTCGGTGACAGCGGCTCCGGCAACAGCGACCGCGAGCAGCAGCACGATCCAGAGCGGGACGGCGCCGACGTCGCGCGGTTCGGGTCAGGTGGTGCCGCGGACGACGAGCGTCGTCGGCAACACGGTCGGCTTGGGCGGGTCGTCGCCGCCGTGCAGCATGGCGACCAGCGCCTCGGCGGCGGCCGTGCCGAAGCCGGGCTTGTTCTGGGCGACGGTGCTGAGCCCGGGCGGGATCAGCGCGGCCACCTCGATGTCGTCGAAGCCGACAATCGCAATGTCGTCGGGGATCCGTAGGCCGGCCGCCTGGGCCGCCCGCATCGCGCCGACAGCCATCTCGTCACCGGCGACGAACACTGCGGTAGGGCGGTCGTCGAGGGCGAGCAGCCGGTCCATCGCGGCGTGACCGCCGTCGAGATAGAAGTCTCCCTCGACGACGTGGCCGTCGGCGAGCGGCAGGCCGGCCCCGGCCAGCGCGGCCCGGAAGCCGACGAGCCGTTCGGCTCCCGGCCAGGTTCGCAGCGGGCCGGTGATGGTGGCGATGCGCCGGTGGCCGCGTTCGACGAGGTGGCGCACGGCGAGCGCCGCGCCGCCGGCATTGTCCGAGGTGATGTAGGTCGACGTCGGGCCGTCGACCCGCAGGTCGAGAGCGACGCACGGCACCTGGGCTTCGACGAGGGCGAGCACGGCCGGGTCCCGGGTGCCGTTGTCGATGATGACCGCGCCGTCGAGGTTGTGCTGGCGGACGGCGCGCACGTATCGCTGCCCGTCGTCGGGCCCCGCCGCGTCGTGGCCGGCGAGCATGAGCAGGTTCAGCCCGTGCGCGCTGAGCGCCGTCTTGAGCGCGACGAGGATCTCCTGCAGGAATGGGTGGCGCCATCCAGGGCGGCGATGGTCGGTGTCCCATACCAGGCCCACCATGTTGGATTTCTTCGTGGCGAGCGTCCGGGCCGACCCGTTCGGCAGGTAGCCGATCTCGGCGGCCAGGTCGAGGATGCGCTGGCGGGTGTGCTGGCTGACGACCTCGGGGGTGTTGAAGACGCGGGACACGGTGGCGACGGACACGCCGGAGCGGCGCGCCAACTCCCTGATAGTGGTCAATGTGGTGCCTTCTCTGTAACCGGTTTCACGACCGTAGCGCCAGCGATGTCCGCCGGTCAACCCGCATCGACCGTTACCGTTTCGTAACTTGACACCCCCTAGCCGAACCCGTTCACACTTCCCAGGAAAGGCGCTCGCCGGCGGTCACCCGCAACTCGGCCGGCATCCGATCTTCATCCAACTCCACCCACCCCCACCACCATCGCTTCGCCGACCATGTAACCGGTTTCAAGTAACCGGTTACATCGCACGAAAGGGTTCCCTGGCATGCACCCAAACCGACTGTTGCGACTGGCGGCGGCCACCCTGGCCGCCGGAGTACTGCTGACCGCGTGTGGCACCGGCACCGAGGGAGGCTCCGGCGGCGGCAACGAAAAGATCACCCTGAACGTCAACCTGTTCGGCAACTTCGGGTACCAGGACCTGTACGCCGAGTACCAGAAGTCGCACCCGAACATCACGATCCAGGAGCGCACGGCCGCCTACAACGACCATCATCGCGACCTGATCACCCACCTGGCCACCGGCTCCGGCGCGGGCGACATCGAGGGCGTCGACACGGGCTTCATCGCGCAGATGCGCGAGCGGGGCAACCTCTTCGTCGACCTGGGCAAGGACCGCCAGTCCGAGTACCTCGACTGGAAGTGGGCGGCGTCGCTGGCCAAGGACGGCAAGCAGGTCGGGTACGGCACCGACGTCGGCGGCCTGGCCATCTGCTATCGGCGTGACCTGTTCGAGAAGGCCGGCATGCCGTTCGACCGCGACCAGGTGTCGGCCGCCTGGGGCAGCGGCTGGGACCAGTACATCGAGTTCGGCAAGCGGTACGCGGCGAAGGCCCCGGCCGGCAGCGCCTTCTTCGATGGCGGAGGCCAACTGTTCAACGCCATCATCGGCCAGGCCCCGGTCGGGTACTACAACGAGGACAACGCCATCGTCGTGGGCACCAGCCCCGATGTCCGAAAGGCCTGGGACCTGACGGTGAAGGCGATCCAGAGCAACCTGTCGGCCAAGCTGATCGGCAGCTCGCAGGAGTGGAACAACGGCTTCGCGAAGGACCAGTTCGCCACCATCGCGTGTCCGGCCTGGATGATGACCAAGATCAAGGACCAGGCGAAGCACGCCGCCGGCAAGTGGGACGTGGCGAGCGTCCCGGGCGGCGGCGGCAACTGGGGCGGCTCGTACCTCACCGTTCCCAAGCAGGGCAAGCACATCGAGGAGGCCAAGAAGCTCGCGGCGTGGCTGACCGCCCCGGAACAGCAGGCCAAGGTGTTCACCGCGCGGGGCAACCTGCCGTCCATCCCGGCTCTGTACGACAAGCCCGACATTGCCCAGTACAAGGACGCCTTCTTCAACAACGCACCGGTGGGCCAGGTCTTCACCACCGCGGCGAAGCAGCTCAAGCCCCAGTACCAGGGCCCGCGAGCCGGAGACGTGCAGACCACCATCCGCGACGCCCTCGTCCGCATCGAACAGGGCAAGCAAAGCTCCGACGAGTCCTGGAAGCAGATGGTCAGCGACGTCGAGCGCCTCGCCAAGTAACTCGACCCGCGCCGCCGGCGGTCGCCCCTGACCGCCGGCGGCGCCCGGCGACGAAGGATCGACGATGGCCACCTACCTCCACCAGGCCCGGCGGGCCGGCCTGAGCCGGCTCGACACCAAGGGCTCGCCCTACCTCTACATCCTGCCGTTCTTCCTGCTGTTCGGTGCGTTCGGGCTGTTCCCGCTGCTGTACACGGCGTACGTCTCGTTCAATGACTGGGACCTGCTCGACTCCGGGTCGCACCGCTGGGTCGGCCTCGCGAACTACCGCGAGATGCTGCAGGACGCGTACTTCTGGAACGCCCTGGGCAACACACTCAGCATCTGGGTGCTGTCCACCGTGCCGCAACTGCTCGCCGCGCTCTGGATCGCCCACCTGCTCAACCACCGGCTGCGGGCCCGCACCGCGCTACGGATGGGCGTGCTGCTGCCCAACGTCACCTCGATCGTGGCGGTGACGATCGTCTTCACCCAGCTTTTCGGCCGCGACTTCGGCATGGTCAACTGGGCGCTCGGCCTCGTCGGCATCGGCCCGATCGACTGGCAGGCCAACACCTGGAGCTCCCACCTGGCCATCTCGTTCATCGTCGCCTGGCGGTGGACCGGCTACAACGCCCTCATCTACCTCGCCTCGATGCAGGCGATTCCGCACCACCTGTACGAGGCCGCCGACCTCGACGGCGCGTCGCAGGCTCAGCAGTTCAGGCGGATCACCGTCCCGATGCTGCGGCCGACGATCATCTTCACCACGGTGATCTCGACGATCGGCGGCCTGCAGATCATGGCCGAACCCCTGCTGTTCGCCAGCTCCCAGACGCCCACCGGCGGCTCCGACCGGCAGTTCCAGACCGTCGCCCTGTTCATGTACGAGCAGGGGTTCCGGGAGTTCCGCTTCGGCTACGCCTCGGCGGTCGCCTGGACGCTCTGTCTGGTCATCGCCATCTTCGCGATCATCAACTTCCTGCTCACCCGGCGCATCGCCAAGGACGAGGACTGAGGAGAACGCCGTGACCACCCTCGCGGACCCCATTCAGACCGGCACCACACCCTCGCCGCCGCCACGCCGGTCCCACCGGCGCCGGAGCTTCGGGTACCCACGCAAGGGCTCGGTCTGGAGCTACGGCGCCCTGCTGGCGGTCGTGGCCGGGTCGGTCTTCCCGCTCTACTGGTCCATCGTCGTGTCCTCGCAGACCAGCGACGCCGTCACGAAGGTGCCGCCGGCCCTGGTGCCCGGCGGGCACCTCTTCGACAACATCGCGCGCGTGTTCGACACGACCGACTTCGGCCGAGCCCTGGTGAACTCCTTCATCGTCAGCGGCTCGATCACCGTCTCCGTGGTGTTCTTCTCGACCCTGGCCGGGTTCGCCTTCGCCAAACTGCGGTTCCGAGGCCGAAAGGCGCTTCTCGTCGTGGCCATCGCGACCTCGATGGTGCCGCACCAGCTCGGCATCATCCCGCTGTACATCCTGATGGCCGACCTCGGCTGGACCGGGCGCCTCACCGCCGTGATCGTGCCCGGGCTGGTAACCGCGTTCGGCGTCTTCTTCATGACCCAGTACCTCGGCCGCGCCGTACCCGACGAACTGCTGGAGGCCGGCCGCGTCGACGGGTCCAGCACGTTCGGCCTGTACTGGCACATCGTCCTGCCGGCGGCCCGCCCCGCCGCGGCGGTGCTCGGGCTGTTCACCTTCATGCAGGCGTGGAACGACTTCTTCTGGCCGTTGGTCGTGCTGCAGAACAACGCGACCGTGCAGGTGGCGCTCTCCGCACTGGCCAGTGGCTACACCACCGACTACACCCTGACGCTGACCGGCACGTTGCTCGCCACGCTGCCGATCCTCGTCGTCTTCATGCTCCTCGGCCGGCATCTCGTCGACGGCATCATGCAGGGGGCGGTGAAGGGATGACCACCACATCCGAAGGCGCCGCCGCGGCCGCAATCCAGCCGGACCTGCCCGAGCTGCCGGACCTGCCGGCCGGCTTCAGCTGGGGCGCCGCCACCGCGGCGTACCAGATCGAGGGGGCGGTCGACGAGGACGGCCGCGGGCCGTCGATCTGGGACACCTTCTGCCGCCGCCCCGGTGCCGTCGACGACGGCACCTCCGGCTCGGTCGCCTGTGACAGCTACCACCGCTGGCGGGAGGACGTGGACCTGCTGGCCGGCCTCGGCGTGGACGCCTACCGTTTCTCGGTCGCCTGGCCACGGGTCATGCCGGCCGGGCGGGGCGCGGTGAACCGGCGAGGCCTCGACTACTACGACCGGCTCGTCGACGCCCTGTGCGGGCACGGCATCCGGCCGTTCGTCACGCTGTACCACTGGGATCTGCCCCAGGCGCTCGAGGACGAGGGTGGCTGGCGGGTACGGGACACCGCCGAGTGGTTCGCCGAGTACGCCGCCGCGGTGGCGGGCGTCCTCGGCGACCGGGTCCAGGACTGGATCACGCTGAACGAGCCGTACTGTTCGTCGATCGTCGGCTACGCGGAGGGCCGGCACGCTCCCGGCACCGCCGAAGGACATGGTGCCCTGGCCGCCGCCCACCACCTGCTGCTCGGGCACGGCAGGGCGGTCGCCGCAGTCCGGTCCGCCGCCGGCCCGCGGTCGCGCGTCGGCATCACGCTCAACCTCTCCCCCGCCGTGCCGGCCAGCGATACCGAGGCCGACCGGGCGGCGGCGGATCGGCAGGACCTCATGCTCAACCGGCAGTTCACGGATCCGGTGCTGGGCGGCGCGTACCCGCCCGGGTTCGAGCGGCTCTACGCCGGGGTGAGCGATCTGTCGTTCCGCCGGGACGGTGACCTGGCGGTGATCTCCACGCCGCTGGACTTCCTCGGTGTCAACTACTACTACCGGGTGCACGTCGCCGACGCCCCGTACGAGCAGCCCGACCCGGCGCTGCGCAGCGCGTTCGACATCGGGGTCCGGCAGCTACGGCCGGACGGGTTGCCCACCACCGACCTGGGCTGGCCGGTGGAGCCGCAAGGGCTGTTCGACACCCTGACCGGGCTCGCGGACCGTTACCCGGGCCTGCCTGCCGTGTACGTGACGGAGAACGGCTGCGCCGACCTGCGGGACGGACCCGAGCCGGACCCGGAACGGATCTCGTTCGTGGCCGGGCACCTGGCGGCGGCGGCCCGTGCGGCCGCCGTCGACGACCGGCTCGATCTGCGGGGGTACTTCTACTGGTCGCTCATCGACAACTTCGAGTGGGCCCGCGGGTACGGGCCCCGCTTCGGTCTGGCCCACGTCGACTACGGCACCGGATCCCGTACGCCCAAGGCCAGCTACCACTGGCTGCGTGACCGCTTGCGGGCGTGGCGGGAACGCACCTCCACCTGAAGCGCCGCCCGCGGCTCGTGGCGGCAACGGTATGCGCGGTCACCCGGCTGGCTGCCCACGCCGATCCCGCCGTCCGGGCTGCCCTGGTTGTCGGCGCCCGTGGCGCGCCCCGCGAGTCGTACGAGCGACTCATCGACGATCCGGACAGGCTGGTACGGGGACACCTCGCCGAACGCGACGACGTACCGGCCGATTTGCTCGCCCGGCTCGCCACGGACCCTGACCCGCCGGTCCGGGCCACCCTCGCACGGTGGTGGACGCAGGCCCCCGGACCGGTCCGGCGACTCCTGCTCACCGACCCCGTCGACGAGGTTCGTGCGGCTGCCTGCTCGACCTACTACGCCCGGCTACCGCATCCGGTACCGCCGCCCGGCCTCGTGGCGGGACTGCTCGCCGATCCGGTCACCCGCGCCGGAGCCGTACGCCACGCAGACCTGACCCCGGAACTGGCCAGAAAGGCTGGCTGGTGACCCCGACCACCATGTTCGACGGCAGGTCGCCGAACACCCACAGCTTCTCTCAGGAGTACGGGACCTGCTCGCCGAGGATCCCAGCGCGAACGTACGCGTGGGTGTCTTCAGTCGCCGGGACACACCCGGGCCGATACGCCACCGGATCCATACGCAGATCCAGCAGGGCGACCGCCCGCTGACCGACCTGCTCGACGACGAACTCGACGACACGGCGCTGCTGCAGCAGGTCGAAGACCACATGGCCGTCGCCGAGCTGCAGCACCTACGGCTGGACTGGGTCACCGCAGACCCGCTGCCGCACGTGTCCTCGCCGTACATCTGCTTCCGGCGCTCCGCGGCACGCAGCGGACACTGCCGGCCGACGCGCATCGACCGTGAGTGCGGGCCGGACCAAAAGACGCGCTGGCGTCCGGCCGACGTGTTCACCTTCCCGCCGCAGACCCTACGCCGCTTCGCGACCGACCCGGCCCCGCGCATGCGATGCCCAGCACCCCGCGATCCGGACCTGCCCGTCGAGTTGGCAGAACGTCTGGCCACCGACCCGGACAGCACGGTTCGCCACGCGGTCGCCGACCACCCGAACCTGCCGGTCCACGTGCGTCGCGTCTTACTCGCGGATTCGAGCGAGTGGGTGGAGCAAGCCAGATGAGCTGCGGAATCAGGATGTAACAAGCTCTTCGATCATGAAGGCGGGGCGTGGGCGCCGGGCTCGCCTGGCGGGGCGTCGAGGGCCAGCCTCAGCGCCGCCTCGACCGGATAGACCGGGCAGTACAGCGGAGTGTCTGTGGCCGGCGGGGCCGCGTCCTTCGCCTCGAACGCCTTGCGGGCCCGGCCGAGGTCCGCGAGCAGGTCGGCCACTGACGGTTCCTTCTTCGGCTCCGGGGGCGCCGCCTCGACGGGTGCCTCCGTCTTCGGCGCCGTGACCGAGACGCCGAGCGCCGCCGCGGCGGCGTTGAGCCCGTCCTTCGGCATCGCGGCGGCCAGCGCCGAGAGGCGGCCGACGGCCTGGTCGGCGTACGCGGCGTCGACCGGCACCGCCGGCAGCTCGAACCGGGTTCCGGTCTGAGCGCCGAACGGGGCGTCGCGGAACACCCGGTCGCGGTTTTCGGCGTCGACGAGCACGTGGCGGCCGTCGTAAAGGTCGGCGTACAGGTTGGCGGCGAGCACGTTCCCGTCGAGCAGCAGGTTCTGGTCGGGCACGGTCGCGCGGACGGCGATGCTGTCGGCGAAGGCGAGCACGTTGGCCTCGACCCGCATGACACCCCGGCCGGAGATGTCCAGCAGGCAGCCGGTCGTGGACTGCCCGGTCGAGGCCCGGCCGGTGGGGTCGGCGGCGAACAGGACCGTGTTGCCGCGGATGGTCCAGGGGCCCGCGCCGGGTGCCTGGATACGGACGGCGGTGCCGCTCGTGTTGACGACCACGTTGTTCTCGAACGTCCCGTACGCCGCACTGAGCTGCACGGCGCAGTACGCCGCGTTGGCGAAGACGCAGTTGCGCACGGTGATGCCGCCGCTGCCGCCGCGCAGGTCGAGCAGCGCCGCCGACTGGGAATGGCCCGCGTCGAGGGCGCCGCTGTCGGCGTACGCGTTGTAGGTCGCCCCGTCGAACATGAACCCGTCAAGGATGAGGCCCTCCCCCGAGTCCTCGCCGGTGAGCACCGGATCGCCGAAGATGCCCTTCGCCTTGGTCTCCGGAGTGAGCACGAAGCGCACGGGGTGTCGCCAGGGGTCGCGCGCGGCGAACTCGGCGTCCCACCCGCCCAGCAGCGTCAGGTTGCGTACGGGGATGCGCCACGTGCCCGACCGCAGGCGGCCCGTGTACTCACCTGCGGCGACGAGGATGCGGTCGCCCTCGGCGGCCTTTTCGAGGGCCTGGAACGGGTCGCGGAACGGCGCCTCGCGGCTGCCGTCCCCGCCGGAGGATCCGGCTCGCACGAACCAGTCGCGGCCGGCCGGCCGGGGCGGCTCGGGGGCCGTGACGTCGAGCACGGGCGCGAGGGAGTCGAGGACGATGGTGGCGCTCTGACGCCCGCCGGGCGGCGTGAGGCGATACGTGCCGCGGAGCAGGTACGTGGACTCGACGTCGAGGCCGCGCGAATACCGTACGGCCTCCTCAGTCTGGTGATGGACGAGGCCGTAGCGCGGGGCGAGCGCCCACCACGGGCTGTTGTCGGTGCCGGGCTCGTAGACGGCGACGCCGATGTGCGTCTCCGCGAGCTCGGGGAGGATCTGCGTGTTCTGGTCGAAGCCGACCCCGGCCCGCACCTGCACCGGGGCTCCGGCGAGCGCCGGGTCGGCCTCGTAGAGCCGCGCCCAGTCGACGGCCTGGTACGCCGGACCGGCCGGGAGCTCGGTGAACGGCTCCGGCGCCGCCAGGTCGGCGGGGTGCGCGCCCGGCGCCGCGCCGACCGCGAGGGCGAGCACCTCGGCCGGGGCGAGCCGGCGCATGACGGGCCGCTGAACATCACGGTCTGATGTGGACGACAGCTCGCCGAGGCCGGCCGATTTCCGCAGCGCGTTGAGGGCGGCGATCGGCGGGCGCTCGTACGTGACGGCGACGTCCACCGTGTACGTGTCGAGCCACGCCGCCGGGAGCCCGGTCAGCTGTGGGTCGCCGACGGTGTTGCCGGCCGCCGAGCGCAGGCCGACGTCTTCGAGCTCCGCGGCGTACTCCTCGGTGAGCTCGGCCTCCGCGCCCGACACCCGGCTGCGCACGATGTCGCGCGGTGTGGCGAAGAACAGGTTGCGGTCGATGGCGATCTGCCCGACGTCGCGCAGGCAGGCGACGGCCGCGTTGCCGCAGCCGACGAACACGTTGTCGGCGATCGCGCCAGCGCCGTTGACCCGTACGCCGACGGCCCGGTCGGCGCCGGAGCCGCGCGGCGGGTCGGAGTCGTCGTGGGCGAAGGCGAAGGTGTTGCGGCTGACCGCGGCCGGGGTCTCGGGGGCGCCGTCGCGGACGGTGAGCAGGCTGAGGCCGACGCAGTTGACGACGATGTTGTTCTCGAAGACCACGGAGTCGCCGCCGAGCTCGACGGCGCCGGAGCTGCCGTTGGCGAAGCAGCAGTCGCGGACGGTGATGCGCTCGCCGCGCAGGCTCACCAGCGGGCCGTCCCCGTAGGAGGCGCGCTGCAGGCCGCCCTGCTCGTCGTAGTCGTCGCGCCCGGCCCCGTCGAAGAACAGCCCGTCCAGGACGAGGCCGTCGTGGCCGCCGATGCCCTGGAGCATGTTCGGCTCGTTCGGGACGCGCAGGCCGGTCTTTGCCGCGAAGACCGTCGGTGTCTGCCAGGGGGTACGGCGGGCGAAGTCGGGGCTGTATCCGCCGAGCAGGGTCAGCTCGGGGGTGTCGACGACCCACGAGGAGCGCTCGCCACGCCCGGTATAGGTGCCCGCCGCGATGTGGATGCGGTCGCCGGGCGCAGCCTGCCGCAGCGCGAGCCACGGGTCGTGGAACGGCCGGGCCCGGGTGCCGTCGCCGACCGGGCCGCCCGCCGCGACGAAGAGGTCGGTCATGACTTCTTCACCTCGTCGTCGGCTTCCTCCGTCTTGTCCGCGAGCAGCTTGAAGCCCACCTTGACCGCGTCTCTGACCTGTGCGAACGCGGCGAGGCCCGTCTGCTTGTAGGGTCCCTCGGCCAGGTCCTTGACGTATTCCTCCTCGGTCGCCAGCAGCGACTCCAGGGATTCCGAGGCCTTCTCCAGCTCCTCGTTGAACTTCGCCAGCGTGCCCGGATCATCGGTCAGCTGGGCGAAGGCGTTGGTGCTCTCCTCCACGAGCGTGGGGAAGAGCTCGTCGTAGAGCTTGCTGGACTGCTCCTTGGCCGCCTCGGCCCGCGTGTCGAGCCCTCGGTCGAGGACGTTCTCCTTCATCCAGTCCCAGTCGGTGGCCCGGTAGTCGCCGGACGCGCCGATGCCGCGCCAGTTCCCCGCCGCCTCGGCGCCGCGGGCGAAGAGCTTGTCGATCCAGTCCTCGTCGAGCTGTTCGCGGGCCGCGGTCAGCAGCTTGATGTTGTCGACCACCGTCTGCTTCGCGGCACGCTTCTGCTTGGCCGCCATGAGGTTCTCCGCGGTGAGCTTCTCGAAGTTCTTGATCGCCTCGTTGGCGGCTTCCTTGGACGACGGGTCCTTCATGAAGAGGACGATCAGGCGGGCGCCCGAGGTCGGGAGGTATTTGACGAGCAGGCTCTTGACCGTGTCCTGGATGGAGCCGAAGTTCTTGAGGAGCAGCTGCTCGACGATCGCGTCGTTGCTGCGCGCGTTCTTGAGGTCCTCCTCGCACTTCTTGATGAGCGCGAGGTCGGCCTCCAGGACCTTGCTCATCAGCGTGGCGACCTCGGGGACGTCGAGCCGGGCGACCTCCGCCCAGATCTTGCGCTCCCCGGCGAGGAAGTCACGCGGGCCGACCGCGGTCCACCGTTCGTCGACGGACATCGCGTTGGCCTGGCTGTCCTCCAGCACCGACCGGATGTCCGATTCGAGGCGCTCCATCAGCGCCTCGGCCTGCTCGCAGTTGGTCTCCCACCGGTCGGTCAGGCCGTCATAGCCCGGTTGCTCCAGCTTGGAGAGCATCTCCTCGAACAGCTTCTCCCGATCGGTGTCGAAGCGTTCCAGCAGATCCAAGACCTTGTCGAGGATGTCCTCCTCGAACCCCGTGGCGCGCATCCGCTGCTCAACGAGCTCGCGGGCATCATCGACATCTTCCACAAATTTCAGCGTAGGAGCCCTCGGTCACCCGAGGCAGTCGTGAACCCGATCCCTGCCAGATCAAGGATCCGACCTATGCCGCCGCTCGGTGAAGACTGACTCCGGAAGTCGTCGACTCTTCGGGAGTGCACCATGTCATCCCTGTTCAGCGGACCGATACTTGGTGTTCGTGCCTTACCGTCCCGTGCGGTCACTCCCCCAGGAACGCACGGACGAGCCTCAGTTGAGGGCGTAGATCTCCGCGGCCGACGTCCACGGGTTGCCGGCGACCTCACTCACGGCACGCAGTCGCAAGTACTGCCCGGTCTTCGCGGTGAACCGGACGTCCTTCTGGCTCGCGTCGTTGGCGAACGCGCCAGTGGCCACGACCGTTCCCCAGTTGGTGCCGTCGGTGCTGACGTACACCTCGTACTGGCCGATGCGTCCGTTGGCCGCGCCGGAGCCGCCATCCTGCCGGGGCAGGTAACGCAGGCCCGAAACGGAGTAGCTCGCGCCCATGTTGATCTGGATCTCGTGCGGCGCCGGGTCACTGCCGCCGGTGTACTTCGTGTGCCAGATCGTGCTGAGGTTGCCGTCGAACGCGTTGGTCGCCGCCCCCCTTCTCGGCCGCCGTCTCCTGGCTGTCGACGTACCGCACCGACCAGCCGGTGCGCGGGACGACGCCGCCACCGGGCGCGCAGGTGGTGGTCAACTGGTGCGCGCCCCGGTCGGGACGGCATCCCGCGGTGACCGCTCCGCCGAAGAAGTCCCGGCTGCCCCGGTTCGTCATGACCTGGCCGCTGGCCAGGGCCGGCGAGCCGGCCCGCAGCCGGTACCCACCGGCTGAACTACCAGCCGGAAAACGCAAACGGTGCGCGCTGAAGTGGATCTCAGCGCACACCGTGGGGTTATCGTTTGTGTCCGAGGGGCGACACGACACGACCCGTTGCCTCACCGCCGATGAGGCTCAGCGCGCAACTTCGAGGACCGGATAGACAGGTGTGAGCGGAGGCCGCGTCGGCGGTCAACGGTGGGCCAGGTGGACCCGGCCCGTCTCGCGCAGCCGCGCGTGCACGCCGTCGTACGCGGTCACCCCGCCCAGGTAGCGGCGGGCCACCCGAGCCAGCATCGTGTAGTTCGGGTCGCAGACGTTGCCCACCGGCGCTTCACCGGCCTGGCTGACCAGCTGGTACGCGTCGAGCTGGTCCAACCCCATCAGCTCGGCCGTCCAGGTGACCAGGTCGTGCTGGCTGATCCGGTACGCGTCCTCCAGCGGCCGGGCCGAGCCGGTGCTCATCAGCGCGTCGTCGGACTCCAGCCGCGGCCACGGCGTCGACACGCCCTTCACCAGGTCGAGAATCAGCGTGGTGTTCATCGCCGCCTCGACCCCGGTGCCGCACACCTCGCCGTGGCCCTGCCGGCAGTGACCGTCACCCACCGCGAACAGCGCACCCGGCACGTTGACCCCAAAGTACGCGGTCACGCCGGCCCGCAGCTCGGGCGAGTCCATGTTGCCGCCGTGGGCGTCCGGCACGATCGTCATCCGCGACTCGAACGCCGCCGGCGCCACCCCCATGGTCCCGTGCATCGGGTCCAACGGCAGCGCCACCGTGTAGTCGCCGCGCCGGGCCCGGTACGTCACGGTGCCTGCGGCGACGTCGACGTCGTACATCCAGACCAGCTCGTCGAGCGGCGGGTGCAGCATGGCCGTGGCGTGCGTCCCGGTCAACGCGCCGAAGTGCGGGAAGGTGCTGGAGACCGCCCAGTCCCGGGCCGGTTCGACGGCCACCACGTGCACCGCGAGCGTGTCCCCCGGTTCGGCGCCCTCGACGTGGATCGGCCCGGTCACCGGGTTGAGATAGGGAAACTCACACACCCGCGAGGGCAGGTCGTCGATGCCACGCACCCGGCCGCCGTAGCAGTCCTCGGTGTACAACTGCACGACGGTGCCGGGCCGGACCCGCAGGACCGGCTCCCGGCCGCCGAAGGTGTACGACATCTCCGCCGGCTCGGGCCGGTAGGTGACGACCTCGGTCATGGCAACTCCTCGTCGCGGTCGGTGGTGGAAGCCGAGCACCTGTGCTGCTACCCGGGCGTTGATCACGACCTGCAGCCGGATGGCAAACCCGCACCATACCGATGACGCGCAGGCTTGCCCGACCGCAGCCGGGACGCGCAGACTTGGCGGATGCGCCCGGGGTTGGCAGGCGGCCGTCTACCAGCGGCTCCGCGTGCCATGACGCACCCGGCTGTCTGGTCGGTGCCGGCGATGGCGCTGCTGGTGCTCGTGGCCATGCCGTTCAACGACGCGTTTTACGGTTTCTGGGTCAACTACGACGCGCAGGGTGACGCACAGCAGTACGAGCTGCTCCACACCACGCGCATCTTCCAGTACACCTCCGGTGTCCTCTGCGGACAAGTGTTGGCGTTGCTGGCCGGGGCCGCCCTAGCCAGCCGCAACACACAGGCGAGGGCGCTGGTCGTGGCGGTCCCGCTCGCGCTGCTCCTGGCCGGCGTGGCCGTCGCGGTCGCCTACCCGCTCGCCCGCGCACGCGAGGGCGTCTACTTCACGACCCCGGCACTCGATGACCCGATCCTGGTGCGGGTCCTCCTGTGCGAGCTGGCCGCCTTCCCGCTCTATGCCGCTGCCGGCGTCGGTCTCGGCGCGCTGCTTCTGGGGCACCTGCGGCGAGCCGCGACGCGCTGGCCGCTCGTGTTCCTGCTCCTGCTGGGCTGGTTCGCCGCCACCCTGGTCGGGCTGCTGCAGGACGACCGGTTCGCCGCGCCGTACGCGCTGTTGTGGGCCGTCCCACCGATCGCGGCCGGCACGGCGATCGCGCTGGCCGGACTGTCGACGGATGTCTGGGCCGTACCGCCCGTGCCGGTGGGTGACTGGGGGCGCGGCAGCAGCGCCGCCTTGCTGGTGAGCGCCGCCGCTTACGCCCTGGGGTTGAACCTGCTGGCCCGCTGGGCCGGTCGCCGGGCGCCCCGCGCGACGAAGGGGTGACCGTGGTCGCCTCGGCGACGAGACCGGTGAGTGGGCGGCGCGCCATGGCTCTCGTGAATGGCGTCAGCGGGGCCCAGAACGACAGCCAGCACCATCCAGACGCGAGCATTCCTTGACCACTTCGCTGCTCACGCTCGTGCCAATATGCGATTGCGGAGGTATTGCTGCACGTGCAGGTCCGGCCCCTGAGCCGCACCGTCATCGACGGCTTCAAGGAATATGCGATGGAACTGCCCGAGGTGCTGTCGGTGTACGTCGTGGCCGGCCGGCGACGACTTCCTCGCCCACGTCGCCGTCCCCAGCGTCGACAGCCTGCGCCCGAAAACAGGTCATCGAACCACTCGACCCGTAACGCACGGCCACAGAGTTGGGGACAGTGCGCACATCTAACGCCAATCAGGCGCGGTGCGGTCGCCAGGACCGCTTGATCAGGTGCGCGCTCATGCCGCTGACACGGCGCGGCGATCGTGGGCGTGCTCTCCGGTGGGAGCCAGGCGCTGGCGCCAACCGTGGCACCGGGCTGGCAGCTTCACGATCGGTGGGCGGCCCGGTGCGAGCCCGGTTGGGGAGAGCAGATTGGGCGCAGCTCGGCGAAGTGGTCAACGCGCCCGAAGTGCTCATCGATGCTGGACAGGGCGACGGGCGCTGACGTGGGGTGATGCGGGCGAGCGGTCCGGCGTGAACTCCCACAGAGAACTGATGGTCAGGATTGTCGCTCCCCACTTGGTTTGATGCTGAGGGCGTGTCTCGTAACTCGCTGTGGCGTCCATCGTGGACCACGATGGGTGCAGGTGATCTCGACGGCCTTCCAGGGGTGGGCCCACTGTTCGGGGGGGGGTCGCACTCGGCGGCGCAGAGGGTCATCGACACCCTCGGCCCCACTGCTGGCTCTGGCGCCGATGCTCCGGCGGCGGATCGACCAGATCACCGTCGCGGACGGCACCCAATCTATGCAGGCACGGGACTCCATCGGTCACGAAGCGTAGAGAACTCTCGTGATCAATGGGCCCGTGCCTGCTTGCTGCCTCGGGGGTCCTCCCTGTTCAGACGCCCTACCTATTGCCGGTCGCTCTTAGCTCAAGCTTCCGGTGCAGGTGACGGTGGCGCCGTTGCCGTTTCCGGTGCCCTGGAATCCGAAACTGGTGGTCTGGCCTGCGGACAGCCGTCCGTTGTAGCTCTGGTTCGCGACGGTGATGGTCCCGCTGGTGCCGCTGTTGACACCATTCCAGAGCGAGGTGACCGAGGCGCCGCCCGGCAGGTTGAGGGTGACCCGCCAGCCGGTGAGCGGGGTGGCTCCTGCCGTGACGTTGACGTTGGCGACGAACGCACCGTTCCACTGGTCCTGCACGGAGTAGACGGCGGTGCAGGCGGCGCTCCCACCGGGGGGCGGGGTGGTCGGAGGCGGGGTGGTGGGCGGTGGCGTCGTCGGCGGCGGCGTGGTGGGGGGAGGCGTCGTCGGCGGCGGTGTGGTGGGCGGTGGTGTGGTGGGCGGTGGTGTGGTGCCGCCATCGAGGGTCAGCTTCCAGCCTTCGAACGTGCCTTCATAGTTGGCGACGTTCTCGACCCGCAGTTTCCAGGTGCCAGCTGTGGGCTTGCTCGACAGATCGGTGATGAAGGTTTCGCGGACGTTTGCTCGGTACGACCCCACGTAGGCATCCTTGAGCAGGATTGCCTGCCCGTCCGGCGCGATGAGGGAGACTCGAAGGTCTCGGCCGTACTGGTGACGGATATTGGGCTCGATGTAGCTCTTGGTCGACGGCGCCAGGCCGCAGTCGGCCACGCTGATTGACGATTCGACCGTGCCGGCGGCCGGTATCCGTAGGTTGGTGGTGGTGGTGCGGCCACCGCATGCTGGCGCCGGCAGGTCAGCGCCCGCGAGGTTGATCCGCCACGAGTCGAGGAACCCGGTGCCCGAGTGCAGGAGGTCGTTGAGCCACAGCGTCCAGGTGCCGTTCGCGGTCTCGGACGACAGGTCGTGGGTGAAGGTGTAGTCGATGTCGTCGCTCTGGCCGCCGGTGCGGTCCAACAGGTAGTACCAGGTGCCGTCGGGTGAGAGCAGCCGTATGTCGAGGTCACCGATGCCAGAATGGTCGATGTGCAGTTCGATGGTGCTGTTGCGAGCGGCGGCGCCGGGGCAATCGGTGATCGCGATGGGGACCAGGGCGCTCGTGCTCTGGGTGATCGCCGTGTCTGTGCCGTTCGAGCCGACGCAGCCGGCCGGGTCGTTGACGTGTAGCTGGAATGCCGTCGCGCGGGTTGCACCGGTCCCGGTGCCGATCACCGTGATGGTGTAGTCGCCGGCCATGGTTGTCGACGCTGTGTTGATGGTCAGGGTGGTGCTGCCATTGGAGGGAACGCTCGCGGGCTGGAATGTGGCGTCGGCGCCTCCGGGTAGGCCGCGGGCCACCAGGGAGACCGGTTGGGCCGCACCGTTTGTGACGGTCGCGGTGATCGTGGTGGAGATGGTGCCGCCGGCAGTGACGGTGCCGCTGGCGGGGGTAGCGGTCAGTGCGAAGTCGTTGGCCGGGGTGGTGGCGCTGACGTAGAGCAGCCGGTTCGGCGAGCCGACACCCGGATCGGTCACCACGCCGGGAGTGGTGTCGGCCAGGAGTGCCTGGGTCACCTGCGCCGGGGTGTAGGTGGGGTTGTCGGCCAGGATCAACGCCGCCGCCCCGGTGACGTGCGGGGTGGCCATCGAGGTTCCGGAGGCGGTGCGGGTTGCGGTGCTGCTGCCGATGTAGGCCGAGGTGATCTCGGCGCCGGGCGCGAACAGGTCCACGCACGTACCGATGTTGGAAAACGATGCGCGGGCGTCGGTGGCGTCGGTGGCGGCGACGGTGATCGCCTCCGGGACGGAGGCCGGGGTGTAGGAACACGCGTCGGCGCCGCTCTCGTTGCCCGCAGCCGCCACGTAGGTGACGCCGTCTGCGATCGACCGTCGCACGGCGTCGACCATGGGCGCGTACGGCGGGCCGCCGAGGCTCATGTTCGCCACGGCCGACTCACCCGGATCATGGTCGCCGGTCACCCAGTCGACCCCGGCAAGAACGTTCGAGGTGGTGCCGCGGCCGTCGCAGTTGAAGACGCGTACGGCCACCAACTGCACGTTCTTGGCCACCCCGTAAGTGGTGCCGCCGACCGTGCCGGCGACGTGGGTACCGTGCCCCATACAGTCGGTGGCGTCGGCATCGTTGTCGATGAAGTCCCAGCCGGACACCGCCCGCCCGGCGAACTCGGTGTGGGTCAGGTTGATCCCGGAGTCGATGACATACGCCCGCACGCCCGGCGACACGCGAGGATAGGTGAACGAGTTGTCCAAGGGCAACGCGCGCTGGTCGATCCGGTCCAGGCCCCAGGACGGCGTCGGGCTCTGCACGCCTGCCACGGACACCGTGTGGTTCTGCGTAACGGAAGCGACGGCCGGATGCGCGGCGAGGCGGCGGGCGCCGCGCTCGGAGAGTCGGGCCTCGAAGCCTCGCAGGGCGTGCCGGTAGACCGGGCCGACGCCGCCGCCCTGCTGTGCGGTGAGGTCACGGGCAGTGGTGTCCACGGCGGTCGCTCTGACGGCGGAGTCCCGCAACACGACGATGTAGGAGCCAGCCACGGCGGTCGGGCCGCCCGCGGCGAGGATGTCACCTTCGGCTGGGGCTGCCGTCGCGGACACGGTGCTCGCGGCAAGAGCCAGCACGGTTGCTGCGGCCGCGATGCCGGACCGGAACAGGGCGGGCCTGCGTGATCCCGTCGGTGTCATGACTACCTCCCAGTCGAAAAGCGACGCGCCCGGGACCGGCCGGCCCTGCCGAGCACGTCATCCAACAGGGTGGGCGGTTCTCCGGGCGGCCGTACCGCCAACATCATGAACGCACGACCACTCCCAACGCCAGAGATGAACGTCGAATTTTTGACTCAGCAATAAAAATCTCGGCGCGTCGCAAGGCCGAGGCGCCTCGCCTCAAACCGAAGGGCAGCAAGGTCGCTCTCGGCCCGCTCAACCCCGGGGAGGACGGCCGGCAGACCCGCGACCGGCGGAGCAAACCCTGTGGCGCGTGACCATACGGTTCTGGCACCCTGCCGAACATGTCCGACATCACCTCCTCGCCGCGCAGCCTGCCCGAGCTGCGGGCGCTCGCCGCTGCGGGCGGGCGGGTCAAGTACCTGTTCTTCTGGGGGCACCAGCCCTGAGGTTCCCCCGGTAGCTCGGAGGCTTTCGATCATGCTCTGATGGAGCTGAAGGGAGTCATCCGTGGCGGCACCGAAGAAGTACGCCGATGAGCTGCGTGAACGTGCGGTGCGCTTGGATCGGGAGTCGGACCCGAAGCCCGTGATCCGTCAACTGGCCCGCCAGCTTGGGGTGCATCACGAGGCGTTGCGCAACTGGATCCGCCAGGACGAGGCCGACCGTGGTCAGCACGACGACCGGCCGACAACCTCGGAGGTGGAGGAGCTGCGTCGGCTGCGGCCGGAGCACGCCGAGCTGAAGCGGGCCAACGAGATCCTGAAGGCTGCGTCGGCTTTTTCGCCTCGGAGCTCGACCCGACCCGGCGACGGTCGTGACGCTCGTCAACGAGCTACGCGATCGCTTCGGGGTCGAGCCTGTCCTTCGGGTCATCGGCGTGGCCGTCTCCACCTACTACGGCTGGCTCCTGGCTGTGGCTCCCCGTCAGCTTTATAGATCGTGTACCGACCGGACTTGCGGCAGCCCGTCCTCGGTCAGCACGATCGTCATCCGGGGGTGTGCGCCGGGGCCGTCCGGCACGTCCACACGCGGGTCGATCGGCGGGTACACCTCGGGATCGAGGTCGGGGTTGGTCATCGGCTCAGTATTCGACGCCACCGCCGGGACCGCCCGCCGAGCACGACGACGGGCGACGCTCGCCGGCGCGACAGCCGGAGGAAGCGGCCCTCGCTGCGCGGCGAGCGCGACGAGGGCCGCGGCCCGGGCGGGTGGCAGCGGACGGCGGGCGGTGGTCAGTCGGGAGGGGCCATCCGGCGACGCAGTTCCCGCTTGAGCACCTTGTGGCTCGGCCCGAGCGGCAGGTCGTCGACATACCGGACCTGCCGCGGGTACTTGTGCCGGCCCAGATGCTCCCGCGACCAGTCGATCATCTCCTGCTCGTCGGGCAGGCCCGGGCCGGCCGGGTCCGCCACCACCACCGCGCAGACCTCCTCGCCGTGACGCGGGTCGGGCACCCCGATCACCGCCACCTGGCCGACCGCCGGGTGCCCGGCAAGGACCTCCTCCACCTCGCGTGGGTAGACGTTGAAGCCACCCCGGATGATCATGTCCTTCTTCCGGTCGATGATGGTGATGAACCCGTCGGCGTCCTTGCGCCCCAGGTCACCGCTACGGAACCAGCCGTCCACCACCGCCTCCGCGGTCGCCTCGGGCCGCCCCAGGTAACCGGCGAAGACGTTGTGCCCCCGGATGACGATCTCGCCGAGCTCTCCGGTCGGCAGCAGCTCGATCCGCTCGTCCACCTCCGCGCGGGCGATCTCCACCTCCACGCCCCAGACCGGGTGCCCGATGGTCCCGGCGCGGGTGCCGAAGTGCGGCTGGTTGGTGGTGGCGGTGGGTGAGGTCTCGGAGAGCCCGTACCCTTCGAAGACCGTCGTCTGGAAGGCGGCGTGGAACCGTTCCAGCACGGCCACCGGCAGCGACGCCCCGCCGGAGACGCAGAGCCGCAGCCGGGGCAGGTCGTCCCGGTCCCGGGCGGCGTCGAGCAGCGCCACGTACATGGTGGGCACGCCGTGGAAGACGTCCACCCCCTCACGCAGCATCAGTTCGATGGCGGCCGGCCCGGTGAACCGGCTCAGCAGCACCAGCGTCGCGCCGATCCGGAAGGTGCCGTTCATCGCCACCGTCTGGCCGAAGCTGTGGAACAGCGGCAGGCAGCCGAGCACTACGTCCGTCCTGCGCGCGTCGTTGGCGTCGAAGACGTTCACGGTGGCGTTCATGACCAGGTTGAGATGGGTGAGCACGGCGCCCTTGGGCACCCCGGTGGTGCCGCTGGTGTAGAGCACCACCGCCGGGTCCTCCGCCGACCGGGTGACGTACGACGGCAGCGGTGGCAGCGGGTGGCTCAGCTCCTCCAGGCGGGGCGCGACCGCGCCGGCGGCCGCCGGCCCCACGGTCACCAGCGGCACGCCGGCCGCCGCCGCGGCGGCGGCGCCCAGGGCGAGCTGGGAGCTGTGGCACACCAGCAGCTTCGTGTCGCTGTCGGTCAGCACGTGCGCCGCCTCGTCCACGGTCAGCAGCAGGTGCACCGGGACGAGCACCGCGCCGGCGGCGAGGGCCCCGTAGTAGACCCGGGGGAAGTCCACCACGTTCGGGGCCAGCAGGGCCACCTTGTCGCCGGGGCCGACCCCCCACTCGCGCAGCCCGGCGGCGTAGCTGCGCGCCTCCAGCCACAGCTCGGCGTACGTCACCCGGGTGTCGCCGTCGACCACGGCGACGGTGTCGGCGTGCCGGCGGGCGGACTCGGCCAGCACCATGGCCAGCGACAGCGCGGTCATCGGGCCACGCCCCGCACCAGGCGGCTGACCGTCTCGGCGACGCAGACCGGCTTGCCGCCGGCGTCGCTCTCCACGGTGACCGCGGTGACCACCTGCACGCCGCCGTCCACGGGTGACACCTCGGCCAGGGTCGCGGTGGCGCGGACCGCGCTGCCGACCCGGAGCGGGGCCGGGAAGCGCACCCGGTTGAGGCCGTAGTTGACCCCCATGGCCACCCCCTCGACCCGGTAAAGGCCACCGGCCAGCGCCGGCAGCAGGGACAACGTGAGGTAGCCGTGCGCGATGGTGCCGCCGAACGGGCCGGCCGCGGCCCGTCGCGGGTCGATGTGGATCCACTGGCGGTCGTCGGTGGCGTCGGCGAACCGGTCGACCCGTTGCTGGTCGATCCGGAACCAGGGGCCGGGGCCCAGGGTCTCGCCGGTCGCCTCGGCCAACTCCTCGATGGACGCGAAGACCCTCATGCCAGGTGCCCTCCCAGCTTCGTGTAGCCGCGCAGCAGGTCGCGGGAGATGATCAGTCGCTGCATCTCGTCGGTGCCCTCGAAGATCCGGTAGAGCCGGACCTGCCGGTACCAGCGCTCGATCGGCAGCTCGCGGGTGTAGCCCATGCCGCCGTGGATCTGCAGAACGCGGTCGACCACCCGATTGACCATGCCCGCGCCGTAAAGCTTCGCCATCGAGGAGGCGTGCCGCGGGTCCATGCCCTGTTCGACGGTCCAGGCGGCGCGCAGGATGAGCCAGCGGGCCGCCTCCAGCTCGGTCTCCGAGTCGGCGATCATCCACTGGATGGCCTGGTTGGTGCCGATCTTCGCGCCGAAGGTCTCCCGGGTGTTGGCGTGGTCGATGGCCATCGACAACGCCCGCTCGGCGATGCCGACGGCGTGCGACGGGATAATGTAGCGGCCCTTGCCGATCCACTCCATGCCGAGGCTGAAGCCCTGCCCGGGCTCGCCGAGGATGTTGCGCCCGGGCACCCGGACGTCGTCGAAGACCAGCGAGGCGGGGCCACCCTCGCCCATCGTCTGGATGAACTCCGAGCGCCAGCCCATCGACCGGTCCACCAGGAACGCGGTGGCGCCGCCGTGGCGGGCCCCCTTCTCCCGGTCGGTCACCGCGATCACGATGGCGAAGTCGGCGTCGTGACCGCCGGTGATGAAGGTCTTCTCGCCGTTGAGGATCCAGTCGTCGCCGTCGCGGCGGGCGCTGAGCTTGATGTTGGCCGCGTCGGAGCCGGCGCCGGGCTCGGTGATCGCGAAGCAGCTGCGCCGCTCCCCCTCGATGGTCGGGACCAGGTATTCGCGCTTCTGCTCGTCATTGGCGTGGAACAGGATGTTGTCCGCCTCGCCGCCGAACCGGAACGGCACGAACGAGCGGCCGAGTTCGGTCCAGATCAGGGACTGGGTGACGGCCGGCAGGTCCATGCCGCCGTACTCCTCCGGGGTGGCCAGCCCCCAGAACCCGAACTTGCGCGCTCTGAGCTGCAACTCGCGCAGCTCGCTGTGCTCCAGTCCGGGCCGGTGCGCCCGTTCCCGCCGCAGCAGCTCCTGCTCCAGCGGCATGACCTCCCTGGTGATGAAGTCGCGGGCGGTGTCGCGGATCGCCCGCTCGGTGTCGGAAAGCGCGAAGTCCATGTCCCCTCCGGGTGCTGGTCCGCCGGCGCGCCTCAGCGCGCGCCGCCGTTGACGTACAGGGTCTGTCCGCTGACGTACGACGCGTCGTCGCTGGCCAGGAAGGCGATCACCGAAGCGATCTCGGTCGGCTGGGCGACCCGGCGCAGCGGGGTGTGCTCGGCGACCATCCGCTGATGCTCCTCCGGGCTGCTGCCGACCCGCTGCGCGGTGGCGGCGGTCATCGCGGTGGCCACGTAGCCCGGGGCGACGGCGTTGACCGTGACGTTGTACGGGCCGAGTTCGATGGCGAGGGTGGCCGTCAGGCCCTGCACCCCCGCCTTGGCCGCCGCATAGTTGACCTGGCCCCGGTTGCCGAGGGCGGAGCGGCTGCTGAGGTTGACGATCCGGCCGTAGCGGGCCGCGACCATGTGCTGTTGGGCGGCCTGGCAGCAGAGGAACATGCTGGTCAGGTTGGTGGTCAGCACCGCCTCCCAGTGTGGCAGGGGCATCTTGAACAGCAGGTCGTCGCGGGTGATGCCGGCGTTGTTCACCAGCACGTGCAACCCGCCGTACGCCTGCACCACCCGGTCGCTCATCGCGGCCACCGCCGCGGGGTCGGTCACGTCGCAGCCGATGCCGACGGCCCGGCCGCCGGCCGCGGTGATCTCGTCGGCGACCGCCCGGCTGCGCTCCTCGTCGAGGTCGACCACGGCGACGGCGGCGCCCTCGGCGGCCAGCCGGTGCGCGGTCGCCGCGCCGATGCCCTGCCCGGCGCCGGTGACGACGGCCACCCGGTCGGCGAATCTGGTCACGGTTCTCCCCTTTGCTAAAAGGCGTTGACGCCGGTGAGCGCGCGCCCGATGAGCAGCTGCTGGATCTGGCTGGTGCCCTCGTAGAGGGTGGCGACCCGGGCGTCGCGCAGGTACTTGCCGACCGGGTACTCGTCGATGTAGCCGTACCCGCCGAAGACCTGGACGGCGTTGTTGGCCGCCCGGACCGCTGCCTCGCTGGCGAAGAGCTTGGCCATCGAGGCCTCGGTGGCGAACGCCTCGCCCCGGTCCACGAGGTCGGCCACCCGCCACACCAGCAGCCGGGCGGCGGCGGTGTCCACGGCGATGGCGGCGAGCAACTGCTGCACCAGCTGGTGCCCGGCGATCGGCTTGCCGAACTGGGTGCGCTGCCCGGCGTAGCCGACCGCCGCGTCGAGGCAGCCCTGGGCGATGCCGACGCAGCCGGCGGCCACCGACATCCGGCCCTTGGCCAGAGTGGCCAGGGCCAGCCGGAACCCGCCGCCGGCCGGGCCGAGGCGCGCCGAGTCGGGCACCCGGACGGCGTCGAAGCGCAGCTCACCGGTTGCCTGCCCACGCAGCCCGAGCTTGCCGTGGATCTCCCTCCGGGTGAGCCCGGCGACGTTGGTGGGCACCAGGAACGCGCTGATGCCCCGGTGTCCGGGTCCGCCGGTGCGGGCGAAGAGCAGGACCACGTCGGCCACGGTGCCGTTGGTGATGAACGTCTTCGCGCCGGTGATCAGCCAGTCGCCGCCGTCGCGGGTCGCCCGGGTGGTCAGCGCGGCCGCGTCCGAGCCGCTGTCCGGTTCGGTCAGGGCGAAGCAGCCGAGCGCGGTGCCGGCGCAGAGCCGGGGCAGCCACTCGGCACGCTGCGCGGCGGACCCGTGCGCGGCGATGGCCTTGGCGACCAGCCCGAGCGACACCGAGACGATGCCCCGGACGGCGGAGTCGCCCCGGCCGAGCTCCTCCAGCACCAGGCAGTAGGAGAGGTGGTCGCCGCCGGACCCGCCGTCTTCCTCGGGGATGGTCAGCCCGAGGAAGCCCAGCCGGCCGAGCTTGTCCACGATCTCCGGGTCGACCGACTCGCGCCGGTCCCAGGCCGCGGCGTGCGGGACCACCTCACGGTCGACGAACTCGGCGGCGAGCTGACGAACCGCCGCCTGCTCTGCGGAGAGCTGAAGGTCCATGCGGCATAAACTAGCGCTGCAAGTTTAAGTAAGTCCAGACCCGGCTGTGGCAGAGTTGCCGCGGACCGACGAGTGAGCGAGGGAGGCGCGGATGCCCCGGCCGAGGCAGGCCCTGCTCAGCCGGCAGCGGATCGTCGATGCCGCCACCGCGCTGATCGACGCGGACGGGCTGGAGGCGTTCTCCACCCGCCGGCTCGCTGCCGAACTCGGCGTACGCGGGCCCTCGCTCTACAACCACTTCGCCACCAAGGACGAGATTCTCGACGCGGTGGCCGACAGCGTCACCGCCCAGGTGGACGTCTCCTTCTTCGGGCGCCTCGACTGGCGCGAGGCGCTGCGCCGGTGGGGGCACTCGTATCGCGCGGCACTGGCCGCGCACCCGAACATCGTGCCGTACCTGGCCCGCGGGCCGGGCCGGCGGCCCGCGGCGCTGGCGATGGCCGACGCGGTCTACGGCGGGCTCGTCGCTGCCGGCTGGCCGCCCGCACGCGCGACGCACATCGGCGCGCTGATGCGCTACTTCGTGGCGGGCTCCGCGCTCGGATCGTTCGCCCGTGGCTTCGTCGAGGACCCGGGGTTGTACGGGGAGCGGTATCCGCACCTGACCCAGGCGCACCGGCTCGCCGAGCATCAGCAACGGGTGGACGAGGGCGCCTTCGCGCTCGGCCTCGACGCGCTCATCCATGGGCTCTCCCGCACCTACGAGGAGCACATCGGGCCGCTACCACCCCTCCCGCCAGCCGATCCGGGGCACTAGAGTAAAAACTTGCAGCGCTAGTTTTTGACCACCGTGAGGGGCGCGATGGATCTCGCACGAACCGACATCTATCTCGACGGAGCGTGGGTCGCCCCCTCCTGCGGGCAGACCATCGCGGTGCACAACCCGGCGACCGAGGAGGTGCTGGCGAGCGTGCCGGCCGGCACGGCGGCCGACGACGAGGAGGCAGCGGTGGCCGTCGCGAACGACTCCCGGTACGGCCTGGCCGGCGCTGTCTGGTCCGCCGACGAGCAGCGGGCGGTGCGGGTCGCCCGGCGAATCCGCACCGGAGCCGTCGACATCAACGGCGCGCCGTTCAACCCGCTCGCCCCGTTCGGCGGCTACAAGCAGTCCGGCCTCGGCCGGGAACTGGGTCGCTACGGGCTCGACGAGTTCCTCCAGACCAAGGCGATCCAGCGATGAGGGCGCTGCTCGCCCGCGGCGTGGACCAGCCGCTGACGGTGGAGGAGGTGGAGCTGCCGGACCCCGGGCCGGGTGAGGTACGGGTGCGGGTACGGGCCGCCGGGGTCTGCCACTCGGACCTGTCCATGGTCAACGGCACGGTCGCGCCGCCGTACCCGCTGGTGCTCGGGCACGAGGCGGCGGGCGAGGTGATCGAGGTCGGCCCCGGCGTCGACCGGGTCCGGCCCGGCACGCACGTGGTGCTGAACTGGGCGCCGCCCTGCCGGCGGTGCTGGTACTGCGGTCGCGGCGAGCCGTGGTTCTGCGAGCGGACGGGCTCCCCCGCGACCGCCCGGGGCCGGACCTCGGACGGTTCGCCGCTGCACGTCGCCCTCGGCCTCGGCGCGCTGGCCGAGGAGGTGGTGGTGCCGCAGGAGGCGGTGATCGACGTTCCGGCGCAGCTGCCGTTCGCCACCGCGGCCCTGCTGGGCTGCGCCGTGCTCACCGGGGTCGGCGCGGTACGCCGGACCGCCCGGGTGGCGCCCGGCGACTCGGTGGCGGTGATCGGTCTCGGCGGGGTGGGCCTGTCGGTGGTCTCCGCCGCCCGGGCCGCCGGCGCCGATCCGGTGCTCGCCGTCGACGTGTCGCCCGCCAAGGCCGAACTGGCCGCCGCCGCCGGGGCCACCGACTTCCTCGTCGCCGACGACGCGCTGAGCCGGGCGATCCGGGAGCGCACCCACGGGCGTGGCGTCGACCACGCCCTGGAGTGCGTCGGCCGCGGCGTGACCATCCGCGCCGCCTGGCGGGCCGCCCGACGCGGCGGGCAGGTCACCGTCGTGGGGATGGGCGCGCGGGACGACGTGGTCAGCCTGAGCGCGCTGGACATCTTCCACTCCGGGCGGACACTGCGTTCCTCGGTGTACGGCTCGTCCGACCCGGACCGGGACCTGCCCGAGCTGGCCCGCGCCGTGCTCGACGGCACCCTGGACCCGGCCACCCTGATCACCGACCGGACCGGCCTGGACGGCGCCGCGGCGGCGTTCGACCGGATGGCCCGCGGCGAGGGCGCCCGTACCGTCGTGCTGCCCTGACCGTCGCCGCCCGCCGCCGCGCCGGGTTCAGTGCAGCGCGCGGGCGAGCTCGGTACGGGACCGGATGCCGAGCCGATGGAAGACGTTGCGCAGGTGGTGGTCGACGGTCCGGGTGGAGAGGAACATCCGGGTGGCGATCTCGCGGTTGGTGGCCCCCTCGGCGACCAGCTGCGCGATCCGTAGCTGCTGCCCGGTGAGCAGCCGGGCGGCCGGCAGCTCCGGTGTGCCGACCGACTCGCCGGCCGCCCGCGGCTCGGTGGTGGCCTGCTCGGCCCAGACGGTCAGCCCGAGCAGACCGGAGGTTTCCCGGGCGGCGTGCAGGTGCTCCCGGGCGTCCCCGGGGGCGGCGGCTGCGGCGCAGTTTCCGGCCGAGGAGCACTTCACCGTCCTCGGTCAGCACGATCGTCACCGGGACCTCACGCGGTGGCGGTCTCTCCGTGGCTCGCGCAACGTGCGGTGCGCGGGACATTCGCCGCATGGCTGCAGCGGGTCCGGGCACCCGACGAGGGCAGACGTCAGCCGCTGGACCCCGTTGACGTCGACTGGCCACGACCAGTCCATGTCCCACGGCTCCTCCCAGGGCGGGTGGAAGCAATCAGGTCGACGGCCCGGACGACTGGTGGCACTACAAGATTCGCCTTATCACCGGCGAGTGGCCGTCCACGTGGGCATGATCCAGGAGGCATGATCGTAGGAACGGTGAGGAAGGTGCCGTTGCCGACATTCTCCTCACCGCTCCGCGTCACATGGTCGGCCCATCACGGGCAAGTCGTACACCGCTCCAGCGGACGCAACCTCAACCCCCACACGTGAAGCCCGATCATCAGTGAACCGATGGACGGAAGAACCATGCCGTGATCAGATCCGGCGATCCACACTGAACTTGGTCCGAAGTCGGGTCAGTGGTCGTAGGCGATCAAGGACCTACTACATCGCCAAGCCGGTACAAGCCCCAGACGTGTCCGGCATCCTCGAACGGCTCGGCAGCCACCCGAGCAACCAAGGATCGTCGCCAGGAGAGAACGATGCACACCGATGACGAACTTGGTTGCCGCACCGCGTAAACGGGGGGTTTTCGGGGGGCGGTTCAAATCTCCATCGAAGAAAATCAAAGCCCTGACCAGTGTTCCCGCTGGTCAGGGCTTCTTCTTTGTCGGGACGGCCGGATTCGAACCGACGACCCCTTGACCCCCAGGACGACTCGCCACACGTCCACGCACGTCACGCACACTGTCTCCACGGTCAGGCCGTGCAGTCGACGGCATCCCGGCCACTATCGCGCACACCGTGAGGTCCCCATCGGGTCCCCAGATCGCCGACCCCCTCGGCGACCGCAGCGTGCGATTGAGGAAATGCGGACCCGGCCGCAAGGCACACGGCGACGGCCCGGCTTGTCCTGCCTCGCCACACCGGCCGCCACGGCAAGGCGCCTGGATCATCCCGCATCGGCCGGTTGTAGCCTCAGCCCCTATGAGTTGGCTGCCTGAGGATTTCGTCCACCCCGTCTACGTACCCGTGCCCAACACCGCGCTTCACCTACGGCCGATCCGCGAGTCGGACACCGCGATCGACTACCCCGCCGTGATGGGCTCTCGAGAGCGCTTGTGGGAGATCTTCGGCCCGGCCTGGGGTTGGCCCGAGGAGACGATGACCCATGAAGAGGACCGCATCGACTTGCTGCGGCACGAGAAGGAGATAGCCGCGCACCAGTCGTTCAACTACGTGCTGCTGAACGACGAGGAGACGGCGATCTTCGGCTGCGTCTACATCGATCCGCCCGAGCGCACCGGCTCCGACGGAGAGGTCTCCTGGTGGGTGGTGGACGACCTCGTCGGCAGCGAGGTGGAGCGCGCGCTCGACGCCCTGGTGCCGCAATGGATTGCCGCAGATTGGCCCTTCCAGCAGCCCCGTTATCTGGGCCGCGACATCACCTGGCACGACTGGCTTGCGCTGCCGCGCGCCTAGGAGGCCCATCGGCCCGGCCCACGTCCCGCGTCGTCGAGGCGGCCCGCGTCGTGGGCCGCCTAGATGATGCGAAAGGAGCAATTTGGCAGGTAACGGGCTGGCCACATTGCTTGACCAACGGTCAAGCAACGCCAGGCCAGCTCCAACTTGACTGATCTTGGTCCCAAGAACGGCGAAAGGGCCAACCCGTTTTCCGGATCAGCCCTCTGACCTGCGTCGGGACGGCCGGATTCGAACCGACGACCCCTTGACCCCCAGTCAAGTGCGCTACCAAGCTGCGCCACGTCCCGATGCCCCCGCCAGGTTTCCCCCGCGGCAGCCGGTACAGCTTAGCGCAGGATCTTCGCACCGTGCGCAGAGGCCCCTCCCGCGCCGCGCGCCACACCCCCTAGAGCATCCTAGGAGGGTGGCGTGCGGCAGAGAACGGGTCAGCCGTGGGCCTTGCCCCGGCCGCCGGGGCCGAGCTTCTTGCGCGGGCGTACCGAGATCTCGATCGGGCTGCCCTCGAAGCCGAACTCCTCGCGGAGCTTGCGCTCGACGAAGCGCTGGTAGCCGGCGTCCAGCGGCCCGGTGGTGAACAGCACGAAGCGCGGCGGCGCCGCCCCGGCCTGGGTGGCGAACAGGATGCGCGGCGCTCGTCCGCCGCGCACCGGGTGCGGGGTGGCCTGGACCAGCGCGGTGAGCCACTGGTTGAGCTGCGCGGTGGGGATGCGCGTCTCCCAGCTCGCCAGCGCCTTGCGCAGCGCGGGGGCGAGCTTGTCGACGGCGCGGCCGGTCTTCGCGGACAGGTTCAGCCGGATCGCCCAGGGGATGCGTCGCAGCTCCCGGTCGATCTCCTTGTCCAGGTAGTAGCGGCGGTCGCCGTCGACCAGGTCCCACTTGTTGAACGCGATGACCAGCGCCCGGCCGGACTCGACCACCATGGTGAGGATCCGCTGGTCCTGCTCACTGATCACCTCGCTGGAGTCGATCAGCACCACGGCGACCTCGGCCGCCTCGATCGCCGAGGCGGTACGCAGGCTGGCGTAGTACTCGGTGCCGCTGGCCTTGCCGACTCGCTTGCGCAGGCCGGCGGTGTCGACCAGTTGCCAGGTCTCGCCGCCGATCTCGACCAGGCTGTCGACCGGGTCGACAGTGGTGCCGGCTACCGAGTCGACCACCGCGCGCTCCTCGCCGGAGAAGCGGTTCAGCAGGCTGGACTTGCCCACGTTGGGGCGGCCCACCAGCGCCACCCGGCGCGGGCCGCGCGGCCGGTCCTCCACGATCTTCGGCGCCTCGGGCAGCGCCTCCAGGATCGCGTCGAGCAGGTCGCCGGAGCCGCGGCCGTGCAGCGCGGAGATCGGGAACGGCTCACCGAGGCCGAGCGACCACAGCGAGGTCGCCTCCATCTCGATGGTGGTGTTGTCGGCCTTGTTCGCGATCAGGATCACCGGCTTGGCGCTGCGGCGCAGCATCTTGACCGCAGCCTCGTCCACGTCGGTGGCCCCGACCATGGCGTCCACCACGAACAGCACCACGTCGGCGGTGCCCACCGCGATCTCGGCCTGGGCGGCGATGGCCGCGGCCCGGTCCTTGGCGTCGGGTTCCCAGCCGCCGGTGTCCACGACTGTGAACGACCTGCCGTTCCACTGCGCGTCGTAGGGCACGCGGTCCCGGGTCACGCCGGGGATGTCCTCCACGACTGCCTGCCGACGGCCGATGATGCGGTTGACCAGCGTGGACTTGCCGACGTTGGGACGGCCGACCACTGCCACCACGGGCTGCGGACCGGTCGGCTCACCGGAGTCGACCTCCGGCTCGCGCAGCTCCACCCAGCCACCGAAATCCTCGTCACTCATGAGACACCCCGCTCCGTGAGCATCTCGCGCAGGCGCGCCACGACCTCGTCGATGCCCAGCTCGGTGGTGTCCAGCACCACCGCGTCGGGGGCCTGCTGCAACGGGTTGACCTTGCGGGTCGAGTCGAGCCGGTCCCGGCGGGCCAGGTCGGCGGCGGTCGCCGCGACGTCCGCGGCGTCCTCGGCACTGCGCCGCTTCGCGCGCGCCGCCTCGGAGGCGGTCAGGTACACCTTCAGGTCCGCGTCCGGGGCGACCACCGTGCCGATGTCCCGGCCTTCGACCACGATCCGGCCCGCGTCGGCGATCACCCGCCGCTGCCGGTCCACGAGCAGCTCGCGTACGGCGGCGACGGCGGCGACCGCGGAGACGGCCCGGGTCACCTCGGCGCCGCGGATGGCCGTCGACACGTCGGTGCCGTCGACGGTCACGGCGTACCCCTGGGGGTCGGTGCCGATGCGGAGGCCGGCCTCGGCGGCGACCTTGGCCACCGACTCGGTGTCGGTGAGTTCGACGCCGGAGCGCAGGACCGCCCAGGTCAGCGCCCGGTACATGGCGCCGGTGTCGAGGTAGCGGGCGCCGAGGCCCGTGGCCAGTCGCCGCGACACGGTGGACTTCCCCGAACCGGACGGCCCGTCCACAGCGACCACGCATCGCCCGGCCGGTACGTTTTCCTCCACCGTTGTCCTCCTCAGCCCGTACCTCGCGGGTCGCCCGGTGTGTCAGGCGCCGTTGAGCGGATGGTTCTGTCGTCAATCGTGCCCGCGCCGCGCGGGCGTCCCGCCGGGCCGGCGTGTGCCGGCCCGCGGACCGCGTCGAAGCCTACCGGGAGCGGTACCCGGATCGGCGGGTCAGTCACCCACCGCCTTGAACAGGGCGGCGACCTCCGCGTTCGTCAGTCGCCGCAGCCGTCCGGTGCGCAGGTCGCCAAGCTTGATCGGACCGATCGAGGTACGGATCAGACGGGACACCGGGTGTCCCACCTCGGCCATCAGGCGCCGGACGATGTGCTTGCGCCCCTCGTGCAGGGTCAGCTCCACCTGGGCGGTTTTGCCCAGCGTGTCGACCACCTTGAACCCGTCGACCTTCACCGGCCCGTCCTCCAGCTCGACGCCGGCCATCAGCCGCTTGCTCAGGCTGCGCGGGATCGGCCCGGCCACCTCGGCGAGGTAGGTCTTGAGTACCTCGTACGACGGGTGCATGAGCTTGTGGGCGAGGGTGCCGTCGTTGGTGAGCAGCAGCAGACCCTCGCTGTCGGCGTCCAGTCGCCCGACGTGGTAGACCCGCTGCTCCAGCCGCGCGCCGATGAAGTCGGCGAGCTCGGTGCGGCCCTTCTCGTCAGCCATCGTGGTGACCACCCCGCGCGGCTTGTTCATCGCCACGTAGACGAGGCGGACGTCGGCCTGGAGTCGTTCGCCGTCGACGACGATCACGTCCCGCGCCGGGTCCGCCTTGTCGCCGAGCTGCGCGACCCGGCCGTTCACTGTCACCCGGCGCCGGAAGATCAGGTCTTCACAGGCGCGCCGGGAACCCACCCCCGCGGCGGCGAGCACCTTCTGCAGGCGCTCGGCGCCCTCGTACACGGGGGCGTCGGGCTTCGGGGCACGGTCATCGCGTCGCATCGGCAAGCTCTTCTACGTCGTCGGGAAGGAACGGGGCGAGCGGCGGCAGGTCGTCCACCGAGTTCAGCCCCAGCTTCTCCAGGAACATCGTGGTGGTTCGGTAGAGGTAGGCGCCGCTGTCCGCTTCGGTGCCGCACTCCTCGACCAGGCCGCGACCCACCAGGGTACGGAGCACCCCGTCGCAGTTGACACCCCGGATGGCCGAGATGCGGGAACGGGTCACCGGCTGCCGGTAGGCGACCACGGCCAGCGTCTCGAGCGCGGCCTGGGTCAGCCGCACGGACTGCCCGTCCAGTACGAACCGTTCCACGTACGTCGCGTATTCCGGCCGGGTGTAGAGACGCCAGCCACCCGCGGCCCGGCGCAGGTCGAAACCGTGCCCGGCGGCGGTGTACCCGGCGGCGATCTCGTCGAGCATCGCGCCGACCCGCTCCGGGTCCTGTTCGAGGACCTCGGCCAGGATCAGCTCGCTGACCGGCTGGTCCACCACGAGCAGGATCGCCTCCAGGGCGCCGCGCAGCTCCGCGTCGTCGAGCACGGGCGCGGGCGGCGGTTCGGGCGCGCGCCGCCGTCCCCGCTTCGGGGGTACGCCGTCGGGACCGGCGTCAGTCGGCCCGGTTGCGGCGATCTTGGAAGGAACAGGCCCCTCCAGCGGCCCTTCGCTGCCCAGATCTCTGGGCGTTTCCGACACCGCGCCGGGATCCGTTTGTGGCGAACCAGACGTGTCCGAGATCTCGGATTCCACCTGCTCCCCGGCCGCGTCCGAGTCGTTCGGGGCAGGCTTGGGCGGGGCGGGTCGCTCCCACGGGGGCACCCAGGCGGCAGCCTGGTCGGCCAGGGAGTCGCGCCGTTCCTCGTCGCTCATCCGCTCACTCCTGCGTCGGTGCGGGTTCGCCCGCGGCCTCTGCGTGTACGCCGGCGTCGGATGCGGAAGCATCGTTCGGCGCGGCGGCGTCGGCGGCGGGGGTGGATGTGGTCGTGGGTTCGGGGGTGCCGGCGTACTCGTCGACTGTCAGCTCGGCCCTACCCTCGGCCGGGCCGGTCCAGCGGACCGTCAGCTCCTCCAGCGCCTGCTCCTGCACGAACGCGACGAGGCCCTGCCGGTACAGCTCCAGCAGCGCCAGGAACCGGGCCACCACTTCGAGTGTCATCTCGCAGTCGGCGCAGAGCAGCGAGAACGTGGCGACCCCGGCGCGGCGCAGCCGGTCGGCGATGATGCCGGCGTGTTCCCGGACGCTGACCCGGACCATGTGCACGTGCGCGATCGACACTTCGGGCACCGGTTTCGGGCTCATCGCCCTGACCGCGAGCTTGCGCAGCCGCTCCGGACCGATGCCGAGCACCAGGTCGGGCAGCGCCTCGGCGTACCGCGGTTCGAGGGTGACCGCCCGCGGATAGCGCCGGCCGCCGACCGCCTCCAGCTCGGCGATGTGCGCGGCGGCCTCCTTGTACGCCTTGTACTGCAACAGCCGGGCGAACAGCAGGTCCCGCGCCTCCAGCAGCGCCAGGTCCTCCTCGTCCTCGACCTCGGCCGAGGGCAGCAGCCGGGCCGCCTTCAGGTCCAGCAGGGTGGCGGCGACCAGCAGGAACTCGCTCGTCTCGTCCAGGTCCCACTGGTCGCCCATGGCGCGCAGGTACGCGATGAACTCGTCGGTGACCTTGTGCAGGGCGACCTCGGTGACGTCCAGCTTGTGCTTGCTGATCAGCTGGAGCAGCAGGTCGAACGGGCCGGTGAAGTTGTCCAGCCGGACCGTGAAGCCACTCGCCCGCTCGCCGGCGCCCGGGTCGGCGGGCACCACACCGTCGACCTCGGCGGCCAGCTCCGCGGCGACGGCGGGATCGCCGGGGCCGTGCGGCGGGTCGAGGGGCGGTGCGGTCACCGGGAAACCGTAGACGACGCGGCGGGCGGCCGGCGTGCGCCCTACCGGTCCGACTGGGCGGCGATGACCTCCCGGGCGAGCTGCCGGTAGTTGCGCGCGCCGGAGGAGGCCGGGTCCATGGTGGTGATCGGTGCGCCCGCCACCGTGGACTCGGGGAACTTGACCGTCTTGGTGATGACCGTCTGGTAGACCTTGTCGCCGAACGCCTCGACCACGCGCTGGAGCACCTGCCGGCAGTGCGTGGTGCGGCTGTCGTACATGGTGGCGAGGATGCCTTCGAGTTCCAGGTCGAAGTTGAGCCGCTCGCGCACCTTGTCGATGGTGTCCAGCAGCAGCGCCACGCCGCGCAGGCTGAAGAACTCGCACTCCAGCGGGATGAGCACGCCGTGCGCGACGGTGAGCGCGTTGATCGCCAGCAGGCCCAGCGAGGGCTGGCAGTCGATCAGGACGAAGTCGTACTCCTTGCGGATGGTGCGCAGCACCCGCGCCAGGGCCATCTCCCGGGCGACCTCGTTGACCAGCTGGATCTCGGCGGCGGAGAGGTCGATGTTGGCGGGCAGCAGGTGCAGCCCGGCCACGTCGGTCTTGATCAGGACGTCCTCGGCGGTGACGTCGTCCTGCATCAGCAGGTTGTAGACCGACAGGTCCAGGTTGTGCGGGTTGACGCCCAGCCCGACGGAGAGGGCGCCCTGCGGGTCGAAGTCGACGAGCAGCACCTTGCGGCCGTACTCGGCCAGGGCCGCGCCCAGGTTGATGGTCGTCGTGGTCTTGCCGACGCCGCCCTTCTGGTTGGCCATCGCGATGATCCGCGCCGGGCCGTGCCGGTCGGTCGGCATGGGTTCGGGGATCGGCTTGCGCATGGTGTACGCGGCCGGGTCGGCGGGCCCGAGATCGGCGCCGAGCGTCGCCTGCTGCTCACGGAGCTCCGACGTCCAGGTCTCGGCACGGTCACCGTTTCCTGCCATGTCCTCGTTGCCCCCTCCCGACGACCACCCGGCGTCGGAGCCGTCCGACGTCCCTCGCGGCGCCGCTGCGCACCCCCCGGTCCGTCGTACCTGGAGGCCCGCGCCGATGCCGACTGTACGCCACCGGCCAGCAGCACGTTCGGTAGCGGGTCGGCGTGTCGGCCGCCCCGTCAGGCGAGGGCGCGCGGATGCGCCGTCGCGTACACCTCGCGCAACCGTTCCACTGTCACCAGCGTGTAGACCTGGGTCGTGGTCACCGAGGCGTGGCCGAGCAGTTCCTGCACCACGCGCACGTCCGCGCCGCCGTCGAGCAGGTGCGTGGCGTACGAGTGGCGCAGCGTGTGCGGGGAGACCGCGTCGGGCCCGTCGACCGGCAGGCCGGCGCGGGCGGCGGCGGTACGCAGCACGGCCCAGGCACCCTGCCGGGTGAGCGGGCCGCCGCGGGCGTTGACGAAGACCGCGTGGGCGCCACGCCCGGCGGCGAGCAGCACCGGGCGGCCCCGGACCAGCCAGGCGCGCAGCGCGTCGGCCGCGTACCCGCCGACCGGGACCAGCCGGGTCCGGCCGCCCTTGCCGCGCAGCAGCACGGTGCCGGCGTCCAGGTCCAGGTCGTCGACCGCCGCGCCGACCGCCTCGGAGATGCGCGCGCCGGTGCCGTACAGGAATTCCAGCAGCGCCCGGTCGCGCAGCGCGCGGGCGGCGGCGTCGCCGGTGGCGCCGGGCAGGTCGGCGGCCTCCAGCAGCCGCAGGACCGCGTCGACCGGCAGCGCCCGGGGCAGCCGGCGCGGCGGCGCGGGCGGCCGGACGTCGCGGCTGGGGTCGGCGCCGGCGAGTCCCTCGCGCAGCGCGAAGCGGTGCAGGCCGCGTACCGCGCTGGCCGCGCGGGCGGCGGAGGAGACGGCGAGCGGCGGGTGGTCG
Organism: Micromonospora sp. NPDC005686; assembly: GCF_042871665.1. Lineage (NCBI taxonomy): Bacteria > Bacillati > Actinomycetota > Actinomycetes > Micromonosporales > Micromonosporaceae > Micromonospora > Micromonospora sp. NPDC005686. The sequence goes on from NZ_JBIAIY010000014.1 coordinate 99,173, forward strand.
TCGTCGCCCGCGCGCAGCCGGGCCAGGTGGGCCTCGACCTGCGCGGGCCCGGCGGCGGCCAGGTCGGTCACCCCGGCCGCGGCCAGGGTGGCCAGGTAGCGGTCCAGGTCCCGGCGGTACGAGGCGAGTGTGTTCGCGGACAGCCCGCGTTCGACGGTGAGGTGGTCCAGGTAGGTCCGGACCGCACGGCGCAGGGCCGGTGCGGGTTCCGCACCGGCCCTGCGTACCGCGGCGTCGGTCAGCTCAGCACCTCGTCCAGCGGCAGCATGTCCATGCCGTGCGCCTCGGCGACCGGGCCGTAGACGACCTTGCCGGCGTGGGTGTTCAGGCCCAGCGCCAGCGCCGGGTCGTTGCGCAGCGCCTGCTGCCAGCCCTGGTTCGCCAGTTCGAGGGCGTACGGCAGGGTGACGTTCGTCAGCGCGTAGGTGCTGGTGTTCGGCACCGCGCCGGGCATGTTCGCCACGCAGTAGAAGATCGAGTCGTGCACCTTGTAGACCGGGTCGGCGTGCGTGGTCGGGCGCGAGTCCTCGAAGCAGCCGCCCTGGTCGATGGCGATGTCGACGAGCACGCTGCCCGGCTTCATCCGGGAGACCAGTTCGTTGGAGATGAGCTTCGGGGCCTTCGCGCCGGGCACCAGCACCGCGCCGATGACCAGGTCCGCGTCGAGCACGGCCCGCTCGATCTCGTACGCGTTGGACGCGACGGTCTGCAGGTGGCCCCGGTAGATGGCGTCGGCGGAGCGCAGCCGGGCCACGTTCTTGTCCAGCAGCAGCACCTCGGACTGCAGGCCCAGCGCGATGGCGGCGGCGTTCAGGCCGGACACGCCCGCGCCGATGACCACGGTCTTGGCCGCGTACACGCCGGAGACGCCGCCGGGCAGCACGCCCCGCCCGCCGCCGGTGCGCATCATGTAGAAGGCGCCCACCTGCGGTGCGAGCCGGCCGGCCACCTCGGACATCGGGGCGAGCAGCGGAAGCGACCGGTCGGGCAGCTCGACCGTCTCGTACGCGATGCCGGTGACCTTGCGGTCGACCAGCGCGTCGGTGCACTCGCGGGACGCGGCCAGGTGCAGGTAGGTGAACAGCACCTGCCCCTCGCGCATTCGGTGGTGCTCCTCGGCGATCGGCTCCTTGACCTTGAGCACCAGCTCGGCGGTGTCCCACACCTCGTCCGCGGTGGCCAGGATCTTCGCGCCGGCGGCGGCGAACTCGTCGTCGGTGATACTGGAACCGACTCCGGCGCCTGCCTCCACGAAGACCTCGTGGCCGTGGCGGGTGAACTCGTGGACGCCCGCGGGTGTGATCGCCACCCGGTACTCGTGGTTCTTGACCTCGCGGGGGATTCCGACCTTCACGATGCAGACACCTTCCTCCGGGGCGGTTCGCCCCCGACTGCGCGGCGCCGCGCCGGCTCCGTTGCCGGGCGCGGTCTGCCGGTCCCGCCGGCGGCAGTCTAGGCCCGTGGAAGGTCCACCGGCCGCGACACTGTGACAACCGGTGGCCGCTGGTGCTGACGGTGTGTCAGGCACCCCTCGGGCCACCCGGTGGAGACGTCACCCGCCGACGGAACAGAGTTCGACGTCATCTTCGCACCGGCGCCGCGGCGACGCCGGACGGACGTGAACTACCGAAGAGGGCCGCCCGGCGCAGTGCGCCGGGCGGCCCTCCGTCGTCGCCGGTCAGCGCGGCAGCGGCGCCTCCGGGCGGCGCAGCTCGGTGAAACCGGTCTCGCGGGCGCGGGCGGCGGCGAGCAGCCCGGCCACGCAGGACGCGTTGGTGATCTCGCCGGCCAGCACCATCCGCACCGCCTCGTCCAGGTCCACCCGGACCACCTGGAGGTCGGCCTCCTCGTCGTGCCGGTCGTGCCGCTGCTCGGCCGGCACGTCGGCCAGGTCGCGGGCCAGGAAGACCCGGACCACCTCGTCGGCGAAGCCGGGCGAGCTGTGCAGGTCGACGAGCACGTCGACGTGGCCCGCGGTCAGGTCCGTCTCCTCGGCCAGCTCCCGCAGCGCGGCGGCGGCCAGGTCCTCGCCGCCGACGTCCATCAGCCCGGCGGGCAGCTCCCACAGGTGCCGGCCGACCGGGTGCCGGTACTGGCGGATCAGCACCACCTGGCCGGCGTCGTCGAGCGCCACCACCGCTACCGCGCCGACGTGCCGCACGTAGTCGCGGGTGGCGCTGCCGCCGCCGGGCATGGTGACGTCGTCGCTGACCACGGAGAAGATCCGGCCGGACCAGATCTCCCGGCGGCCGGTCACCTCGTACCGGTGCTCGACGCCGCTCACTTCCCGGACGCCTTCGCGCCGCCGCCGCGGCCGGTCTTCCTCGACGCGCCGTCCAGGTCCACCGGCAGCTGGTCGGCCTGCGAGTACGCCACGGCGGCGCCGACGAACGCGGCGAACAGCGGATGCGGCCGGGTGGGACGGCTCTTCAGCTCCGGGTGCGCCTGGGTGGCCACGAAGAACGGGTGCAGGGTGCGGTCCAGCTCGACGAACTCGACCAGCCGACCGTCCGGCGACGTGCCGGAGATGTTCAGGCCGGCCTTGGCCAGCTGGTCGCGGTAGGCGTTGTTCACCTCGTACCGGTGCCGGTGCCGCTCGCTGACCTCGGTGCTGCCGTACGCCTCGGCGACGATCGACCCTTCGGCCAGCTTCGCCGGGTACGCCCCGAGCCGCATGGTGCCGCCCAGGTCGCCGCGCCCGGCGACGATGTCCTCCTGGTCGGCCATGGTGGCGATGACCGGGTGCACGGCCTCCTCGTCGAACTCCAGCGAGTTCGCCCCGTCGAGGTTGGCCAGGTGCCGGGCCACCTCGATGGTCATGCACTGCAGGCCGAGGCAGAGGCCGAGCAGCGGGACGCCGTTCTCCCGCGCGTACCGGGCGGTGCCGACCTTGCCCTCGATGCCGCGGACGCCGAAGCCGCCGGGGATCACGATGCCGTCGACGCCGGACAGCGCGGCGGCGGCGCCGGCCGGGGTCACGCAGTCATCGCTGGGCACCCACTTGAGCTGCACCCGGGCGCGGTGGCCGAAACCGGCCGCCCGGATCGCCTCGCTCACCGACAGGTACGCGTCGGGCAGGTCGACGTACTTGCCGACCAGCGCCACGGTGATCGTGTGCCGGGGCTGGTGCACGCGCTCCAGCAGGTCGTCCCAGCGGGTCCAGTCGACGTCGCGGAACGACAGGCCGAGCCGGCGCACCACGTACGCGTCGAGGCCCTCGCGGTGCAGCACCTTCGGGATGTCGTAGATGCTCGGCGCGTCCGGCGCGGCGGTAACCGCCTCCCGGTCGACGTCGCAGTACAGCGACAGCTTCTCCTTGACCTTCTCCGGGATCTCCCGGTCGCAGCGCAGCACCAGCGCGTCGGGCTGGATGCCGATGCTGCGCAGCTGCGCCACCGAGTGCTGGGTCGGCTTGGTCTTCAGCTCGCCCGACGGCGCCAGGTACGGCACCAGCGACACGTGCAGGTAGAAGCAGTTGTCCCGGCCCAGGTCGTGGCGGATCTGCCGGATCGACTCCAGGAACGGCAGCGACTCGATGTCGCCGACCGTGCCGCCGACCTCGGTGATCACCACGTCGGGCACCTGGCCGTCGGCGTCCGGGTCGGCCATGCCGCGGATGCGGGCCTTGATCTCGTTGGTGATGTGCGGGATGACCTGCACCGTGTCGCCGAGGTACTCCCCGCGCCGCTCCTTGGCGATCACCGCCGAGTAGATCTGGCCGGTGGTGACGTTCGCCTTGCCGGAGAGGTCCCGGTCGAGGAACCGCTCGTAGTGGCCGACGTCGAGGTCGGTCTCGGCGCCGTCCTCGGTGATGAAGACCTCGCCGTGCTGGAACGGGTTCATCGTGCCGGGGTCGACGTTCAGGTACGGGTCGAGCTTCTGCATCACCACGCGCAGTCCGCGCGCGGTCAGCAGACTGCCGAGGCTGGAGGCGGTGAGGCCCTTACCCAGCGAGGAGGCGACGCCCCCGGTGACGAAAATGTGCCTGGTCGTCCGTGCTGTTGGGGCCAAGGCCTGCTCCCGTGTCGTCCGTAGCGGTCGTGCGAACCGCCGTGCCGATCAGCAGAGTGATCACGCGATCCACGGGATTCCACGGTAACACCATCCGGACCGTGAGCCGGCGTCGCACCCGCTGTCGGCGCACGTGGGGCCGGTGCCGGCCCTCTCCGGCCCCGCGACGGCCCGGTGCGGCGGCCCGGCGCGGCGGCCCGGACGGCCCAGCTCAGCCGGCGGGGATCTCGGTGGACGCCGGGGCCGGCTGTGCGGGGATCCGCGCACCGGCGGCGCGCGGCCCCTCCGGCGCCTCCTCGCCCGCGGCGTCCTGCCCGGCCGGCTTCCCGGCCTCCCCCGCGGCGTCGCCGTCGCCGGTCGGGCCGTCGGCAGTCGCCCGGCCGCCAGAGCCGTCACCGGCCGCGCCGCCACCGCCCGGCCCGCCGCCCGGTGGGACCGCGCCCGTCTCGCCGCCGGGACGCCCGCTGTCGGGCACCGTACGGTCCGTGGAGTGGTCCAGCACCCGCAGCGCGGCGAGGGCCGCCATCGGCACCACGAGCGCCGCCGCCGCGCCGGCCACGTCCAGCGCCGACCCACCGAGCACGCCGCCCAGCCCGACGGCCACGCCGGTGCCGGCCATCGCCGCCCGGATCGCCGGGTAGATGCCGAACAGCCGCATCAGCCCGCCCCACGGCTGGAGCAGCGCGAGCCAGACCATCGCGGCCCCGGCCAGGGCCAGCACGGTCAGCGGGCTGTTCACCAGCGTCTCGAAGTTGGAGCTGCCGGACCGGTGCACGGTGAGCCCGCCGGTGCCGTCGCCGAGCGCGGCCAGGAACCGGCCCAGGCTGCCCCGCTCGGCCGCCGGCCGACCGAGGTCGACCAGGGCGAAGCCGACGGTGACCGCGAGCGCGGCCATCGTCGCCCAGGCCAGCCGGCTCACGGTGAGCCAGCCGCCGGTGCAGATGGCGGCCGCGACGCTCACCCCGGCGGTGAGCGCGATGGCGCCGATCGAGTCGGCGCCCAGGTACGGGCTGCCCACGATCACCACGGCCAGGCCGCCGACGGTCACCATCACCATCGGCCGCCAGCCCTTGCGGAACCGCTGGGCGAGCCAGCCGCCGCTCAGCAGGGCCCCGGCGATGAACACGCCCAGCCCCACGGTGCCGAGACCGGCGTACCGGCCGCCCTCCAGCGCCGAGTAGCCGACCACGCCGTTGAGCTGCAACCGGGAGCCGGTGAGCACGTCCACGCCCACGACGAGCGTGGCCAGCCCGGCGACCGCACCGAGCGGACCGAGCGTGCGCTCGTGCCCCGGGGCGAACCGGACCACAGCGGTGCCGCCGACGATGAGCAGCGCGGTCACCGACGCGTACCACAGGCCGGCGTGGTCCCCTCGCCACCAGGGCACGGCGTCGGCGAGCAGCGCCGCGGGCACTGCCAGCGCGGCGGCGATCAGCAGCAGCTCGACCACGGCCACGATCCGCCGGGACACCGGTTCCGGCCCGTGCGGGCCGGCGAGCCGGCGGGCCCGGCGCAGCAGCGGCAGCACCGTCACCGCGAGGGCGACCTGGGCGGCGGCGAGCAGCGTGAAGAACCAGCCGGCGACGCGGCGCTGGGCGGCGGCCTCCCGGTCCGCGTCGGCCGGCGCCTCGATCGCGGCCCGCAGATCGTCCGGCCGGTCGTCGACAGTCACCGCCGGCCGGCCGAGGAACGCCCGGTCCGGCATCGGCTTGTCGAGCACCGCGAGCACCGTCGGAGCCAGGTCGACCAGTTGCAGGTAGCCGGACCGGGCGGTGCTCGGCGAGGTCAGCCAGCCGCCCTCCCAGCCGGGACCGTCGGCGACCGCGACGTGCAGCCGCGCCGGGTAGTCGGTGTCGGACACGCCCGCGACGAGCACCAGCGAGCGCGGCGGCCGGGCGGCGAGCACCCGGGCCAGCCGGGCGTCGGCCTGCCGCGCCTGAACGGCCCGTACGGCCGGGTCGTCGTCGTCGACGGTGCCGATGTCGACGATGCTCAGCACGCAGGAGCCGAGCAGTTCCGCCGGGTCCTCGGGAAGCGTGGGGGCGTACCTGTCGACCCGGCCGAACGGGCGGGCGGCGGCCACCGCGGCGCCCGGTCCGACCGCCACCGAGCAGCGCACCGACTCGGCCAGCGCGCCGGGCGTGGCACCCCAGGAGAGCTGGTCCTGGTTGTGCGCCACCGCGCCGACCTGGTCGGGCAGGTTCGCGCCGATGCCGTCGGGCCGCTCGACGGTGACCGAGGTGGCCGGGCAGCCGCCGCCCGGGCGGGCACCGGGCCACGCGGCGTAGTTCCCCGCGCCGAGCGTGAGCCACCCGTCGACCGGGCAGGTGGGACGGTGCGCGGAGCGTACCGAGAGCGACCCGATCGCACCCTGCTCGGCCATCCGCCACAGCGTCGGCGTGTTCTCCGGGTCGACGTCGTCCCACCGCAGGCCCGCCGCGCCGACGAGCACCACGAAGTCGGCGCCGGGCCGGGACGCGCCGTCGTGTGGGCGGGCGGAGAGCGCGGTGATGCCCAGCGCCACCACGACCAGGGTGAGCAGGACCGGGGTCAGTCTGCGCAGCATCAGCGGTTCCCGGTCGAGAGCTGGGGCGTCAGCTCGGCGTAGAGGCCGGCGAGCGCGGCCACGGTGTCCGCCTCGGTGGGCCAGGTCGCGGCCCGCGCCACGCCGCGGCGGCCCAGCTCGGCCCGGCGTACGGGGTGGTCGAGCAGGTCGCGCACCGCCGCGTCGACGGCGTCCACGTCCCCGGGCGGCACCAGCACCGCGGCGTCGCCGACCAGGTCCGGCAGCCCGCCGACGGCTGTCGCGACGAGCGGCACACCCGCCCGCAGCGCCTCCTGCGCGAACAGCTGGCGGGCCTCCCAGTCGCTGGTCACCACGGCGAGGTCGGCGCCGGCCAGCAGGTCCGCCACGTCGGTGCGGTGCCCGAGCAGCGTCACCGGCGCGCGGGCGGCCGAGATCCGGGCGGCCAGCGGCAGGTACGCCGGACCGCTGCCGGCGATCACCACGAGCGGGGCGGGGGTGCGGGTGCGCCAGCGGGCGGCGGCGTCGATCAGCACGTCGTACCGCTTCTGCGGGTGCAGCCGGCCCACCGACAGGATCAGCTGACGGTCGGCGGCGACGCCGAACTCGGCGCGTACCGCGGTGCGGCGGCGACGCGGCGCGGGCAGCGCCGGCGCGGCGACCGGGGCCAGCCGGGCCTCGGCGGCGCCGAGCGCGGTGGCGCGGTCGACCAGATCGGCGGAGGCGCCCAGGGCGACCCGCACGGACCGGGCGACGACCCGCTCGACCAACCGGGCCGCCGTACCGCGCAGGCCACCGGCGAGGACCGCGTTGTGCCAGGTGACGACCAGCGGCGCGGCGGGGCGGGCGAGCGCGGCGACCAGGCCGGCGCGCAGCCCGTGCGCGTGCACCACGTCGACCGGCGTGTCCGCGAGCGCGCGGCGCAGCGCGGTGACCGCGCGTGCGTCGCCCGGCGTGGGGCTGGCCGGGATCTCCACCGGCGTGAACCGGGCCCCGGCGGCGGTGAAGTCGAACTGTTCCTCGGTGGCGGCCGGGCCGCAGACCAGCACGGACGCGCCGGCCTCGGTCAGCCCTCGGCTGATCGAGCGCACGTGCTGCCCGACCCCTCCGGTGCTGGAGGCGAGCACCAGGGCCACCGACCCGGGCCAGCGCGGTGCCGGCGAGGCGTCCGTCATGAGGAAACGGTCTCCCTTCCGTCACCCCGCTCGCCGGGGTGCTGCTGCGCCGGCGGGCCGTCGTCCCCGCCGGCCGGGCGTCGCCGGTGTAGCCGGCGGGTCACGGCCGCGAGCAGCGGCCGCAGGTCGCGGGCGTCGGTCAGCCAGGCGACGGCCAGGAACAGGACACCGACCACGACCCCGGACAGCATGCCCTGCGCGAGCGCCTGCGGTGTTGTCGGGGTGCCGTCACCGAGCCCGGCGAGTCCGGCCGCGACGGCCGTCCCGCCGGCTGCCGCGACGCCGGCGGCGAGCAGCCCGGCGGCCCCGGCCCGGCCCGCACCGGCGAGCGCCTCGCCACCGGCGGCCCGCCGGACCGCGACGAGCAGCAGCCCGCCGAGCAGCAGCATCCCGGCGGAGCTCGCCAGCGTCACCGCGAGCACCCGGTCGGCGAGCGGCAGCGCCTGGGCGGCGAGGACGGCGAGCGTGGGCACGCTGAGCCAGCCGAGCGCGGTGGCGACCGTGGCCCGGCGCGTCTCGCCGCGCGCGTACAGGGCGCGGGTGAGGACCGCGAACAGCCCGTAGCCGACCAGGCCGGGCGCGAACCCGGTGATCCCGGCCGCTGCGGTACGCGCGTCGAGCGGGTCGGCGAAGAAGAAGTGCCCGACCGGAATCGCGGTGCCGACCAGCGCGGCGGCGCCGAGCAGGCTGAGCAGCACGACGCCGCGTACCGCAGGGGCCAGTGTCTCCCGGTAGGCGCGCTCGTCGCCGGTGGCCCGGGCCGCCACGAGCGTCGGGTACGCGGCCACCGCCAGCGGCACCGCCAGCACCGCCCAGGGCAGGAAGTAGACGGTCTGGGCCAGGTTGTAGACGCCGACGTCGGCGGTCCGGCCGTAGGTGACCTGGTTGAGCGCCACCACCAGGGCGATCTGCTGCGCGGTCACGGTGACCACGCCGGCGACCGCCAGCCCGCCGACCCGGGCCCGCGCGTCGGCCGGGAACCGGTAGCCCGGCCGGATCCGCAGGCGCAGCCGGCGCAACGGGATCAGCAGCGACAGCGAGAGCACCACCACGCCGAGCGTGGTGCCGGCGGACAGCAGCAACTCGCCACCGCGCCCGGCCTCGCCGATCGTGGCCAGCCGCCCCTCGGCGGCGGTGAACCCGAGGTAGACGGCGATGACAGTGACGCTGGACAGCAGCGGCGCGATGACCGGCCAGGCGAACCGGCGGTGCGCCTGGAGCACGCCGGTCAGCACGATGCCCACGCCGTACAGCGGCAGCTGCGGCGCGAAGACCCGCAGCATCCTCGCCCCGGACTCCTGCTGAGCCGCGCTGAGACCGTTTCCGATCAGGCCCGGCAGCGGGTCGGCGAAGACCGCCACCAGCACCGCCAGCGGAACCAGCAGGGTCAGCGTCCAGGTCAGCAGCGCGCCCGTCGTGGCGGCCACCGCCCGCCGGTCACCCGTCTCGACCGCGCCGGCCAGCAGCGGTACGACGAGACTGGCGAGCGCCCCACCGGCGACGATCTCGAAGATGAAGTTCGGGACGTAGTTCGCCACCAGGTAGGCGCCGCCGAGGTCACTGGTGGACAGCGTCCAGGTGAACACGGCGGTCCGGCCGAAACCGGCGAGCCGGCTGAGCACGGTGAGGACGGCGATGAGAGCGGCCGCCCCGGCGACCCGGCCGGCGGTGGCGAGAGGAGCCGGTTTCGTCACGTCAGTCCGGGAGCCGGCCCAGCTCGTCGAGATGCCGAAGCCCCGGCGTCCGCGCGATCACCTGCGTGAAGCTGACCTTTTCGCTGGCGGCGGTGAGCGCGGCGAGCACGGCCAGCACGCCGGCCCGGCCCAGCGGCCCGGTACGCGCGGCGAGACTCACCCCGAGCAGCGCGCCGAGCGCGTTGGCGCCGCTGTCGCCCACCATCACCCGCTCGCCCAGGTCGTCGCCGACCAGCGCCGCGGACGCGCCGACCGCGCCCGCCGCGACGCCGCCGTACGGGCCGGTGGTCAGTGGCACGCCGAGCAGCATGCCGGACTTCAGCGCCCGGCCGGGCCGCAGATCGAGCAGGTTGACCAGGTTGGCGGTGCCGGCCACCACGCCGGCGCCGAGCAGCACGTCGACCCCGCGGCCGAACGCCCCGGCGTCGCGTCGGCGCGGGTGCGCGGCGACCCGGCGGTCGGCGGCCAGCAGCGCCGCGGCACCCAGCCCGGCCACGCCCACCCCGGCGACCTTGACCATCCCGGCGGTGATCTGGCCCTCGCGCAACGCGGCGAGGTGCCCGGCGAAGCCCTTGGCGGCCTTCTGTTCGGGGCGGGCGCCGACCACGTCGTCGTAGAGGCCGACAGCGCCCGCGCCGAGCCCGGCGACGAGCGCGGCGGCACCGGCCGGTGCGCTACCGGCGCCCAGCGCGGCACCGGTGGCCGCGCCGACGGCCAGGGCCGGACCGGCGGCCAGGGTCACCGTGCGGCCCCGGTAGTTGGTGCGTTCCAGCGCCGGCCCGCCCGGCGACGTGCGCGTCTGACGCAGCACGTAGCGGGCGGCCAGCGCTCCCGCGCCCACGGCCAGTAGCCGACCCAGTCTCACGGGACCTCCTCGATCCGGACTTCGAACGCGACACGGCACGGACCGGGCGGCCCGGAGCGGTCACCGGGGCAGTGTAGGCACCCGGGCCGCGGCGTTGTCGCCCACGCCGTACTGGCCGGTCTTCTTGTCGGTGAGCTGCTCCGCCAGGGCCAGGCTGGTGGCGAGCTGACCCTGCACGGTGTTGGCGTTGTCGACGGTGGAGATGGTCTGCGACAGCACCGGGTCGCCGCGGACCACGGAGACGAGGTTCCCGCCGGTCGAGCCCATGCCGGCCACCACCAGCGCGCCGGCCCGGTCGAACTGCTCGGCGATCTTCACCACCGACTCGTCCTTCTTCGCCGAGTCCTTGTCCACGTACGGCTGGCCGGTGACCATCACCACCGCCTCGGCGGCGGCGGAGATCCGGTCCGCCGGGGTGAGGTATCCGGCGGTGGCGTACTGCTCCAGCACGGCACGCCGGTCGGCCTCGCTGACCGGCGGGCTTCCGGCGGGGCGGTCGACGAGCACGTTGGCCAGCAGCGCGCTGGAGGTCTCCACGCCGTGCCCGTTGCCGGGCAGGTTGCCGGTAGGGGCGCTGTTCGGCCGGGCCGCGGTGACCGCCAGTTCCAGCAGGTTGTTGTTGCTGTCCGGGTTGACGAACTTGTCCTGCACGTTGATCCGGCCGGTGATGTCGGCGCCGGCGGTCTGGAGCATCTTCACCACGCCGTCCGCCTGGTCGCGGCCGGTGGGCAGGGTGAACACCAGCACCCGGCGGCTGGTCAGCTTGCCGGGCAGGACGAGCTGGGCCATCTCGGCGGCGAAGTCCTCCTCGGTCTCCAACTGCTTCTGCATGCTGTTCACCGACTGGCGCATCAGCGAGTTGTCCTTACGCAGGCCGTTGACCTGTTCCCGGAGCGAGTCGGCAACCGGCCCGTTGAGGGCGGCCGTGCCGACCACCAGGCCGATCGCCAGTGCCAGGAACACCGCGGTCAGGGACACCACGTGGTAACGAAAGTTGATCACGCTTGCAGCCTCTTGATCGTCGGGAGGGCTAGAAGAGCTGGCCGAGTTGGAACACGAAATTGTCCCACCATTCGGAGACCACGCCCAGATACGCCTTCCCGACGGTGGAGACCGCCACGGCGGAGGCCATGGCGGCCAGCGCCGACAGGACCAGCAGCAGCAGCGACGACCCGGAGATGCTCTGCCGGTAGAGCCGGCTGACGCCCTTGGCGTCGACCAGCTTGCCGCCCACCTTGAGCCGGGTCAGGAACGTCGACGCCATGCCGCCGCGTCCCTTGTCCAGGAACTCGACGAGGGTGGCGTGGGTGCCCACCGCCACCAGGAGCGAGGCGCCCTTCTCGTCGGCCAGCAACATGGCCAGGTCCTCGCTGGTGGCCGCCGCCGGGAAGGTGATCGCCGGCACGCCGAGCCCGTTGACCCGGGCCAGACCGGGCGCCCGCCCGTCCGGGTAGGCGTGCACGATCACCTCGGCGCCGCAGCGCAGCACGTCGTCGGTGACCGAGTCCATGTCCCCGATGATCATGTCCGGCGTGTAGCCCGCCTCGACCAGCGCGTCAGCCCCGCCGTCCACGCCGATCAGCACCGGCTTGAACTCCCGGATGTACGGGCGCAGCACGTCCAGGTCGGCCTTGTAGTCGTAGCCGCGCACCACGATCAGGCAGTGCCGGCCCTGGACCTGGGTCTGGATCTCCGGCACGCCGACGCCGTCGAGCAGCAGGTCGCGTTCCTGCCGCAGGTAGTCCATCGTGTTGGCGGCGAACGCCTCCAACTGCACCGACAGACCCTCCCGGGCGTCGGCCATCGACTTGGCCACGGTCTCGGCGTCCTGCAACGAGCCGTGCGCGACCGGCTCCTCGCCGACGAAGACGGTGTTGCCCTCGATGCGGACCCGATCGCCCTCGCGGACCTGCTCGAAGACGCCCTCGCCGAGGTCGTCCAGCAGCGGGATGCCGGACGAGATCAGCACCTCGGGGCCGAGATTCGGATAGCGGCCGGAGACCGACGGCTTCGCGTTCAGCACGGCCGCCACACCCACCGCCACGAGCGAGTCGGCCGCCACCCGGTCCAGGTCGACGTGGTCGATGACCGCGATGTCGCCGGGCCGCAGCCGCCCGACCAGCCGTTTCGTGCGGCGGTCCAGGCGCGCGGTGCCGACGATGGAGCCCGGCTCCGGGTTCCGGCTCCGGCGCAGTGTGGGTAGACGCATCGTGACCATCCTGGCATGTGAGGCAGGTTTTGCTGTCGCGACATGCCTGAGCAGGGCCGCCTACCCAGGGAAGCACACCGGGACCCGCGCCGGTGTGCTTGCGCTCACAATCGGCGTCTCACGGACGCCTTTCCTTTGCCGCCACGGCCAAGAGCTCCTCGGCATGGGCGATACCCAGATCCGAGTCCGGCAAACCGGCGAGCATCCGGGCCAGCTCCCGGGCGCGTTCGGTGTCCTCCACCACACGCACCCCGCTGGTGGTGACCGCTCCCCCGGTGTCCTTGGCCACCACCAGGTGCCGGTCCGCGAACGCGGCCACCTGCGGCAGGTGCGTGACCACGAGCACCTGGTGGCTGCGGGCCAGCCGGGCCAGCCGGCGACCGATCTCCACCGCGGCCTGGCCGCCGACGCCCGCGTCGACCTCGTCGAACACCAACGTGGGCGGGCCACCGGACCCGGCGAAGACCACCTCTATGGCCAGCATCACCCGGGACAGCTCGCCGCCGGAGGCGCCCTTCTGCAACGGCAGCGCCGGCGCACCCGGGTGCGCCAGCAGCCGCAACTCCACCTCGTCGGCGCCGTCCGCGCCGACGCCGGTCTCGACACCGTTGACCGGCAGGCTCGGCTCGGACCGGCCCGCCGGGCGCGGTAGCACCGCCACCTCGATGCGGGCGTGCGGCATGGCCAACCCGGCCAGCTCGACAGTCACCTCCTCGGCGAAGCGGACCGCGGCCTCCCGCCGGGACGCCGACAGCCGGCCGGCGAGGTCGGCCACCTCACCGGCAAGCCGGGTCGCCTCGCGGTCCAGCTCGTCCAGCAACTCGTCGGAGGTGTCCAGATCGGACAACCGGGTCCGGGCCCGCTCGGCCCACGCCACCACGCCGTCGACGTCGTCGGCGTACTTGCGGGTCAGCCCGCGCAGCGCGGCCCGCCGCTCGTAGACGGTCTGCAGGCGGGCCGGGTCGGCGTCCAGCGCGGCCAGATAGGCCGACAGCTCCGCTGCCACGTCGGTGACGAGCGTGGCCGCCTCCTCCAGCCGGGCCGCCAGCTCACCCAGCGCCGGGTCGGTGCCGGCCTGCGCCTCGAGGGTGCGCCGCGCGGAGCCGAGCAGCGCGCTCGCGTCCGGCGTCTCGTCGGCCGCCTCCACGCCACCGGCCACACACTGTTGCGCCACCTGCGCGGCCGTGCGCAGCCCTTCGGCGTGCTCCAGCCGCTGCGCCTCGGCCTTCAGCTCGTCGTCCTCCCCCGGCTGCGGGTCGACCCGGGTGATCTCGTCCAGGCCCAGGCGCAGCAGGTCGGCCTCCTGGTTGCGCTCCCGGGCGTTGCGCCGCCGGTCGGCCAGGTCGTCGACGACGGTGCGCCACCTGGCGTACGTCTCACGCAGCGCGTCGAGCAGCTTCTCGTGCTCCGGCCCGGCGAACCGGTCGAGCGAGGCGCGTTGCTCGGCCGGGCGCAGCAGGCGCAGCTGGTCGGACTGGCCGTGCACGGCCAGCACCTGCTCGCCGACCTCGCCGAGCGTGGACACCGGCATGGCGCGGCCGCCCAGGTGCGCTCGGGAGCGGCCCTCGATGGTGACGGTGCGACTGAGCAGCAGCGAGCCGTCATCGTCGGGCTCGCCACCGGCGTCGATGATCCGGGCGTGGACCGACTCGGCCACCCGGCCGCCCAGCCGCAGCCGGCCCTCCACCACCGCGCGGCCCGGCTGGGCGCGCACCCGGCCGGCGTCGGCTCGGCCGCCGAAGAGCAGGCCGAGGCCGGTCACCACCATGGTCTTGCCGGCGCCGGTCTCGCCGGTGATGACGTTCATCCCCGCGGCCAGGGACAGCGTCGTGTCCTCGATGACGCCCAGTCCGGTGATGCGCAGCTCTTCCAGCACAGCACCCGACAGTAGCCCCGCCGTGTGACAGTTGACCAGCCGGCCGGGCCGGACGCGGGCAACCGTACAGTTCAATCCCGTGCTGGAGGACGCGCTGGCCCGGGTCGTGCGCTACCGCGCCATCCACGAACGGGCGATGCTGCTGGAGCCGGGCACGCCGGCCGACGTGGAGCGTGGCGTACACGCCGGTGAGCAGGCCCGGGTGCGGGACCGGCTGCCGGTGCGTCTGGCCGTGGTGGACGGTCGGACCGCGGTACGCCGGCCGACCGGGCCGCCGCACCGGCGACATGTCGCCAGGTGGACACGGGCACGACGGAGTGGGGCCGGGACGCCGGAGACCGCATCGCCCAGGTCGCGTGCCGCCGCTTCCTCCGGCGGCGGCCCTGCGACCTGTCGGCCCGGCCGGGGTCGACACCCGACCGGACTCGGCATGCCGGTCCGCCCGCCGCGGCCGGCTACGACGCTCCGGCGTCCCGACCGTCGCGGTCCCGACCACCCCCTGGCCGAGCCCGCGACAGATGGGCCGCATCCGGGGAGCGGCGGGCCTCACCGCCGCGTCCGGACTCACCTCTTCGCGGCCCGTACGCCCACCGTAACGCGCGCGAGCGCCGGGGCCGGTGGGCCGAACGGAGATTTCCGCTGAGCCGCTGGTCAGCGGCGATTGCCCCGCCAGCCCTGTACGGGCAGGTCGAACTTGGCCACCAGCCGGTCGGTGAACGGGCGTGGCCGCAGCCGCACGATGCGCACCGGCAACGTGCCACGACGCACCGTGACCCGGGCGCCGGGCGGCAGGTCGTAGACGCGCCGCCCGTCGCAGCAGAGCACCGCCAGGGTGGTGAACGGGTCGACGGTGATGACGAACGTCGACGTCGGCGCGGTCACCAGCGGGCGGCTGAACAACGCGTGCGCGCTGATCGGCACCAGCAGCAGCGCCTCCACCTCAGGCCAGACCACCGGCCCGCCGCCGGAGAACGCGTACGCGGTCGAGCCGGTCGGAGTCGCGCAGATCACGCCGTCGCAGCCGTACCGGGCCAGCGGCCGGCCGTCCACGTCCACGAGCAGTTCCAGCATCTGGGCGCGTTCGCCCTTCTCCACGCTGATCTCGTTCAGCGCCCACGACTCGATGGTCGGCCCGCCCTCGAACTCGGCGGTGACGTCGAGGGTGAGCCGCTCGTCCACCGTGTAGTTGCGCTCGACCACGTCGCGTACGGCGGTGTCCAGGTCGTCGATCTCCGCCTCGGCGAGGAAGCCGACCTTGCCCAGGTTGATGCCGAGCAGCGGCACCTTCGTCGGGCGGGCCAGCTCGGCGGCGCGCAGGAACGTGCCGTCCCCGCCCAGCGCGAACACGATCTCGGCGCCCTCGGCGGCCTCCGGGCCGGTCACCGGCACCACGCCCGGCAGGTCCAGGTCGTCGGCCTCCTCGGCCACCACCCGCACCTCGAAACCGGCGGCGATCAGGTCGGCGGCCACCGCGCGGGCGTGTTCGGTGCTGCGTCGACGGCCGGTGTGCGTGACCAGCAGCGCGGTACGGCTCACCCGGACACCTCCTCGGTCGTGGCCGCCGTCGCGGCGGCGCCCTGCGGGCCGGCGGCCACCACCGCGCGGACCCGCTCCGGGTCCGCGGCGGGCGCGTCCCCGCGCAACCATACGAAGAACTCGACGTTGCCGCTCGGGCCGGGCAGCGGGCTGGCCGCCACACCGGCGAGGCCGAGGCCGAGCCCGGCGGCCGCCGCGGCCACGTCGAGCACCGCCTCCGCCCGCAGCGCCGGATCGCGGACCACGCCGCCGGCGCCGACGCGCTCCTTGCCGACCTCGAACTGCGGCTTGACCATCAGCGCCAGGTCACCGCCGGGGCCGGTGCACGCGGCCAGCGCGGGCAGCACCAGACGCAGTGAGATGAACGACAGGTCGGCCACCGTCAGGCCGACCGGGCCGCCGATCGCCTCCGGCGTGAGGGTACGCACGTTCGTGCGCTCGAACACCCGGACCCGCTCGTCGGTCCGCAGCGACCAGGCGAGCTGCCCGTAGCCGACGTCCACGGCGACCACCTCGGCGGCGCCGGCGCGCAGCAGCACGTCGGTGAAACCGCCTGTCGACGCGCCGGCGTCCAGGCAGCGCCGGCCGGTGACGCCCAGCCCGCCGGGGGCGAACGCGGCGAGCGCGCCGGCCAGCTTGTGGCCGCCCCGGGAGACGTACTCCTGCGCCGGATCCTCGCCGGTGACCAGCAGCGGGTCGGCCGGGTCGACCATCGCCGCGGCCTTCCGCGCCGGCACTCCGCGCAGCTGGACGCGACCGGCCTCCACGAGCGCGGCGGCCTGCTCCCGGGAGCGGGCCAGGCCGCGCCGGACCAGTTCGGCGTCCAACCGGGTACGACGAGCCATCAGGTGTGTCTCCGCCTCTGCTCAGGCCTGGTCGATGGTGGCGAGGGTTTCGCGCAGCGTCTCGTACGCCGCCTCGTACTGGGCGATCTGGTCGGCCGGCGCGAGCGCCTCGGCGTTGGCCATGCCGAGCACCGCGGCGTCCACCGCCGGGTGCCGCGCCTCGCCGACCTCCTCGACCGGCGCGGGGCGTGCCCCCGGGGGCGGCCCGGGCCGCGGGCCCGGCGGCGGCCCGGGCCGGGGCGCGGTCACGAGCCGGCCGCCCGGCGCCCGGTGGCCTTCTTCGCCGGCCGGGCGGGCGCGGCGGGCAAATCGTCGGCAGGGGTACGGGCCACGGTGGCGGGCGGCTTCTTCGCGATCGCCTTCTTGGCCACCGTCTTCTTCGCCACCGCCTTCGTCGGCGTCGTCGCGGGGGCCTTCGTCGGCGTCGTCGCGGGGGCCTTCGTCGGCGTCGTCGCGAGCGAGGACTCGGCGGCGGGCGATCCGGTCTTCGGCTGCCCGGCCCCGGACTGCGCCGCATTCGACGGCTCGGCGCCGGCCGAGCCGACGCGGGACGGCTCGCTCTGCGGTGCGGTCGCGCCGGACGGTGGTGCGGCCGGTGTGGCGGCGGGCTCGGACGCTCCGGCGGGCGGCGTGTCGCCCGGCCCGAGGTGGCCGCGCGCCTCGCGCAACTGCCGCTCCAGGTCGTGCACCCGGCGGGTCAGCTCGGCAACCTCGTCGGCGGTGGCCAGCCCGACCGCGCCCAGTGCCCGGTCCACCTCGAAGCGGACCAGCTTGGTCAGCGACTCCCGGTTCGCCAGGCCGGTCGCCACCAGTTCCTCGGCGAGCGTCTGGATCTGGGCGGCGGTCGCGCCGCCCTGGCCGACGACGCGCATGACCGCGTCCTGTGCCTTCTTCCGGGGCGCCTCCGTCAGGCCCATGGCCAGCTCGAGGTAGGCGCGCCACGCGTCCTGCATGCCTGAGTCCTTCCGCGGGGCGAGGTGTGCAGGTGCCACGCTACCGGGCACCCCGGACGTCCCATTGCGGTACGGTGCCGGGAACGGCGTGGTTCATGGTGAGGAGACGATGTGGCCAGCGTGGACGAGTGCCGGCAGGCGTTGCAGGACCTGGCCGCGCGGCTGGACCGCAACGCCGAGGCGCAGGGGCGCATCGACCTCGACCGCACCCTGGCCTGCCGGATCACCGATCTCGGCACCGCGTTCCACGGGCGGCTGGAGGATGGCCGGCTGGTCGACCTGGCCGACGGCGACGACCCGAAGGCGAAGATCGCGCTGAGCACCGGCAGCGACGATCTCGTCGCGCTGGTGAACGGCCGGCTCGACGTGATGTCGGCGGTGGCCTCCCGGCGGGTCTCGATCAAGGCGAACCCGTTCGACCTGATGAAGCTCCGCAAGCTGCTCTGAGCGGCCGGCGCCTCAGTCGTCGAGGCCGAACGCGGCGAGCGCTTCGGCCGCCGCCGGGGACTGCGCCCGCACGCGCGGCCCGCACGCCGTCGACCAGGCCACTCCGCAGAGCGCCGCCAGCGCTTCCAGCGGCGGTCCCGCGCCGTCGAGCACGAGATTCCCGCCGGACTCCGTCACCGACCAGCCGCCCGCGTTCTCCCGGCCCGGCACGGCCACCACCGCGGCCGGGTCGAACAGACCCGCCAGGTCGAACGAGGCGTACGCGGGGCGACGCTCCTGCGGTGCGGCCAGCAACTCGGCGGCGTCGCTGACGCCGGTGAGCACCAGCAGGCTGTCCAGCCCGGCCCGGCGGGCGCCCTCGATGTCGGTGTCCAGCCGATCGCCCACCACGAGGGTGCGCCCGGTCCCGGCCCGCCGCGCGGCGGTGGTGAACAGCGCCGGCTCCGGCTTGCCCACCACCACGTCGGGGTCGCGGCCCAGCGCGGTACGCAGCACCGCGACGAGCGAGCCGTTGCCCGGCAGCGGGCCGCGCGGGCTGGGCAGGGTGCGGTCGGTGTTCGTGGCGTACCAGGGGGCGCCCGCGCGTACCGCGAGGGACGCCTCGGCCAGGTCGGACCAGCCGACCTGCGGGCCGTAGCCCTGGGCCACCGCGGCGGGCTCCTCGTCGGCCGTGGACACCGGCCGCAGGCCCACCGCGCGCAGCTCCGCGCGCAGCGCTTCCGCACCGACCACGAGCACTGGTGAACCTTCGGGCAGCCGGTCACGGAGCAGTTCGGCGGTGGCGGCCGCGGAGGTGAGCACCTCCGCCGGCCGGGCCGCGACGCCCATGCCGGTGAGCAGGTCGGCCACCTCGCTGGAGCGGCGGGAGGCGTTGTTCGTCGCGTACGCGACCGCGCGCCCCTCGGCGTGCAGCCGGCCGACCGCCTCGACCGCGCCGGGGATGGGCCGGTCGATCAGGTAGATGACGCCGTCGAGGTCGAAGACCACGAGCGAGTACGCGTCGACCAGCCGACCGCCCGCCCCGGCGCGGTCGGGTTCTCCCCGATCCGCGCCGGAGGCGGTGTCACCGGCGTACCCGGTCATCGGCGCTCCGCCGCCTCGCCCTCGCCGGCCTCGCCCTCGCCGGCCGCGGCGTCGCCCGGCGCGGGCCGGACGGCCTCGTCCGCCGGGGTGACGTCGGGCGCCGGTCCGTCTGCGGTCACGGCGCCGGTGTCCGGCGTGGTCGTGGCCGGCGTGGTCGGCGCCTCGGCGTCGGCCGTCGTGGCGCCGGCGGCGAACGAGCCGGCCTCGGCGTCGGTCAGCGCGTCGTCGTCCAGGTCGCCGGCGTCCCGGTCCCGGTAGCCGGCCCGCGCCGCGTCCCCGCCCGCACCCGAGACGGAGTCGTCGTTGCTCAGCCGCTCGTCGTCGTCATCGTCATCGTCCTCATCGTCGTCGTCATCGTCGTCATCGTCGTCATCGTCGTCGTCATCGTCGTCGTCATCCTCGTCGTCGTCGAGGTCGTCGTCGTCGAGGTCGTCGCCGTCCTCGTCGTCGTCGAGGTCGTCGTCGTCGAGGTCGTCGCCGTCGAGGTCGTCGCCGTCCTCGTCGTCGTCGAGGTCGTCCTCGCCGCGGGCGGCCTCGGCCGACGGCTCGGACGCGTCCGCGTCGTCCTCCGGCTCCTCATCGCCCTCGATGACCACGCCGTCCAGCTCCAGCAGCCGCTCGGCGGCGTCGGTCTCTCCCTCGGTGTCGACGTCGGCGGCCCGGGAGAACCACTCCCGCGCCTCCTCGCGCCGGCCCACCGCCAGCAGGGCGTCCGCGTACGCGTAGCGCAGCCGCGCCGCCCACGGCTCGGTCGAGTCGCCGCTGAGCTCGCGGACCTGGAGCATCGCCACCGCGGCGTCCTTCTGCCCGAGGTCGCCACGGGCCCCGGCGGCCACGATCAGCAGCTCGATCGCGACGGCCTGGTCGAGCTTGTCGCGGTCGGCGCCGCGGAACAGGTCGATGGCCCGCTCCGGCCGGCCCAGCGCCCGCTCGCAGTCGGCCAGCACCGCCAGGTGGCTCTGCAGCCCGCTCATCCGGTGGTACGTCCGCAGCTCGGCGATAGCGGTCTGCCACTCGCCCGCGTGGTACGCGGCCAGCCCCACGGCCTCCCGCACGGCGGCGATCCGCGAGGCGAGCCGGCGGGCCGCCATGGCGTGCGCCAGCGCGAGCGTCGGGTCCTCGTCGATCAGCAGACCGGTCGCGACCAGGTGCCGGGCGACAGTCTCCGCCACCGGCTTGGCGAGGGAGAGCAGCTCCGCCCGCACGGCCGTGTCGAGGTCGCTCGCGACAACGTCGTCCGGCAGCTCCGGCGCCTCACCGGTACGCCCCTCGCCCTGCTCGTCCCGGCGCTCCCGCTGCGGGCCGTAGTTGCCGCGGCGGTCGTCGCCACCCGGCCGGTCGCCGTAGCCGCGGCGCTCACCGTCGCGCTCGCCCCGGGAACCGCCCGGCCGCCGGTCATCACTCCGGTCGTCGCGCCGGAAGCCACGGTCGCGGTCACCGCCGCGGAACCCGTCGTCGCGGCGCTCGCCACCGGCGTAGCCCTGCCGGCGGTTGTCACCCTGGTGGCCGCCCTCACGACGGTCCCCACCACGGAAGCCTCCGTCGCGGTCTCCACCGCGGAAGCCGCCTTCGCGGGTGCCACCCTCGCGACGGTCCCCGCCCCGGAAACCGCCCTCACGGTCACCACCGCGGAAGCCGCCCTCGCGACGGTCCCCACCGCGGAAGCCTCCGTCGCGGTCGCCGCCGCGGAAGCCGCCTTCACGACGGTCACCACCGCGGAAGCCGCCCTCGCGGGCACCACCCTCACGACGCTCACCGCCCCGGAAACCGCCCTCACGGTCACCGCCGCGGAAGCCACCCTCACGACGGTCGCCCCCCGCGCGGCTCCCACTCCGGAAGCCACCGTCACGGTCGCCACCGCGGAAACCGCCTTCGCGGGCGCCACCGCGGAAACCGCCTTCGCGGGCACCACCCTCACGACGCTCACCGCCCCGGAAACCGCCCTCACGGTCACCACCGCGGAATCCGCTCTCACGACGCTCACCGCCGCGGAAGCCTCCATCACGGTCACCGCCACGGAAGCCACCCTCGCGGCGGTCACCACCGGCGAAGCCACCTTCACGACGATCCCCGCCGCGGAAGCCACCCTCGCGGGCGCCGCCCTCGCGGCGGTCGCCACCACGGAAGCCACCCTCGCGGCGGTCACCACCGCCGAAGCCGCCGCCCTCACGGCGGTCACCGCCACGGAAGCCACCCTCGCGACGGTCGCCACCACGGAAGCCACCCTCACGGTCGCCGCCCGGGCGGCTTCCACTCCGGAAGCCGCTGTCACGGTCGCCACCACGGAAACCGCCCTCACGACGGTCACCGCCACGGAAACCGCCCTCACGGCGGTCACCGCCGCGGAAGCCACCCTCGCGGGCACCGCCTTCACGACGGTCGCCACCACGGAAGCCACCCTCACGGTCGCCGCCCGGACGGCTTCCACTCCGGAAGCCGCTGTCACGGTCGCCACCACGGAAACCGCCCTCACGACGGTCGCCACCACGGAAACCGCCCTCACGACGGTCACCGCCACGGAAACCGCCCTCACGGCGGTCACCACCGCCGAAGCCGCCGCCCTCACGGCGGTCACCGCCACGGAAGCCACCCTCGCGGGCACCGCCCTCACGACGGTCACCACCACGGAAGCCACCCTCACGGTCGCCGCCCGGACGGCTTCCACTCCGGAAGCCGCTGTCACGGTCGCCACCACGGAAACCGCCCTCGCGACGGTCACCACCACGGGCGCCGCTGTCGCGGTCGCCGCCACGGAAACCGCCCTCACGGCGGTCGCCACCGCGGAAGCCACCCTCGCGGGCACCGCCCTCACGGCGGTCACCACCACGGAAACCGCCCTCGCGACGGTCACCACCACGGCCGCCGCTGTCGCGGTCGCCACCACGGAAGCCGCCGGGGCGGTCGTCGCGGCCGCCCCGGTACGAGGGACGGTCATCGCGACGACCGTCGCGGCCGGCGTCACCACGCCCCTGGCCGCGGTCGGCGCGATCCTCGTAACGACGGGGGCGGTCCCCGCCCTGCGGTCCTGAACTCACAGGTACATCCTTCCTGATGGCGTTTCCGCCGAGAACGCTAACGCAGTCGAGGGCCGCCCCTGCTGGGGCGGCCCTCGACTGGAAGTTTGTCCGGCGGTGTCCTACTCTCCCACACCCTCCCGAGTGCAGTACCATCGGCGCTGGAGGGCTTAGCTTCCGGGTTCGGAATGTTACCGGGC
>NZ_JBIAIY010000015.1:0-87136 GCF_042871665.1 Micromonospora sp. NPDC005686
AGCCACGGCGTGCAGACACCGCGCCACCCTGCCCGTCTCGCCGGTGGAAGTCATGCCACCACGCCGTCCACAACAGACCTTCTCAAACACGCTCTAAGAGGATCTAGCCGGCTTCACAGCGGGCCAGCGCGATGACCGTTCCGATGGCTCCGCGGATGGCCGTTTCGCACTCGGTTCCCGCTCGGGGCCGCGCTGCCGGGGACGACTCGTCCCGGCCTGGTTTCATTTAAGGCGAACGGATAAGCTGACCGTGGGATTGTGATCGATCTTTTTGTGCACGGAAGACGGGGCGTCCTCTAGAACCCTCGTCCGCTCTATCCGCAGTCGGTCAAGGCCGTCGAAGGTTCGTTCTTACGTCAGCTTGGCCCGAAGGTTTAGAACGACATCCGTCCACGCGGCGAAGATTTCAAGCTTTTGACTCTACACATCGCTTGTTCGGTCTGATTGGTTCATTGCGGATCTATTGGTTGAGCGACATGCCAGTAGCCATCGAAGAGCTTTTGGAGAGCTTTCGACTGTTCGCTGCGGTTCAGCTCAGAGTGGTTACCTGAATAGATGGTGCCGACGTCTGGAACGTTTCGGGCGCTAGAAACTCCGATGATCCAACGGTCATGGGTGTCCTTGATCTGGGAACTATCAACAACCCGCCATTCTAAAGAGATGCCTCTATGGCCTAGCTCTCCCCGCAGATCACGATAGTCACGCAGGGCTTTCCTTCCGGAGTTTTGCTCCAAGCGCAATGACAGGATGCGTACCTCGGAAACTCGGTTACCGTCTGCCGCCTCCCAAAGCGATTCAAGTGCGATCGGCAGGAAATGCTTGTCGAGCCAGTATATGAAGCCTTCGCATTCTTCAAGGATCCGTCGTAGCCAAACTTTATTGCCATAGGAAGTTGCTCTGCTTACAAAGACGCTACTGGGAGGGGAATCGAGCTGGGAAGGCTGAATCAGAACTTCAATCCTGCCTCTGTGGTAGCGAATTACTTCTGTTGAGGACATCAGCGAAAGTAGCGACCCCAAGGCCCTGTCAGTGAGGCCATCACCCATTCCTTGGCTGCGCAGTATAGACTCGGCACTGCCCCGGTCTGCGCCAACAACTCCGGAGAGAAGCTGACAAATAGCCTCGATGGGCCGATAGTTGATCAGGCAAGTCTGCAGAATCTCCAGAGCAGCGCCTTTGTCTTGACGAATGAATTTGAGATTGAAGTATTGGCGCCCTGCGGCCGATAGCCGTCCGTCCTCCTGGATCATCCCTATCGCTCGGAGAAACTCGCAGTCTGCGCCTACCGACCTCTCTTCGCCTACCGCTCTCAGAGCTTGTTCGTAAGCGTTCCAACCCTTACTCGGAAAGATCGGCACTCGAGGTCTCCGTCGGAGAGATGATTTTCGCCAAGTTTCCAAGCTCTTCCATAACCTTTGCAAGCTGCATGAACGCTGAGGGCGAAAGCGCCTCGCTCGTTGTAACTTGAAAGGATACTTCGCCTCCGGCAACGGGAAACGCCTGGCGAACGATCGGTGATGAAGGGGTGGCTGAACCTTGGAAACCGGATGTCGCGGACCCCACTGGCTCGCCTTGGCGCGGCGAAGGCGCCGACGGATGGAGGCTTTCCCCATCGTCCAACGTATGGTCTCCAGCCGGAATGAAGCGGAGCTTGTCGTTCCCTACCCGCTCCGCCAGACCTACAAGCACTGCACTGTCTACCAGACTCTTGACAAAACGGTCCTTCGAGGCGACCGCAACTCCGAGATTGCCTACGGCAGAGTTTCCAATTGAGGCGAGTTCAATAAAACGCCCCTTGGCTGAATTTTCGTAGACGCTCCAGAATAAGCCGCTCTGTTTAAATGAGTTCATGAGAGCCTCGCGCTCCTCGTCCTTGGATGGAGGGTGCGCGATTACTACCGCAGACTCAGTCAACGTGTAGCGGTCATTAGATCCTGTGATTAGCCCCCAGTCTTTGAGTGCTGCGATCTTCCGCCGGAATGGGCCGCTCGTGTGCGTCTTGTGCCCGGCGTACCCGGCTAGGGCTTGTGCCGAGTGGGCTCTTCCGTGACTACCTGCATCCTTGATGAGTTGGACGGAATCGACCAGCGAATGCCATGGGAAACTAGCGCCGTGAGCGCGAGGAGTATCTGCCGACTTGGAGGGTGAGGTTGTCATGAACTTGCCTCTCGGTGCAGAACTCGGGGGAGGGCTCATGATACATCGCGAAGCGCTGACTGATCTGGATCTGCTGGGCGAGTTCCATGCTGCACTAACGGCGGCCCTGTGTGGAGGGTGAGCGATCTAGATCAATTCGCTCAAGCGTTCGAACGGCTGCTGAAATGCCTAGTACGTTTGGGTGCAGAGTCACGTTTGATTGGTGGATGAGCCGTTGCCCGTACGACGGGTATCCCACTTCCTGCATCCCACCGCGCACGCGGGTTGTGTTCACGACCGCTCAGATGCGTCTGTCCTAGCGGCCGTCAGGACGGTTAGGCGGAGCCGAATGGACATTCGTGCGATCTGGAAAGCGTCAATACGTCAGTACGTTGGCCCGCTTCCTTGCCTTGGCTACGATCGAGCCTCTCGTGGCTCTGCGGGTCTGGCTCTCCTGCACCGTCCAGATGAGTGGACTCTGGCCCGATCCCGTCCCGGGCGTCAGCCATCCTGGCTTAACTGAGCAGCCCGCGTAGGGCACCCGCGAGGTTGGCGAGTCTTTCGTCGGCACGGCGGCGTCGGTGTTTGACCCACTCCTTACCTTCTGCGGCAACACCCTCAAGGACGTGCAAGGTGTGACTGAGTCCAGCGGCGTCCAGCGACAGTTCAGCGATCTTGGTTGCGTTCTCGTCGTGCTGGAGCGTCTCGTTGTCAGGTTCGCTGACCCGGATGGAGATGGGTTTCCCGTTGAACAGCGTCAGCTCGAAGGTCTGCTGTTGGGTGGCGATCCCGTCGATCCGGACCGCGGCGACCGCGTCGAAGCGGTAGTTGAGTCGTTGGGTGGTGCGGCTTGCGGCGGTTTCGAAGTCGAGATCGATGTTGGCCTGCCGGACACCGTCGTCGGTGAGCAGAAACAGCAGCAGGCGATACCGGGAGTACCGCCACGGACCCTGCGGGTACCGAGCTTTCTTGCAGGAGGGTGCTGGTGCCTCGATGAAGGCGTGTGCGATCACGTGGCTGGGACGCAGTCGGTACTGCTGCATGGCCTGGTTGACCAGGACTTTGCGGTCGCTTTCCAACCAGGCGGCCATCTCGGTGTCCGATGGCTTGTCGGACAGCTTGTGGCACCACCTGTGGTATGCCTCCCAGCGTGCGGTGGCCTTGTCGTCTCGTTCTGCTTGGTCGTCGACGACCCTGCGTTGCTCGGCAACAATTCGGAACATCGAGCGCACCGCCGGCACGGCGGACGCCACCGCGAGCAGGAACCAACCCGTGCCGGACAAGGGGGCGCTGGTCACTACGGCAGGAACGGCCCAGAGGCTCCCAGCGGCGAGGAGAGTCAATCCCCCGACGCGGAGGAACCAGGTCCTGGCAGGAGTGCGCAACTGCTGGCGGTACGCCGTCAGCGTGTCCCGTTCCCATTGCCCTCGGACATCGCCTACCAGATATCGGACCAGCCAGGCGATTCGTTCAGCCTCGATGCGCTGTTCCCGGTAGATCTCAACCACCTCGTCGCGGAGGTGCCGCCGGATTCCTGCCGTCTGTGCGACCCAGTAGGTTCGGTCGGTTCCTTCGGGCACGTACTGGCCGAAGTAGCGGTTGAAGAGCCGGTCCACCTTGCGGGCGAAGCCATCCGGTGGTGCCTCCCGTCGCCGCTGCTGTGGTGGACGGGTCTGTGCTTCCTTCGCGCGCAGTCGTGTCCCGCGGTAGTACCGGTCTGCCCCGCCGACGCAGAAGGCGGTAAGCCCGACCAGACCGGCGAGTAGACCGAGGAACGGGTCGAGCGCGCCGCGTACCGCCACCAGCAGGGTCATCTGCACCACGGCGAGGGTGAACAGGGCAGCACCGGCGACGGCGCGTAGCCAGTCCCGGAGCGGAACAGCGGCGGGCTGCACCGGCAGGGTCCGAGGCTGAGCGGGTGTGGGGTGGAAGAACTTCCAAATCCTGCTGGATCGGTCGTCCTTCGTGCGTTGCGACTGCGCCAGGGCGACGGACTTCTGCCACATCTCGTCCTGCATCGCACCCTCGAGCAGCGCCTCGAGGTGGCCGTAGATCTCGTCGCGTTGACGCTGGTCCAGCGCATCGATTTCCTTGACCACGAGATCCGTCTCGGCGTCGCAAACCGGGGCCAGGAGGCGGATGATCGCTTTCAACCCCGCCGCCCATTCGTCACGGTCGTCGAGTTTGGGCAGGCTGGCGCAGATAGCGAAGAGGCGATCTAGTTCCTCGGGGGCGAGCTGGCGCAGGGTACGTCCGCTCAGCAGGGTGATGAGCCGAAAGAACTGGACCTTAGTGGTGACATAGCCGCCAGCGACCGCCTTTTCGATGAGCGTGCGCGCCTCATCGCGAACACGCCCGTCGAGATAGTGTAGTGCGGCGGCGAACTGTTCCTGCGGGCTGGAGTCCGGTGGCAGCCGGTAGAAGTTGATGTCACCGTGAACTACGCCTGCTTGTACGTCGACGTGTGCGTCTCCTTGTGCGACGTTGGTCGCGGTCGTCATCACATCCCCCGCACCACGGCGATGATCGCCGTAAGCCGCGCCGCCAGCTCAGAAACGTCGGCCACCAGGCCCCACAACCGCTTGAGCGCGACCATCAGGCCACTCTTCTTCTCGGTTGTGCCCGCCGCGACGCATGCCGTTGCCGCCTCCAGTTCCGACTCGGCCGCGGCGTAGGTTTCTTCGTCCAACTGTCCGTCGAGGTGGGCCTGCTTGAGGTGGGTTCGCAGGTCTCCGATGCTCGCTGTCAGATCGGTCGGCTGATTGGCGCCAGCACCGACGGTGACGTTGCCGTAGATCTGCCCGGCCTGCACCCCGACGTGGGCGTTCCCGGTGGCGATGTTGCGGTTGGTCGTCGGCATCGTGGGGCTCCCGTCCCGGTCCGCGCCGCCTCGGCTGGCCGGCCCGTCGATGATCAGGTCTCGCGCCAGTGCGGTGGCGAACGCGGCGGCGTGGCGTGCGGCCTTCGGTTGCCAGTCCTGTCCGTCCGTGGCTGCCTTGCTGCCGTCGGCGTGGTCGCTGATGCCGCGCACGACCACCACGGGCAGGGCACGGTTGAGATGGCCCGCCTGGGCCACACCGGCCGCTTCCATCTCGATCGCTACCGCGTCGTTGTAGTGCTGGCGGATCCAGCGGGCCTGTTCGGAGATTCCCGAGTCCTGCACCACTTCCCCTGCCGCGATCGGCCCGAAGTGGACTTTGGGCGCTGCGCCTGCGGGAAGACCCTGGCGCCACGCGGCGGACCTGTCGACGTGGTGGGCGATCTGGTCGGCCTCGTGGGGGATCTCCCACGCCTTCGGCCGGGCCTTCAAACCGTCGTCCTCGCTGGTGCCGCCGTGGTAGGCGTAAATTTTACTGGCGACGACGACATCACCGAGTCGGATGTTGGGCCAAAGGCCACCGGCGACTCCCACGAACAGCACAGCGGCCGGGGAGAACTCGGCCATCGCCCGCTCGGCGAGCACCGCGGCCGGATGATTGCCCTTACCGACCAGCCCTAAGGCGACCCGGCAGTCGCTCTGACTGATCCGGCCGACCTCGAAGCGGGTGCCGGCGGGGTGCCGCCGTACACGTAGGTCGGTCAGTTGGTCCCGGACCGCTGCGTATTCAAGGTCCAGCGCCGTGAGGATCACGACGAAACCGCTGTTCGTGCTCACGCTGTCTCCCTGTCTGCCTCGCTGAGGGGTCGCATCATCGGAGGGTGAAGAGTCGTGCGGGGCCCGGGACGGAATAGCCGAGCGGGACGCCCGCCATCGGTCTTGCGACTCGGCCCGGCGGGGACGATGAAGCCGTCCACGCTCTGCACTTTCCGGTAGAAGTTCCGCGCATCGAGCGGCACGCCCCACACCGCCTCGTAGACGTCCTGAAGCTCGGAGATCGTGAAGGTCGGACCACAAAAGGCGGTGGCGAGCGCCGAGCGCTCCAACTTCTCCCGCGCACGGTCGACCCCATCGGTCAGGATCTGCTCATGATCGAAGGCGAGCTGCACGTCACCGGACAACGCCTGCTCCACCGACGTCCAACACGCCCGAGATGCGTCCGTGCCGGCGACCGGCTCGGGTAGCCGAGGGGCAATGGCCAGGTAAGCCGCGGAGACCACCCGCCCTCGGGGGTCACGATCTGGCGCACCGTAGACGCCAAGTTGTTCGAGGTGTAACTGATCCGGCCCCAAGCCCGCCTCCTCGGCAAGCTCTCGATGGGCAGCCGTCACGAGGTCTTCCTTCTCGTGGCCGAGGAAACCGCCAGGCAGGGCCAAGGCACCCTGATAGGGCTCAACCCCGCGCTCGATCAACAGCACATGAAGGCACGACTCCCGCAAGGTGAGGATGACGAGGTCAACCGCAAGAAGGACGGTCGGCGGAACCCAGTGATCGTCAGACATGAATCGACCATAGACTTACTGTCACTCTGACAGGAAGGCCGCCGAGTGTCGGATTTCAGCGCCCTGCGTACACGGATTGGCTCTTAACAACCCTTGACTACAGTGAAGAGCCAAGCCGCGCGAGCGCTCAAGACGCTGCGAGGCCGTCTGGAGGTGCGGACCGATGGATGAGCTGATGCGGGAACTGCGGGCGGCGACAATGGAGGCGCCACCCAGCCGAATCGACCTGGACCGACTGATCACCACGTATCACCGGGATCGCCGGAGGCGGGGATGGATGACAGGTGGTGCCGTGGTGGCGGTGACGCTGGCGTCGGTGCTCGTCGCCCCGCCCGTCGTGCGGGGCCTGGGAGTCGACACGTCCTCGGGCCGCCCAGCCCCAGGATGGCCTGGGCCCGCCGGCTCTCCCACGTCGCCCGCCTGCGCACCGGTGACGCCGAAGCCGAGTGGACCAACCGCGCCGATGCAGTCGGATCCGACGGTGCGGACGCTTCCCACCGAAGCGCCGGCGGCGGCCGTGCAACGGCTGTCGGCGGAGTTGCGCGAGGCGTTGAAGAACGACGTGCCGTCCGGCGTCACCGTGCGCGGGGTCCTGCCCGGTTGCACCGCGCCGCAGTTCCAGTACGAGCGGAGCTACCGGGAGTACACCGCGGGCGGGCGACTGGCCACGGCCACCGAGCAGGGGCCCCTGCACGTCTCGGTCCGACCCACCGGGGTGGGCGAGCGGCTCGACTGCGAGCAGCGCGCCCCCTCCGGCGCCGCTTGCACGAGGACCGAGCTGCCCGACGGCGGTGAGCTGCTGGTCGTCGAGACGCCGGACGGGGTGCCCGGGGTGGTGCACCGCCAAGCGGTCGTGGCGCGGACGGACGGCACCACGGTGACGGTGACCACCAGCAACGCGGAGGTCGGTGCGAACCGCGAGCCGACCCGCGGGGCCCGGTATCCACTGCTCACCGTCGGTCAGTTGGCGGCTCTGGCGCAGGCACCGGGGCTGACGCTCTATCCGTGAGTGGTGTTCTCCCGCTCGGCGGACGGGGCGGCGGGCAGCCCGTAGCGGCTCGGATCAGGTCGATGTCGTGCGACGCCGGCCGGCCATCCGGTCGAGCACGTTCGCCGTGGCCCGCTCGATGCGCGGGTCACGGTGCCCCTGCTGGTCCAGTGCCATGGTCCAGCCGAGCGTGCCGCTGGCGAAGACCACCGCGCCGCGTGCCGTCTCGTAGACGTGGCTGTTCTGGACCCGCCGCCCGCCCTGCTGGGCCGGGTACGGCGACGAGCTGAGCGTGGTCCCGGCGGGCCGGGCGAGGGCGGCGTGCACCCCGTCCGCCTCGCCCGCGACCACCCCCGGGATGCGGTCGCCGTCTGCCACGCCGGTGCCGGCCCACACCCAGTTGTCGGCACCGCGCACCACGAGCGGCTGCGGGGTCAGCACGATGCCGTTGTACTGCACGCCGAGCAGCGCCTGTTCCGGCTGGTCGAGGTTGCGCCAGGTCAACGTCGGGTCGCTGCCGTCGGCACCCCGGCGGGGGTCGGTCTTGGCGCACTCGACGACCCGCTCGGGGCGGCCGTCGGCGGCGGGGTGGATACGGGCGTGCCAGTAGACGCTGTTCGCGCCGAGAAACGCCAGGCTGGTGCCCCCGGCCAGTCCGACCTCGGTGGCCCGGCGCATCTCGGCCGACCAGTACTCGTCGTGCCCGCAGAAGACCAGGCCCCGGTACCGGGTCGGATCGAGCCGGCCGGAGTGCAGGTCGAAGCTGGTGGCGTAGCTGACGTCGTACGGGTTGCGTTCCAGCCACCGGATCGCGGCCTCGTCGCGGTCGAAGTGGAAGGGCCGGCCGGCACCGGAGTAGGGACGGTCGAACGTGACAGCGCGGGCCCGCAGCTCGGGGTCGCGCCGCCCGTCGGGCCGGTAGCCGCCGTACAGGCTCTTGCCGACCCGCCGGTCGCGCGGCCACTGGTTGTACGCCTGCCAGGTGGTCACCGGCAGCACCACGCACAGCGCGGCCGGGCGTCGGTCGTCGCGCACCACGAACGGCGTGCAGGCCCGCCAGCCGTCGGCCGAGGTGAAGACCGCCTGGTAGAGGCCGGAGGCCCAGCCGTGCGGGACGGACAGCCGCCAGGACACCGGCCAGCGGCAGTCGAGCACGCCGGTGTCCGGGTCGGCGATCGGCACCGGCTGCGGCACGCCGCGCAGCTCGGGGCTGGTCAGCATCGTGCGGGCGCCCGCGCCGCCGTACCAGCCGAGGCGGTGCACGCTGATCCGGAACCGGCCGGCCGCTTTGACCGCGACGTGGAACTCGATCTCCTCGCCGGGGGCGACGCTCGTCGTCGAGGCGTACCCCTGGATCTGGCGCCGCCGGTCGTCGGCGGCCCGGCCGTCGTCCTCCGGCCACCACGGCTCACCGACGGCGCGGTTCTCCCGCTCGACCGGCGAGACCGGCGGGATCGGCAGTCGGTTGGGTGAGTCGCCGGGCCGGTCGCCGAAGACCGGGTCGAGCGGGCCGAGGGCGGCGGCGGACGCGCCGCCGACGAGAAGGCCGAGAGCGGTACGGCGCCGAAACCGGTCCATTGTGGTACACCCCGTCTCCCCGTTCGATCGGGGGAGACCGTAGCACCGGGAGGCCCGAGCTGTCTGACCGATGTTGATCAGTCGAAGTAGCGGCGCAGCTCCCGGTTGAGTACCTTGCCGGTGGCGTTGCGCGGCAGGTACTTGACGAACACCACGTCGCGGGGCACGGAGAAGCGGGCCAGGTAACGGCGGACGTACTCGCGGACCGCTTCCGGGTCGAGCGTCTCGCCGGTGTGCAGCGCCAGGAACGCGGCGAGCCGCTGACCGTAGTCGGGGTCCGGTACGCCGATCACGGCGACCTCGCGGACCTGCGGCAGCCGAGCGATCAGATCCTCCACCTCGGACGGGAAGACGTTCTCGCCACCCGAGACGATCATGTCGTCGGCCCGGCCGTCGACGAAGAGGAGCCCGTCGGCGTTGAGCCGGCCCAGGTCGCCGGTGTCCAGCAGGCCGTCGCGGCTCTCCCGGCCGGTGCCCGAGGTGTAGCCCTCGAACAGCATCTCGTTGCCCACGAAGATGCGCCCGACCTCGCCGTCGCGAACCGGCCGGCCGTTGCCGTCGAGAATGGCCAGCCGGGTGCCGTGCGGCGGGCGGCCCGCCGTGGTGGGCGCGGCGCGCAGCTCGGCCGGGCCGGCGATGGAGGCCCAGGAGACCTCGGTGGAGCCGTAGAGGTTGTAGACCACGTCGCCGTAGCGGTCCATGAACGCGGTGGCCAGGTTGCCGGGCAGCGCGGATCCGCTGACCGCCACCACCTTGAGCGGGGGCCGGGGCTGCGGCGGCGCCACCTCCATCAGCCGTTGCAGCATCACCGGTACGGCGAACATGGCGTCGCACCGCTGGTCGACGAGCGCGGCGAGCGTGGCGGCCGGGTCGAAGCGGCGGTGCAGCACGACTGTGGCGCGCAGCGCGAACGAGACCTGGAGCGCGGCGTACCCCCAGGTGTGGAAGACCGGCGCGGCGACCATCACGGTGTTCTTCGCGTGCAGCGGGATCCGGTCGATGATGGACACCAGCGGGCCGAAGCCGTGCGGGGTGGGCCGGCGGGCGCCCTTCGGCGCCCCGGTGGTGCCGGAGGTCAGCACTATGGTGCGTCCGTCCCGGTCCGGCGGCGTGAGCTTCTCACCCGGGACGGCGGCGGCGATCAGCTCCTCCTGCCGCCGCTCGTCGACCCGGTACAGTTCGGGCGGCAGGCCGAGGACGCGTTCGGTGAACTCGCCGTCGTGCACGAGGACGCGCAGGCCCTGCTCCTCGGCCACCGTCACGAGTTGCGCGGCGGACAGCCCGGTGTTGACCAGGACGGCGTCCGCGCCGAGCAGCATCGCCGCCACTATCGCCTCGATCAGGCCGTGGTGGTTGCGGCAGAGCACACCGACCCGGTCGCCGCTCTGCACGCCGAGGTGGGAGCGCAGGGACCGGGCCAGCCGCTCGGAGCGGTCGAGCAGTTCCCGGTACGTCATGGTGGTGCCCTGCTCGTCGACCACGGCGACGCGGCCGGGGTCGCGGACGGCGGCCTGGCGCAGCTCTCCGGCGAGGCTCCAGCCCCACCGGCGCAGCGCGTTCAGTTGGGAGACCACGCGGATCGGTCCGCCCGGGGCGAGCAGTCCACGTCGGGTCAGCGTGGCGGCGATGAACGGCAGGTCCACGGCGCAACTCCTTCGCGTTCGTGGTTCGTCGACCAGGCTCCGGGCGGTCTGCCGTCCGGTTCGGCGTGATCTTGTGCCCGATCGCGGTTCGGGTCGGCCCGGGAGCGGCGGCCGGGCCCGCGACGGCACGGGGTGTCGTCACGGGCCGGGCCGCGGCCCGCCGGCGGTCAGCGGATCTGCATCCCGGAGATGGCCCGGGAGATGACCAGCCGCTGGATCTCGGAGGTGCCCTCGAAGATGGTGTAGATCTTGGCGTCGCGGTACCACCGCTCGACCGGATGGTCGCGCAGGAAACCCGCGCCGCCGAGGAGCTGGACCGCCTTGTCGGTCACCGAGACGGCCACCTCGCCGGCCTTGAGCTTGGACATCGAGCCCTCGCCCGCGGTGAACGGCCGGTTGTTGCGGCCCATCCAGGACGCGCGCCAGACCAGCA
Organism: Micromonospora sp. NPDC005686; assembly: GCF_042871665.1. Taxonomy (NCBI): domain Bacteria; kingdom Bacillati; phylum Actinomycetota; class Actinomycetes; order Micromonosporales; family Micromonosporaceae; genus Micromonospora; species Micromonospora sp. NPDC005686. The sequence goes on from NZ_JBIAIY010000015.1 coordinate 11,159, forward strand.
GCCGGGCCGCGTCGATCTCCATCTTCATGTCGGCGAGCGCGAACGCGACCGCCTGGTTGGCGATGATCGGGCGTCCGAACTGGACCCGCTCCTTGGCGTAGTCCAGGGCGTACTCGTAGGCGGCGCGGGCCACGCCGAGCGCCTGCGCGCCGACCGTCGGGCGGGACAGCTCGAACGTCCGCATCGCCGCCTGGCCGGAGGCGCGCTGCCCGGACCGGGCGCGGGCCAGCCGCTCGTCGAGCGCGTCCTTGCCGCCGAGCAGGCAGCGGCCGGGCACCCGGACGTCGTCGAGGAAGACGTCGGCGGTGTGCGAGGCGCGCAGGCCCAGCTTGCGCAGCTTGCGGGTCGCGGCGAGGCCGGGCGTGCCCGGGGGTACGACGAACGCGGCCTGCCCGCGCGAGCCCAGCTCGGGCTCGATCGAGGCGGTGACCACGTGCACCCCGGCGATGCCGCCGTTCGTGGCGTACGCCTTCTGCCCGTTGAGCACCCACTCGTCGGTGGCCTCGTCGTAGACGGCGCGGGTACGCATCGACCCGACGTCGGAGCCGGCCTCCGGCTCGCTCGTGCAGAACGCGGCGACGGCCGGCGAGTCGACGTCGCCGAAGCACTGCGGCACCCATTCGACGAGCTGGTCGGGGGTGCCGGCGCCGTAGATCGCGGCGACCGCGAGGGAGGTGCCGAAGATGCTCAGGCCGATGCCGGCGTCACCCCAGAAGAGTTCCTCGCTGGCGATCGGCAGGGAGAGGCCGGTGGGGTCGGCCCAGCAGGTGGCGAGGAACTCGAACCCGTACAGGCCGACCTTCGCCGCCTCCTGGATGATCGGCCAGGGGGTCTCCTCCCGGGCGTCCCACTCGGCCGCGGCCGGGCGCACGACCTCGGCGGCGAAGCCGTGCACCCAGTCGCGAAGATCCCGCTGTTCCTCGTTCAGGTCGAGCGAGAACTCGGCCATGTCAGGCCTTGGGGATGTCGAACAGGTTGGCGATGTTGGCGGCCAGGCCCAGGTCGCCCTTGGCCTTCAGCTTGCCGGTCATGAACATCATCACCGGGTTCGCGCCACCGGAGACGATCTTCAGGAACTCGACCGGGCCCATGGTGAGGCTCAGCTTCGGGTCGCGGGTCGCGGTCTCCGAGACGGTGCAGGTGCCGTTCTCGATGACGATCTCGTACGTGTCGGTGCCACCGTCCGGGCGGCCGGTGATGTTCCAGTGGATGACCGCGTTGGTGGCGCCGGCGCGGTCGGCGCGGAACAGCGCGGGCATCCGGTTGAAGACCTCGCTGAGGATCTTGTCGCGCGACTCGCCGGACATGACCTCGGCGATCTTGGCGTCCGGCGTGGACTTGACCAGCTGCGCGAACTCCTTCGGGCCGACGTTCGCGAAGTTGGCGGGGTCGAAGTCAGTCATAAGGGATTGCACCTCTCGGGCGGGGCCACTTTGGTTACTCTGGCGTAACCTTACGCACGGGTAGGTATGCTCGCAAGAGTGTCCAGCACGCCGACCTTCAAGCGCCTCCCCCGGGCCGTACGCGAGCAGCAGATGCTCGACGCGGCGGTGAAGGTGTTCTCCCGCCGCGGCTTCCACGCCGCCAGCATGGACGAGATCGCCGACGACGCCGGCATCTCCAAGCCGATGGTCTACGCCTACCTCGGCACCAAGGAGGAGCTCTTCATCGCCTGCCTGCACCGGGAGAGCACCCGGATGATGGAGGCGATCGCCGGCGCCGCCGCGCCCGATCTGCCCGCCGACGAGCGGCTCTGGCGTGGGCTGCGCGCGTTCTTCGGGTTCGTCGGCGCACACCGGGACGGCTGGGCGGTGCTCTACCGGCAGGCCCGCGGCTCCCAGCCGTTCGCCGCCGAACTCGCCACCATGCGCGGCCGGCTGGTCGACGTGGTCGCCGGGATGCTCGACCACGCCCTGCGCGCGTCCGGCCGCGAGATCGGCGCCACCGACCTGGAGGTGGTCGCGTACGCGCTGGTGGGCGCCAGTGAGTCGCTCGCCGACTGGCTGGCCGACCACCCCGAGGCCGACGCCGGGAAGACCGCGACCCGGATGATGAACGTGGCCTGGCTCGGCGCCGACCAGCTCCTGCGCGGCGTCACCTGGCACCCACCGGTGGCGTGACGCCGGTCAGCGACGGACGGCGGCCCGCCGGTGCGCCCGCCGCCGGCCCCAGCGGACGGCCTCGAACAGGCCGGTGACGGCCAGCGAGATGGCGACGCCGGCGAGCAGCCCGGAGACCGGGTTGTGCTCGAACGCCAGCCCGCCGAAGTAGCCGAGCAGCCCGCAGTAGATCCCCCACGTGACGCAGGCCAGGCCGTCGTACAGGAAGAACGTGCGTGCCGGATAGCGGACCGCGCCCATGGTGAGCGTGACGGCGGTGCGGCCGCCGGGGACGTACCGGGCGGTGGTCAGGATCATCCCGCCGCGCCTGTCGACGGCCCGGCGGGCCCACTCCGAGCCGGCCCGCCGCCTGCTGTCCGCCGGGAAGCGGGCCAGCCGGTTCGCGCCGCCGCCGCGCCCGATCGCGTACGAGATGTGGTCGCCGAGGAGCGCGCCGAACGCGGCGGTCAGGATCACCAGCACCAGGTTCGGCTCGCCGCCGGCCGCGAAGACCCCGGCGGTGATCACCACTGTCTCGCCGGGGACCGCCGGGAAGAACGCGTCGACCGCGGTGACCGCGATGATCACCAGGTACACCCACGGCGAGGTCACCGTGTGGTGCAGCAGGTCGAGCACGTCCCCCATGCACCCATGCTGGGCGGTGCGGTGTTAAGCGGGGGCCCTTCCCAGGCAAAATGCGTTAACGAGGGGCCCTTCCTTCTCCTCGGCCGTGGGGCCGTGCGAGGTGAGTACCACCGGCGTCTCCAGCGCCTCCGAGACGGCCGCCGGCCAGTCCGCCGGTGCCTCGTCCAGCACCGGCCGGGCGCGCAGCAACCGCTCGGTGAGCGCCGCCTGCCGGTCCAGGTCACCGGCCGGGCCGGGAACGAGCCGGTCGGTGTCCTCGTACCGGCGGCAGATCCGCAGCTTCGGGCCGGCCAGGTCGAGATGGGTCAGCGCCAGTCCGTCCACGCCGCCGGCCACCTCCAGCGCGTACCGGTGGGCGACCGCGTCGAAGTGCCCGAACCGGAACCGGCCCTGCCAGGGGTTCGTCCCGTTGTGCCGGTCGGTGAACGGCAGCGCCGCGTCCTCGGTGACCAGCGGACCGGGGCCGTGCCGCGTGGTGGTCGTCCGCAGCACGCCGAGCCGCTGCGCGGTCCCGGCCATGCCCGCCTCGGCGAGCAGCGTCTCGGCGTTGGCGAACGTCGTGGTGCTCCACGTCGTGTACGGGTGGAAGCCGTGCCACTCGTCCAGCAGCACCCCCTGCGCGCCCTCGAACACGCAGGTGCCCTCGCGCAGCGCGCCGGCCAGCCAGCTTCGGTCGACGATCGCCACCCGCCGCGCGAAGGCCGCGTACGCGGGCAGGCAGTCCTCCACCGGCGGGGCGTCCAGCGGTCCCAGCTCGGCGGTGAGCCGGTCGCGCAGCGCGGCCAGGCGGCGGCGCAGCACCGCCGGGCGGCGGCAGTCCGCCACCCGGGGCGCCTCGGCGGGGTGGGCGAGGCCGTACGCGACCGCCTCGCCCACCCCGAGCCCGCAGGAGCCGTGCCGGTCGGCTCCCCGGGCGATCTCCCGGGCCCGGTTGGCGGCCCGGTGGTACGGGGTGGCGAGCAGCGCCTCCCCGTCCACTGTCAGCCGGTCGAGCGCGTCGGGGACGCCGACCGACGCGAGATGGTCGGCCTCGGCGGCCAGCGCCAGCGGGTCCACCACCACGTGCCGCGCCAGGTGTGTCCGTACGCCCGGACGGAACGTCCCGGCGCCGAACTGCGCGAACGTGTGGTGCCGCCCGTCGCGCAGGACGACGTTGTGCGCCGCCTGCGCGCCCCCGTTGAAGCGGATGACCGTGTGCACCTGCCGGGTGGCGCAGATCAGGTCCACCACTGTGCCCTTGCCGGCGTCGCCGTAGCCGAGGTCGACCACCATCACGTGGTTCACAGCCGGGTGACCCCGCTTCCGCCGTCGGCCGGGCTGAACGGCAGCGTCGCCACCGCGCGCCGGCCGGAGCCGACCCGGGCCAGCGCCTTCGACACGGTGCGGGTGGCCTTCGAACCGGCCCGGTCCAGGTCGCGCAGCCCGGCCTCCAGGTCGATGGCCTGCTCACCGAGGCCGACGGTGAGCGCGATCGTCTCGCAGACCGCGTCCAGGTCGTCCAGCTCGACCGCGTTCTGCCCGAGCAGGCCGCGCCAGAAGTCGAGCACCTTGCGGTTGCCCGCGTAGTGGCTGCCGGCGGGCAGCAGGTAGTAGGTGTCCCAGCGTGCGGTCACCTCGTCCACGACCTGCCGGACCGGCACGTTCTCGCGCAGGTCGTCGCCGATCAGCCGGGCCACCTCAGCGGTCTTCACCGCCGGGTACGCCAGCTCGTCGCCGATGATGAACAGGTAGCCGCGCCGGCCGCGCTTGTCCCAGCTGTCGGTGGCCGTGTGCCGGGCCATGAAGTAGAGCGCCAGCTCGTACGACTCCATCATCTGACCGCCGCCGCCGCCCTCCAGCACGATCCGGCCGAGGTCGTCGTCCATCCGGTTGTCGGACTCGAACTGCCCGACCTGCAACGGCACCCGGTCGCAGGTGGCGTCGCCGATCGCGCCGAACATGACCTGCGGGTCCTTCGCGTACCCCTGGCGCAGCAGCAGGCCGAGCAGGTGCGGCAGCTTGCTCTGCAACACCCGCGGCACGTGCCCCATCGAGCCGGTGACGTCGAACAGCACGGCGATCGGCGTCGACTGCGGGTGCTCGGCGGAGTCGCGGCTCTCCCGTACCGCGTCGCGCGGGTCGAGCGCCGGGTGCACCTTGCGGGCCCCGCTGTCGCTGTAGGCGAACGCGCTCTTGCCGGTGCGGCGCCGGTAACGGTCGGCGGCGTCGTACACGTCGGTGGACCAGGCTCCACTGCCCATGGCAGCCTCCTTAGGGGTTGAGGGTGAAGGGTCGGAAGGTGCGCGGCCCGTACAGCCGGTGCAGCACCTCGTCCAGTTCGCGCAGCACCCGCCAGGCGTCGTCCGGCCGGGTGGCGAGCGCGGAGCCCTGGCAGCCGTCGGCGAAGGCGCGCAGCTCGCGCGGCACGCGGCCGGCCATCAGCCAGGTCATGCAGCGGGCGGCCATCGCGATGTCGGTGCCGGGGCCGCACTGCCGCTTCGCGGCGACCTCCGGCGGATACCAGTCCTCCTGGCCGGGCACCAGCGCCGGCACGAGACCGCCCGGCTCGGCCGAGAAGCACCAGTCGACGAGCACCACGCCGTGCGCGTCCGGCTCGATCAGCACGTGCCGGGGCAGCACCGCGCCGTGCACCACGCCGGCCCGGTGGGCCAGGCCGAGCGCCACGAGCAGCCGTCGCCACATCCAGGCCGCGTCGCGCGGGTCGAGCCCGTCCGGGTACGCGCGGCGCACGTCGTCCAGGCTGTGCAGCCGGGGTACTGTCACCAGCTCGTTCACCTGCCGTTGCACGCCGCTCGACGGGTCCCGCGCCGGGTAGGAGTCGACGAGCTGCGGCACGTACGCGAGATGCCGGGCGTCGCCGCGCTCGGCGATCCGGCGCAACGCGCGCGCCTCGCGGGCCATCAGGTCGTTGTCGCCCGGGTGCCGGGCCACCTTCAGCAGCCGCCCGTTCCCGTGGTCGTGCAGGTCGGCGACGTCGCCGGCGTACATCGGGGCGGGGGTGCGCCACCGGGTGGTGACGGTGACGAGCGCGTCGCTGGCGGCGGCGCGCACCCCCGGGTCGGCCGCGCCCAGCCGGTCGGGGTGCAGCGCGCCGACCAGCTCGCGGTAGCGGCGGGCCGGCTCCTGCGTGCCGAACAGGTCGGCGTCGGTGCGCGCGGCCGTGACCAGCCGGATCGCCTCCTCGGTCCTCACCGCACCGTCTCCTCCCGGGCGGGGCGCAGCAGCGCCGGGTGCAGCAGCCGGGCGTCTCCGGCGCGGTAGAGCTTGGCCCGAGGGCCGCCGCGCGCGCCGCCGCGTTCGGTGCTGGCACCGGTGCTCTCCACGAAGCCGGGCACCGAGAGCACCTTGCGGTGGAAGTTGCCGGCGTGCAGCGGGTGGCCCCAGACCGTCTCGTAGACCTCCCGCAGCTCGGTGACTGTGAACTCGGGGGCGAGGAACCGGGTGGCCAGTGGCGTGTACTCCAGCTTGGAGCGGGCGCGCTCCAGCCCGTCGTCGATGATCCGGCCGTGGTCGAACGCGAGCTGGCGACTGGTCAGCGCGGTCACCGGCAGCCAGATCGCCTCGTCGGCGTCGGTGTCGGCGACCGGGTCGGGCAGGTCGGGGGCGAACGCCAGGTGCGCGACCGAGACCACCCGCATGCGCGGGTCGCGGTCCGGGGCGCCGTAGCTGCCGAGCTGTTCCAGGTGCACCCGGCGCAGCCGCTCGCCGCCGAGGCCGGTCTCCTCGGCCAGCTCGCGCCGGGCGCCCGTGGCCAGGTCCTCGCCCGGCTGGACGAAGCCGCCGGGCAGCGCCCAGTGCCCCGCGTAGGGCGGTGCGCCGCGACGGATCAGCAGCAGGTGCAGCGCGCCCTCGCGGATGGTCAGCGCGACCACGTCGACGGTGACCGCGACCGCCGGGTAGTCCCGGGGGTCGTATCCGGCAAGGAAGTCCTGCTCGTTCACGGTCGCTCACTCTCTCAGGTTGAGAACAACTCAATCTGAGAACAACTTAGCGCCGAAAAGAGGGGACGGCAAGTCCCCTCTTTCACTCAGCGCACGGAGCCGACCAGATGCGGCCTTCCGTCCCGGGCGCTGTGCAGCGAGAAGTCCCAGCCCGCGCCCGCCGCCGAGGCGCTGAACGCCACAGTCGACGGCAGCGGCACCGGCAGCTTGAACGACACGTCCACCGTGTACGCCTCGGGCAGCCGGGGCTCCAGCGCGGCCAGGCAGCGGGCCTTGCTCCACATGCCGTGCGCGATCGGGCGCGGGAAGCCGAACAGCCGCGCGCCCAGCTTCGAGGTGTGGATCGGGTTGTGGTCGCCGGAGACGCGCGCGTAATCCGTACCCACCTGGGGCGTCACCCGCCACTGGGCCGAGAAGGCCGGCGGCGCCGGGCGGTCACCCCGGTCGCGCCGCGGGCCGCCGCCTGCGGCGCGCTCCTTCCCGAGGTAAGTGGACACGCCGCGCCACACCTCCTCGCCACCGATCGACCCGATCAGCACCACGTCGAGCTGGCGGCCCCGCTCGTGCGGGCGCAGGTTCTCCGCGTACGTGTGGAAGTCGACGCTCTCGCCGACCTCGACCGGCCGGTGCACGGTGATCCGGTTGGCCATGTGCACCACGCCGGTGAGCGGGATCGGGAAGCCCGGACTCGTCATCAGCCGCAGCGACAGCGGGAACCCGAGCACGTGCAGGTACGTCGCCGGCAGCCGGTCGGTCAGCCGGAACCCGCACACCCGGTCGTAGTCCGCCAGGTGCCGCTGGTCCACGGCGACCCCGGAGACGGCGAGTTCCAGTCCCGGCACGTCCGTCCCGCGCCGCCCTCCAACCCCAGGCACTGCTCCCAGCAGCGCACGCCGGTAGAGCGCCCCACTGGCAGGCAACCCGTCCAGCGCGACCCGCCGCCGCCCCGCCGCCCCTTGGCTCGGTCGATCATGAAGTTGGCCGCCTTGTGGATCTCCAGAAGTGCCGTCAACTTCATGATCGCCGGACGCCGGGCGGGCGTTGGTCTGGGCGAGGGCGGCGGCTCGGGCGGAGGTCAGGTCGCGGGTGGGGCCCTCGATCAGGTCGTGCAGGGTCAGATCCTCCTCGTGGTCCTTCGCCATCACGCCCCCAGCAGGCTCTGGCCGCAGACCCGGACCACGTTGCCGCTGACCGCGCCGGTCGCCGGCCAGGACAGCCAGCCGATCGTCTCGGCCACGTCCACCGGCAGGCCGCCCTGGGCCATGCTGTTCATCCGCCGGCCCGCCTCGCGGATGGTCAGCGGAATACGCGCGGTCAGCCGGGTCTCGATGAAGCCCGGCGCGACCGCGTTCAGGCTGATCCCGCGCTCGCGCAGCACCGGGGAGAGCGAGTCGACCAGGCCGATCACGCCGGCCTTGCTGGTGGCGTAGTTGGTCTGCCCCCGGTTGCCGGCGATCCCGGCGATCGAGGAGACCGACACGATCCGGCCGCCGGCCGGGATCAGGTCGCGTTCCAGCAGCACGTCGTTGATGCGCTCCTGGCTGGACAGGTTCACGTCGATCACCGAGTCCCACCGGTCGGCGTCCATCCGGCCCAGCGTCTTGTCCCGGGTGATGCCCGCGTTGTGCACCACCACGTCGACCCGGCCGTGCCGGGACGCCAGATGCTCCGCCAGCCGGGTCGGCGCGTCCGGCGCGGTCAGGTCGAGCTGCACCGCGCTGCCGCCGATGTCGTTCGCGACAGCGGCCAACTCGTCCCCGGCCGCCGGAATGTCGAGCGCCACCACCTGGGCGCCGTCGCGGGCCAGCACCTTCGCCAGCGCCGCGCCGATGCCCCGGGCCGCGCCGGTCACCAGCACCACCTGCCCGTCCAGCGGCCGGTCCCAGTCGGCCGGCGCCACGGCGGTGCCGGTGCCGACGCGGACGACCTGGCCCGAGACGTACGCGGACCGGCCGGAGAGCAGGAACCGCAGCGTGGACTCCAGGCTCACCGGAGTGCCGGCGTCACCGTCGCGGGTCACGTAGACCAGCTGGGCGGTCACGCCCCGGCCGAACTCCTTGCCGATGCTGCGGGTCAGGCCCTCCAGCGCACGTTGGGCGGTGGCCTCCCGGGGAGAACCGCACTCGGCCGGCGGCGTGCCCAGCACGATCACCCGACCGCTGGGCAGCAGCGACCGGGCCTGCGGGTGGAAGAAGTCGTAGAGCTGGCGCAGCCCGGCGGAGTCGGTGATGCCGCTGGCGTCGTACACCAGGGCCGCGAAGCGGCGGTCGGCGTCGTGGGTGGCGACCGGGTCGGCCAGCTCGACCCCGGCGGCGGTCAGGATCTTTCCGGCCGGCTCGGCGATCCGGCCACCGGCCGAGGAGCCGAGCAGGACCGGCCCGGGAACGAGCGGGTCGCCCGGCTTGTGCCGGCGCAGTCGGGGCGGGTCGGGCAGCCCGAGGCGCTTGACCAGCGCGCGACCGGCCCCCGTCTGGACGAAGCTCGCGTACCTGTCGGTCATAGGCGTAGCCTACTGGCGAGTAGGGTTGGGGCAACAGTTTCGAGGGAGGCCGATCGTGCAGAGTGTCCGGCGGGTCGCGGTCATCGGGGGCAACCGCATCCCCTTCGCCCGGTCCAACTCGCGCTACGCGCACGCGTCGAACTCCGACATGCTGGGCGCGGCGCTCGACGGGCTGGTCGCCCGGTTCGGGCTGGCCGGCGAGGGGGTCGGCGAGGTGGTGGCCGGCGCGGTGCTCAAGCACTCCCGCGACTTCAACCTCACCCGCGAGGTCGTGCTCGGCTCCCGGCTCGACCCGCACACCCCCGCGTACGACATCCAGCAGGCCTGCGGCACCGGCCTGGAGGCCGCCATCCTGGTCGCCAACAAGATCGCCCTCGGGCAGATCGAGGTCGGCATCGCCGGTGGCGTCGACACCACCTCGGACGCGCCGCTGGCCGTCAACGAGGACATGCGGCGCACGCTGCTCCAGCTCAACTCGGCCCGTACGCTCGGCGAACGGCTCAAGGTCGCCGCGAAGCTGCGCCCGCACCAGCCGTTCAAGCCGGAGATCCCGCGTAACGCCGAACCCCGTACCGGGCTGTCCATGGGTGAGCACGCGGCCCGGACCGCGCTGCGCTGGAACGTCGACCGGACCGCGCAGGACGAACTCGCGTTGCGCTCGCACCAGCGGCTCGCCGCCGCGTACGACAAGGGGTTCTTCGACGACCTGATGACCCCCTACCTGGGGCTGACCCGCGACCAGAACCTGCGGCCGGACACCAGCCTGGAGAAGCTCGGCTCGCTCAAGCCGGTCTTCGGCGCCTCCGGCGCGGACGCCGAGCGGGCCACCATGACCGCCGGCAACTCCTCGCCGCTCACCGACGGCGCGTCCACGGTGCTGCTCGCCTCCGAGGAGTGGGCCCAGGCGCACAACCTGCCGGTGCTGGCCTGGTTCTCCTGGTCCGAGGCCGCCGCCGTCGACTTCGTGCACGGCGACGAGGGCCTGCTGATGGCCCCCGCGTACGCGGTGCCCCGGATGCTGGCCCGCGCCGGGCTCAGCCTCCGGGACTTCGACTTCTACGAGATCCACGAGGCGTTCGCCTCGCAGGTGCTGGCCACGCTCGCCGCCTGGGAGTCGCCGGAGTTCTGCAAGGAGCGCCTCGGCCTGGACGCCCCGCTCGGCTCGATCGACCGGGAGAAGCTGAACGTCAACGGCTCGTCGCTGGCGGCCGGGCACCCGTTCGCCGCCACCGGCGGCCGGATCGTCGCCACGCTCGCCAAGCTGCTGGATCAGAAGGGGAGCGGGCGCGGCCTGATCTCCATCTGCGCGGCCGGTGGGCAGGGTGTGACCGCGATCCTGGAGCGCTGACGGGCGACGCCCGCCCGGTTCGTCGGCCGGGCGGGCAACCCGAGTCGCCTGTCGCCTGTTCACCGGGCCGGACGGCGAGCGGGTGGTGACGTTCGAGTCGCGGGGCCTCGGTGCGCCGCCCACGTCCGGGCGGGGGCCGATCAACGTGCGGTTCGTGATCGTGAAGCGGGCCGACGGCACCCGGGTGAGCGTGCAGACAACCTCGTTCACCGACCGGTACCTCCTGACCGCCGAGGAGATGGCCGCCGTCGCGCTGGACCCGAAGATCCGGCTGGGCTGAGGGCTCCCGGTCCGGCCTGCCCACAGGCCGGACCGGGGACCGGCGTCGCCGGGGCCCGCCCGGGCGTCGTGAAAGACTGAGGTACGTGACGACGATCCCGAACGTGCTCGCCAACCGGTACGCCTCGCCCGAACTGGTCGCCCTCTGGTCGCCGGAGGAGAAGGTCCGGATGGAGCGCCGCCTCTGGCTGGCGGTGCTCAAGGCCCAGCGTGATCTCGGCGTGCCGGTGCCGGACGGGGTGGTCGAGGCGTACGAGCGGGTGGTCGACCAGGTCGACCTGGCCTCGATCGCCGCGCGTGAGCGGGTCACCCGGCACGACGTGAAGGCCCGGATCGAGGAGTTCAGCGCGCTCGCCGGGCACGAGCACGTGCACAAGGGGATGACCTCCCGGGACCTCACCGAGAACGTCGAGCAGCTCCAGATCCGCGCCTCGCTGGAGCTGATCCGGGACCGGGTGGTCGCCACGCTGGCCCGGCTGGGCCGGCACGCGGGCGAGTATTCCGCGCTGGTGATGACCGGCCGGTCGCACAACGTCGCCGCGCAGGCCACCACGCTCGGCAAGCGCTTCGCGTCCGCGGCGGAGGAGCTGCTGATCGCGTACGAGCGGCTGGAGGACCTGATCGGCCGCTACCCGCTGCGCGGGATCAAGGGGCCGGTGGGCACCGCCGCCGACCAGCTCGACCTGTTCGACGGCGACGCCGGCAAGGTGGCCGAGCTGGAGCAGCGGGTGGCCGGGCACCTGGGCTTCCGCCGGGTGCTGGACAGCGTCGGCCAGGTCTATCCGCGCTCGCTGGACTTCGACGTGCTCTCCGCGCTGGCGCAGGTGGCCGCCGCGCCGTCGTCGCTGGCGACCACGATCCGGCTGATGGTGGGCCAGGAGCTGGTCACCGAGGGCTTCAAGCCCGGTCAGGTCGGTTCCAGCGCGATGCCGCACAAGATGAACACGCGTTCGTCGGAGCGGGTGAACGGCTTCGCGGTGATCATCCGGGGCTACCTGTCGATGGTCGGCGAGCTGGCCGGTGACCAGTGGAACGAGGGCGACGTCTCCTGCTCGGTGGTGCGCCGGGTCGCGCTGCCGGACGCGTTCTTCGCCGCCGACGGGCTGTTCCAGACGTTCCTCACCGTGCTGGACGAGTTCGGCCCCTACCCGGCGGTGATCAACCGGGAGCTGGAGCGCTTCCTGCCGTTCCTCGCCACCACGAAGATCCTGGTGGCGGCCGTACGCCGGGGTGTGGGCCGGGAGGTCGCGCACGAGGTGATCAAGGAGCACGCGGTCGCCGTGGCGCTGGCCATGCGGGAGAAGGGCGCGACCGAGAACGACCTGTTCGACCGCCTGGCCGCCGACGGCCGCCTCGGCCTGACCCGGCCCGAGATCGACACCCTGGTGGCGGACCGCAACGCCTTCGTGGGTGCCGCCGCCGACCAGGTCAACCGCGTGACCGCCAGAATTACCAGGATCGTGGAGGCCCACCCCCAGGCCGCCACCTACTCCCCGCCTCCCATCCTCTGACCGCCTGGCCCGGTCTCGTGGATCATGAAGTTGGCGGCCCTCAAGGAGATCATTCCTGCCGTCAACTTCATGATCGACGCGGCCAACGAGGGCGGTCAGGTGCCGGTGGGGGTTTCGGCGGCGGAACTCAGGTTGGGGGCGCTTGCCGGTTCGGCGATGCCACCGGGCGCGGAGGCGATCTCCGGGTCGTGGGCGGTCTCGGCCGCGATCGCCGGCTGGTCCGGCGGCATCACGTCCGGCGTCTTCGGCGCGACGATCACCGCAGTGCCGTACGCGCAGATCTCCATCCACATCTCGCCGCAGTCGCGGCTGTCGAAGCGCATGCCGATCACCGCGTTCGCGCCCAGCCGGCGGGCCTCCTCACCGAGGCGGGCCACCGAGTCGGTGCGCCAGCGGGTCAGGTTGTCCGGCGCAAGCGGGTCGTAGGCGCCACCGCGCAGGTTCTTGACCCCCTCGCGGTACGGGTTGCGGGTCCTTGCCATCGAGGAGACCACCTCGCCGAGGATCTGGCGGATCTCGTAGCCGGGCAGTTGATCCGTCGTCACGACCAGCACGCTTCCGATGCTGTCAGTCCCCGGGCGGGTGTTTCGCGAGCCCCGTTCAGCTGATCGGATGCTGAAAAACGGCGCGGCGCGGACGCCCGGGTCGCACCCGGCCGATCCGCGCCGCACCGGCATCAACCGTCAGACACCGGCCGTCGAGGTGATCCAGGACCGGTTGTACGCGACACTGCCGTAGTTCTGGATGCTGGAGCCGTCGGCGGTGGAGGCGACGCCGACCTGCCGGCCGTTGTAGAACTGCGGGCCGCCCGAGTCGCCCCGCCACGCGTTGCCGTTGACCCGGGTGCTCCGGATCGCCTGGCCGCCGTACGCGTCGGTGACGCTGGTGCTGGTCACCCGTACGCTGGCGGTCTTGAGCTGGGGCGACGCGCCGCAGCCGCTGTAGCAGGTCATGCCCCAGCCGTAGATGGTGTTGGTGGAGCCGACCGGCGGGTTGCTGGTGGCCAGCGACACGGCGGAGGTGCTGACCGTGCTGGACAGGCGCAGCAGGGCCAGGTCGTTGCGGGTGTAGGAGGCGCTCACGGTGCGGGTGACGCCGCCCGAGGCGTAGTAGACGCTGCCGACCCGGACGGACATGGTGCCGCTGACGCAGTGCCGGGCGGTGAGCACCCACTGGGGCGCGATCACGCTGCCGGAGCAGGTGAACGAGCCGTTGCTGAAGACGGCGGCGGCCCACGGCGCCGACGAGACGGTGCCGCCGCCGATGATCGGCTGCGGGCCGGCCGGCGCGGCGGTGGCGCCGGAGGCCGTGGCGAGGACGCCGGCCAGCGCGGTGGTCAGCACGGCGAGCAGGGGACGGAGGCGCATGTCGGGGCTCCTTCTGCGCAGGCGCCCGGGGTTGCCGGGCAGGGGGTGACACCCGCCGGGTGGGGTGGCCGGCGAGGGAGGTCGATCTACCTCATCGACATCTGACGATGCATGTTACGGCGGCGCCGCCCGGTGTCACAAGGCGTTGATCGAAACTCGCTGATGCCTGACGTGTGCCGCGCGCCGCGCGGGCGGGCTGTCGGATACCGGTCCAAGGTGGGGTGTTTAGCGGCAGAATGCCTGCTGGGAGGTGCTGTCGAGGGGTGCTCGCAAGCACGCAGCGCAACGAATTCGCATCGACGCCGCAACGAACGGGCAACGACACCCTTCCACCGCCGTCGGGCGCGTCCGTCAGTGCCGGAACTGCCCCCGGCCGGTGCGGGCCGGGCGGTATCTGCCAGGTAGGCTGGCTGCGCTCGCCCGATTGTTGGGCCGGCACCCAACTGCGTACACAGTCAGGAGTGCCCAGTGCCTCGCGTCGTAGTCGACGTCATGCTCAAGCCCGAGATCCTCGATCCGCAGGGCCAGGCCGTCGCAAACGCGCTGCCCCGACTCGGCGTCAGCGACGTCGCCTCGGTTCGGATCGGCAGGCGGATCGAGATCGAGTTCACCGGCGAACCAGACCTGGACCGGGCCCGGGAGATCGCCGACAAGCTGCTGGCCAACCCGGTCATCGAGGACTTCACCGTCCACGTGGTCACCGCCGACGAGACCGCGGGCGCGCAGTCGTGACCGCCCGGGTCGGTGTGGTCACCTTCCCCGGCTCCCTCGACGACGGGGACGCGGCCCGGGCCGTACGGATCGCCGGCGCCGAGGCGGTCCGGCTCTGGCACGGCGACCCGGACCTGCACGGGGTGGACGCCGTCGTCCTGCCCGGCGGTTTCTCCTACGGCGACTACCTGCGCTGCGGCGCCATCGCCCGGTTCGCCCCGGTGATGGAGACGATCGTCCAGGCCGCGCGCGGTGGCCTGCCGGTGCTCGGCATCTGCAACGGCTTCCAGATCCTCTGCGAGGCGCACCTGCTGCCCGGCGCGCTCACCCGCAACCAGCACCTGCACTTCCGCAACCGGGACCAGGTCCTGCGGATCGAGAGCACCGGCACCGCCTGGACGAACGCGTTCCAGCCCGGCCAGGAGGTGCTCATCCCGGTCAAGAACGGCGAGGGCTGCTACGTCGCCGACACCGCGACGCTCGACCGGCTGGAGGGCGAGGGCCGCGTCGTCGCTCGCTACATCGGCGGCAACCCCAACGGATCGCAGCGCGACATCGCGGCGATCACCAACGAGGCCGGCAACGTCGTCGGCATCATGCCGCACCCCGAGCACGCGGTGGAGGCGCTCACCGGCCCCTCCCTGGACGGCCTCGGCTTCTTCACCTCGGTGCTCAAGCATCTGGTGGGAGCGCCGGCGTGATGGTGGCCGGGAACATCGGTCGGCTCACCCGCCGTACCGGCGGCGAGCGCAGCAAGGAGACGTCATGACCACCCATCCGGACCCGGCCCTGCGCGAGCGCCAGGGCGTGGTGCCGCAGGCCGGCGCGATCGACGACTGGGCGCTGAGCGTGGACACCGTCCCCCGGGCCGCCGGCACGCCGGAGGAGCTTCAGCCGTACGCCGAGCTGGGCCTCCGTGACGACGAGTACGACCGGATCCGGCACATCCTCGGCCGCCGGCCCACCCAGGCCGAGCTGGCCATGTACTCGATCATGTGGAGCGAGCACTGCTCCTACAAGTCGAGCAAGGTGCACCTGCGCCAGTTCGGCGAGAAGGCGCCGCCGAGTGACCGACTGCTCGCCGGCATCGGGGAGAACGCCGGCGTGGTCCAGGTCTCCGACGAGCTGGCGGTGACCTTCAAGGTCGAGTCGCACAACCACCCGAGCTTCGTCGAGCCGTACCAGGGCGCGGCGACCGGTGTCGGCGGCATCGTCCGCGACATCCTCGCCATGGGCGCCCGCCCGGTCGCCGTGATGGACCCGCTGCGCTTCGGCGCGGCCGACCACCCGGACACCGCCCGGGTCCTGCCCGGCGTGGTCGCCGGCGTCGGCGGCTACGGCAACTGCCTGGGCCTGCCCAACATCGGCGGCGAGGTCGTCTTCGACCCCTGCTACCAGGGCAACCCGCTGGTCAACGCGCTCTGCCTGGGCGTGCTGCCGGTCGACCGGCTGCAGAAGAAGGACGCCACCGGCCCCGGCAACATCGTGGTGCTGATGGGCGCCAAGACCGGCCGCGACGGCATCGGCGGCGTGTCCGTGCTGGCCAGCGCCACCTTCGACGAGGGCAGCGAGCAGCGTCGCCCGTCCGTGCAGGTCGGCGACCCGTTCATGGAGAAGCTGCTGATCGAGGCGTGCCTGGAGCTGTACGACGCCGAACTGGTCGTCGGCATCCAGGACCTCGGCGGCGCCGGCCTGACCTGCGCCCTGACCGAGACCGCCGCCTCCGCCGGCACCGGCATGCGGGTCTGGCTGGAGCGGGTGCCGCTGCGCGAGCCCTCGATGGAGCCGCACGAGATCCTGGCCAGCGAGTCCCAGGAGCGGATGCTGCTCGTCGTCTCGCCGGACAAGCTCGACGCCGTGCTCAAGACCGCCGAGAAGTGGGGTGTCTGGGCCACCGCCATCGGCGAGGTCACCGCCCCGTCGGCGGACGGCCAGCCGGGCCGGCTCGTCGTCACCTGGCGCGATCAGCTCGTGGTGGACGTGCCGCCGGGCTCGCTCGTCGACGACGGCCCGGTGTACGCCCGGCCGATGCGCGAGCCGGCCGACCTGATCCTGCTCCAGGCCGACCGCGCCGAGACGCTGCCCCGGCCGAGCACCCCGGAGGCGCTCCGGGAAACCGTGCTGCGCATGATCGCGTCGCCGAACCTGACCGACAAGACCTGGGTCACCGAGCAGTACGACAGGTACGTGCTCGGCAACACCGTGCTCGCCCAGCCGGAGGACTCCGGCGTGATCCGGATCGACGAGCGCAGCGGCCTCGGTGTCGCGCTCTCCGTCGACGGCAACGGCCGGTACGCCCGCCTCGACCCGTACCACGGGACGAAGCTGGCGCTGGCCGAGGCGTACCGGAACGTGGCGGTGACCGGTGCGAAGCCGATCGCGGTGACCAACTGCCTGAACTTCGGCTCGCCGGAGGACCCGGGCGTGATGTGGCAGTTCGCCGAGGCCGTGCGTGGCCTGGCGGACGGCTGCCTGGAGCTGGGCATCCCGGTCACCGGCGGCAACGTCAGCTTCTACAACCAGACCGGCGCGGCGGCCATCCACCCGACCCCGGTGGTCGGCGTGCTGGGCGTGCTCGACGACGTCGCCAACCGGGTGCCGATGGGCTTCGTGCCGCGCCCGGCCGGCGACCACGACCAGCTCTTCCTGCTGGGCGAGACGCACGTCGAGCTGTCCGGCTCGGAGTGGGCCTGGGTGACGCACGAGCACCTGGGCGGCATCCCGCCGCAGGTGGACCTGGCCCGCGAGCGGCAGCTCGCCGAGCTGCTGGCCGAGGCGGCCCGGGTCGGGCACCTCAGCTCCGCGCACGACCTCTCCGACGGCGGCCTGGCGCAGAGCCTGGTCGAGTCGGCCCTGCGCCGGGGCGTCGGCGCCCGAGTCGTGGTGCCGGAGCACTTCGCCGACGGCTCGATGCCGTTCGTCTTCCTGTTCAGCGAGTCCGCCGGCCGCGTGCTGGTGTCGGTACCGCGCGGCCACGAGAAGGCGTTCACCGCGCTGTGCGCCGAGCGCGGCGTGCCGTGGGAGTTCGTCGGCGTCACCGACCCGGCCTCCGGCGCGCTGGAGGTGCACGGCCAGTTCCGGATCGGCCTGGACGAGCTGCGCGAAGCGCACACCGGTACGCTCCCGCGCCTGTTCGGCGCCGCCGAGGCGGCCCGGGTGGAGGTGGCGGCGACCCGTACCGGGACCACCACTGTGCTTCCGGCCACCGCCGAGCAGCCGGTCGGCGTGGACCCGGCCGAGGTCGACGCCGAGCCGATCGCCAAGGCCGGCCGGGACACCCCGCCGGCCGACGCCGAGGCGTTCGCGCCCGCCGCCACGGCGGAGCCCGACGCGCCGGCTGCGGCGTCGGATGAGGACGTGCCGGCCGACGCGACGCCTGCCGTCGACGGAACCCCGGCCCAGGACGAGTCGGCGCCCGCCGACGGGTCCGACGGTCCGGCTTCTGGTGAGCCGGCGCCGGGTCAGCGCTGAGGCGGTGGCCTTGGCCGTCTTCGCCCAACCCGGCGCCGGTGCCCGGTTCGACTGGGGACTGACCGGGGCGGCGGAACTCGGCCGGGTCTGTGCCGCCCTGGTGGTGGTGGACGTGTTGTCGTTCACCACCGCCGTGGAGGTAGCGGTGAGCCGCGGCATGCGGGTGCACCCGTTCCCGTGGGGTGAGCAGGCCGCCGACTACGCCCGCCGGTTGGGGGCGGTGACCGCTGTGGGCCGCCGGCAGACGACTCCGGAGCATCCGTGGTCGCTCTCCCCGGCGGCGCTGCGGTCCGCGCCCGTCGTGGCCGACCTGGTGCTGCCGTCGCCGAACGGCTCGGCGATCAGCGCCGCCGCGAGCGCCACCGGCGTGCCGGTGGTCGCCGCCTGCCTGCGTAACGCACCCGCCGTCGGGCGCTGGCTCCGCGCCGAGGGGTACGGCTCGAACGACGCCCCGGTGGGCGTGGTGGCGGCCGGCGAGCGCTGGCCCGACGGGTCACTGCGGCCCTGCGTGGAGGACCAGCTCGGTGCGGCCTGCGTACTCGACGCGCTCGCCGGGGTGCCCGGTGGGCTCTCGGTGGAGGCCGCGATGGCGCTCGCCGCGCTGGCTAGCACGCCGGACGTGCCGGCCGCGGTCCGGGGATGCGTCTCCGGGCGGGAACTCGCCGAGGGCGGCTTCGCCGAGGACGTCGCGGTGGCGACCGCTGTGGGTGCCTCCGACGTGGTGCCGGTGCTCCGCCAGGGCTACTTCGCCCCCGCCTGAGCAGCGCCTTCACGCCTTCCGGGAGCGCGGCGCGCTGACGAGAATGTGGCCGCCCACTTCTCGCGGGCGGCCACAGTTCCTACGTCTGGTACGGGTCAGTCGTCCAGCCAGTCGAGGCGTCGTCCGGAACGGTCCGGCTGTGCGTCCGGGCGGGCACCACCGGCCTGCGCCGGGTCGTTGTCGTAGCCGCCCCCGCGCTGCTGCTGCGGCGGCTCCTGGCCGTATCCGCCCTGCTGGCCGTATCCGCCCTGCGGGGCCTGGCCGTACCCGTCGCCGTACCCGTCGCCGTATCCGCCGCCCTGCTGGCCGTAGCCGCCCGACTGGTGACCGCCGTCGTAGCCGCCACCGGCGTTGCCGTACCCGCCGGTCGGCGCGTTGCCGTACCCGCCCTGCTGACGGCCGCTGTCGTAGCCGCCGGTCGCGCCGCTGTCGTAGCCACCGGCGCTCTTGTCGTAGCCACCCGGCGAGCGGGTGTCGTAGCCACCGCCGGGGTTGTCGTAGCCGCCGGTCGGCGCGTCGCCGTATCCGCCCTGCTGACGGCCGCTGTCGTAGCCGCCGGGCTGCTTGTCGTAGCCGCCGGCGGGGGCGTCGCCGTAGCCCGCGCCCGCCGCCCGGCCGCCGTAGGCCGGGGCGTCGCCGTAGGCCGGGGCGTCGCCGTAGGCCGGGGCGTCGCCGTAACCGCCGGGCGGGTTGTCGCCGTAGCCGCCGCCCGCGGCGTTGCCGTAGGCGCCCGTCGGCTCGCCGTACCCGCCCTGCTGGCCGCTGTCGTAGCCGCCCGGGGCCGCGCCGTAGCCACCGGCGGCAGCACCGTAGCCGTCGCCCTGCTCCGGGCCACGGCCGTACGAGGCCGAGCCGGCCTGGTCGTAGCCGCGGTCCTGCTCCGGCTGGTAGGTGCTGGTCGGGTACGGGTCGGCAGCCGGGGCGTACTGGGTGCTGCTGTCCCCGGTGTAGCGGCCGGTGGGCTCGTCGAAGCGCTCGTTGCCGTATCCGCCGCCCTGGGCCGCGTAACCGGCCGCACCGGCCGCACCGGCCGCGGCGCCGGCGGCGTAGTCCGGGCTGCCGTAGCCGGCGCCGGAGGACGGGCCGTTGCCGTAGGCGGCGCCGGAGGTGGGGCCGTTGCCGTAGGCGGCGCCGGAGGTGGGGCCGTTGCCGTAGCCGCTGCCCGAGGAGGGCGCGTTGCCGTAGCCGCCCGCGCCGTAACCGCCCTGACCGGGCGCGTCCTCACCGTAGCCGTAACCGCCCTGGCCGCCGCCGACGCTGTAGGACGTGCCGGGCGGTGCGCCGTACGGGTCCGGCGGGACGTCGTCCACGACCGGCCGCTGGAGCATGGTGGGGGCGTCGCTGATCGACGGGCCGCCGGCCATCGTCGCGGCCGGCCCGGCGCCCATCCCGTTCACCACCCGGGTCTGGTCGTCAGTGCCGTGGTAGGCGCCCCGGGCCGCCGGGATCGCGGTGGGGCCACCGGGGCCACCCGGACCGGCCGGCCCACCCGGACCGTCGCCGTCGTCGTCGCCCTCGTTCTTGCGGCGCAGGTAGAGCAGCACGATGGTGCCCACGCCGACGGCGACGAAGAGGCCACCGAGCAGGATGAGCAGCCAGGAGCCGAAGCCGCCGGAGTCCTCGTTCGCGGTCGGCTGCTGCGCGGCGGGCGCCTCGGCCGACGGTGTGTCGGCCGGCTCCTCCTCGATCGGCTCCTCCGACGGCGGCGCGGACTCACTGGCCGACGGGGTGGCGCTCGGGCTCGCCGACGCCTTCACCTGGATGCTGAGCCGGACGCCGGTCACCGACTGGCCGGCGTTCGCGTTGATCGACCGGGCGACGGGCGAGGCGCCGTCGGTGGAGGCGCCGAGGTCGATCCGGCCGGGTGCGATCGGGTTCGACTCGGAGCCGCTGAAGCTGAAGTTGCCGTTGCCGCTGGTGTTGGTGCGGCGTTCCTTGCCCGCGCTGTCGCGGAGCATGACAAGGGCGCCGGAGATCGGCTCGCCGTCGGCGTTCACCACCTTGCCGGAGACCGTCTTGACCGTCTGCGGCTGCTGCGGCTCCGGGGCCTTGCCCTTGACCGCCAGCTGGAAGTTGCCGGTGGCCGGGTCCGAGTTGCTGGGCCGCACCTGCACCGTGACCGAGGCGTTTGCGTCCTGCGCGTTGTCGCTGGCGCGGATGGTGAGCAGTTGAGTCCTCGGCCTGTTGTTCCCAGGCGGGAAGTTGATCTGGCCGCAGCCCGAGGCGCAGCTGACACCGGCCGGCAGGCCCGTCAGGCCGATCTCCGCGTTCTCGTCGCCGTCGCCGGGAGTGACTTGAACGCTCACGGTCGCGTCACTTCCGGCGTTGACCGTGATCGATCCGGGCGCGACGCTGACGCCGGCTGCGAGGGCGGGGGCTGCGGGGACGGTGAGCAGGGCGCCGGAAACCAGCGCCACGACCACACCGGCCCGCTGCTTCCAGGCACGTCGGTGTGTTGACACGTCCACCGCCTTCCGGGTCTGACCTCTCCGCCGGCCGCCGGGCCGAGGTTGATCACTCACGGTACGAATAACGCCGTCGGCAACTATGCCTTGTCTGACCGGATCATCTCTACCCAGGGCCGCCGTCGGGCGGCGTCCCGGCGGGTCGTATCGTCCCGTCGTGTCCTCTCCGCACGCTTATTCCGAAGCGGTACGCGCCGCGCTGGCGGCGCTGGATGAGGGGCGTACGCCCGAACGGCCGGTGCTCCGGGAGGCGGTCCGGACGCTCTTGGCTGCCCTCGCGGATCGTGCGCCCGGCCGATCGGTGGAGGTGCGCGTCCCACCCTACGGTGCGGTCCAGTGCGTGAGTGGTCCACGACACACCCGCGGCACGCCGCCGAACGTGGTGGAGATGGATCCGCCGACGTGGCTGGCGGTCGCCACCGGCCGCCTGGGTTGGGCGCAGACCGTCACCGAAGGTCGCATCCGGGTGTCCGGAAACCGGGCTGACCTCTCCCCGTACCTCCCGATTTAGGCATTGGACAGCGGGAACGCCGCTCACGCTGAGCTGACATCTCGTGACTGTCGGTGGCGACTGCTGGTCGCGTACACTGAGAACCCGACGACGGTCCCGGCCCATGTGTGGGGAGCTGACCCCCCGACTCCGCCAGGCCGGTCCAGACCCCACTGCGAGGGAGCGGCAGGTGCCCCGAGGCGATGGCCGGCTGAGCCACGACCTTGACCCCCAGCGACCCGGCCCACAGGACGCGTGCGGCGTCTTCGGCGTCTGGGCGCCGGGTGAAGAGGTCGCCAACCTCACCTACTTCGGGCTCTACGCCCTCCAGCACCGCGGTCAGGAGGCCGCGGGCATCGCGGTGAGCGACGGTTCCGGTGTCGTCGTCTACAAGGATCTCGGCCTGGTCGCCCAGGTGTTCGACGAGCCGACGCTGGCGAGCCTGCGCGGGCACGTCGCGATCGGGCACGCACGCTACTCCACCACCGGCGGTTCGACCTGGGAGAACGCCCAGCCGACCATCCGGGCCACGAGCGCCGGCACCACCATCGCGCTGGCGCACAACGGCAACCTGGTGAACACCGCCGAGTTGCAGCGCGAGGCGGCCGTGCGAGGGCTTGACTCCGACGGCTCGACGAACGACACCTCGCTGGTCACGATGCTGCTGGCCAGCCGTCCCGACCTGTCGGTCGAGGCGGCCGCGCTGGAGGTGCTGCCCCAGCTCCGCGGCGCGTTCAGCTTCGTCTTCATGGACGAGTCGACGCTCTACGCGGCGCGCGACGCGCACGGCGTACGCCCGCTGGTGCTCGGCCGGCTCGAACGCGGCTGGGTGGTGGCGAGCGAGACCGCCGCGCTGGACATCGTCGGCGCGAGCGTGGTCCGCGAGGTCGAGCCGGGCGAGCTGATCGCCATCGACGAGAACGGGCTGCGGTCCAGCCGGTTCGCCTCGCCCGAGCCCAAGGGCTGTCTCTTCGAGTACGTGTACATCGCCCGGCCGGACGCCACCATCGCCGGCCGCAACGTGCACGCCGCGCGGGTGCAGATCGGCCGCCAGCTCGCCAAGGAGCACCCGGTCGAGGCCGACCTGGTGATCCCGGTGCCGGAGTCCGGCACACCGGCCGCCATCGGCTACGCCGAGGAGTCCGGCATCACCTACGGCCAGGGCCTGATGAAGAACCCGTACGTCGGGCGCACGTTCATCCAGCCCTCGCAGACGCTGCGCCAGCTCGGCGTCCGGCTGAAGCTGAACCCGCTACGCCAGAACGTGCGCGGCAAGCGCCTGGTGGTGGTGGACGACTCGATCGTGCGGGGCACCACCCAGCGGGCGATCGTCCGGTTGCTGCGCGAGGCGGGCGCCCTGGAGGTGCACGTCCGGATCTCCTCGCCGCCGGTGAGCTGGCCCTGCTTCTACGGCATCGACTTCGCCACCCGCGCCGAGCTGCTGGCGAACGGGCTGGACAACGACGGCATCCGGCGGTCCATCGGCGCCGACTCGCTCGGTTACGTATCGCTGCCCGGTCTCATCGCCGCGACCGAGCAGCCGAAGAGCCGGCTCTGCCGGGCGTGCTTCGATGGGGAGTACCCGATCGAACTGCCCGCCGGGAACCTGATCGGCAAGCACGTGCTCGAAGGAGTGGGACGCCGGGTCGCCGCCGAGGCGGCCGAGTCCGCCACTCCGCTCGTCGCCACACCGACCCACCACCCGTAGCACCACCGACGCGGGTCCGGCCGCTCCGGGACCGCGGAACCACAAAGGGGAGAACCGTGACGCACGTGTCCGAGCGCAGCGGCGCAGGATCCAGCCCGACGGGCGCCGGGGGCGACCGCCAGCCCTGGTCGGCGGGGTCCGGCCGGACGCAGCGCAAACGCTCGGTCTCGTACGCCGACGCCGGGGTGTCGATCGAGGCGGGCGACCGCGCGGTCGAGCTGCTCAAGTCCAAGGTCAAGGAGACCCGGCGCCCCGAGGTCATGGGTGACCTGGGCGGCTTCGCCGGCCTGTTCCGGCTGGACACGAAGAAGTACAAGAACCCGATCCTGGCCTCCTCGACCGACGGCGTGGGCACCAAGCTGGTGATCGCCCAGCAGCTCGACATCCACGACACGGTCGGCATCGACCTGGTCGCCATGGTCGTCGACGACCTGGTGGCCTGCGGCGCCGAGCCGCTGTTCCTGCTCGACTACATCGCCACCGGCGAGGTCGTGCCGGACAAGGTCGCCGAGATCGGCGCCGGCATCGCGGACGGCTGCCGGTACGCCGGCTGCGCCCTGCTCGGTGGCGAGACCGCCGAGCACCCGGGCGTGCTGCGCCCGGACGAGTACGACATCTCGGCCACCGGCGTCGGCGTGGTGGAGGAGAGCGAGATCCTCAGCCCGGAGCGGGTGGAGGTGGGCGACGTGGTGATCGCGATGCGCTCGTCCGGCCTGCACTCCAACGGCTACTCGCTGGTCCGTCACGTGCTGCTCGGCGCCGGCCGGATGCGGCTGGACGTGGTGATCGACGACTTCGGCCGCCAGCGGACGCTCGGCGAGGAGCTGCTCACCCCGACCAAGATCTACGCGAAGGACTGCCTCAAGCTGATCACCGAGGCCGAGGTGCGGGTGCTGGCCCATGTCACCGGCGGCGGCATCCCCGGCAACCTGGTCCGGGTGCTGCCCGAGCACGTCGACGCCGTGGTGAACCGCTCCACCTGGAAGCCGCAGCCGATCTTCGACCTGATCCAGTCCAAGGGCCGGATCGAGGACCCGGAGATGGAGGCGACGTTCAACATGGGCGTCGGCATGTTCGCGATCGTCTCCGCCGAGGACGCCGACCGCGCGCTGGCCACCCTGACCGGCCGGGGCGTGGACGCCTGGCAGGCCGGCGAGATCATCGAGGGGTCCGGCAACGTGCAGATGGTCGGGCAGCACACCCGAGGCTGATCACCCTGCGCCAATCGGCCGGGCAGCTGATCGGGGGTTCACCCGGGCGGTCGCCTCGGCCTAGCCTGGAGGTTCGGTTTTCAGGCAGGCGGGGGAGGTGCTGATGGCTGCGCGCACGCCCGAGGGTATGCGGGGCATCGCCGTCGTCCCGTCGTACGTGGTGATGCAGCCGACGACGCTGTGCAACCTCGACTGCGCCTACTGCTACCTGCCCCTGCGGGCCGTCGACAGGCGGATGCCGGTGGCCGTCGCCGAGGCGGTGGCGGCGTCGGTGAACCAGTGGGCCGCGGACGGTCGCTTCTCCGTGGTGTGGCACGGCGGCGAGCCGCTCGCGGCCGGCCGGGAGCACCTGGCCGCGCTGCTGGCGCCGTTCGGGCCGGATGTCGAGCACCACGTGCAGACGAACGCCACGTTGATCGACGACGCCTGGTGCGCGTTCTTCGCCGAGCACCGGGTGCGGGTCAGTGTCAGCGTGGACGGGCCGCAGGCGCGCAACGCCGAGCGGGTCACCCGGGGCGGGCGGCCCGCGTACGACCGGATCGTGGCGGGCGTGACGGCGCTGCGCCGCCACGGCCTGCCGTTCTCGGCGCTCGCGGTGGTCTCGCGGCCGGAGCCGGGCCTGGCGACCGAGCTGTACGACTACTTCCTCGACCTGGGCTGCGACGTGCTCGGCGTCAACATCGAGGAGACCGAGGGCGTCAACACCCGGACGAACGCCCGGGACGCGGGCGCGGTCACCGGGTTCTGGGCGGAGTTGGTGGCGGCCTGGCGGCGGGATCCCCGGATCCACCTGCGTGAGGTGGAGTGGTCGCTGCGATACGCGGGCGCGGTGCTGGCCGGCACCGCTCACGACCTGCTGCCCCGTAGCCTCGACCCGATCCCGACGGTCGGGCACGACGGCTCGGTGGTGGTGCTCTCGCCGGAGCTGGCCGGCTTCACCGACCCGCACTACGGCGACTTCGCCAGCGGAAACGTGCTCGCCACGCCGCTGCGCGACATCCTCGCCGGCGCGGCCGGTACGCCGTGGGTGGGCGAGTTCCTCACCGGCGTGGAGGCGTGCCGGGAGTCCTGCGCGTACTTCGGGTTCTGCGGTGGCGGGCACGCCGCCAACCGTTACTTCGAGCTGGGGCGTTTCGACGGCACGGAGACCGAGCACTGCCGCAACAGCAAGATCCGCCTACTGGAGGGAGTGTTGGAGCATGCCCGAGACCATCAGTGACACCGACCGGGAGGCCGTCGCCGACCGGGTGCGGGAGGCCGCTGCGGGGCTTACCGCTCTGCTCCGTGAGGCGGAGGCGGCACGGCTGCTGCGGGCGGAGGTGTCGGGCGACGGCGCCAACGCGGTCTGCGCCTGGAACCACTTCGAGAACATCCCGACGTTCTACAACTGGAACAACCGGCCGCGCTGAGGGTCGGTTCCGCGATCAGGGACCTGCCGGCGAGTCGGCACGGCAGGCCCCTGCATCGTCGGTCGTACGCCGACTCAGCAGAGCACATGCGTGAGCACGCGGGGGTTACCGCGTGCTCAGATGTGACCGGAGGTCAGCGGGTCGGACGAGCCCAGGTGTCCGGGTCGTCGTCCGCATGGTCCTCGTCATCGTCGTCGACATACTCTTTGTAGTCGTCGTCGAAGTTGTGCTCAGACTTTCCACTACCCGCCAGTTCGCGCTGCAAGGCGGTTAGGTCGGTGTTCGGGGAGTGGTACTTCAACTCCCGGGCCACCTTCGTCTGCTTGGCCTTAGCACGGCCGCGCCCCATGGCTCGACCCCCTCGCACAGAATGCGGGGCAGCCCGAAGGCGGGCCCCGATGACGTCAGGCATCTCTCGTGGCTCTTACGGTACATGGGGATGCCATCGTTCGGCACCTCGGGTCACCGTCGACCGGACCTGCGCGTCGCTGTGGTCCAGCCGTCACAAAGTGTACCGGGTAAGGGGTAGAACCCGGGGCTGGCCGTGACACCGGACGAACCGGTATGAACGGGGCCGATGGTCAGCTTAACGTGCGCGGCCCCCGAGGGTGGAGCCGCCGCTCCGCCCTCGGAGGTGAGCTTCACCGCAGATGAATCGTGCGCAGCCGGCCGACCTCGGCCATCCGCCGCTCGGCGAGCCGGTCCGCGGCGACCGCCGGCGGCACGCCCTCGTCGTCGGCGAGCTGGAGGATCTGCCGGGTGGTGTCGAAGATCCGGGTGGCGCGCAGCTTGGCGCGGTCGAAGTTGAAGCCCTCGATCTCGTCGGCCACCTGGATCACGCCGCCCGCGTTCACCACGTAGTCCGGCGTGTAGAGGATGCCCCGGTCGGCGAGCACCTTCTCGATGCCCGGGTGGGCGAGCTGGTTGTTCGCCGCCCCGGTGACCACCTTCGCCCGCAGCACCGGCACCGTGTCGTCGTTCAGCGCGCCGCCGAGCGCGCACGGGGCGTACACGTCGATGTCGGAGGCGGCCAGCGCCGCGGTGTCGTCGACCAGGGTGACCTGCGGGTGGGTGGTGCGCGCCCATTCCTGGGCGCGCGGGCTGACGTCGGTCGCCACGACCTCGGCGCCGTCGTCGAGCAGGTGGGCGGTGAGGTACTTGCCGACCTTGCCCAGCCCGGCCACGCCGACCCGGCGGCCGGTCAGCGTCGGGCTGCCCCAGACGTGCTCGGCGGCGGCCCGCATCCCCTGGAACACGCCCCAGGCGGTGAGGATCGAGGAGTCGCCGGCGCCACCGTGTTCCACGCTGCGCCCGGTCACGAAGCGGGTCTCGCGGGCGACCACGTCCATGTCCGCCACGTAGGTGCCCACGTCGCAGGCGGTGTAGTAGCGGCCGTTGAGCGACTCGACGAAGCGGCCGTACGCGCGCAGCAGCGCCTCGCTCTTGATCTGGTCGGGGTCACCCCAGATGACCGCCTTGCCGCCACCGAGGTCGAGGTTCGCCAGGGCGTTCTTGTAGGCCATGCCGCGCGAGAGGTCGAGCACGTCGGCGAGGGCGTCGGCCTCGCTGGCGTACGGGTAGAACCGAGTGCCGCCGAGCGCGGGACCCAGCGCGGTCGAGTAGATCCCGATGATCGCCTTCAGGCCGGACTGCTTGTCCTGGCAGAACACGACCTGCTCATGCCCTGTGGGAACGGGGTCGTCGGTACTGGCGAATACGCTCATGGCTGACTCCTGTGTCGGTGAGCGCCCTTGTGGGGTGCGGAACCTGGTGGCACGCCGGCGGGATGCTGCCGGTGTCGTTGAGCCTAATATCGGCCCGAGCCGTACTGTCGCGCATGTCACGCCACGGACCCGAGGGCGGCGACGGGCGGTCCCGTCTCGTGGGAGGATCGCGCCGTGCCGTCGCTCTTCGCCTCATACCTGCGCGTGTACGAGCCGCTCACCGCCTTCGACCGGGATCGGCAGTCGTACTGGCGCCGGTATGTCAGCGAGGGCCGCGCCATAGCCCCGCTGGAGGGGCCGGTACGGCAACGGACGGCGGTGATCGAGGCGCTCGGCGCCGGCTGGACCCGGCTGCCCGACCTGCCCGACGAGGCGTACGTCCTGGAGGCCGACGACGCGCTGCTGGTCTGCCCGTGGAACCTGCGGATCCGGGTCGCCGAGGCGGCGCTGAGCGCCCGCGACGGTGTGCCCCCGGTGCTGGCCGACGCGTTCGTGCCGCCGGTGCTCGCCGGGCAGGCGAAGGCCGTGGTGGAGGACTGGCGCAGCGGGGCCCGGGTGCTGGAGCACGGGGTGCCGCGGGTGCACGAGCAGATCGCCACCTGGGGGGTGCCGCTGCGCTGGTTCGTGCTGTTCGAGGCCGGTGAGCGGCACCTGGTCACCGAGCCGGAGCGGCGGGCGCTGCGCTACCGCACGGAGATCTCCAAGGCGCGTCGCCGGGCGTCCCGGGCGCTGTCGGTGCTGCGCAAGTCGATAGGCGAGGCGCCGATCACCGAGGCGGTCGAGGAGGCGGCCCGGTGGCTGGAGGAGTTCCACCCGCGTTCGGTGGTCGAGCTGGACTACGGCGGCCTGGTGCAACTGCTGCCGGACGAGACGCTGGAGGCCGACGACTCGACCGAACTGGTCGCCACCGGACTGTCCGGACTGGGCCGGGGCGAGGCCGAGGAGGCGTCCGCCGCGTACGACAAGCTGGTCGCCCGCTGGCGCGCGGTGCAACTGCTGGAGCGCTGCAACTGACGCCCGGTTTGCCATATTTAATGGCCTTGGACACGAGTGTGTCTCGTAGTTGATGCGTCACGACCCGTGATCATGAGTCCGGATAAGGCAGGTTCTGCGGCATAAAAGTCGTAAAAATCGGGCATGGTTCATCCGTCCGTCTAGGGACCTTCAGCCGTTCGGCCCATGTCGGACATCGGGGACTAGCCGGACCATGGGAGACGCGTCGGCCGGCGGGACCCCGGCCGATGTCTATACATGTGGAGGAGTGACCCCGATGGCATCGCGAACGCACGAACCTGAGCCGCTACTCACACCGGCCGAGGTGGCGTCGATGTTCCGTGTCGACCCGAAGACGGTGACCCGGTGGGCCAAGGCTGGCAAGCTCAGCGCCATCCGGACCCTGGGCGGCCACCGCCGCTACCGCGAGTCTGAGGTTCGGGCTCTGCTACAGGGGCAGATCCCCCAGCAGCGCCAAGGAGACTGACGAACCGGCGTTCTCCGGCGTTCCGATCAGGGGCGGTGCCGTCGCGGCAGCGACGATCCACCGCCCTCAGTCGTTTCCAGGACTCAGTCGTGTCCGGGGGGCGGCCCGTCCAGCACGATCCGCAGCCCCACCGTGCCGCGCCCACCCCGGCGCAGCCGGCTGCCCAGCAGGCTCAGCCGCCCGATCAGCCGGTACTTCTGCTTCAGCAGGCCCCGCAGCCGGTCGGTGCCCTCCTGATCGGCGATCGTCGCGTGCCCCGGCACCGCCGCACCGTGCGGCCGGCCGCGCACGTCGCACGGCGCGACGGTGACCCGGCCGTCCCGCCGGATGCGCTTCACCTTGCCGGAGTCGGCCACCGTCCACACCGCGAGGCCGTCGCCGTCGCGTACCGCCCACACCGGAGTCGGCACCGCCCGGCCGTCCTTGCGGAACGTGGTGAGCAGGACGTACTTCTCCGCTGCCAGGCGGTCCAGGTCGGTCACGCCGCCAAGGATACGGCGTCGCCGACCCCCGGATAGCGTTGCGGGCATGACCGGGGAACCCGAGATCGGCGACGTGTTCGGCGAGATGATCCGCGACGCGTACGCGGTCGCCACCGGAATCGGGCCGCGCCCGATGGCCGGCGGTCGCCTGCCCCGGCCGGTCATCGAGATCATCGAGCGTGACGACGGGCTCGTCAACGGCGCTCCCGCCGGGCACTACCTGGACCCGCCGCAGCTGTGGCAGCCGCACGACCACCGGGCCGTGGACCGGGTACGCGGGCACGTGCTCGACGTCGGCGTCGGCGCCGGCCGGATCGCGTTGCACCTCCAGGACCGGGGCGTGCCGGTCACCGGGCTGGACACCTCGCTCGGCGCGCTGCGGGTCAGCCGCCACCGGGGCGTACGCGACCTCGTGCACGGCACCGTCGACGAGCACGCCGCCGACGGCCGCCGGTACGACACGTTCCTGCTGCTCGGCAACAATCTCGGCCTGTTCGAGGGGCGGGAACGGGCCCCGGCGATGCTCGCCGCGCTCGCCGCGCTGGCCCGCCCCGGCGCGCGGGTGATCGCCCACGGCACCGACCCGTACGGCACCACCGACCCGGTGCACACCGCCTATCACGAGCGCAACCGGCAGCGGGGCCGGATCGGCGGGCAACTGCGGCTTCGGCTGCGGTACCGCATGCTCGGCACCGAGTGGTTCGACTACCTGGTCTGCTCGCCCGAGGAGTTCGCCGAGCTGGCCCACGGCTCACCGTGGCGACTGACCGACGTGGACGACACCGACCACCCCTACTACCTCGCCACGCTGGCGCTGCGGTGAGCGGGGGAGCCGCCGGGCATCCGGCGGTTCCCCCGTACCGCTCAGACCTGGATGGTGGGGGTGGTCTCCTCCGGGGGCAGCCCACCGTCGCCGTCGACCACCTCGTCCGGCGTGCCGTCCTCGTCGATGTCCACCATGGTGATGTCCACCTTGCCGTCACCGTCGGTGTCGAACTGGAACAGGTCGGCCTTGCCGTCGCCGTCGGTGTCCACCACCCACACGTCGGTCTTGCCGTCGTTGTTGGTGTCCGCACGGAGCAGGTCCACCCGCTCGTCGCCGCGGGTCTCGACCGTCTCGGTGCTCTCCGCGCTCTCCGGTGCCTGGCTCATCTCGTTCCTTCCTTCGGCGTTGACGGCCGTCCTTACCCCGTCCGCTTCGCCCCCACGCATCTCCGGCGGCCCGGCCATGCATAGGGTCGCATGCAGGAACGAGCGAGCGGACGGGCCCGGCGGCGGAGACCCCGCGCGCCCCCGCCGCGGCGAGGGGACACCGATGAGTGGTCGTTTTGTGGTTGTCGGGGCCGGCACCATGGGCCTCGGCATCGCGTACGTGGCGGCCGGCGCCGGGTACGCGGTCGAACTGGTCGAGGTCGACCCCGCCCGGGGCGCCGAGGCACTGCGCCGGCTCGGCGAACTGTGGGACCGGGGTGTGCGGCGCGGCAAGCTGACCGAGGCGGCCGCCACCGCCAACCGGGCCCGCGTCACGCTCCGGGGCGGGCTCGCCGAGGTGGCCGAGGGCGCCGACGTGATCGTGGAGGCGGTGCCCGAGCGGCTCGACCTGAAGCGCGCCGTCCTGCGCGAGGCGGAGAGCCGCCGTCCGGCGCTGCTGGGCAGCAACACGTCGAGCATCCCGATCACCGGCCTGGCCGCCGGGCTGGAGCGTCCCGCTGACTTCCTCGGGTTGCACTTCTTCAATCCGGTGTGGGCGATGGCGCTGCTCGAAGTGGTGGTCGGCCCGGCCACCGCACCGCAGACCACCGAGGCGGCCGTCGCGCTCGCCGGCCGGCTGGGCAAGGACCCCGTCGTGGTACGCGACATGCCCGGCTTCGCCACCTCCCGGCTCGGCGTCACGCTCGGGCTGGAGGCGATCCGGATGGTGGCCGACGAGGTGGCGAGCCCGGCCGACATCGACAAGGCGATGGTGCTCGGCTACCGGCACCCGATCGGCCCACTGGAGCTGACCGACCTGGTCGGGCTGGACGTGCGGCTCGACATCGCGCGCACGCTCCAGGCCGCGTACGGGGACCGCTTCGCGCCGCCGCCGCTGCTCGTCGAGATGGTCGCCGCCGGCAAACTGGGTAAGAAGTCGGGGCAGGGCTTCTACACCTGGAAGGACGGCGTGAAGCAGTGAGCGCGAGGAGTGAGCTTGCGAGCCCCGCAGTCGCGAACGAAAGGCTGGCACGGTGAGCGGGCTGCGGATCGAGGAGCTGCCGGACCGGCTCGTGGTCACACTGGACCGGCCGGAGAAGCGCAACGCCATCGACGCCGACCTGGTGGGTGAGCTGCACGCGGTCTGCGCCGACCTGGAGGCGCGCCCCCGGCTGCTGCTGCTCACCGGTGGGACGGCGGGCATCTTCGCCGGCGGCGCCGATATCGCCCAGCTCCGTGAACGCGGCCGGCTGGACGCGCTGGCCGCCATCAACCAGGGCGTCTTCGCCCGCATCCGGGCGCTGCCGATGCCCACCGTCGCGGCCGTCGACGGGCCGGCGCTGGGCGGCGGCGCCGAGCTGGCGTACGCCTGCGATCTCCGGGTGTGCACGGACCGCGCGGTGTTCGGCCAGCCCGAGGTACGGCTGGGCATCCTGGCCGGCGCCGGCGCGACCTACCGGCTGCCGGCGTTGATCGGTGAGGCCCGGGCCAAGGAGCTGCTGTTCACCGGCCGGCGGGTGGACGCCGAGGAGGCGCTGCGGATCGGGCTGGTGAACCGGGTGGTTGCCGACCCGGCGGAGCTGCTGCCGACCGCGCACGGCCTGCTCGACGAGATGGCGAAGGGCTCCGCGCTGGCGCTGCGGCTGACCAAGCTGGCGGTGGACGCCCCTGCGGCCGCGCACCCGCAGCTCGACCTGCTGAGCCAGGCGGTGCTGTTCGAGGACGAGGAGAAGCACCGGCGGATGACCGAGTTCTTGGAGCGGCGCCGGTCGCGCTGACGACGGCGAGAGACGACAAGGGCCGCACCGGTGTCCTCCGGTGCGGCCCCCACGTCGGTAGGCCTCAGTGCTTGATGTCGACTCCCGCGTCGGCGAGCGCCGGAATGGCCGGTGCGGACTCACCGAAGCCGATGAGCAGCAGCGCCTCCGGCCCGAAGGCCTTTATCTCCTTGGCGACGCCGGTGAAGTCGAGCGGCGTCTTCGGGTCCGCGGGCGGCTCGTAGGTCAGCAGCTTGACCCGGTCCGCGCCGATCCCGGCCTTCTCCAGCTCGGAGCGGACGTTCTCCTGCAGACCCTCACCGTAGGAGTCCTTACGGGCCAGAATCACGATCTTGCGGGGCCCGTCCCGGAGCATCACGTCGGCCAGCGCGCGACCCTGGAGGCTGTCCGGCGGCGCGGTACGGAAGTAGAGGCCCTTGTCGTCCACGGTGCTCAGCCCGGCGTCGGTGTTCGTCGGGGAGAACAGGATCCGCCCGGCGGCCACCACGTCCGGCAGCACGGCCCGGGAGATGCCGGAGCCGCCCGCGCCGATGATGACGTGGACGCCCTTGCTGACGTGCGAGGCGACAGTGGCCTTGGCGATCTCCGGGTTGGTGCCGTCGTCGCCCTCGATCCACTTGACCGGCTCACCGAGCGCGCCGCCGGCGGCGTTCACCTCGCGGATCGCCAGCGCGGCGCCGGCCACAAGCGGCGGTCCCGCCAGTGCCAGGTCACCGGTCTTCGGCAGCAGCCCGCCGAGGACCAGCGGGGCGTCCTTGGCCTTGCCGTCACGCAGCTTGCGACCACGCGGCGCGGTCTTGGCGCTCGCCCCGGACTCCTCACCGGCGCCGACGAACTCCGTCTTGCTGTCGTCGATCTTCTGGTTGTCGAAGTGCCGGGTGCCGTAACTCGCGGTGGATGGCTCGCCGGCGTCGGTGAATCCGGCGCGAATCAGCGACACGCTCCGGTACTCGATGTCCCGGCCGGCGCGGGCGAGCTGGAGGCAGGCCGTCACGTCGTCGCAGCGTTCGCCGCCGTTTGTCACGCCGACGATCTGCTTGGCGATCTCGGCCGGCGCGGTGGTGCCGGCGAGCTGGGCGGCCAGCACGCTGATCACGACCGCGTCGTAGGACTCGGCGGAGTAGAGGAAGTCGGTCAGCTTCGGATCTACGGCGAGTAGCCGCTCCTTGAAGCTCTCCGGCAGCGGAGTGAGGGGCGTGGTGCCCTTCATCCCGTTCACCAGATCCGCCCGGTCCTTGAGTTCCGCGGCGTACGAATTGGTCATGTTGCCGTCGGTGCCGTAGAGGCGCAGCTGGGTGGCGGGCGCTTCCTCCGGCTCGTCGCTCCCGCAGGCGCTCGTGGCGAGCAGGAGCGCCGCGCAGGCCATGGACAGGGCCGCGCGCGACGTGCGTGTTCTCAGCATGGTCGTCCTTCCTCCGGCGAAGGTCCGCTGCGCACCTTAGCGTGCTCGTGCGGCACACGGGGCCGTGGAGTGGGCCGCGTCGGCACCCCGACTGCGGGTATCACTGTGCGTGGTCGACGGGCTGTTTCCGGGTCACCGCTTGACCTCCGGCGATACTGTTCCGCGGGTGAACGACGAAGCACAGCAGACGCTCGACGACGCGACCGCCGTGCTCCGTTCGGCCCTCGCCGGGGACGGCGCCGGGGTGGTGGGCACGTTCGACGCGGTGGTGGACCGCTCCGGCCTCGCCGGGGCGTACGGAGTGGCGTGGTGCCTGGCCGCCACCATGCTCGGCGACGACGCCCCGGCCGGCGGCGCCGCCCTCGACTTCCCCGGCATCGACCAGGCCGACTACGACACCCGCTGGGTGGCCCGCTTCGTCAGCGCGTGCGCCAACGACGACGCGGACACCGGCGAGGCGCTGTTCGGGGCGGCGGCGGCCGACGGGCTGCTGCCCGACTGCCTCCTCACCCTCGCCGGCTCGACCATCGCCACGCTGCGCAGCCGGTCGGACTGAGCCCGCCGCGCGGTCGGCGCCCCCGACTGTGGTAGCTCTGGGTGCATGTCCGAGGCGATGCTCAGCAAGGTGCGCAAGCTGCTCGCCCAGGCCGAGGACCGGGCCTGCACGCCCGCCGAGTCGGCGGCCTTCATGGCCAAGGCCACCGAGTTGATCGCCCGCTACGGGGTGGACCGGGCGCTGCTCGCCGCACGCGATCCGGCCGTCGACCCGGTGGGTGACCGGACCGTCGAGCTGGTCGCGCCGTACGCGCGGGACAAGGCCGGCCTGCTCGCGGCGGTCGCCGAACCGCTGCGCTGCCGATGCGTACGCCGCCGGCAGGGCAACGGCTTCGTCATGCACCTGTTCGGCTTCGCCAGCGACCTGGAACGGGTCGAGCTGCTGTTCACCTCGCTGCTGGTGCAGGCCGCGCACGGGCTCGCCGGTGCTGCCGTACCGGCCGGGGAGCATCCGGCGGCGTTCCGGCGTACCTGGCTGGCCGGGTTCGCGTACGTCGTCGCGGAAAGACTGCGCGCGGCCGAGAGCAAGGCGGTGGCGGAGGCGGGTGGGCCCTCGACGGCTCTGGTGCTCGCCGATCGCTCCGACCGCGTGCAGCGCCGGGTCGTCGAGGCGTACCCCCGGTTACGCACCGCCCCGCGACGGCGGCTGGCGGGCGGTGGCTTCGGTTCCGGCGCGGATGCCGGCCGCCGGGCCGACCTGGGCGGCACCGGCGTGGCCGGCAGCGGCACGGCGCCCGGCATCGCGGGCTGACCTCGGGACGCCCGGGGTGCGTCCGGCGGTGCGGGTCAGGCGGTGGTGCGGGCGACGGTCGCGAGGTAGCGGCAGAGCAGTTCGTGCCAGCCCGCGGTGAGCGCCTCGCGGTAGCCCTCGGCCGCCGTGCCGTGCCGGTCGAAGTAGCGGTGCTCGACGTCCACCCGGGTGTGCTCCGGGCCGTCGGAGTGGAACAGCACCTCCACCTCGCTGGCCCGCGCCGGATCCGGCACCGGCACCCGGTCCGGGCCGATCTGCCAGGTGAACACCAACCGTCGGGGCGGATCCCAGGTCAGCACGCGGCCCCAGTCGTTGCGGAAGCCGTAGGGCCCGATCTCGTAGAGCATGCCGCCGGCTCGCGGTTCGATGCCGATCGCGGTGAGCGCTTCCGGGCCGGACCAGGTGTATTCACGTACCCACCAGTCGGCCAGTGCGCCGGTGAAGACGGCGTACGCCCGCTCGGCGGACGCCGGGACGAGCAGGTTGCTGCGGAGGGAGAAGCGGTCGGATTCCTGCCGGACCTCATCCGGATCGGCCATCTCCTGTCCCATAGGTCCGGACCATACCGGCTCATGTCTCGGTGTGCAGCTCCCGAAGCGGCCGCTTTCGGACATCCGCAGCTCCGGTTCCCGACAGCGCTGAGTGGCGGGACAGACGCTCTGCGCAAAGGGCGGCGGCGCTTCGGGAGGTGTCGGCGGGCGACGGATGCCGTACCGGAAAGCGGGTAAGCGCCGCCGACCGGACCGATGGGAGAGCGGGGAGCATGACCGACAGCCGAGCCACCGAACCAGTTCCGGACCCCGGCGACGAGCAGCCCACCTCGCCGGGCGGTCCCGAGCCGGAGCCGGATGTCCTGCTCGACGTGCCCGAACTGACTGTCGACGAGATCCGGCTCGCGGTGGACGGGCTCGACGCCGACCTGTCGCTGCGCGCCCGGCTGGCCGACCTGCTCCAGATCGACGCCGGAGTGCGGGTACACCTGACGGGCGTCGAACTCGACGTCACCGGGGTGAGCGCCGAGGCTCTGCTCAAGGTACGGCTGGAGAATCTGATGCGGATCCTGGACCGGGCGCTGACCACCATCGACCGCAACCCGCAGCTGATCGACGCGCTGGCCCGCTCGGCCACTGCCACCCTGGACGACGTGCACCGGCTCACCGCGCCGGTGGTAAATCGAAACGGCCGTACGGTGGCCGCGGCCGGCGAGGTGGTCGAGCGCACCGGTCCGGCGCGGGCGGAGCCATCACCGCCGACCGGTGGTGATCGCGCGAAGCCCGCACCGGCAGCCGGTGCCCGACGGCCGGAGCCGCCACCGGGGTCCGATGCCGGGCGGAAGGAAAAGGCGGAGTCCGGGTCGGCGCCGGCCGCTGGCCCGTCGGCCGGCCGCCCCGCCGAGAAGAAGCGCGGTTCGGAGCGTTCCGGCCAGCCGGCGAGCGCCACCGCCGAGGCGGCACAACTGGCGGGCCAGGCCGGACAGGCACTCCGGCAGGCCGGCCGAAGCGTCTGGGAGGCGATCCAGGGCAACCCCTCCCAGAACCGCCAACCTCCCAAACCCTGACCGCCGTCGCACCCCTCGCCCGGCCCTCGCTCCGGTGATCCGAGAGTTTGTGTCCGGACCACCGGCACGGCTCCACCAGGCGTACGGACATCGGCGGGCAGCGGCGACCGCGTCGAGGTTCACGACCGCAAGTGACTTTTTCGACCCTTATCTAGGTTGACAGAGTTCGAAACAAGAGCCAAGGCTAGCGCTGCTTCGGCAGGCATCTAGATAGGGAGCGCACATGTCCCGCGTCCAGCTCGCCCTGCGCGTGTCCGACCTCGAAGGCTCCGTGGCCTTCTACAGCAAGCTGAGCCGGCCAAGCGCCGCCCCGGCTACGCCAACTTCGTGGTGGAGAGCCCGCCGCTGAAGCTCGTACTCCTCGAAGGTGAGCCCGGCCTGCCGACGGTGATGGACCACCTCGGGGTCGAGGTGGCCACCACCGAGGAGGTCGACGCCGCGACCAACCGGCTCACCGAGTCCGGCCTGATCACGCTGGAGGAGAACGACACCGAGTGCTGCTACGCGCTCCAGGACAAGGTCTGGGTACGCGGCCCCGGCGACGAGCGCTGGGAGGTCTACACGGTCAAGGGCGACTCGCCGCAGTTGGAAAAGGTGGCCGGGAGAGCCTGCTGCGACTCCGGCACCGCCGCGCTGCCGGGTGTCAGGGTGGAGGAGCGGCTCTGATGTGCCGCAGGGAATATTCGGCGCTGGTGTAGGCGCCGCCCTGGAAGGCGGCGGCGTCGATCGGGTCCTCCGAACCGGGCACCTGAGGGGCGAAGACCTCAGCGTCGTCCACCGGTAGATAGCCGAGCTGGGCGCCGGTGGTGGTGTCCCAGAACGAGCGGGTGTTGGCGGACACGGCATAGGCGGTCAGGAACCGCACCCCCGGCGCGCTGAGCGCCGCGCCGATGAAGCCCACGCCGTCGCGCGGGCTCAACCAGGTCGCCAGATACCGCGCCTCGTCCGGCACGTCCTCGAAGCTGCCGATCCGCAGGCACACGACGGACAGCCCGAACTTGTCGGCGTACATGCGCCCGAGTGCCTCCACGGCAACCTTGCTCACCGCGTAGAACCCGTCCGGCCGTACCGGCGCGTCCGGTGCGACGACCTGGCCCACCGGGTAGAAGCCGGTGACCCGGTTGCTGCTGGCCAGGACGACCCGCCCCACGCCCTGCCGGCGGGCCGCCTCCAGCACGTGGTAGGCGCCCAGCACGTTGGCGTCGAGCAGGTCGGCCAGCGGCGCCTCGTCCGGAATGCCGGCCAGGTGCACCACGGCGTCAGCGCCCTCCAGCGCGGCGACGACCGCGTCGAGGTCCGCCAGATCCAGTTGGACCGCCCGCTCCGCCGGGGACTCGGATGCACGGGAACCCGATCGACCAGGACGAGTCGGCGGACGTCGTCGCGCAGGTATCGGCGGACGGCCGAACCGATCCGCCCGGCGGCCCCGGTGACCACGACCGTGCCCGGCTGTGAACTCATGGCCGCATTCTTGCAGCATGCACCGACGTCGGAGGTCAGCGGAAGGCGTCGATGTTCCGCGCGGCCCATGCCGCGAAGGGGCGTGGCGATCGGCCCAGCACCTCCGCCACGTCCGGGCTGATCCGCTGCTCCCGCTCGGTCGGCGAGCCGAGGATGGCCAGCGTGCCGTCGACCACGGGTGGTGGCATGAACCGCAGCATCTGTTCGCGGGCCTCGTCCGGCGTCTGCTGGACGAAGTCGATCGGCTCCCCGAGCGCGGCGGACAGATCGGCGACCCGTTGGCGCGGCGTGCTCAGCGCCGGGCCGGTCAGCTCGTACGTGCGGCCGTCGTGCGTGTCGTCGCGCAGCGCGACGGCTGCCATCTCGGCGATGTCGTCCGGGTCGACCACGGGCAGGCCGACGTCGCCGAACGGCGCGGCCACCCGCCGCCCGGCCCGGACCGGTTCGGCCCACACCAGGGCGTTGGAGGCGAAGCCGCCGGGGCGCAGGATCGTCCAACCGAGGCCGGACCGGCGCACCAGGTCCTCGATGGCGTGCAGGGGCGCGTGCGACGGCGCCCCCGGCCGCGTCCCGACGGCCTGCGAGGACTGCAGCACGATGCGCTTCACGCCACCGGCCGTGGCGGCCCGCAGGATCTCGGGCACGTCGAGGTGCGCTCCGGCGCCCTCGACGAGCAGGAACAGCGCTTCGGCGCCGTCGAGCGCCGGACGCAGGCTCTCCGGCCGTTCGAGGTCCGCGTGGTGGTGGCGAACCCCGTCCGGCGCGACGACCGGCCGTCGCCCACGGGACACCGCCGTCACCTCGGCGTCCGACGCCGCGAGGATCGACAAGAGGGTACGGCCCACGTTCCCGGTGGCGCCTGTCACGACAACCATGGCTGGGTCTCCATTCGACCGCGTCGTTCGCGCGGCTGGAGGAGACTTTCATCCGCCGAGCCATGCCGCCATCGTCGCCCGTCGAGGCTCGGTAGCGGGCTGGCGACGGAAGGTGCCAGGTTCGGCCGGACGGGACGGACAGTCGGCGGACTGCAAGAGCTGTCGCCCTCACGGGCAACGCTGACAGATGCGGGATGAGGGCACAAAGCAAGATCCCCACCCGCGTTTCCGCTGGTGGGGATCTCTGTAGCCCGGCGAAAGGCTATGTGGCCAGGGGCGGGGTCGAACCGCCGACCTTCCGATTTTCAGTCGGACGCTCGTACCAACTGAGCTACCTGGCCGTGGTGCTCGGCACATGCTACCGCACGGGCCGATACGCAGAACGCCGCGCATAGATCTGCGCGGCGTCAGCGCTTGCGGTCCTGACGGGACTTGAACCCGCGACCTCCGCCTTGACAGGGCGGCGAGCACTCCAACTGCTCCACAGGACCTGGCTGGTGTTGCATCCGGCGCGAGCCGGACCGTGCCCCCAACGGGATTCGAACCCGTGCTACCGCCTTGAAAGGGCGGCGTCCTGGGCCGCTAGACGATGAGGGCGGCCCCGCCATCATTGCACACTCGCAACTTCAAGCGGACTTGCTCCCATCCGGCCCCGCCGGAGGCAGGAGAAGCATATGCCATGCCTGCACGGACGACAAAACCGGTATGGGCGTGACCGCGGTGCCGGGCGAAACCGCAGCTCAGCGCGGTAGGACGACGCCGTACCGCCGCTTGATGTCCGGAATCAGGTGCCGGCAGGCGGCCATCGTCTGAGCCCGGTCGCCGCCCGCGTCGTGCATCAGCACGACCGAGCCGTGCCGGGTGGCACCCGTCACCCGCTTGATGATCGCCTTCGCCGGAGGGTGGTCCCAGTCCTGCGGGTCGACGCTCCAGTGCAGTGGGCGCAGGCCCATCTGCTTGGCGATCGTGACCTCCTCGGCCGTCCAGCGGCCGCCGGGCTGGCGGAACCAGGTGATCGGTGCCTTGGGCGCGGCGGCGTGGATGGCCTGGTTGGTCCGCTCCAGGTCGGATCGGATCTCGGCGGGGGAGCGCCGGCCCAGGTTCACGTCGTGGTGCCAGCTGTGGTTGCAGAGCTGGTGGCCCTCCCGGGCGATCCGGGCCACCAGCTCCGGGTAGCGCTTGGCCTGCTTGCCGACGACGCAGAAGGTGGCCTTCACGCCGGCCGACCGGAGCTGGGCCAGGATCTGCGGGGTGTAGCGCGGATCCGGCCCGTCGTCGAAGGTGAGCGCCACGCCCTTGCTCCCGCTGGCCCGGTGCAGGCCCGTGGGCAGCTTCTTCGGCAGCGGGCGCAGCTTCGGCTTCGCGGGGGTGTGGGCCGGTGAGGGCTTCGTCACCGGCGTCGGTGAGGGTGACGCCGAGGCCGACGGAGGCGCGGCGACCTTTTCGGGCGATTTTCCGGCGTCGCCGCAGCCGGTGACGAGGAGTGCCAGGCCCAGGGCGAGCGCCGACAGGGCGCGTGGACGCATTCGTCACTCCCGGAGGGGTCGGGGTCAGACGGACTTTCCGACCGTAGTGGACGCCGCCCCGGAACGGGAGAGGGGTTCAGCTCGTCGTCGACTGGTCCAGCGAGTCCCGTACCGCCACGGCCAGCGACAGCGCCTCGGCCAGGTCGACCGGCCGGACCACCCCGGCCGGCAGCGAGTCGGCCCGCCAGCCGGGCCCGGCGGCGAGCACCAGCAGCGGCCGGCGCGGCACCGCCAGCAGCGCGGTGAGCTGGCACGGGTCGGCCGTGGCGCGGGCGTGCGACCAGAGCACCACGGCCGCCGGCCCGGTCCGGTTGACCGCCTCGACCAGGGCGGGCACCGGCACCCGGGCGCCGAGCATGCGGCAACTCACACCGACCTCGGCCAGCGCGGCGGCAAGCGCCTCCAGTGGCAGCGAATGCTGCTCCTCGTCGGCGCAGGAGAGCAGAATCCGGGGCGGGCCGGTGGTCGGATGGGCCCGGGCGACCGTGGCGAGCGCCACCGAGACGCACCGGGACATGAGGTGTTCCACCTCGATCAGCGCGGAGG
Organism: Micromonospora sp. NPDC005686; assembly: GCF_042871665.1. Classification (NCBI taxonomy): domain Bacteria; kingdom Bacillati; phylum Actinomycetota; class Actinomycetes; order Micromonosporales; family Micromonosporaceae; genus Micromonospora; species Micromonospora sp. NPDC005686. The sequence continues at coordinate 52,403 of NZ_JBIAIY010000015.1, forward strand.
TGGCGGCGTGCCGCTCCCCGATGCCGGCGAGCACCGGCCGCAGCAGCCCTTCCCAGGTGGCCACCACCCCGTCGGCAGCCAGCGCGTCGGCGAGGGTCCGGGCGATGGTCACCGAGTCCAGTCGCATCGCGGCACGGGCCAGTCCGCGCGCGGCCGGTCCGGCCCGGCCGACCGGGATGGTGGTGCCGCCGCCGTCGCGCACGGTCGAGGCTCGTGCCTTGGGGCCGAGCCGCTCCGGCGGCAGCACGGCCGGCGCCTGCCGGGCCCAGCGGGCGGCCTCGGCGGGCGCGACCCCCTCGGTGGTCAGCCGACGCATGATCTCCAGCCGGGCCAGGTCGGCCGGCGTGTAACGGCGGTGGTGGCCCGGTACGTGCTCGCTGGGGCCGAGACCGTAGCGCTGGTGCCAGGTACGCAGCGTGGTGACCGCCACGCCCAGACGGCGTGCGACGGCCCCCGCGCTCAGCGCCTCATCGGCCACCCGACCGCTCCGGTGCCTCGGTGGCCGGTACACCCGGCCGGGACGCGTCGGTCGGGTGCAGCAGCCGGTTGACCACACCGCCCAGCCACGGGGCGTACTCGCGGGGGTGGGCGTCCAGGTCGGCCACCGCCGCGCCGGGGTCGACCCAGCGCAGGTCGGCCACCTCGTCCGGGTCGGGCCGCGTGGCCAGGTCGGCGGGTACGTCGGCGCGCAACACGTGGTCGTACTCGAACTCGACCCGGCCGGTCGCCGGGTCCTCGGCGTAGTAGAGGTAGACGCCGACCTCGGTGAGGTCGACCGGGTCGACGCCGAGTTCCTCGGCGAGCCGCCGGTTGGCGGCCTCGGCCGGCGACTGGCCGGGCAGCGGGTGCCCGCAGCAGGAGTTCGCCCAGCGCAGCGGGAACCGCGTCTTGACCGCGGCCCGCTGCTGCAACAGCACGCGTCCCTCGGGGTCGACGAGGAGCACCGAGAAGGCGCGGTGCAGCCGCCCGGGTGGCTGGTGCGCGGCGGCGACCGTGGTCTCGCCGAGCACCCGCCCGTCGTCGTCGACCAGTTCGACCAGGTGGGTCTCCCGCTCGCTCACGACATCGCCCCGGTGACCCGGGCGGCGGCGAGCTTGCCGCTGATCAGCACCATCGGCACGCCGACGCCCGGCTGGGTGCCGGAGCCGACGAAGACCACGTTCTCCAGCGTCCGGTGCAGGTTGGCGGGGCGGAACGGGCCGGTCTGGAAGAGGCTGTGCGAGGCCGCGAACGGTGTGCCGGCGGCCATGCCCTGCGCCTCCCAGTCGGCCGGAGTGACGGCTCGCATCACCTCGATGCCGTCGCCGAAGCCGATGTAGCCGCGCTCCTCCAGCGTGCCGACGAGTTGCTCGGCGTACCGGTCGGTGAGGTCGCCCGGCCAGTCGAACGGCGCCCGTTCCAGGTTCGGCACCGGGGCCAGCACGTAGTAGGTGTGCTTTCCGGCCGGCGCCACCGACGGGTCGGTGCGGCTCGGATTCGTCACCAGTAGCGACGGGTCGGTCATCAGCTCGCCTCGCCGGATCACCTCGTCGAACGTGCCCTTCCAGGAGCGCCCGAAGTGGATGTTGTGGTGCGCGATCTTGTCATAGCCCTGCGTCGAGCCGATGTGCAGCACCACGCAGGACGGCGAGTAGGTGAGCTTGCGCTGGCGGCTGGGCGGCAGCAGGTCCTGGTAGGCGACCGGCAGGTCCGGGTTGAGCACCACCGTGTCGGCGGGGATGAAGTCGCCGTCCGCGGTGACCACGCCGGTGGCGCGGCCGTTGGCGGTCTCCACCCGGGTCACGGTGGTGCCGTACCGGATCTGCACGCCGTGCTTCTCGGCCGCGCCGGCCATGCCGCGCGAGACCGCGTGGATGCCGCCCCGCGGGAAGCACACGCCGGCCACCGAGTCGAGGTACGCGATGACCGCGTAGATCGCCAGCGCGTCGTGCGGCGACAGGCCGGCGTACATGGCCTGGAAGGAGAAGATCCGCTGGGTACGCGGGTCGCGGAAGAACTGGTTGATCTTCGTCTGGAGCCGCCGGAAGGCCCCGTTGGCGAACAGCTTCAGCAGGTTGCCGGTGAGCAGGTCGGTCGGCGCGTCGAGGTTGCGCTCGATGAAGTCGGTCCGCTCCCACTGCCACAGCTTGCGGGCGTAGTCGACGAAACGCAGGTAGCCGTCCGCCTCCCGGGGGCCGCAGACGCGGGCGATCTCGGCGGCCATCCGGGTGGTGTCGGTGATGACGTCGAGCGTCGACCCGTCCGGGTAGTACGCGCGGTAGGCCGGGTCGAGCGGCGTCAGGTCCAGCCAGTCGGTCAGCTCCTCGCCCACCGCGCCGAGCGCCTCGGCGATCAGGTCGGGCATGGTGAGGACCGTCGGGCCGGTGTCGAACTCGTACCCGTCGACGCTCAGCCGTCCCGCGCGCCCGCCCGGCACCGGCTCGCGTTCCAGCACTGTGACCTGCCGGCCGCTGCCGGCCAGGTGCAGCGCGCAGGCCAGCCCACCCAGCCCGGCGCCGACCACTACCACCCGGTCGGTCCGTCCCTTGACGGTACGCATTCCGGCCCCCTTGCTCACGAAGTTGCTCATCATGCCCGCCGCGCCGTGGCGGCGGTGGCGAGACCGGTCAGCGCCGTGCGCGCGGTCTCATCGATCGGTGCGGTGTCGAGCGCGGCGAGCGCCTCGGTGACCCGGTCGGAGATCATCCGCTCCACCCGGGCCGCGGCACCGGTGTCCCGGACGACGTCGGCGAGCCGGTCCACCTCGTGGTCCTCGGTGACCGAGCCGGCCCGGCCCAGGGCCCGGCGCTGCGTCGGGTCGGCGAGCTGCCGGGCCAGCATCAGCAGGGCGGTCGGCTTGCCGGTACGCAGGTCGTCCCCGGCCGGCTTGCCGGTGGTCTCCGGGTCGCCGTAGACGCCCAGCAGGTCGTCGCGGAGCTGGAACGCCTCACCGACGGCCAGGCCGTACCTGGTGTACGCGGTGATGAGCGGGTCGTCCGCATCGGCGCCGGCCAGGCAGGCACCGAACAGCAGCGGACGCTGGACGGTGTAGCTGGCGGTCTTGTACCGGGCCACCCGCAGCGCCCGGTCGACGGTCCAGCTCGCCGGGTCGTTCTCGCCGAGCACGTCCAGGAACTGCCCGGCGACCGTCTCCACCCGCATCTGGTCGTAGCAGCGGCGTACGTCGAGCAGCCGGTCCGCCGGAACCGCCGCGTGTGCCATCAGCCGGTCGGCCCACACCATGCAGAGGTCGCCGATGAGGACGGCGACGGCTTCCCCGTACCGGTCGGGGTCACCGGTGTGTCCGGCGGCCCGGTGCCGGGCGGCGGCGGCCCGGTGCGCGGTGGGCAGCCCTCGCCTGGTGTCGGAGGCGTCCATCACGTCGTCGTGCACAAGCGCGAACGTGTGCAGCAGTTCGAGCGCGGACAGGGCCGGGAGCACCGAGCACAGCGACTCCTCCCCGCCGACCGCACCCCGCCATCCCCAGTACGCGAACGTGGGGCGGACCCGCTTGCCACCGGCCAGCACGCAGTCACGTGCCGTCGCGGCGAAACCACCCATCGCTGCGTCGATCTCGGTGAGCGAGTCGACCTCCGCGGCGAGGAACGCCGTGAGCGTCTCGTCGACCCCTTTGATCAGGTCTTTCGTGAACGCGGCCAGTACGCCGCGGACCGGATCGTCCGTCGCCCCGGGCTGAGCCGGCGCGACGCGGAGCGCATTACCCGCAACTGCGTCGTTGGCCATGTGGGCGAGCGTACCCTAGGGTTACGAGTTGCGTCGATTGCTGCGTCGAAACTGAGGAGGGCCGAATGGACACGGATCTGACCGCCGCCTATGACCGTTGCCGTGAGCTGCACCGCCGTCACGGCCGTACCTACTATCTCGCCACCCGGCTGCTTCCCGCCTGGAAACGGCGGCATGTGCACGCCTTGTACGGGTTCACCCGCTACGCGGACGAGATCGTCGACCGCACCGAGGACCTGCCGCCGGCCGAGCGCGCCGCCCGGCTGCGCGAGTGGTCGGATCGATTCGTCGCCGGGCTGCACGGTGCGTCGGTCGACGACCCGCTGCTCCCCGCCGTGCTGCACACCATCGCCGTGTTCGACCTCGACCGCGACGACTTCGCGTCGTTCCTGCGCAGCATGGCGATGGACCTGACGGTCATGTCGTACCCGGCCTACGACGACCTGCTCGACTACATGGAGGGCTCGGCCGCCGTCATCGGCACCATGATGCTGCCGATCCTGGGCAGCTCCGACCCGGCCGCCGCCCGTGAGCCCGCCCGTCAACTCGGCTTCGCGTTCCAGCTCACCAACTTCATCCGGGACGTCGCCGAGGACCTCGACCGGGGCCGCACCTACCTGCCCGACGAGGACCTGGCCAAGTTCGACGTCACCCGCGAAGACCTGCTCGCCGCCAAGGCCGCCGGCCGCACCACGCCGCGCATCCGCGAGCTGATCGAGTACGAGGTGACCCGCGCCCAGGCCCACTACGTCGCCGCCGCGCCGGGCATCCCGCTGCTCGACCCCGCCTCGCAGGCGTGCATGCGCACCGCGTACGCGCTCTACGGCGGCATCCTCGACGAGGTCGCCGCGCAGGACTACGATGTCTTCGTCCGCCGGGCCCTGGTGCCGCAGCGACGCCGGATGGCGGTGGCCGCTCGGTCGCTGCTCACCCCGTCCGGCACGCCGGTGCGGGTGCCCGGCCCGGCACTGGAACCGGCCCTGGCCGGATGACCGGCCGCACGGCCGTCGTCCTGTTCACCCGGGACCTGCGGGTGCACGATCACCCGGCGCTGGCCGCCGCCTGCTCCGCGTTCGACCGGGTGGTCCCGCTCTACGTGCTCGACCCGGCGCTGCAGAAGCTCTCGGCGAACCGCACCCGGTTCCTGCACCAGAGCCTGGCCGACCTGCGCGAGGCGCTGCGCGCCCTCGGCGGCGACCTGGTGATCCGGCGCGGAGACCCGGTGGCCGAGACGGTCGAGCTGGCCCGGAAGGTGGGTGCCGAGGGCGTCGGGCTCTCCGCCGACGTCAGCCGCTACGCCCGCCGCCGGGAACGCCGGCTGCGCGCCGAGTGCGGCCGGCACCGGATGTTCCTGCGCCTGTTCCCCGGCCTGACGATCGTCGAACCGGGTGCGTTGCGCCCCGGCGGCGGCGACCTGGTGATCCGGCGCGGAGACCCGGTGGCCGAGACGGTCGAGCTGGCCCGGAAGGTGGGTGCCGAGGGCGTCGGGCTCTCCGCCGACGTCAGCCGCTACGCCCGCCGCCGGGAACGCCGGCTGCGCGCCGAGTGCGGCCGGCACCGGATGTTCCTGCGCCTGTTCCCCGGCCTGACGATCGTCGAACCGGGTGCGTTGCGCCCCGGCGGCGGCGACCACTACCGGGTGTTCAGCCCCTACTTCCGGGCCTGGCAGGGCGCCCGGTGGCGGGACGAACTGGCCGCGCCGAAGCGGGTCCGGCTGCCCGACGGCGTCGACCCGGGCCGCCTGCCGGACCCGCCGAAGGGCGACAGCCCGGATGCCGCCGTCGGCGGCGAGACCGTCGCCCGGCGCCGGCTCACCGCCTGGCTGCCCACCCTCGACCGGTACGGCGACATCCACGACGACGTGGCCGGCGACGAGACCTCGCGGCTCAGCCCCTACCTGCGCTTCGGGTGCGTGTCGCCGCTGGCGGTGGCGAACCGGGCCGGTGACCGGGACGGGCCGTTCGTCAGGCAGCTCTGCTGGCGCGACTTCTACCACCAGGTGGTCGCCGGTTTCCCCGACCTGTCCACCGTCGCCTACCGGCGGGGCGCGCGGGAGGACTGGCGCGACGACGCGCACGCGTTCGACGCCTGGGCCGAGGGGCGGACCGGCATGCCGATCGTGGACGCCGGTATGCGTCAGTTGCGCGCCGAGGGCTGGATGCACAACCGGGCCCGGCTGATCACCGCCGGCTACCTGACCAAGCACCTCGGGCTGGACTGGCGGCCCGGCCTGGAGGTCTTCTTCCGCGGGCTGCTCGACGGCGACCGGGTGAACAACTCGGGCAACTGGCAGTGGGTGGCCGGCACCGGCAACGACACCCGGCCGTACCGGGGCTTCAATCCGGTACGGCAGGCCGAGCGCTACGACCCCGACGGCGTGTACGTGCGGCGCTGGGTGCCGGAGCTGGAGTCGGTGGCGGGTAAGGCGGTGCACCAGCCGTGGCGGCTGCCCGACGAGGTACGCCGCACGCTCGACTACCCGCCGCCGCTCGAGGTGCCCGGCACCGACCCGGTCTGGTTGCGCTGACGCGGGACTGCGCGGGCCCGGACGGAGCGGCGCACGCGTCGCCGGCACACGGTCCACACGCGTCGCGCGTGCCGTTGCTGCGGTGACTTTCAGTTAACGCATGCCCGTCCGGCCCTTCCATCCCTCGGTCGCCTTTGCTCTGCAGCCACATCCGCATCGATTGCGGAAAGTGACCGTCCGCGTCGTCGGCGGTTTTCGGACCTTCGAGGAAAGCCCTGTTCGAAGCGGTGCTGCCTCATTGGCTGCAGAGCAAAGTCGGAAGAGGGGAGGACGGGCCGCTCAGCCGCCCGAATGCGCTGCGTGATGACATCCGGAATCACGGAACGTGACGGGTGGTCAGAGGCAGGAGTGCAGCGCCTCGGCCAGCTCCTCCACCCGGTCGTGGTCGGCCAGCCGGGCAGTCGCATACGCGAAGGCGTAGCCGCGCTCCGGGTCGGCCCAGGCGCTGCTGCCGCCGATCCCGCCCATGCCCCAGCTGCCGTCCGGCTCCCACTGCATGCCGAGCGTCCAGTCCACCGGCCGGTCCAGCAGCAGGTCCGGGCCGGAATACTGCACCCGCGTCGCCTCCGCGACCAGCTCCGGGCTGAACAGGCGTACCCCGTCCAGGGTGCCGCCGGCGAGCAGGCCCGCGTACAGCCGGGCGAGCCCGGCGGCGGTGGCGTGCAGGTTCACCGCCGGGATCTCGGCGGCCCGCCACAGGTCGCTGTTCACCATCGCCAGGTCGCGCCCGCCCGGTGGGTTCTTCAGCGCCCGCGCCCACAGCGAGCCCGGCTCGCCACCCGCCCGGTCCGGCCAGGCCGGATCGCCGTACGACAGGTCGGCGCACCGCCGCCGGTCCGCCTCACCCAGTCCGAAGGCCAGGTCCAGGCGCCACGGACCGGCGATCTCCTCGGCCAGGAACCGGCCCACCCGTCGCCCGTCCACCCGGCGGACCAGCTCACCCACCAGATGCCCGTACGTCCAGGCGTGCTCGCCCGCGACGGTGCCCGGCGTCCACTCGGGCTCGGCCGCCGCCAGGTCGGCGCAGAGCAGGTCCCAGTCGGCGATCGCGGCGGCGGGCCGGGGCACCGGGAAGGCGGGCAGCCCGGCGGTGTGGGCGAGCACCTGCCGCACCGTGGCCGGGGCGCGGAACCCCGGCCAGTACGCGGACACCGGCGCGTCCAGGTCGACCCGGCCCCGGTCGACGAGCAGCAGCAGGCAGAGCGCCACCACCGGTTTGCCGGTCGAGTAGACGTCCACGAGCGTGTCCGGCCGCCACGCGCGGTCCGCCCCCGCCACCGGGACGACCGCGCCGGGCGGGACCGCCGCCGACGTGCCGCCCACCAGATCGATCACCGGTACGCCGTCGTGCCACACCGCCAGCGACGCACCGGTCTCCCGGCCGGTGGCGAACAGGTCGTGGAAGCAGTCCCGGACCGGGGCGAAGCGTGCGTGCATGCGGCCACGGTAGGGGGTGGAACTCGTTACCGGCGCGGGAATTCGGGCCCCGTGTGGTGGCCGGTGTCCCGAACGTACGGAATGCTTGCGGAATGGCGGAGCCGGAGCTGGTGGACGTGGTCGTTGTCGGGCTCGGCGTCGGCGGCGAGGAGGTGGCCGGGAAGCTCGCCGAGGCCGGCCTCACAGTGGTCGGCATCGAACGGGACCTGGTCGGCGGCGAGTGCCCCTACTGGGGTTGCGTGCCGAGCAAGATGATGATCCGGGCGGCGAACGCGCTGGCTGAGGCGCGCCGGGTGAACGAGCTGGCCGGGTCGGTCGAGGTGCGGCCCGACTGGGCGCCGGTGGCGAAGCGGATCCGGGCCGAGGCCACCGACACCTGGGACGACAAGGTGGCGGTGGAGCGGTTCACCGGCAAGGGCGGCCGGTTCGTCCGGGGCAGCGGCCGGCTCGACGGCCCGAACCGGGTACGCGTCGGCGACCAGGTCTTCCAGGCGCGCTACGGGGTGGTCCTCGGCACCGGCACCCGGCCCTCGGTCCCGCCGATCGACGGGCTGGCCGACACGCCGTACTGGACGAACCACCAGGCCATCGAGGTCGAGGAGCTGCCCGCGTCGCTGCTGGTGCTCGGCGGCGGCGCGATCGGGCTGGAACTCGCGCAGGTCTTCGCCCGGTTCGGGGTCCGGGTGACGGTGATCGAGGCGGCCGACCGGGTGCTCGCCGTCGAGGAGCCGGAGGCGTCAGCGCTGGCCGCCGACGCGCTGCGCGCCGACGGGGTGCAGATCCACACCGGCGTCAAGGCCGGCCGGGTCGGCCACGACGGCGGCGCCTTCACCGTGTACGCCGACGGCGCCGAGTTCACCGGCGAGAAGCTGCTCGTGGTGACCGGCCGCAAGGCACACCTGGAGGAGCTGGGCCTGGACACGATCGGTGTGGACGCCGGGCAGCGCTACCTGCCGGTGAACGACCGGATGCACGTCACCGACGGGATCTGGGCGCTCGGCGACCTCACCGGCGAGGGCGCGTTCACCCACATCGCCATGTACCAGGCCGGCATCGTGGTGGCGGACGTGCTCGACCACATGCGGCGTACCAGGGGCGGCCCGGACGGCAGCGGCACCGCGAGTGTCGTCGGCGGCGCGGCCGGGGTGGTCAGCGCGGTCGGCGGCGCGATGAGCGCGGGCGGCTCGACCGCCGCGCCCGGCAGCGTCCCGGTCGCCGACTACCGGGCGCTGCCCCGGGTCACGTTCACCGACCCCGAGGTCGGCGCCGTCGGCCTCACCGAGCAGCAGGCCCGTGAGCGCGGCGTCAACGTCCAGGTCGGGTACGCCGACCTCACCTCGTCGGCCCGCGGCTGGATCCACAAGACCGGCAACGCCGGGTTCATCAAGCTGATCGCCGACGCCGACCAGGGCGTCCTCGTCGGCGCCACCTCGGCCGGACCGGCCGGCGGCGAGGTGCTCTCCGCGCTCGTGGTGGCGGTGCACGCGGCGGTGCCGATCAGCCAGCTCCGGCACATGATCTACGCGTACCCGACGTTCCACCGCGCCATCGAGGACGCGTTGCGCGCGCTGAAGTGACGCCTCAGCCGGCCGGCGCACCGTGCCGTCCGTCGGCGCGCACCGAGCGGCCGGTGAGGATCAGGTCCATCGCCCGGCTCTCGCCGATCAGCCGGGGCAGCCGGACCGGTCCAGGATCACAGTGGTCACGGCACCGGCGTGCTCGACGCGTACCCCCATGGCCTCAGCATGCCCGCGACGCACCTGCGAGGGAATTCCGGCGCGTCCGGTTTGGGGCCTCTCCTGCCGGGAAGTCGGAACGGGTGCGCGAACTACTGACGAAAATCGAACAGGCCTCCGGTCTCGACCGGGTGGGCGACCGGTTGCAGCGCGCCGTCCAGGGCACACTGCGTTCCCAGCGGGTACGCGACGCGCTGCACGGCGTGTGGCTCGGCCATCCGCTGCACCCCGCGATGGTGCAGGTGCCGGTCGGCGCCTGGATCTCCGCCGCCGTGGTGGACCTGCTGCCCGGCCAGCGCCGGGCCGCCACCGCGCTGGTGGGCCTCGGTACGGTCAGCGCGGTGCCCGCCGCGCTCGCCGGGCTCAACGACTGGGCCACGCTCTCCCGCGACCAGCGTCGGGTCGGGCTGGTGCACGCCGCCGCCAACACGGTCGGCCTGGCACTGTTCGCCGGCTCGCTGGCTGCCCGGCTCAACGGGCGGCACGGCCTCGGCCGGGCGCTGTCCTACCTGGGGCTGTCCGCCGCGGGCGGCGGGGCGTACCTGGGCGGGCATCTCGCGTACAAGCAGGGCGCCCAGGCCAGCCAGAGCGTCTCCGAGCTGCACCTGATCAGCGACGGCTGGCACCCGGTCGGCGACCTGGCCAGCCTGCCCCGGCACGAGCTGGTGACCAAGAAGATCGACGACGTCTCGGTGCTCCTCTACCGGGACGGCGACGACGTCACCGTGATGCTGGAGCGCTGCCCGCACCAGAGCGGCCCGCTCGGCGAGGGCAAGGTGGAGCAGATCGACGGCCACCCCTGCGTGGTCTGCCCCTGGCACGGCAGCGCGTTCCGCCTCGACGGTGGCGAGGTGGTGCACGGCCCGGCCGCCAACGACCAGGTCGTGCTGCCCACCCGCGTGGTGTCCGGCCAGGTCGAGGCCCGGCTGCCCTGAGTCAGTCCCGCCGGTGCCGCCCGTTGGACAGCGCGCGGGCGGGCACCGGTCGCTTGCGCAGCCCGAGCAGCGCCCCGATCTGCGCGCCCACGATGCTCGCCACGGCCAGCACCGCCGAGATGGCGAGCGGGCGGTTGATGCCCTCCTCGGCCGTGGCCCGGGACGCTCCCGCCGACATGGCCGGCGGCTGACCGACAGGAGCCTCCACCGTGGGCGTCGCCTCCCGCGGCGTGGGCTTGGGCTTCGCCTTCGGCGCGGTCGACGAGGCGCCGCCCCCACCCGGCTTCGCCGGCGCCGACTCGGCCGGCTTGGTGACCACGAGCCGCCCGGCGGCGTGCCGGCGGGCACCCGAGTCCGTCGCGTCCTCCGGCAACGTGATGAGCTGACCCGGGCGGATCCGGTCCGGGTCGGCGAGCCGGTTCAGCCGGGCCAGTTCCCGGTAGCGGTCGAAGTCGTCCAGGTACCGATCGGCCACCTCGCCCAGGTAGTCGCCCTTCGCCACCCGGTACACGGCCGGATCCCCGGCCTTCGACGCGGCCGGGGCCGGCCCTGCGACGCCTGCCGCCGGGGCGGCCGGAAGGGTGACGGCGGAAGCGGAGACGGCTTGGGTGGCGACCGCCGGGTGCGGGGCGGTGAGCGCGGCGGCACTCGCCGCGGCCGGGCTCGCGGCCAGGATCAACGCGACCGAACCCACGAGCGCGGCCGCCGCCTTCTGCTGGCGACCCATGCCCGGGAGCTTCGGCGCCGGCCGGCGTACCACCGCCGCCAACAGTTCCACCAGCACGGAGAACGCGAACGTCGCCCAGCCGAACCAGCCCACCACCGCAAGCGTCCGCAGGAACAGCTGACCATCGTCGCGGCTGGTCAACGCCGTACCGATCTCGGTCAGCGTGGGCAGATGGTCGGGCAGCGGGTTGCCGGCGAACGCCAGCAACGCGATCGGGCCCCCGGCCAGCACACCGACGAGCACGACGAGGGCGCCGAGCCCGGTGAGGACCTGGCCGGCGCGGCGGACGGGGGAGCGTCGGAGTGCACCCATGGCGGCCTTCCTTCCTACGGTGGTCCGGTGAGCGCCCGAGCGGTGGCCTCACCGGTGACGGTGGCGGTCTTCGACGCGCCGAACAGGCCGAGCAGATCCCGGCGGTAGACGATCTGGACGTGGACCCGGATCTGGGTCTCGGCGCCGACCACGGGGAAGTCGACCTCGTGGTCCTGGACGCCGCCCGCGGCGTCGAGGTAGTCGGCCACGGCCGCGCGGGCGGCCACCTGGTCGATCCGTTTCGGGCCGCCCTCGATGGCGCGAGCCCGGTCGATCATCTGGCCGCCGCTGCGCGCCGCCTCGGCGGCCAGGTTGTCCGCGCGTTGCAGGGCGCGTAGCTGCCCGGCGCCGTCGTAGGCGAGGCTGATGACGGCGAGCACACCCGCCATCGCCACGGCCAGGAACAAACTCACCCGGCCACTCTCCGCGCCGCGCCGCCCCGTCATCCGCGGCTCCGGTACGTGTCCAGCGGCGAGGTGAAGCTCGCCGAGACGGTCTTGCCGCCGGGCACGCCGGGCAGGCCGGGGGCGCTCAGGTCGTCGAAGGAGACGGTGCAGGTCACGGTGACCGTCACTGTCGCCGGCACGCCGGCGGCGCTCTCGTACGCGGCGGCGAAGCTCGCCGTCTTGCCGGCCACCGACCCGGCCAGCTCCAGTTGCGGCGGTCCGGCGCAGTTGAGCGCCGCCCAGCCGAGTTGGTTCCGGGCCGCCACCTCGGCCGCCTCCTCGCCGTCGTCGGCGTTGCGGGCGAGCGAGGCGGCCCGGGCGGCGTCGTGGGCGGCCGACTCGACAGCCTCGTCCGCGACGGCGGTCCGCCCGGCCACGCCGGCCAGCACCATCAGCCCGATGAAGGCGGGGGCGAGCACCGCCACCTCGATCGAGACGGAACCGCGCTCCCGTCGCCGCCCGGCGCTCATCCGGTGGTCCAGCGTTCGGCCGGCCCGTGCGCGGTCTGCGTGACCTCGAACGAGACGCCCGGGATGACGGACAGGGACCGCCCCCGCACCGTGCAGGTGACAGCGGTCTCGGTCTCCTCGCAGGTCGGCCCGGCCTTCTCCCAGCCGACCAGCCAGTCCCCGGAGCGTTTCAGGAAGCTGGTCGCCCGCTCCCGGCCGGCGTCCGGCCCGGCGTCGATGGTGCGCTGGGCGTTCACCCCGGTCTGCGCGGCGTTCAGCGCTGTGGACCGGGCGACGAACCAGACCGCGACCTGGATCGAGCCGAACAGCAGCACCAGGATCACCGGCATCACCACTGCCAGTTCGACCGGGTTCGCGCCCCGCTCGCCCTCGGCCAGACGGGCGCGCAGGGCAGCGGCGATCCGCCCCGGACCGGGCGGACCGGCGGGCCGGCCGGCGGGCGCCGGCCGGCTCCGGACCGTACGGGCGGGGCGGGGCATCACTCCGCGCCCGGCTCGACGTGGTCCGGGATGGCGTCCATCCAGTCGTTGGCCTTGGCCAGGGCGACAGCGGTGACCGCCATGGCGACCGCGACCAGGCCGAAGATGATGACGGCGGTCGGCACCGGGCTGTCGCCCCGCTCGCCGTCCCGTCGCAGCTCGGTGAAACGGCTTCGAACTGCCACATACAGATAGGTGAAGAGGTGCATGGTCGTCTCCTTCGCGGGATGGGGGTTCACAGACGGGCGAGGAACGGATAGATGGCGAAGCCGAGCAGGACGAACACCAGCAGCGAGCCGGGGATGTCCAACTTGCTGGTCACCCCCTCGGCCCGGGCCAGGTTGTCGGTGCGGATCTGGTCGCGCAGCGAGTCGGCGCGGGACCGCAACGTCTCGTGCACCTGGGCGCCCTCGCTGCCGGAGGAGCGCATGATGGCGCCCACGTCGCCCAGCTCCGGGATGCCGATCCGCTCGGCCAGCTCCTGCAACTCGTCCCACGGCGAGTGCATCTGGAGCTGGGCGAGCCGCAGCGCCTCCCGGATCCGGTCGAAGACCCAGCCGTCGCAGACCGCCGCCGCGCGCTCCAGCGACTGCACCGGGCCGTGCGCGGCGGAGAGCTGCAACGCCACCAGGTCGAGGTAGGTGCAGACCGCCTGCCGGAACTCGTCCCGGGCGGCGTCCGCCTTGACCAGCACGGAGCGGTGCGCGAGCAGGGCGGCCACGAGTGCCAGGCCCAGGCTGGCCAGCACCGGTACGGCCACCGGCAGCGCCACCCCGCCGACGAAGAGCACTGCCGAGGCGACCGCCGGGGTGGCGAACCCGACGAGCGCGGAGATCAGGACGGACAGCGCGTACTGCTCGGGGGTGCGGTCGAGCAGGGCCAGTTGCCGGTGCGGCGGGCGCAGCCAGCGGGCGAACCCGCCGAGCCAGTCCGGCCCGGCGCCGGCGGCCGGGGCCCGGCCGGGCGGCTGGTGCAGCCGGCGCAGCGCCGGGCCGAGCGCCGGGGTGGCGGGCAGCGCCTCGCGTACCACCAGGAACAGTCCGAGCCCGATCGCGCACCCGCCGAGCACCCCGATCGCCATCTGCCAGTTGAGGATCACGCGATCGCCTGCTCCGGGTCGGGCGCCGGCAGGAAACGTGCCGGCCGGGGCGGCTGGCTCATCGAGCGCACCCAGACCAGCAGGCCGACGAACGCGGCGCCGAGCACCGCCATCACGAGCTGGCCGGTCACCGTTCCGTAGGGACGGATGTAGTCGCTGTTCACCAGCCCGTACGCGAGCGTCGCCAGCGTCATGCCGGTGAGGAAGCGGACCGCGAACCGGGGCTGGGTGCGCTTCGCCTCGATCTCGCGCCGGGTCGCCACCTCGGCCGAGGCGGCGGTGGCGATCGACCCGAGCACGTCGCCGAGGCGCTCCCCCCGGTCGGTGAGATGCAGGATCAGCGCGGCCACCACCTGGTCGGCGACCGGGTCGGCGATCTCGTCGGCGAAGGCGAGCAGCGCGGAGCGGGCCAGCCAGCCGGCCTGGAGGCGGGCGGCGAGCGTGCGTACCTCCTCCTGGATCTCCTCCGGCGCGGCGGCGATGGTGCCGATGATCGCCTGCTGCAGGCCCTGGCCGGTGGCGGAGATGTCCTTGAGGCGCCGGGTCCACTCGCCCACTGCCTCGATCCGCGCGATGGCCCGCTGCTCGGCCCGGCCGACGGCGAACAGCCACGGCACGCCCGGTACCGCGAGCGCCACCAGCAGGCCGACCACCGGCAGCCCGGTGAGCAGGAACGCCAGCGCCCCGGCCACCACGGCGGCGCCGAGCAGGAACTGGTAGCGGCGCTGGTCGGCGCGGCTCGCGCCGGAACCGGTCCAGAGCCGGCTCAGGCTCGGCCCGGCGCCCGGTGCCGGGCCCGGTGGACGGCGGGTGCCGACGAGCGCCACCACGGTCAGCACCAGCCCGGCCACGCACGCGGCGCCGGAGACGAGGGCGATCAGTTCGATCTGCGTCACGCCGCACCTCCGCTCGGCCGCGCGCCGAGGCGGGTGTGCCGGGGCCGACGCCACGCGCCCACGCCGGCCTCGACGAACCGGGTGAGCAGGCGGGCGTCGTAGCCCACGCGCAGCAACTGGTCGCGGATGCGTTCGGGCAGGTGGCGGGGGACCGCGCGGCCGTCCGGCCCGGGACCGAAGACGGTCGTCGTGGTGATCCGGTTGCCCTCGCCGACGCCGATGACCTCCTCGACGTGTGAGACGAACCGGTACTTGCGCCCGCCGATGGCGGTCTCGTCCTCGACCGTGACGTAGACGATCAGGTCGAGCGCGTTACCAGCCATCCGCCGGGCCTGGTCGACCGTCATCTCCCGGCCGTGCGACAGCGCCAGCTCGATGATGCGTTCGCCCACCCCCGAGGGGGTACGCGCGTGGATGGTGCACATCGACCCGCGGCTGGTGGTCATCGCCTGGAGCATCGGCACGATCTCCCGGGACCGCACCTCGCCGACGATGATCCGCAGCACGCCCATGCGCAGCGACACCGGGATCAGGTCGGCGATGCTCACCTCACCCGCCGGCCGCCCGTCCGCGCCGCGCTCGCCGTGCCCCTCCCGGGACTCGAAGCTCATCACCGCCCGGTGCTTGTGCCCGCGCCGGGCCGGCAGCAGTTCCCGGCTCTCCTCCAGCAGCACGTACGGCTCGTCGGCCGGGATCTCGTCCATCAGCGCGCGGATGATCGTGGTCTTGCCGGCCCCGGCGAGCCCGGCGACCATGATGTTCAACCCGGCCCGCATGGACGCGCGGAGGAAGTCGCGCAGCAGTGGGTCGATCATCTCGTCCAGGTCGGGCCGGCCGCCCGTGATGTCCTCCAGGCTCACCGCGAGCGTGTTGTGCTTGCGGATCACCGCGTACGGGCGGTGGCTGACCAGGAACACGGCGGCGAGCCGGCTGCCGTCCGGTAGTTGCAGGTCGAGCGTGGGCTTCGAGGTGGACAGCGACCGCTCGGTGGCACCCGCCCGGCGGGCCGCCGCCTGAAGGATCTCCACCAGCTCGTCGTCGCTCTCGGCGATCGGCTCGGCCCAGTCGACGCCGCCGCCGTGCCGGGTGATGCGTACCTGGTCGCAGCCGAGGATGTGCACCTCCTCGATGCTGTCGTCGACGAGCAGTGTCTGGAGCCGTCCCAGCCCGACGAGTTCGGCTGTGACCTGGTCGAGCAGCAGCCGCTCCTCGTCCGCCGCCATCGGCGTGCCGGCCCGGCGTACCGAGTCGGCGTACGCGGAGACCACGGCGACCGCCAGCCGGGCGCGCTCGACCTCCTCGGCGTCGGCGTCGAACTCGCGTCCGCGCTGCCAGTGGGTGAGCCGTTCGCTCAGCTCCCGGCGCAGTTCGCGGACCACCGCGAAGTCGACACGGGGGCGCGGCGGTGGCGCCGGCGCCGCGGCCGGCGTCGGGCCGGGGACGTGGTGCCGCCCGTTCGGCGGGGCGAGCGGCGGGACCGTGGAGACGACGCCCGGCTGCTGCCCGCGTGGGTCGTGGGAGACCGGCTCAAACCGCACCGGGCACCCCCGGCATGCTCGACGCGGTCACCGCGCGCGGCGTGGTCGCCCCGGGCCAGGCGAGCCGGGCCCGCCGCCGGTCCAGCAGCGCCCGGACCGGCACCTCAAGGGCGCCGGCCGCGCGCATCAGCGGCCGATTCGCCCGTACGGTGCCGCCGTGGCCGAGCACCTCGGCGGTACGCGGGTCGTCCGGCAGGCGGGCGATCACCGGCAGCCGCAGCACCTTGCTGATCTCGCTGGTGCCGTGTCCGTCGCCGACCACCAGCAGCCGCAGCGTGCCGGGCGGTACGCGGTGCTCGGTGAGATCCCGCTCGATCGCGCGTGCGGTGGCCTGGGTGGCGGAGAGGTCGGGCAGGTGCGCGCGGGTGACCAGCAGCACCACCGCGGCGGCCCGCAGCAGCGGCCACGGTGGACCGCCGACCGCCAGCCGGCCGCAGTCGACGAGCACGTCGTACGGCGGTTCGCCCCGTTCCAGCCCGACGAAGTAGTCGGCGAAGCGCTGCCAGAGCGGAATGACGCTGCCGGCCTGGGCCGGGTCCACCACGCCCGGTAGCAGCAGCCGCTCGCGGCGGGGCGCGTCCAGATCGACCAGCTGGGACCAGAACGCGTGCTCCAGGCTGCCGTCGCGCAGCTCGCCCACGGCGAGTTCACCGATGCCGCGCGGGCCGTCCAGCGCCCCGCCGAGGTAACCGGCGAGGATCGAGCCGCCCGCCGGGTCGCACTCGGCCAGCACGAGCCGCCGGTGCCAGCTCAGCGCGGCGGCGAGCGCCGCCGTGGTGACGCCCGGCGAGCCCTTCGCCGAGACCAGGGCGATGATCGCCATCAGGCCGCCTCGGTGAGGACGAGCGCGATCCGGTCGTCGGCGGCGAGCGCCACGACCGCCGGCACGTCTCGTACGGCCAGCGCCAGGTAGACCACCACGTCGCCGCTCTGCGGCGTGACGCTGTCGATCACCGTGCCCTCGAACCGGGTCCCGCCGCCGCGAGCGGCGTCGGTGCTGTTCGTGCTTCTGCTCGGCGTGCTGACCAGCAGGACCTTGTCGCCGGGGTGCAGCTTGCGGGCCGGCACCTGCTCGGGTTTGAGCCCCAGCGCGATCTGCTGCTGACCGGGGCCGAGCAGCGGGGCCTCGGTGAGCTGCGCCGCCGTGAGCAGCGTGCCCGGGGTGAGCCGGACGGCCGCCCGCAACCCCAGCACCTCGTCCATCCGGTCGGCGGATACGGGCCGGAGTTCCCGTCCGCCGGAGACGCGTACCGGCACCAGGTCGTCGGCGGTCAGTTGCCGTCCGACGTCGACCGGCCGGGCCACGGCCAGGTACGTGCCGGTGGAGCGGACCGACGTGACGGCGAACGCCGCGCCCAGCCCGCCGAGGGCGATCAGCAGGATTGCCAGGCCGAGCAGGCCGGGCCGGACGCGTCGTTGCCGGACCACCTTCGGCGGCGCGACCGGCGCCTCCACCGGGGATCCGTTGCGGGCTGCCACCACACTCATCGGGTCACCACCTGAAGCTCGTTGATCTGTACCGGGATGACGCCGCTGGACCGGCTCTGGGCGATCACGCCGCTCTCCCCGCCGCCGGACCACTCGACGGTCCAGAACGTGGTGGCGCTGACCCGGTAGGTGTCCGCGTTCGGATAGCCCTGGTCGAGGCCGCAGTCGGGCGAGGCGGAGCCGGCGTTCGGCCCGTCGGCCCGGTACGGCGTGCCCGGTCCGTGGCAGGTGACGTCGATGTCGTCGGACATGTGCCAGACGATCCGGTCCACCTTGGCGGTGATCTCCACGGTCAGCCCCCGGTCGGAGGCGGAGGCGGTCAGCGGCCCGAAGTACGCGGGACCCGGGCTGGCCCACATCCAGACCGGCAGCCCGACCAGGCCCGGTCCCTGGCTGCGCCGGGGCGCGACCGAGGCGCGCGGCGGGAGCAGCGAGATCGAGGCCAGCGCGCGGCGGGCCAGTTCCTCCGGGTCCGGCGGTGTGCCGTAGCCGGGCGGCGGGGCGTCGAGGAGTTCCTGGCGCATGCTGCCCGTGTCGCCGCCGTTGCAGGTGAGCTGGTACCACTGCTTGCCGGGGGGTGCCTCGTCCTGCGGCTCGGCGAGCTTGTAGTAGCAGCCGTCGGCGTTGTTGAACCAGCCGAGCGCCTCGTTGTAGCAGGGGATGGCGCGGCCGTTCCACTGGCACTTCGCGGTGCCGCCGCCGTTGCCGCCCCCGCCGCCGTTGTCCCCGCCGCCACCGGGGCCACCCGGCCCGCCCGGGGTGCCGGAGTCGTCGTCCCAGACGTCGCAGTCGGTCTGCTCGGGCGGGCACGAACCGCCGGGGTCGGCGGCGCGCGCGGGTGCGCCGGTGAGCGTCAGCAGCGCGGCCAGGCCGGCGGCGAGCAGCAGCCGGCGGGACGTCCCGGCCCGGGTCGGCCGGGCCGGGACACCCCTTCCTCCCCAGGTCAACACGGCTGGTCCTGGTGTGCGGCGCCGCCGTTTACCAGCCACCGGCCGTCCGGGAAGCGGACCGCCGTGGCGGTGGCCAGGTAGCGCCCGCCGCGGGCGCCCGGTACGGCCTTGCGGTCCTTGGCGTAGACGAGCCGGTAGCCGCTCGCGTCCAGGCAGTCCTGGATCTCGACGGTGGGCGGGCGTGCGGCCAGGTCGACCGAGACCACCTCGGGGTCGGAGTGCAGTTTCCCGGTACGCATCGCGCCGTGCTCCTTCGCGTCGAGAATCGACATTCGCACCCGGGTCAGCAACGGATCAGCCAGAAATCGGGTCAGAGCGGGATGGGACGGATCACTGCGCGCACTGGCTGCCCGGGACGCGTCGAGATAGCCGGAATATGCGGCCAGAGCGGCTTTTCCGGCCGCGTTCTCCTCCGCGCCGGAATGGGTGGCGGGGGCGGCGGCGCGGCCGGCGAGGGGCCCGGTGGCCGCCTCCGGCTCGGTGCCGCAGCCGGCCGAGCCGACCGCCAGCGCGAGGCTGAGCAGGAAGATTCTCCATCGGCGGGATTGCCGTGTGCGCAACGCCGATCCCTCCTCGGTGCTGGCCCGGGGCGATCACGCCGACCTGCTCCGGGCATGCGGAAGCGCGCCCGGAACTGTCACTCCGGGCCCCCGTCGCCACCACTGGTATTTACCTGTACTGATCACTGCGGATTCGTGCCTGGTGCCTCCGACGCCAATTGATCGGGGGTTGCGTCGTACCCAAGGGGCGAGCATAGGCTCACGTCCGCCGATGCAACAGAGGCAATTCACGTGAACACGGTGAGTGAAGACGGGAGGTGGTGGCCGGTGTGTCTCGCCGCGGTGACGAGCAGGCTTCCGCGAGGCTCCGAGCCCGCGGGCGTGTGCTCACCCGTACACGCCCCGGCGGCGGCGACGAGCCGCCGCCGTACCGCCGGTATGGGTGGGGAGGGTGCCGCTCGTCCGATCCGTCCCGCCGCTCCGCCGGGGTGTCCGCTGCGGCCCGTCGCGACCGCCGGCGCGTCGCGTCAGGTGCACGTGTGGCATGCAACCGTCACATCGAAAGTTGAACAAAATCACTCTGCGTGCTCCCGGATGGAACGCACGGCGACCGGACGGGAGGGCCGGCATGACGGCTGAACGGGTACGGCGTCCCGGATCGACAGTCGACGCCCGGCTGCCGGCCGCCCTCGCCGTCGTACCCCTGCTCCGGCTGGCGGTCGCGCGCTACGCCGTACCGCAGGGGTCTCCGGACCGGACGTCGTGCGACGGCTGCGGCGCCCCGATCGGCCTGGCCCGGCCGCTGCCGGCGCTCGGGCCCGCCGCCCGCTGCCCCGGCTGCCGGGCCCGGATCGGTGCGCCGCCCGCTGTGGTGGAGGCGGCGCTGCTGCTCGCGGTGGCGGTGCCGGTGTTCGCCGGCGGCGCGCCCGCCGCGCGGCTGGCACTGGCGTGGTGGCTGGTCTGGGCGGTGCCGATGACGATCGTGGACGCGCTGGCGCACCGCCTGCCCGACCGGCTCACCTGGCCGTCCGCCGCGGGGGTGTGGGCGCTGCTCGGGGTGGCCGCGCTGACCGGTCCCGGGGCGGACCCGTGGATACGCGCCGTCCTGGCCGGTCTGGCGCTGGCCGGCGGCTTCGCCGCGACCACGCTGCTGTTCGGGCGGCGCGGCTTCGGCCTCGGCGACGCCAAGCTGGCGCTCGGCGCGGGCGCGCTGCTCGGCTGGTACGGCTGGCCGGCGCTGGTGACCGGGCTGGTGCTCGCGTTCGCCCTCGCCGGGCTGGCCGGGGTGGTGCTGCTCGCCGCCCGGCGGGTCCGCTGGTCCGGGCATCTGCCGTTCGGGCCGTTCCTGGTGCTCGGCACCGCCGCCACGCTGGTGCTCGTCAGCGTGTGATCGGCCACCCGCAGGTGCGGGCCGTGGCCGCCACGGGTACCGGAGTCCCAGCCACCTCCCAGTCGGGTCTGGTTCGGTGGCGTCCAGACTTCGGACTCGGGAGGGCACGTGCCGCACGGCGACGACGGTTGGCGGATCCGGCGCACCAGCGCGGACCTGGACCGGCTGGGTGAGACCGAGTCCGTCTTCGCGCTCGCGAACGGCTGGGTGGGCTGGCGCGGGACGCTCGACGAGGGCGAGCCGTGCGGCATGCCGGGCAGCTACCTCAACGGGTTCCACGAACAGCACGACCTGAGCTACCCGGAGAGCGGGTACGCGTTCCCGGAACTCAGCGACACCGTGATCAGCGCGCCGAACGCCGCCCTGATCCGGCTCTGGGTCGACGACGAGCCGCTGGACCTGCGGACCGGCACGATCCGGCGCCACCACCAGGAACTGGACCTGCGTGCCGGGGTGGTCCGCCGGGAGACCGAGTGGGTCTCGCCGGGCGGCCGGGGCGTGCGCATCCGCAGCACCCGCCTGGTCTCGCTGACCCGGCGTCCGGTCGCCGCGCTCGACTGGGCGGCCGAGCCGCTGGACGAGCCGGTCCGGCTGCGGGCCGGCGCCGACCTGCTCGCCAACCAGCGGGTGCCGGAACGCGCCGACGACCCCCGGGCCGCCTCGGTGATCCACGATCCGCTCACCGGCGAACTCCGCCGCGAGGACGGACTCGACGGCGTGCTCGTGCACCGGACCGGGCGCAGCGGCCAGCGGGTCGCCGTCGCCGTCGCGCACCGGATCGAGGCGCCCGACGAGGTCGCCACCGACACCGAACTGACCGCCGACCGGTTCCGGCTGGCGCTGTCCGGCCCGGTACGCCCCGGCGAGCGGATCCGGGTCACCCGGTTCGCCGCGTACGAGTGCGCGGACGTCGACGGCACGCCGGCCGCTGAGCTGGCCGACCTGGTCGTCGCGGAGGCGGACGCGGCCCGGAACGACGGCTTCGACACCCTGCTCGCCGAGCAGCGCGCCGCGCTCGACGCGGCGTGGGCCACCGCCGACGTCGAGCTGGACGGCGACCCGGAGCTGCAACTCGCGGTGCGGTTCTCGGTGTTCCACCTGCTCCAGTCCGGCCGCGCCGACGGCGACCGGACCATCCCGGCCAAGGGGCTGACCGGCAACGGCTACGACGGGCACGTGCTCTGGGACACCGAGGGGTACGTGCTGCCGGTGCTGACGTACCTGGCGCCGGAGCTGGCCCGCTCGGCGCTGCGCTGGCGGCACGCCCACCTGCCGGAGGCCCGGGAACGCGCGGCCGAGCTGCGCCTGACCGGCGCCACCTACCCGTGGCGGACGCTCAGCGGCCGGGAGTGCTCCGGCTACTGGCCGGCCGGCAGCGCGGGCCTGCACGTCAACGCGGACATCGCGGACGCGGTGCTGCGGTACGTCGCGGTCACCGGCGACACGGAGTTCCTCGCCGAGTGCGGCGCCGAGGTGCTGATCGAGACGGCCCGGCTGTGGCACGGCTACGGCCACTTCGACGACGGCGGCGCGTTCCACCTGACCGGCGTCACCGGCCCGGACGAGTACTCCGCGCTCGTCGACGACAACGTCTTCACCAACCTGATGGCCCGGCGTAACCTGCGCGGCGCCGCCGACGCCGCGGAGGACTGCCCGGAGGTGGCCGCGCGGCTCGGCGTCGACACCGCCGAGGTGGCCGGCTGGCGGGCCGCCGCCGACGCGATGTTCGTCCCGTACGACGGCAAGCGCGGTGTGCACGAGCAGTCGGCCGGGTTCACCGCCCAGCCGGAGTGGGACTTCGCCGGCACCGGCGAGGACGACTACCCGCTGCTGCTGCACTTCCCCTACCAGGAGCTGTACCGCAAACAGGTGGTCAAGCAGGCCGACCTGGTGCTGGCCATGCTGCGCTGCCCGGGGGAGTTCACCGCCGAGGAGAAGACGCGCAACGTCGCCTACTACGAGGCGCGGACCGTCCGGGACTCGTCGCTGTCGGCGTCCGCGCAGGCCATCCTCGCCGCCGAGGTCGGGCACCTCGACCTGGCGTACGACCTGTTCGCCGAGACGGCGTTGCAGGACCTCGCGGACCTGGGCGACAAGACCGCCGACGGGCTGCACCTGGCGTCCCTGGCCGGCGCTTGGCTGGTGGTGGCGCAGGGCTTCGGCGGGCTGCGCGACGATCGGGGCGTGCTCTCCTTCGAGCCGCGGCTACCCGGGCCGATCACCCGGCTCGCGTTCCACCTGCGCCGGCGCGGGCAGCGGCTGCGGGTCACGCTCACCGAGCGGGAGGCCCGCTACGAGCTGCCGGACGCCGGTCCGGACGACGCGGTGGAGCTGTGGCACCACGGCGAGCAGCTCCGGGTCACCGGCGACGGGCCGGTCACCCGGCCGATGCCGCGGGTGCCCGACCCCGGCCCCGAGCCGCAGGCCCCACCCGGCCGCCGTCCCGAACGGCGCGCTCAGGAGGCGGCCGGCGGCGACTGAACCGGCAGGCCGGACATCCGGGCGACGACCTCCTCCAGCGCCTCGAACGCGTACGCCCAGTTGTGGCACTTGAAGCTGCGCAACCCGGTGATCGGGGTGCGGCAGTCGGCACAGTGGACACCCGGGATCGCGTCCGGCACCTCGGTGTTCACGTACTTGCGCTCACCGAGGATCACCCGCGCGATCATCGTGTGGTCGTGCACGCCGTGCAGCGCGGACGCGACGATGTCGTACCAGGTGACCCGCCGGCCGCACTTCGGGCAGTCCGGCTCGTCGCCGCTGACCCACAGCGGTGCGCCGATGCTGCGCGCCGGCATGTTCAGCAGCTTCTCCAGCCGCCGCACGTCCGCCTCCGGGGTGGTCCACCGGTGCCGCCCGGGCAGCGACGCGGGCGAGTCGTAGACGGCGCGGAACACCACCGGCTCGACCTCCACTGTCTCCCGTCCACCTGCCATCGGGTACCTCCTCGCCATGGTGTGTCCCACCGTCGTACCAGGTGGAGGGCGGTATCAACCGGATCACCGACACCGCGGGTCAGCGGTGTGTCGCGCAGGGTGCTAGACATCGAGGCGTGACGGAGGCTGAGAACCGACCCAATGTGGCCCGGATGTACGACTACTACCTCGGCGGCTGCCACAACTTCGCCGCCGACCGCGCCGCCGCCGAGGAGATCCTGAAGATCTTCCCGGACACCGGCGTCGCCGCGCAGAGCAACCGCGCGTTCCTGCGCCGGGTCGTGCTCTGGGCGGCCGAGCAGGGCGTACGCCAGTTCCTCGACATCGGCGCCGGCCTGCCCACCCAGGGCAACGTGCACGAGGTGGTCCGCGCGGTACACCCCGACGCCCGGGTGGTCTACGTCGACCACGACGAGGTCGCCGTCGCGTACGCCCAGCGGTTGCTGCCCGCCGACGGCCGCACCGTGGTGCTCCAGGGTGACCTGCGGCGTCCCGACGAGCTGCTGGCCGACCCGACGCTGCGGGCCACCATCGACCTGTCCGAGCCGGTGGCGGTGCTGCTGCTCGCGGTCCTGCACTTCGTGCCCGACGCCGACGACCCGTACGCGGCGGTGGCGACGCTGCGCGACGCCACAGTGCCGGGCAGCGTGCTCGCGCTGTCCCACCTCACGCTGGACGGTCTGCCGACGCTGCCCACCGAGCAGGGCACGGCGATCTACCGCCGCAGCAGCTCCCCGCTGGTGCCGCGCAGCCGCGACGAGGTGGCCCGCTTCCTCGACGGATACGAGCTGGTCGAGCCGGGTCTGGTCAAGGTGGCGGACTGGCGGCCCGACGGCGAACCGCAACTGGGGGTGTCGCACGGGTACGGCGGGGTGGGCGTCCGCCGCTGACCCGTCGTCGTCAGTCCAGGCCGCTCGCGTCAGTCCAGGCCGCCGTGCGCGGCCCACAGCGCGGCGGCCCGGTCGGCCGCCGCCACGAGCGCGGCCAGCTCCGGCCGGTCGGGTACCCGGAACGACACGTACGCGCCGCGTCCGCCCGCCGTGGGCCGGCCGTACGCCTTCGCGGCGAGGCGCCCGTCCGGCAGCAGCCGGATGTTGAGCGTGGTCAGCGTGAACTCCTCGCCGCGCCGGGTGTCGGTCCAGCGCAACTCCTCCGGCACCGTCACGTTGATGGCGAGGGCGCTGATGTCGGGGGAGGCGGGGCTGCTCATCCGGCGATCGTCGCACGATCGCGTGCTCACCGGCGCAGCGTGGTCTCCCGGGTCATGTGGGACAGCTTCTCCGGCTTGCGCACCGCGTAGAGCCCGCTGATCAGGCACCGCTGTCACCGCAGGTTCCGGAAGAACGACCGGACGTCGTCGGCGAGTTGCGGCGGCTGGAGAAGCGGCTCGCCGCCGTCCAGGACGACCTGCTCGCGCCGCTGTCGCCGGACGAGCGCGCGGACCTGACCCGGCTCCTGTCGCGAGTGCTGGCCCACCACACCCGCCCGTCCGCCTGACCGCCGCCTTCCGGCGCGGTTCTCGCTCACGCCCTACCATTATCGTTCTCGATAGTGATAACGTCTGTGGCGTGACGACGTCGATGGAGCGGTGGGCGGAGACCGCACTGCACCCGGTGCGGATCCGCATCCTGCGCGCGGCCGCGGGTGCCCGGGTGACCACTCACGACCTGGTCGAGCTGCTGCCCGACGTCCCGCAGGCCACGCTCTACCGGCACCTGGCGACGCTCGTGAAGACCGGGATGCTCGACGTGGTGGAGGAGCGCAAGGTCCGCGGCGCCGTCGAGCGGGTGTACGCGCTGCCCGCGCACGGCGCGGCGCTGGACCCGGCGGCCCTGGCGGCGGCGACGCCGGAGGACCACGCGCGCTACTTCACCGCGTTCGTGTCGAGCCTGCTGTCCGAGTTCTCCCGCTACCTGGCGCGGGACTCCGTCGACTTCGTCGCCGACGGCGTCGGATACCAGCAGCTCGTACTGCACCTGACCGACGCCGAGCTGCACGAGTTCGCGGCCGGGCTCAACGCGCTGGTCGGCCCGTTGCTCGCCAGAGGGCCCGGCGACGGACGGATCCCCCGGCTGCTGGCGACCATCCTGATGCCCGCCGACCGCCAGGCGACCCCCGGCGACACGCACACATCAGCGCACGACTCCGACACGACGAAGGGCGACGACTGATGGCCTCCGTAATCCTCGACGGCGATGTGATCGACATCCGGTTCACCGGATGGGAACGGATGTGGGTCGGGCGGGAGCGGTTCGCGCTACGCCTGGCCGCCGTGCGGCACGCCGCACCGGTGGACGAGCCGATCCGGCTGGCCCGTGGCGCCCGGCGCGGGTACGCGGTGTCCGGCTTCGCCAAGATCGGCGTCTGGGGCATCTTCGGCGGCCCCCGGCAGCTCGTGGCGGCCCGGCGGGGTCAGCCCGGCCTGCACCTGGTGCTGGACCGCGCGGCGGCCGGCGGAGAGTTCGACGAGGTCGTCGTCTCCGACCCGGCCGCAGCGGGCCTCGCCGAGACGATCGGGCGCGCGACGAGGAGCCGGCCATGACCGGCGACCACCTGTCGATCGAGGCGTCGGGCCTGACCAAACGCTACGGCGACGTCACCGCCGTACACGATCTGACCTTCACCGTGCGGCCCGGCGCGGTCACCGGCTTCCTCGGCCCGAACGGCGCCGGCAAGACCACCACGCTGCGCATGCTGACCGGACTGGTGACGCCGACCAGCGGCACCGCCACGATCGGCGGACAGCCCTACGGCCGGCTGCCCCAGCCGTCGCGGATCGTCGGCGCGGTGTTCGACGGCAACGCGTTCCACCCCGGCCACACCGCCCGTGACCACCTGCGCCTCTACGCCGCGATGGCCGGCTGCCCGGACAGCCGCGTCGCGGAGCTGCTGGACCTGCTCGGCCTCGCGCACGCCGCCGACCGTCGTACCCGGGGGTTCTCCACCGGCATGCGCCAACGGCTCAGCCTCGCCACGGCGCTGCTCGGCGACCCTCGCGTCCTGCTGCTCGACGAACCGTCGAACGGCCTGGACCCGGAAGGCGTGTCGTGGCTGCGCGGCCTGCTGCGCCGGCTCGCCGACGAGGGCCGCACAGTGCTGGTCTCCAGCCACGTCCTGCACGAGGTCCAGCAGATGGTGGACGACGTGGTGGTGATCCGGCGCGGCGAACTCGTCGCAGCCGGGCCGTGGTCCCGGCTCACCGGCCCGCCGACGGTGCTCGTCACCTCGCCGGACGCGGACGCCCTGGCCACCGCACTGACGGCCGCCGCCGGGTCCGTCGAGGCCGCCGGGCCCGGCCGCCTGCGGGTACGCGGACTGGACGCGCCACGCGTCGCCGACCTCGCCGCGGACCACCGTCTGCGCATCCACGAGCTGGTCACCGAGACCACAAGCCTCGAACAGCTCTTCCTCGACCTGACCACCGACCCGGCGGAGGCCCGATGAACCTGCTCAGAGCAGAACTACGCCGGGTGCTGGCGACCCGGATGTGGGGCGGGCTGCTGCTCACCGCCGTCGCGCTCGGCGGCGGCCTGGTCGGGCTGATGGCGCTCGTCGGACCGGAGAACTTCGACCCGCCGATGCCCGGACTGCACACCGAGGAGGGCCTGCGGTCGATCCTCGGCATCCTCGGCTTCACCGCCTTCGTGCCGGCCGCCGCCGGCGCCCTCGCGGCCACGTCGGAATACCGGCACGGCACCGCCGCCGTCACGTTCCTGTTCGCGCCGCGCCGAGGGCGGGTGCTCGCCGCCAAACTCGCCACCCACGCGATCGTCGGCCTCGGCTACGGGATCGCGCTGGCCGGCTCCGCCGCGGTGGCCCTGTTCGCGGTCGCCGCCGTGCGTGGCGTGTCGCTGGGCCTGCCCGCTCCCACGGTGCTGGCGCTGCTCGCCCGCATCGGCGTCGCGATGGCGGTCTACCTGCTCGTCGGCACCGGCGTGGGCGCCCTGCTCCGCAACCAGATCGCGGCCGTGTGCGTGGTCGTCGGCTACCTGTACCTGGCCGAGCCCGTCCTGATGATGATCCCCGGCGTCAACGCGATCTACCCGCTCCTGCCCGGCGGAGCCACCGCCGCGCTCACCGACTTCACCTACGTCGCCGACGCGATGTCCGCGCAGCTCGGCAGCGACGCCGTCGCACTCCTGCCACCGGCGGCGGGCGCCCTGCTGCTGACCGGGTACGCGGTCGCCGCCGCCGCGATCGCCGTGGTCGTCCCGATGCGCCGCGACATCACCTGAGCGTCGCCGCGTCGTCGCCGTCCGGCGTATCAGGGCTGGCGCCGGCCGAAGACGATTCGTACTCTGGTCCTCCGACGCTCAGGGGCGACGGTGGGGGAGGGTCGACGCTGCATGGATCCGGTCCTCGCCGGTCTGCCGACCGACCGCGTCGTCGCCCTGCCCGGCGCGGACACCGACGCGGTCGCCATGACGATCGCCCGCGACCACGCGGAACCGGCCGCCGTCGTGCATCGCCCGGCCTCGGCGTACGCCATGCCGGCGGACTTCGCGCACGCCGCGCTGGACCGGCTCGAACAGGTCGCCGTCGAACTGCT
This sequence comes from Micromonospora sp. NPDC005686, assembly GCF_042871665.1. NCBI lineage: Bacteria > Bacillati > Actinomycetota > Actinomycetes > Micromonosporales > Micromonosporaceae > Micromonospora > Micromonospora sp. NPDC005686. The sequence continues at coordinate 80,541 of NZ_JBIAIY010000015.1, forward strand.
CCCGGCGTGGCTGCCCGAGGCCGCTGACGGTGTCCGCCCGGACATCTCCGGACTCGCCGCCGTGCGCGCCGCGGCCGCTGCCCGGTCGCGCCGGGACCGTTACCCCGGCTCCTTCCTGAGCGACCTGGCCGTCCTCGCGGTCACCGGGCGGCGGCCGAGCGCCACGACGCTTCCGCTGCGTGTACGGGCTGCCGCGCTGGCGCGTCTGGTGGCCGGGGCGTTCGGGCGGCGGAAGGTGGTGCTGCTGATCGAGCCGGTCCACGGCGACGCCGCCGTGGTCGCGGCCGGGGGCGCGTGGCTCGTGCAGCACGGCGGCCCGCCGGTCTGGCTGGTCGGAGCGGGCGCGGCCGGGCTGGAGGGGATTCCGGCGTTCCCCGTCGCGCCGCTGGCCGGGCCCGCCGGGTACGCGCCGGTGGCAGGCCGGCCGCATCCGGGCAGCGACGCGGAGAAGAGGCTGGAGGCGGCGCTGGCGGCGCAGAGCTGGTCGGCCGGGCGGACATGGAACCAGAACTACCAGTCGCACCGCCTTTCCGCGCCGGTACGTCTGGATCTAGTGTGGCCGGACGAGCGGTGCGTGGTGGAGATCGACGGCCCGGAGCACTGCCGCCCGGTCCGCTTCGAGGCCGACCGGCAACGGGACGTCCAGTTGCAACTGGACGGCTATGCCGTCCTGCGCTTCACCAATGCCCGAGTAGTCCACGACGTCGGCACCGTGGTCACGCAGATCGGCACCTTTCTGCGGGCCCGTCGCCGAGACCTGGCGGAAGGACGGCACCATGGCCGGCGATGACCTGACCGCATCCGAGAGCGCGATCCTCGTCGTGCTCATGGCCGAGGCGCGGGAGGTGCTGAGCACCGAACTGCGGGACCGTTACGGCCTGGTCGTACGCAAGCCGCAGCGCGACAAGCTCACCCGCCTGCACTACGTCGCCAGCCGCAAGAGCGGACCGACGTACGCGCTGCAACTGGACGACAAGGGCTGGGTACGGATGCAGAGCGACCTGGACTTCGCGCTGCGCGGGGCGAGTGCGCTCGGCGCCGCGCTCACCGCGTTGCAGGTGAGCCTGCGTGATCGGGTCCTGGCCCGCAGCGGCTGCGCGACGCTCGCCGAACTCTTCGCGCTCACCGACGTGCGCGCGCCCGCCGCCTCGGCTCCCGAACCGTCCGGGTCGGTGGAGGCCCGTGTCGTCGCCGCGTACCGGGCGCTCGCCGACGAGCCCGGCGCCTGGGTGAGCCTGCGCCGGCTGCGGCCGTTCTTCGCCGACGTGCCGCGCGGCGACCTGGACGAGGCCCTGCGCCGGCTCAGCCGCTCCGAGGGCGTCACCATCGCGCCGGAGTCGAATCAGAAGACGCTCACCGGGGCCGACATCGAGGCCGCGCTTCGCCTCGGCGGGCAGGACAATCACCTGCTGGCGATCGGCGGGTAATGGACGAGGCGGAACGGAACGCGCTGGCCGCCCTGCGGTTCGACTGGGCGCCGGTGCCCGACGACGTGTGGCGCCCACTGCCCTTCCACGTCGACGGCCTGCACGTACCGGTGGTGCGGGAGGTCCTCGCCGGGGTGGACGAGGCCGCGCGAAACCCGCACGGCAGCCCGCTCGGCCTGGTCGTCCAGGGCCAGCGAGGCTCCGGCAAGACCCACCTGCTGGGCGTGATCCGCCAGCAGGTGCAGGAGCGCGGCGGCTACTTCTTCCTGGTCGGCCTGCTCGACGCCGGCGGCTTCTGGGACGGTGTGCTGGCCGCGATGCTCGACGGCCTGTCCCGGCCGGTGCCCGGCAGCAGCGAGACGCAGCTCAAACTGCTGCTGCGGCGGTTGTCCGCGAAGGTCGGGGCGCCCCGGACGGCACGCCGGGCCGTCATGGGCGACACCGAACTGACGAAGGCGGCGCTCGACGCCTTCCTGGACGGGCTCGGTGACTTCGACAGGCACACCGCCCGTACCTGTCAGGAGACGGCCCGGGCGCTGGCGCTCAGCGCCTCCGAGAACATCGCCCACCGCGACGTCGCGGAGAACTACTTCCTCTCCGGTGAGGAGATGGTCGCCGGGGAACGCGCGGCCTGGGGCATGCGCCGCGTCCCGCGCCCGGCCCAGCAGATCGTGCAGGACCTGTCCTGGCTGCTCGCCCTCACCGGCCCGTCGGTGGTGGCGATCGACCAGATCGACACGCTGATCGCCCAGTTGGCGATCCAGAGCGACCCGGCGCTGGCGGGCGCCGCCGCGATGAGCCCGGAGCAGGCGCTGATGCTGGCCCGGATGGCGGACGGCCTGATGGCGTTGCGGCAGTCGACCCGGCGCACGCTCACCGTCCTCGCCTGCATCCCGAACTCGTGGACCGTCATCAGGTCCGCCGCCGCCGACACCGTGGCCGACCGGTTCCGCGAGACGCCGCGGCTGCGCCGGATCGACGACGCCGACCTGGCTCGGGCGATCATCGAGAAGCGGTTCACCGTCCGCTACCGGGAGGCGGGGTTCGTGCCGCCGTACCCGTCGTGGCCGGTGTCCCCGCGCGCCTTCGCCGAGGCCGGCGCGTTCACCCCGCGCCAACTGCTCATCGAGATCGACAGGCACATCCGCGAGTGCATCGCCGACGACCAGGTCCGGGAGATGACCACGCTCGGCGAGCCACCCACCGCCGAACCCCGGGCGTCCCGGCCCGCCCCGGTCACCGCCACCGGCGAGGAGATGGACCGGTACGACGCCCGGTTCGCCGAGCTGCGGGCGGCCGCCGACGTCACCGGCCCGCTGCGGCGCGCGTCCGAGGACGAGATGATGCCGCCGCTGCTCGCGGCCGGGCTCACCGCCTGGATCCTGGAGCGGGGCGACGCGGGCGAGGCGTTCAGCGTCGACCCGCCCCCGAGCACCGAACCGCCGCTGCACGCCCGGCTGCGGCTCACGCTCGACGAGCGCACCGAGGACCAGGTGCACTGGTGTTTCCGGGCGATCGCCGACGATCACCACGGCAACGCCGCGCTGGCCCGGCTCCGCAAGGCGAGCGTTTCCGCCGCCCTCGACACCGGCTCGGGCCGGCGGAAGCTGTTCCTGCTGCGCAACCGCGCCTGGTCGGCGAGCGCGGCCACCAGCAAGGCGGTCGCCGCGTTCACCGAGGCGGGCGGTCAGACGCTCGGCATCGACGAGGAGGACGTGCGCATCCTGGCCGCGTTGCGGGTCATGCTCGCCGAGGCCACCATGGACCTCCAGGGCTGGCTGGTCGCGCACCGGCCGACCCGGGAGCTGAAGTTCCTCCAGCACGCGCTGGCCGATGTGGACCGCTGGACCACCGACGCCGGGCCTCCGCCGGAACCCGCCGAGCCGGTGCCGGCCGCCACCGCCGCCGCCCCGTCCGAGCCGTCCTTCGTCATCGGGTACGGGTACGACGACGGGCAACCGGTGCCGCTGGCGCTTGAGGCGCTGCGCAAGCACACCACGATCTTCGCCGGCTCCGGCTCCGGCAAGACCGTCCTCATCCGCCGCATCGTCGAGGAGTGCGCGCTGGCGGGCGTCTCCGCCATCGTGCTCGACCCCAACAACGACCTCGCCCGCCTCGGCGAGGAATGGCCCGAGCTGCCGCCACAGTGGCGACCGGGCGACGCGGACCGGGCCCGGGACTACCTCGCGCACACCGACGTCGTCGTCTGGACGCCGCGCCGCAACTCGGGCCGCCCGCTGAGCTTCCAGCCGCTGCCCGACTTCACCGGCGTACGCGACGACCCGGACGAGTTCGCCGAGGCCGTCGAGGCGGCCGTCGCGTCCCTCGCACCGCGCGCCATGGTGACCGGACGGGCCACCCGGGCGCACCTCGGGCTGGCTGTGCTGCGCAAGGCCGTCGAGCACTACGGCCGGCGCGGCGGCTCCCGGTTGCCGGGGTTGATCGACACGCTCGCCGACCTGCCGGACGGGATCATCGACCTGGACGACGCCGACAAGATCGGCCTCAGCCTGGCGCAGACCCTCACCGCCGCCATGGTGAACGACCCGCTGTTCGGCGGCGAGGGCACGCCGATGGACCCCGGCGTGCTCCTCACCCCCGCGCCCGGCAAGCGGGCCCGCGTCTCCGTGGTCAGCCTGGTGGGGCTGCCGTCCGACGACGTACGGCAGAGCTTCGTCAACCAGCTCCAGATGGCGTTGTTCGCCTGGATCAAGAAGAACCCGGCCGGGGACCGCCCGCTGCTCGGGCTGCTCATCATGGACGAGGCGCAGACGTTCGCCCCGTCGGGCGCGATGACCGCGTGCACCCAGAGCACGCTGGCGCTCGCCGCCCAGGCCCGCAAGTACGGGCTCGGGCTGATCTTCGCCACGCAGGCGCCGAAGGGGCTGCACAACCGCATCCCCGGCAACGCGGCGACCCAGCTCTACGGCCTGATGAACAGCCCGATCCAGATCGAGGCGGCCCGCGAGATGGCCCGGGCCAAGGGCGGTGACGTGCCGGACATCTCCCGCCTGACGGTCGGCGAGTTCTACCTCGCCGCCGAGGGCGCCGCACCCGGCAAGATCCGTACGCCGTTGTCGCTGACCCACCATCCGCGTAGCCCGCTCACCGTCGAGCAGGTGCTGGACCGGGCGCGCGGCGGTCAGGGGCGCAGCACGTAGCGTCCGCGTACCCCGCCCTTCGCCACCGCCCGGTGCGCGTCGGCCACCTGGTCCAGCGGCACCACCGTGTGCACCCGCGCGGGCAGCTCACCGGCGGCGGTGCGGGCGAGCAGGTCGGCCAGGAGTGCGCCGTCGGGGCGCACGTCGACCGCGCGCACAGTGACTCCGCGCTCGGCGGCGGGCAGGGCGTTCGGCCGTACGCCGACGAACACGCCGCCGTCGCGGACCAGCGCGAACCCCTGTTCCTGCCACCCGGCGGCGTCGGCGACGGCGTCCCAGCCCGGCTCGGCGGTGGTGGTGAAGTCGGCGCCGAGGTCGCGGACGAACTTCTCGTCCCCGGCCCGCGCCAGGCCGGTCACCCGCCATCCCCGGTCCCGGGCGAGCGGCACGACGTAGCCGCCGACCGCGCCGGCCGCGCCGGTGACCAGCAGCCGGCCGCCGTCGGGCGCGTCGCCGAGCAGGTCGACGATCTGCGCCGCGGTCTGGCCGTTGAGCGGCACTGTCGCCGCTGCCACCAGATCCAGGCCATCGGGTACGACAGCCAGGTCGGACACGGGTACGACGAGCTGCTCGGCGTAGGTGCCGAAGTCGCGGTCGAACCCGCCGACCAGTCCGGCGACCCGGGTGCCCACGGCGAGGTCGACGCCGGGCCCGGTCGCGGCGACGACACCGGCGAAGTCCCAGCCGAGTCCGGTGTGGTCGGGCTGGTGGATGAGCCCGATCGAGTGGAAGAAACCGCCGACGACCCCGAGGTCGGCCGGGTTGACAGGTGCCGCCGCGACGTCCACCCGGACCTCGCCGGGCCCCGGCTCGCGCTGCGGGACGTCGATGATCTCGATCGACTCAGGTCCGCCGGGCGTGCGGACGACGGCGGCGCGGAAGGTACGCGTACCCATGATCGTGTCTCCTTGTTCGTGAGGGTGTTCCTGCTCCACGATGGAGGGGTAACTTTCTTTCGGGAAGTACGCACTTCGGAGTGCGTTGGGTACCCCCGGGTAGGAGGCGCGGACGATGCCGACGCAGACGGCGGCGCAGCGGCGGGCGCAGGCGCGGGACGCGTACGACGCGTTCCTCGCCGAATGCCCGAGCCGGCAACTCCTGGACCGGATCTCCGACAAGTGGGTGGCGCTGATCCTGGCCGCGCTGGGCCGCGACGGCCCGGACCGCAACGCGGAGCCGCGGGTCATGCGCTACTCCGAACTGTCCCGCCGGCTGGCCGGGGTCAGTCAGAAGATGCTCACCCAGACGTTGCGCTCGCTGGAACGCGACGGCCTGGTCACCCGCACCGTGACGCCGAGCGTGCCGGTGACCGTCACCTACGGGCTGACCGACCTCGGTCAGTCGCTGCACCAGCTCATGTACGGCATGAAGCTGTGGGCCGAGGCGCACATGGACGAGGTGCACGCCAATCGCGAGCGGTACGACGCCGCCGCCGATCGCTGACCGCCACGCCGGAGTTCTCCGAAACTTTCGGTCCTCGTCGCGCTTGTCGGCGCTCGGGCCGGGCACTGCCCTGCGACGTCCCTCGATGGCCTGACGCCCTGATCAGCCGGGTTGCGCCCCTGTTCGACTGAACATCGACATTGACCGATCGTGCCGTCGCGGATATCTTCCCAGGGAAGTTACCGGTACATCTTCGAAAAGTTTCAGGGCAGTGACGCGGGTGGGCGCACAACCGCTCCAACCCGCGTCCAGCCGGGCATCGCCGGCGCATCATCGTCCGATATGCAGAGGAGTGTCATGAAACATCTACCGAGGCGCAGCCACCGTGTGGTGCTGGCCGCCGTCACCAGCGCGCTGGCACTGGCCGGTGCCGCGCTCGTGGTGCCCAGCCTGGCCCAGGCGGCGGCGAGCACGCTCGGCGCCGCCGCGGCGCAGTCCGGCCGGTACTTCGGCACCGCCGTCGCGGCGAACCGGCTGAACGACTCGACGTACAGCACGATCGCGGCGCGTGAGTTCAACATGATCACGGCCGAGAACGAGATGAAGCCGGAGGCGCTCCAGCCCA
>NZ_JBIAIY010000016.1:0-77562 GCF_042871665.1 Micromonospora sp. NPDC005686
TTCCGTACCGCGCGGGCGGCCGACCCGTCGGTGAAGCTCTGCTACAACGACTACAACATCGAGAACTGGTCGTACGGCAAGACGCAGGGTGTCTACCGGATGATCCAGGACTTCAAGTCCCGTGGGGTGCCGATCGACTGCGTGGGTCTGCAGACCCACTTCACCGGCGGTAGTTCGCTGCCCAGCAACTTCCAGACGACGCTGTCCAGCTTCGCCGCGCTCGGGGTGGACGTGGCGCTGACCGAGGTCGACGTCACCAACTCCTCGACCAGTCAGTACGCCGGGCTGACCCAGGCGTGCCTGAACGTGCCGCGTTGCATCGGCATCACGGTGTGGGGCGTGCGTGACAGCGACTCCTGGCGCTCCAACGAGAGCCCGCTGCTGTTCGACGGCAGCGGCAACAAGAAGGCCGCGTACAACTCGGTCCTCAACGCCCTCAACGCCGCGACGCCCAACCCCACGCCGACCGTGACCCCGACCGTGACCCCGACCGCCGGACCGACCACGCCGCCGCCGACCAGCGGGACGAACCGGATCGTCGGCAGCCAGTCCGGCCGGTGCATCGACGTACCGAACTCCTCGCAGAGCAACGGCACCCGGGTGCAGCTCTACGACTGCCACGGCCAGACCAACCAGCGGTGGACAAACACCTCCAGCCGGCAACTGACCGTGTACGGCTCGATGTGCCTGGACGCCGCCGGCTCCGGCAACGGCTCGGCCGTCCAGATCTACAGCTGCAACGGCCAGACGAACCAGCAGTGGAACATCAACTCCAACGGCAGCATCAGCGGCGTGCAGTCCGGCCGCTGCCTCGACGTCTGGGGCACCGGCAACGGCCAGCAGGTGCAGCTCTACGACTGCAACGGCCAGGCCAACCAGCGGTTCCAGCTCGTCGCCACGAGCTGATCGACGTACCGAAGGCGCACGACGGGCGGACCCACCGGGCCCGCCCGTCGTGTCTCTGCGACAGCGACGGACCGGCCGGGTCAAGGCTCAACGGTCGGCTCACCATTCCCGGTTGGCGATCAGTTGCCCGTCGCCGCAGACGCGGCCGATGACGTCGCGGCGCGGAGCGGCATCAGGAAGGGGACGGTGTTCAGCGCCGAGGCGCCGAACCGGAAGTACGCGAAGAGCACCGCGTGGACCCAGGCTGCCGGCCCGGTCAGCCGCAGCGGTTCGGTGTCGGCGAAGAAGAGCACCACACCGTGGTGGTCGAGGTGGTATTCCAGGACGCCGGCGTGGTCGAACGACAGCCACCGACCGAAGGAGTGGCACCAGGTCCGGGTGGGGGTGAGCACCACCCGGGTGAGCTGGTGCTCGCGCCACTGCGGGCGGGCCAGGCGTTCGGCCCGGGACCGGGCACTGGCGTTGCCGACGGCGTTGGCGAGCAGGGCGCCGGTGACGAAGGCCGTCGACCCGAACGCCACTGTCGAGGTCTGCTGGTAGGTGACCGTCGAGCCGTAGTGCCGCGCGTAGTGCAGTTGGGCGTCCAGATACACCGGTTCGTCGGTGAGGAACCCCGGGGCGGGCACGGTGTCCGGCTGCCCACCCTGGGACAGAAATTCGAGGGTACGCCGCGCGGCGTCGCTGCCGTCCGCCCATGCGGTCGACAGGGCGCTGACGGTGGGAGGCGGGAAGAGCCGGCCGATGCCGTAACCGGCGGCGTAGGTGACCAGCGCCCACGGGGCGGCGAGTCCGACGACGGCCACGACGAGCCATCGCCGGCACCCGAAGCCACGCCGGCGCCGGCCCTCCCACACGCCCACGCACAAACCGGTGATCAGGGTCGCGGCGAGGTAGGCGATGGCGACCAGGGCCAGCGTGCCCAGCAGAACACTGCTTCCCGAACACGCGTCGGGCATGTCGAGGTCGGGGTCACTGATCCGCAGTCCACGATCCCGGAGACACCGGTCCATCGAGCGGTACGACCGGTCGATGCCCCACACCAGCGCCGGGGTGACGACAGCGGTGGCGGCGGCGGTGAAGGTCCAGTGCCGGCTGGGCGGCGGCGGGGACGCGAACGACATGACCGACCGCTGCTCCCTCTGTCACCGCACTACGCTCCGACGCGCGATGCTACCGCTGATCGATGCGTGGTGGGGCTACGGAAGCAGCAGCTCCGAGCGGTACTCGGCGGCCAGCGCGGCGGCCCGGTCCCGGCGCTCGGCCTGCTCCTCCTCGGTGAGGGCCGGCGGCGGCGAGGTGGGACCGTCCACCCGGTCGCCGACGCGCAGGAAATACTCGTCCTGCCCGGCCGGCGTGCACATGCACAGCAGTCGCGCCGGCTGGTCGAACGAGTTGCGGAAGAAGTGCGGCGCGTTCGCCGGGATGTTGATCGTCTCCCCGGCCCGCGCGACGGTCTGCTCGCCCCGGAACGTGAACTCCACCGCCCCGTCGAGCACCGTGAACATCTCCTCGAAGTCGTGCCGGTGCGGAGGCGGCCCACCACCCGGCGGAACCCGCATGTCGATCAGGCAGTACCGGCCGGCCGTCTGCTCGCCGGTGACCAGGATCGTGTAGGTGCCGCCCGCGATGGCGAGGTGCGTGAGGCCGGGGTCGACGGGACGGGCGTGGACGAGGGCACGGGTCGGATCGTCGGACGGGATCGCACCGCTGGCCATCGGCTCTCTCCTCGATCGTCGGTCTGCGGATCGATACCCCTCATAGCCATCCGCCAAGCCGCTAAACCTGGTGCTCTCGGCTGCGACCGCCAGGATCCGCCGCGCCGAGCGAGTCGGTCAGGTTCCGCTCGGCGGCATCGCCCTCATCAAGCTCTGCCATCGATCGGCGCAATGCGGCGGCGTTGCTCGGGTTGCGAAGGAGGTACTCGGTTTCCTCGACTCGCCTTCCGCCGGCGGCACGATCATCACGGGCTTCTGGCCGGATCGGTCATCGTTTCCTCCGCGTCATCGGTGAGGCGGACGAGTCAGTGTTCCGTACTCCTGGCGTCGGTAGAGCCGTTTCCCGCGTCCAGCCGAGAAAGCGGCGGTGCAGCACGCCGGCCGGCGTGCAGGGCATGTCCTCGGTGGCTTGCACGAGGTAGGAGCCGAGGTAGAGGGCCAGTGACACCGGAGCGTCGGCGTACTCCGCGCGCAGTTCCCGCTTCCGCGTCGGGCACGGCCAGGGCAAGGCGCAGCCACCGCAGCTCCAGACCGGCATGACCGGGCCGTGGGTGGTCACCGCACCCCCTCCAGGAAACGAGCGGTGATCGCACGGGCCTGCCGGCTGGTCGCCCATTCCACCTGCCAGCACGGGTACGGCGTGAGCCGCGACCACCAGGCGCGGCAGCCGATGCACATGCCGTCGAAGCCTCGGACATGCACGGCCAGGATCGCCTGCTCCTGGTCGTCTCTCATTGCGGGTCCTCTCCCGGCCAGTGGCCACGATTGATGGGGATTCGGTGCCGGACGCGACAGGGCAGATCGGCTCCGCAGCGGCAGATTCGTCGCCATTTCCGCCAGCACCAGACCGGCCGATGCCGCCGGGCGAGAGTGAGGGCCGTCGCGACCAGGTAGTCCTCGTACGAGACGTGCCGCCTGCTCGGAGGCATCCGACCAAGCCCGCCGGCGGACATCCGGCTCACCGCTGCTTTGTCGGCACGTCCGGCGCCGGCCCTCGGTCGCCCTGGGATCGCCGTAGCTGTGCTGCGTGGTCGAGTAGCCGCTGCCGAGCGGCCGCGTACTCGGCGTCCTGGTGCTGCTGCCCCGTCCGGGGCGGTCGTGAAGGCGCATGGTGCCGGAGCAACCACCTCAAGAACTGACCCAGGTGGATACACATCGTCACGAAGCTGCCCGCTCAGAGTCGGAGACGGCGTCGCGCTCCCGCACGTCAGGCGGGTCATCGACATCGAAGTCCATGCCGCATACGGTCCCGCCGACCGAGCTGCGGCGACCATGTCGAGAGGTCATGTCACGGTGACATGAGGAGGCTCGACCTGCCAGTACACCGCCCGTAGGCTCCGGGCTGAGCACCTTGGGTAGTCGCCCGACAACGCTGGGAGCGGTCGTACTGGTGGAGAATCTCCGAATACCCGACGACCTCTGGTCGCGAGAGGACGTGCACACCGCCCTGGCTGGCCGTGACATCGGCGCACTGTTCCGGCTGCTAGCCCGGCACACGGGTGCAAGCCAAACCCGCATCGGTGCGGCTGTCGGCCTGGAGCAGGGCTACGTCAGCCGGATCATCGCAGGCCGGCGGGTGACCTCGATCGACGTCTTGGAACGGATCGCCACCGGTTGTGGCATGCCCGACGACGCCCGGATGACGCTGGGCCTCGCGCCCCACCAGCGGTCATATCGCCCGGCCATGGCGGATCAATCCCGCGGTCGGCATGGTGACGTGCCGGCCAGCCGGTCCTGGCGCGAGGACGTCCGGGCCGCCGCGCAGCTATGGGAAGGCGATGTGAACCGTCGAGACATGCTTCGCCAGACAGTCTTCAGCTCCACGGCATACACCCTGCCCGCCCTACGCTGGTTCACCGCCACCTCGGCACAGCCCGTCGAGCAGGAGGGGCGCCGGGCAGTCGGTCAACCCGACATCGAGACCATCCGCCAGATGACCGCCACCTATCGGCGACTCGACAATCAGTACGGCGGCGGGCACGCGCGCGACAACGTCACCCGCTTCCTGCACCACGAGGTCACACCCCTCATGATCGAGGGCCGGTACGACTTGGCGACCGGCCGCAGGCTGCTCACCGCCGTTGCCGAACTGACCCAACTCGCCGGTTGGCAGGCGTACGACATGGCCGAACACGGCCTCGCCCAGCGCTACCTCACTCAGGCCCTGGACCTGGCCAGAACGGCCGGCGACACCGGGTTGGGCGCCGAGATCCTCGCCGCGATGAGCCACCAGGCCACCTACCTCGGGCACGCCGCAAGCGGAATCGACCTCGCCCGCGCCGCACGGCAGACGGCACAGCGCGCCGGACTCACGGTGCTGACTGCCGAAGCGCTGGTCATGGAAGCTCACGCTCACGCTGTCGCCCTCCACGAACGCGACTGTGCTGCCGCGCTTCACCAGGCAGAGCACGCCCTCGACCGCGCGGACCGCAGCAGCGACCCGCAATGGCTCGGCTACTTCGACGAGGCGTACCTGTCAGCCAAGTTCGGCCACTGCTTCCACGCGCTCGGCCAACACCGTCGAGCCGAACGCTTCGCCGCTCGCTCACTGAAGATGGACGAGCGCTACGTACGCGGCAAAGCCTTCAACCTCGCCCTGCTGGCCAGCGTCCACGCTCGCCACGGCGAGCCGGAACGTGCCAGCGCCATCGGCACGGAAGCCCTCACCCTGACCACGCAACTACGGTCGGCCCGTGCCGTTCGCTACGTGCGCGATCTGCAAACCGGTCTGATGTCCCACCGCCGTCGACCAGCAGTACGGCAGTTCATCACCCGGGTCGACGCGGCACTCGGCCAACGGCGCTGACTACAGCTCACCCTGGGCCCTCCGCGCCACCAACTCCAGCACCGCGATCACCGTGCCCGCACCAACGATCTCACCCTCGGAGACGAGCCGCCGCGCCTCCTCCAGCGGAATCCAAGCCACCCGCTCGGTCTCGTTGACGTCCACCGGAGCGCCGATGTGCTCCGCCTCCCGGGCGAGGAACAGCAGGTTCTCGGCGTCCGCGGTCGCTACCCACGGCTGAAAGGACAGCAACGGCTCTACCGCCTCCGGACGCCACCCGGTCTCCTCCTCGACCTCCCGGATCGCGCACCTCGCTGGATCTTCGCTCTCATCGACGTAGCCGCCCGGCAGCTCCCAGACCCACCGGTCGAACACGAACCGGTGCCGCCGCATCAGCAGCAGCCGCTCCTGACCGTCGAGCACGGCAACCATGGCCGACCGGGGTGCCCGGATCACGTATTGCTCGAAGCGGACTCCGTCCGGCAGTTCCACATCCGCGATGCTCAACCGGGAGCGTCTGCTGCCGTCGACAACCCGCTCGCCATGAATCGTCCAACGTGTCGACCTGCCGGCCCGTTCGTCCGTCACACGGCCAGTATGCGACCTCTGGGATCTGGCGCCAGGGACTCAAACCCTGTACCTGTGGACTGTCGGCGGTCAAACGGTGTTGTGGGAGGTCATTGGGGGCTGCTGAGGGCGTCGACTAAGGACTGCGGCCGCTATATTGCCAGGCGCTCGGCCGACGACGAGCGGCGCTCCTGGCCGCGGCCCAGTCCGCTACCGGTCGGCGTAGTGGTACCGGCAGGCGATGATCTCGACATCTTCCTTGCTGATCCGATACACCAGCCGGTGCTCACGATCGATCCGTCGCGACCAGAATCCGGACAGTTCTCCTCGGAGAGGTTCCGGCTTGCCGATGCCCTCGTATCCGTTGCGCATCACGTCCGCGATCAGGTCGTTGATGCGCTTGACCAGCTTTCGGTCGGTGTGGCTGAGGTACTGGCTCCAGGCCGTCGCGGTGAAGACCAGTCTCACGCGATGTCCCGCACCGAGGCTGGATCGATCAGCTCTCGCTCGGCCGCATCACCCTTCTCAAGCTCGGCCATCGACCGGCGTAGCGCTGCGGCGTTGCTCGGGTTGCGGAGGAGGTACTCCGTCTCCTTCATCGATTCGTACTCGGCAAGCGGCACGATCACCACGGGCTCGTGGCCGGAGCGGGTCACCACCACTTCCTCAGCGTCGTTGATGACGCTGTCGAGTTCGGCGGCGAGATTCTGCCGTAGCTGGGTGAAGTTCACGGTCCGCATGGTCACCTCCGAGGCATGTACAGAAAAGTGTACCTCGCCGGGTTGGTGGTACCTCACGCATCGCGGACGTTCGGTGGGGAGTTCAGGCAGATCAGTAGCCCGGCTGGTCGTCGGCGGCGAGACGTGCTGCTGCCTCGGCTGGTGAGTCGTCGTAGCCCGGCCGAGCCAGGAGAGCCGACTGGAAGAAGTAACCCTGTTCCTCGTCCGGGTCGTCGTCTGCGGCGAACGGTCGCCACAGGGCGAGGTACAGCTCCCGCGCGGTGAATCCGTCGTCGTCTTCGTTCGGCCTGAGGTCGACATGGCGACGTAGGCGCTTCACGACTTCTCGCGCGGGCAGGCCGAAAAGGTCCACGTCCAGGTATCTCACGACGTCCCGTTCGGCGGGGCGCCACACCTCGATTCCGTTTACCCGATCCCTTGTCGGACCGACACCGAAGCCCAGGCTGAACCCCAGCCCGCTCCGCAGGTGCAGAGCAACCTCGCCGTAGGCGGTCGAACTCAGCGGGCCTAGCGTCTCGAGCGCGGCACGGGCCTCGTCGATCGTCATCCCGAGCCGCAGCGGGCCGACCCCGTGCGGTGGATCCAGGACGAACTCCATCTGCTGATGGTCGCAGCCCTTCCATGGAGGCAAGAACACCCACGCCCCGAGACAGTCGGCATCACCGACCCCGCCCACCGCCAAGCCGCCGCCGACCTGCGCGACGGCAGATACAGGCTCACCTATGGCTGTCACAGGAGGGGGCGTGCATAATCCTCGCCATGAAAAAGATGAAGATCACTAGCAGGGGCGGCGCCGCGCTCGCCATGGTTCTCCTCGTCGGAGGGATCGCGACCCCGGCGCACGCGGCGACAGGACCGGAAATCTGTGGCGGCTCGGAGTACATGCGAATTGCGGCGCACGAACTCTCCAACGGCCGTCTCGTGGTCTCGAAGCACCGGAACAGCAACACCATGTGTGCTGTCACCTTCAACAGCACCGGCACGACGAAATACACCAGAGCGACGCTCGTCAGGGTGCCCGCGGGTGGCGGGGTGACGTACGGATCGAAGGAGGATGCGGGCCAGTACCGCCAGTACGCCGGGCCGATCTACCTCGCGAACCAGTACCCGAACAACGACTTCTACGCCGAAGGCCAGGTCGGCGGCAACAGCGTCCAGCTCTACTGCACGCTCACGTACTGCGCCGTTCCCCGCTAGCCCAGGACGCGGTGAACGTCCTCCACGCCTCCGCCCTGGCCTGCGCCGACCTCTCGGCCGACGCGGGCCAGGGGGTGTGCCTTGAGGACGCGGGGCGATAAAGGCGATCTCCGAGGTGACGTGGCGGTTGATCTTGGCCGAGCATGCGGTCGTGGTCGCTTAGCGGCCGGCGGATCACCGCCCGGGATGCCCGGCAGACCTGTGCCTCGCTCCTGGCGGACCTGGACGTGCCTGAGCTGGAACGGAGTGGGGCGGAGGTACCACCATGCGAACCACACCGCCACGATCGCCGGTGACCCGCTACCGCTGACTATGCCCAGCTCACGCGGATCGGGCGGTGCCCGATGAACCCGGCCCGACCGACCGAACCGCCGGTGTGGTTCACCGGTGCGGAAGAGATCAACCCGTTCCAACTCCTTCTTGATCTTCAAGAGGATGCCGCGGCTCGGACGCCGGAATCCGGACGCGTTGCCGTCCTGGCGGAGCTGGCGTTGTCCGCTGCGGTGGTGTCCTGGTGGACTCGCTGGCAACCCACGATGATCCACACTGCGCTGCGGGCTCGCGCGGACCTGACGGACATCGCGAAAGCGACCGGTCTCGACGCGGGCGAAGTCGTCGACCGCCGGCGGCGTTGGGTCGATGTCCAGACGCGGTTGGACATCGGCGGACGTCTGCCTGTGGACCCCGTCGAGGTTCGCGCCATTGAGCGACGGCTCGGGCCGGGGGTGGTTCGATGACGCCGACCCGGCTTGCCCGAGACATGAGCACGGTGGCGGTGGCCGGGATTGCTGCCTGGTCGTCGTGGAGTCACATGGTCGCCGTGGCGTTGAGGTTCGGGGAGCGTCCCGAGGTCGCCGCTGTCGGTCGACGGGATGCTGGTTGTCGCGTCGGCGGCCATGGTCGAGGACAAGCGCGCCGGTCGGAGGGTGCGCTGGTCAGCTCGGACGGCTTTCGCGGTCGGGGTGGCAGCAAGCGTGGCGGCGAACATCGCCGCCGCCGAGCCAAGCCTCGGAGCGCGGATCGTGGCGGCCTGGCCAGCGGTGGCGCTGCTGCTGGTCGTGGAGATGCTGGCCAGAGCGCAGCCGCTCCCAGGCAACGGCCATCGGACGTCAGACACCGCCCAGCCGCCTGCCTCTGACGCTGCGTCTGCGTTGCCACTGGTGTCGCTTCCGTTGGAACTTGTGACCGAGATGAAGGAGGCGCAGCTGGCTGGGGCCTCCGACGGTCCGGCGACGAACCAGGTGTCGGCGCCCCTCCGGCGGCAGACCTCACGACGCAAACGGGTGACGGGACGCGCGGAGCGGACAGCAGACGTTGTAGCCCGGCTGCGTGCCGAGCGTCCGCAGGCCAGCCCGGCCGAGCTGGCTCTGGCCGCCGGCGTGTCCGAACGGCATGTCCGACGCCTCATGGCGGAGAAGGCCCCATCGAATGCCAGCGGCGGGTAAAGCTCTACCGCGCCACCAGCTGACTGGTGTATGACCCGAGTCAGGCGTAGGTACCGCAGCCGCCGACGCCGTGGCTCAGCGATTACCTTCAGGGCCGTCAGTTCGTCTGTCCGGTCGGTAGGTGCCGGCCGATGTAGCCGACATAGATCCGTCCGCTCTGTGCCGTATCGTCGTAATAGTGCATGCGAGGGCTGATCATCGCGAACTGAGCGATCTTGAAATGCGCACCCATGAAGATCTCGCCCGCCGGAATGACGGAGACCGGCACGGGTAGCACCCGTTTCCTCCAGAACGCCGGGTTGGTTCGGACCTCCTCACTCTCGTCACGGGCGTGTCGACGCGTCGACCACTGGTGGCAGCCATCCGGAGTGTTCTCCAGGAAGCCATTCACGTCCCGAGCCCAGCGCCCGTCTGCCTTCGCCGCTGCATAGTCCTGGAGCACCAACAACGCGTCCCAGGTCTTCGAAGCCCAGGCGCCCAGGGGGTCGTTGCTGTCGAGTTCCTCAGCGCAGTCAGGATCGCCCGTGAACACGACGTGCTGGAGTCTTGGCAGCCAACGGAGCAACTCGCCGAAGCTGTCCGGCCGGGAGACGTCCGCTTCCGATGGCTGTGCCGTCCAGGCCACCTCTGCTTGCCCGATAGAGGCGAGCCGGTGGCGCAGCGTCCGCTCAGTCTCCGCAGACCGGGTCAGGCGTTCAACCGCGTCCCGGTTCTCGATCTGCTCATCATCCAGCTGCCATTTGACGTCGTGATACGCCTTCTGTGTCTCATCGAGTTCGGCCTGGAGCTGCGCGAATCGGGCTGCGATGTCTTTCTGCGCCTCCTGCGATGACCGACCGACCTCGATCAGACGCACGATCTCGTCGATCCCGTCGACGGTCAGGTCATCGACCCCCACCTTGATCTTCAGGTAGTCCAGCAACATGCCTTGCTGCGCGCTGGCGCCACCTTGCCGGCGATCACTCTCTCGCGTCTCGACGGCCGCTGCCTGGGGTTGCGACGGAACGAGCGATGGCCGCTTCGAACTGACGTCGCCGAGCCGGTGCACCAACATGTCGTCAGCGATACGTTCCAGCATCCGGTGTACCCGCGCCGCCGATGCGGGTAGCGGTTGTTCGAGAGCCTGCAGTTGGGCGTTGGAGGCGAGGACCCGCGCGAGCCGGGGCTGTTCGTTGTCGTCGGCGATCCGCTCGGCGCTCAGCACCCGGTGCCGCAGCCCGTCGACGACGGAGTCTGGTTGCACCTGGGAGCGATAGGTACGAAGTCGGCCGGGCAGTACGAGGTGGGCCTGGCCGAGCCGGTCGTTGAGCAACTGTGTGGCCTCCCCGTCCAGCACGTAGCACGAGGCCATACCGATGGTGAACCGGGTCAGGTTGGCGATTCGGTTAGTCCATGGGACTGAAGGCAGCGAGTCGTCATTGCCTGCGACGAAGACGACACCTCGTCGCTCCGTGTCGATGAGGGCTCGGTGGACCTCGTCGACTTCGTCGCCCCGGATGACGATTGGTCGCGTCGTCAGACGTGCGGCACCGTCCCAGGCATCGATGATTTCGAGCATGGGCGCAAGAAAGCGAGGGGTGCCTGCGAGGCGGGGGCGGCTGCTCGGGTCCTCGCTGTCGGGGTCGGGGGATTCGATGTCGATCCAGGCCCACGCCGCCCGCTCTCTCGCGTTGGGCGAGTGTACGGTCAGTTGGATGATCCACTGCCCGTCCGGCTTCGTTTCGACGATCCGGACGCGCGTTGACGTCGATCCATCCTGCCCCTCGTGCTGCAGTAGGAGGGCTCTGACGTTGTCGCCGATGGTCGCCCACTGATTCTCTTGAAGCGCAGACGGATCCCAGCCCTTGGGGCCGGCGATCCAACGATCGAGTTGTTCCCGTACCAGTGGCTGCAGATGGTTCCGTTCGCGGTGGGTCGTGAACACAGACCTGAAACCGAGCATTGCGCCGTCCTGAGGGGTTACAGGCGAGAGGGCTGCGCCGAACGCATCGCCCCACTCGCTCGATGCGGCCCCGCTGACCTCCCCCTGCTACTCCAGCACCTGGTCGTGGTTCGGAAGCTGGGGTAGCAGCGGCAGCGTCGAGGGCGACATCTGGACAAGGAAAGGTCAATCCGCTTGCTTGCTGGTCACCGAGATGAGCTGTTGATCAAGCTGCGGATTCCAGGTCATTGAGGAGCGCATGTACAGGCGCCCAGCACATTCGCACCGTGTCCAGGTCGGGCACGAGCCCGTAGTCGATCTGGTGACGGGGGTGAACGAAGTTGCGGTAATCCCGGACCTTCTCCATGAAGTCCTTGGCGTCGGTCTGGACCCACTTCTTCCGATGCGCGTACTCGAGGAGCAGGTGAAGGCCCGCTCGTTCGGCCCGAACCCGTCGGCCGTTACGGTCGACCAGGCCGTTCCTTCGCACGGTCTCGTCGCGGTCGGTAACCACGACGTGCAGCAGGCCTTCGACGAAGCTGCCGATGCCGATGATCGCCAGTGCGTAGGCTCCGTTGTTCTGGCAGATCGACGCTTCGTCGGCGCGTGCCATGAGGATGTCGACCGCCTTGCTGTTGGGGGATAGTCGTCGCACCCGTTCGTGGAGGTCCGGGGGCGGCCCGTACAGGGGAACGTCACTGCTCTGGCTGAGTTGACCGAGCACGGGGCGCCCGCCGACGTAGGTGATGGTGAGCTGTTCGGGAGCCAGGATGCGGTTCAGCTCTTGCGCGATCGGTTCGGCGGCCTCGATGCCGCCGTCGTACTCCAGCGGATCACCGATACGACAGAGCAGGCGGTCGAGGGCGGCGGCGTCATCGGCATGGCAATTGAGTACTTCAGTCAGCCAAGGGATCCTCGGAGAGCCGTCGTACTGCGGATCTCCAGGCCACCGGACCCGATGCAGGAACCGCTCGATCTGCGTACCGGTCCGCTCGTAGGGACCATCGACGTCGCAGATCAGGCGGGCGACGCGTTCCAGAGTGAGCGGGTCGAGGGCAATCATCGGGACACCTCCCGGTCGGCGCGCTGCTGCGCGATGTCGAGTGCTTCGGTCAGGCGCTGGAGGATGATTGAGCCCCGCTTGCGGAAGCCGAGCTCGGTCATGGCCTCCTGGAGGCGCTCATCCCGATCGCGCTGGAGCTGATCGCTCACCAGCCAGGTGCAGATCTGTACGAGCTGTTCCCGCGTGTAGTCGGTGATCCGCAGACCGATCGGCACGTCGGGGCGTGGGCCACGGCGGGTCGCCTGCGGCGTCGGTTGCTGAGCGGGCCGGCGGGCCGGCGGTACGGGGCGGCTCGTCGCGGCGTGGTTGGCGCGGTCGACCGCCTGCTTCCAGCGCGCGACGAGTCGGGCGGTCTGGCCTGCCGGGTCCACGTACCAGTCGGTCGACCAGATGCGGTGGAACTCCCACCCGAGGCGCTCGAGGTGCTGTTGGCGCAGCCGGTCACGGTCCCGAGCGCTGTGTGCATGGTGGTACGAGTGACCGTCGGTCTCCACAGCGAGGACCATGCGGCCGGGCTGGTCTGGGTGGGCGAGGGCCAGGTCGATGCGGTAGCCGGAGACGCCCCACTGCGGCACGGCGTTGATGCCCCGCTGTTGGAGAGCCTTCAGGACGCTGCGTTCGAGGCCGTTGAGCTCGACCCCGGTGTGCTGGCGCGCGCCGAGGTCGCCGCCGAGGTCGACGAACTCCAGGTAGCGGCGGAGCAGTTCGGGCCCGTGGTTCCGTGTCGCCGCGGTCTGGTTCGGGTCCATGTCGTGGTGAGAGAAGGCGCTCACCACGGTCATCCGACTCCGCGCTCGGGTGACCGCGACGTTGAGGCGCCGCTCACCCCCCTCCTGGTTGAGCGGTCCGAAGCGCAGCGGAAGTCGACCGTCTCTGGTCTTGGCGTAGCCGATACTCAGGATGATGGCGTCCCGCTCGTCGCCCTGGACGTTCTCCAAACTCTTGATGAAGAACCGCTGGCTCGCGGCCCGGTCCTGGGAGAAGAAGTCGTCGAGGTGCTCATGCTCTCGGCGTCGGCTGCGCAGGGTCGCCTCGATCCGCAGGGCGTGCTTCTGCCCCATCGTGATGACGCCGAGGCTCTCATTCGGTCGCTGCTCGGCATGCTCGAGAATCAGCTCGACCGCCCGGTTCACCTCCTCCGTTGATGAGCCGCCCTGCCCGGGGGCGACACGGCCGTCCACCGTCTCCAGGCACAGCGGGCTCTCGACCTGCACGCCGGGGAACGTCACGAGGGACCGGTTGTAGATCTCGACGTTCGAGAACGCGATCAGGCGCTCGTCTCGGCTGCGGTAGTGCCAGGTCAAGCGGTACCGGTCCGAGATGAGGCCACCGAGGACGTCAAGTACGGACTCGTAGTCCTCAAGGCTGTCGTCGACGAGATCATCGTCTTCGCCAGCCGGGCTCTGCTGAACGAGGCGCCGGAAGAACGGCGTGGGTGGGAGCTGCTTCGGGTCGCCAGCCACGACGAGTTGGATGCCACGCATGATCGAGGCGACCGCGTCGTGCGGCTCGATCTGGCTCGCCTCATCAAAGATCACCACGTCGAACGACCGCTCGGCCGGCAGGATGCGGCTGACCACCAGTGGCGACATGGCCCAGCACGGGAACGCGGCGAGGAGCACCTCCGGCGCGCTGCTGAGCAGCTTCCGAAGAGAGAGGTGCCGGCTCTTCTTGGCCGCCTCCCGCCGGACGAGGCCGTTCTGGTCGGGATAGGCGTCTCGCGCCTTCCGCAGGTTCACTGCCACGTTGCGGCGCACGTGCCGGGCGGCCATCTCAATGTGCCGGCTGTCCGCGACACGGAAGTCCTGGACCACCGCGGCATGCTGCTGCCCAACGAACTGACCGAGGTACGGGACCCGCATGCGCATCTCGTCGAGGACCACCTGCAACCAGCAGCGCAACAGGGTGTCGGCTGCCTCATCGCTTGAGACCTGCCGGGTGGCCAGGTCATCGAGCATGTGGCCCAGGCCGCAACGACCGGAACAGCTGCTGCTGTTTGTTCAGGTCAGGCATCAAGAACAACGTCTCGCGGTCGGCGTTCAACTCGGCGAGGGTGTTGGCCGCAGTGGTGGTGGGCCCACGCTCAAGGCCGTCGATCCGGGCACATGCCGCCACCGCAGCGAGATGGTTACGCACCTGCGTGAAGGACGACATGCACAGGTCGGCGCCCGCCAGAGCAGTGGGTGCGCTGTCCTGACGGCTGAGCTTCCGCCACCGCTCACGCTGGCCTGCCGCGGCGACCAGGCCCTGATACATCTCGGATCGGCTCTTGGGAGGGGCCGGACAGGTCCGCCGCAGCTCGCGGCGCAGTTGGAACCGGCGGAAGATCCCGAGCGGCTCGGAGCGGCGCGGCCGGGATCGCCCTGGTGCTGTCGCGTAGACGAAGTCGTCCAGATCCGGGCCGAAGACCTGCTCACCGTAGCTGGCAATGGTGCGGTCGACCTCGCTGAGCAGGTCGAACAGGTCCCTCCACGCAGCGAGGTCGTCCGGCACGTCCAGCCCCGCCCGGTCGACCAAGTCCCGGATCTGGCGCTGTGCACCCTGTAGGGCGCCGGCCGCGAGTTCGTCGAGATGCACCAGCACCTTGCCGACATCGTCTGGGGTGCGGATGGCGGCCTTCGCCCACGGCGACTCCCCGCGCCAGATCCTCAGGCCGCCACGATCCACGAACGTCCGAAGGTCCTCCCGCGCGGACTCAAGCCTCGATCGGTCAAGGTTCCGCAGCTCGGACGCGCGCAGGTTATAGCCGCTGACATCGAGAGTCGGAAGCGCGAGGAGCTGCTCGATGATCTGAAAGGCGCTCACCCCCCAGGGCTGCCGTACTTCGTGCAGCTCGGCCGGGTGCCGTTTCGCCGCGGCCCGGCGGCTGTTCAGGCGGCGGTGCAGTTGGTCGGTGTCGACGGGTGGTTCAGCGCCAGCTTGAGTGAGGACATTGGCGATGCGCTGGGCGACCTGCCGCTTGCTGATCTTGCGGTCGTGCAGGTCGAACACCAGGTTGTCGAGCCCGACGTCGCCAAGGCGGTTCATCACCGCTTCGATGGCAGCCCGCTTCTCAGAGACGAACAGCACGCTGCGACCCATCGCGGCCATGTACGCGATGATGTTCGCGATCGTCTGGCTCTTGCCCGTGCCGGGCGGGCCCTCGATGACCACATGCCGGCCGGACAGCACCGCGTCGATCGCCGACTGCTGAGACGAGTCCGCGTCGTGGACCAGGAACTCCTTGGCCGGATCGATCCGATCGGCACTGGAGCTGGACCCCTGAGCTTGCTCAGTGCGCAACTGTTGCCGAGCGTCGCGGTCGCCCGCCATTGCGCCGATCACCGGATGTGATGCCAGCAGCTCAGCCGAGTTGCGCAGGTCCTCGACCATGGGCAGCTTGTCGAAGCTGAAGACGCCGGCAACCAACGCAGGCTCGAGCCGGAGAGACAGACCGCTGGGAGCGACTGCCTCGGCAATCAGCTCGTACGCAGAGCTGAGCTGCTGGTCCGGGTCAGCGATCTCGGACAACATCGCGCTCAGCTTCTGGCCGAGGGCGCTGATGTCCGCCTCCACGCCGTACTGCCGCTCCAGCGCGTACAGGAGGACGGGGTTGATCTCGGGTGACTCCGACAGCTCCAGCGTGAAGTCGTTCTCCGTCGCCGTCCTGCTATCCAACGCCAACTGCTGCAGGATCAACGGCGCCCGCAGCGGTTGCATCGGCACGGACCCACGGGTGTAGGTACCGACCATGCAGAGCAGGCCGCGGGTCACCCAACCTGCCTGGATGCCCTGCTCCTCCTCCAGTTCGACCAGCTTCCGACGGAGGCCGCGGGCAGTGTTGCAGGCGGTGCTATGCCGGTCCTGGTCCGGGAACAGCGTCCGTAGGCGAACTTTCTGTCCCTGGAGCAGATCGGCGACCGCGCCGGGAGCCGCCTCGGCGAGATCGAGGGTGGTGGTCTGTCGCTCCTTGAAGTAGAGCAGCGTGTTGCGCGGGCCGAAGTCGATCAGTTGGTCTGCCCACCGGCCGGCGGCCTGTTGGACGAGGTGGAGTACATCCGGTTGGGTCAACAGCATCTCGTCTCCAAGTCAGTCGACGTACGCCAGTGCTGATCCGCCGGGCCGTCGGCCCGAGGCAAAGCCCTCCAGGATAGGACGGATGGCATGTCGGTCGATGCGTCGGATTTCCGACAAGAACGTCATTGGAACAACTCCACTCAGCAACATCTACCGCCCGGTCGAGGTGCCGCCAGGCCGTGTCGGCTATCGATCAGGCCGGATTCGGGGGTGCCGGGGTGGGGTTTGCCCGGGTGGAGACCAACCCGTGTCGGTACGTCTTTCCGAGTGGATGTGAGGCTGCGGCAGGCCTGGCTGCACTTGCGCTCTGCGATCGGCTTGCGCCTGGTCGGGCGACGGCAAGCCGTCAGGCCGCCTCGGTTGCTGGCATAGCGTTGCGCTTAACGACGGCGAGGATCGCGCAGAGGCGGTCCACGTCCGCCGATGGGAACAGCACTTCGGGCCCGTGGGGCGCGATGGCGTTGAACGGAGACTCGTAGAGGCGGCCCGGGTCCATCACACCGTTGGCGGTCAGGTCGTTGATGATTAGGTTGATGAAGTCGAGCTGCGCAGCGTTGAGCGCCCGACCGGTCAGGAACTCGCTGAACGCTTCCCGAGCTGCCTCACGATCCAGTCCCACCATCGAGCGGATGAACAAACCGAGCCCTTCGGATGCCCGCCGAGCCTGGTCGATGTCCTGCTTGTCCCCCACGCCGCTCTCGCCGAGCATCCGTTCCAACTCGGCGAGGTCAGTACCGGAGAGCGGTCGGTTGCGGCGCAGTTTCTGCACCGCAAGGTGGTCCTCGTGGGTCCGAAGATAGACGCGAACCTTCTCGCGGAACCGGTCAAGATCGGTACCGGTACTCACCCCGGCGAACGGCATTTCGACTACCTGATCGATCTCGTCGGCAAAGTTGGTGTAGACCACGGCCCGGCGCGCCTTGGGGACCAGCCGGACGAGGTCGCGGATGCGGCGGCGGGCCAACTCCAACATGGGCAGAGTGACGTCCTGCCACCACTCGTCGCCTGCAACCTCATCGAGCAGAGTGACCCGTTCCCGGATCGCGGGGATGGTGGTCTGCTCCAGCAGGGCTGCGGCGATTTCCTGCACTTCGGTACGGTGCCGGTTGAACCGGCTATCCGGCACGAGCAGGCCAAGCTGCAATCGGAGGATGAGCAGGTCGAACCGCTTGGCCTCCTCACCGTCATCCCGCACCTCGCTGGGAAGGCCGGCAAGCTCGGTGGCGAGCTGCGCGGACACCTCCGGGGACAGCCTGTGCCAGTTCTCGAAGTCAACGAAGTACTCGACAAGCCTGCGGTGCGGGCGGACCACAATGTTGTCCAGGCGCATGGCCCGGACCCGACGGTGTAGCTCGCGGGCGAGGTCCCAGCGCAGCCCGGCCTCGGTGTGGGTACCGTCGGCGGCGTCACTGGCGGGGGCGTCGGCGGGCCAGCGCTGGTCGAGCTGGTTGACCAGCTCGACCTTGGCCTTGAAGAGCCGCTCGGTAAGCGATGGGCTGAGCGAGCCTTGAGTGGTAGGCGGGTTCTGACCGAAGTATTCAAAGTTGCCACAGAAGTCGAAGACGAAGAAGTCCTTCTTGTCGACACCGGGGGCGTAGAGGTCGGGGCGCAGCCGGGTGCCCCGACCAAGCATCTGCGCGAACTTCGTCTTCGACCGGACGTTCTTGAAGAACACCAAGTTGATGACATCGGGGACATCGATTCCCGTGTCCAGCATGTCGACCGAGATGGCAATGTGCGGCTGTCGATCCGGGTTCGAAAACGAATCGATCAGCCCCTGGGCGCCGACGATCTGATGGGTGATGATCCGGGCGAACTGTCCTCGGTAGTGCGGATAGTTGGCATCGAAGCGCTCGGCGATGAACTTTGCATGCCGGTTGTTCTTGGCGAAGATGATCGTCTTGCCGATCCGATCACCGCCCGCTACCCGGTGTCCCCGGGTCATCAGGTACTCCAGCACCTTGTCCACGGTGTCGGCGTTGAAGAATTTGCTGTTGACCTCGTCGGCAGTCACCTCGTCGGGCACGTCGCCGTCGCCCCACTCGAGGGCGTCCCACTCGTCCTTCTCGGCGTCGCTCAGCTCGTCGTAACGCAGGCCGGTGCGCTGAATCCGCAGGTCAACAGCGACAGCCCGGGGCGGAACGAGATACTTCTCCTCAACGGCCTCCTCGAGGGTGTAGGCGTCGGTGGGAACGCCGTCCGCGAGGTCGAAAAGGCCGTAGGTGTTCCGGTCGACCTCGTCCTTAGGCGTGGCGGTCAGCCCAACCAGCAGAGAGTCGAAGTAGGAAAAGATCGCCCGGTACTTCTGGTAGACCGAGCGGTGCGCCTCGTCGATGACGACCAAGTCGAAGTGACCCGGGCCGAACCGCCGCCGCCCGCCGTCGGTCTGGTTGATCAGGCCCAGCATGGTCGGGTACGTCGAGACGTAAACGCGCCCCTCGCTCACCTTGTCGTCGGTCAGCTTGACAGTGGTGGCGTGCGGCAAGTGCTCTTTGAACGCTCGAGCGGCTTGGTCGACCAGGGCCACCCGGTCGGCCAAGAAGAGCACCCGCTTGACCCAGTTGGCCCGCATCAGCAGCTCGACCAAAGCGATGACGGTGCGGGTCTTACCCGCTCCCGTGGCCATCACCACCAGGGCTTTGCGCTGCGCGTCGCCCTCGAAGGTCTCGGCGATCCGGCGAATGGCCCGCTGCTGATAATGCCGCTCGACAATGTTCCCGTCGATGGTCAACTCGGCGAGCCGGCGCCGACTCGTCCGCCGCTGCACGAGAAGCTGAAGCTCGTCGCGCGTGTAGAAGCCCTGGACCGGCCGCGGCGGGTACCGGTCGTCCTCCCACAGCCACGTCTCGTAGCCGTTGGTGTAGAAGATGACTGGGCGCTGGCCGTACGTCGCTTCCAGCGCGTCGGCGTACTCCTTGGCCTGCTGCTGGCCGACCAGCGGGTCGCGCCGGGTGCGCTTGGCCTCGACGACGGCGAGGGGCCGATCGTCGGTGCCCCAAAGCACATAGTCGACCTGGCCGTTGCCCGAGCCGCGCGGCAGGCCGCTGACGGGGAACTCGCGGTCACGCTTCTGGTCGAGCGGCCAGCCTGCCTCGCCGAGCAGCACATCGATGTAGCGGTCGCGGGTCTCCTGCTCGTTGTAGTCGTGGTGGTCGGGACGAGCGGCGTTGGCAGCCTTCGCGGCCGTGATCTGCGCCCGAAGGGCGGCGATCTGCGCGTCGAGATCGACGTTGGCCGCCTCCGCCTCTGCGAGCGCCGCATCGCGGGCGGCGAGCTGCTCGTCCAGGGCACGGATCTCCGCCCGGCTCTGGGTCCGCACATCGGCTGGACGCGGCACCAAGGCAGCGTCGAATGCCAGGGCATCCGGAGGTAGGGCGGAACGGTCGCGGGTGTAGGTGCGGGCGATCCAGTACGTCAGGTGGAACAGCTCACGAACCACTTGGTCCGCTATGCGCTCCGACACCTTCCCCTTTTCGTGGACAGCTTTGTTGCCCTGCACGCGAATGATCTGCATCTTGGCGATAAGCGTCTCCCCAACCAGCGTTTGCATGGTTGGTTCCGCAATCAGGCCGGTGAGACGGCGGTCCGCTGGCTGGCGCAGCTGGCGGTCGGCGCG
Organism: Micromonospora sp. NPDC005686; assembly: GCF_042871665.1. Taxonomy (NCBI): domain Bacteria; kingdom Bacillati; phylum Actinomycetota; class Actinomycetes; order Micromonosporales; family Micromonosporaceae; genus Micromonospora; species Micromonospora sp. NPDC005686. The sequence continues at coordinate 20,012 of NZ_JBIAIY010000016.1, forward strand.
ATAGAGCCACTTCAGCGCTAGTTCCAGGCAGCGCCGGGCGTAGAAGCAGGCGGCACGCGGATCGACCAGGGAATTTCGCTCGGCCTGCTCGGCCTCAGCGAACAGCTCGGGCCACTCGACCCGCAGGAACGCGAAGTTGCTCATCGACGAAGATCCCCTCGATGCGTGGACAGCCCTTGATCATCGCACATCACAGTGCCCCGCGAAACGCCCTTTCCTGCAGCGAAGCGAACAACGCATCCAACTCGGCCAGAGCCGCCCGATGGGCTGCTACGGCGCTCTCAATCAAGTTGGATCGAGCAGCGAACTCACGTTGGAGATCCAGCGGCGGCAGTTCGACCTCAACATCTCTAAGTTTCGCTTTCGAGATGTTGGGCATAGAACCGGCGGAGCCGCCAGCAAGACTTTGAATCTTGCGCCGCTTTGTAGGGAATATCAGCAGCTGATGCAGGAACGCAGCATCAACCTCGGCTCCCGGAGCTAGCTTTAGCCGGAAAATCAGATCTGGCATCAGAAGTCGGGGTGCCGTCTTCCGGATCAACACACACGCCGCAATCAGATCAGGCGTATTTTTCCGAGAAAATAGGAGATCGCCAACCTGAATTTCATCCTCCTTGTTCGGGGTCACACCAGCCGGAAGTGCCTTATTCTGGAGCTGGTTATACTCACATTTTGATACTGCACCTAGCTTCAGAACCGCCCACTCGCCAGCGAGGGCTGGCCGATCCAAGCACTGCGGGCTGTGCCCACTCTGAATCTCACTCAGCAGAGATCCAAGGGTAACCCTTGGCCAGCGTCTACTATTCAGAACAGGATCACCGAACATATCGAGGAAAACGGCCCGCTGCAGCCCGCCGAGACTGGTCAGAGCTTCGCGGCGCTTCGCACGCAGCTCGTCCGCTTTATCCAGCAACTCCACCACCCTTTCTTGCTCCTCGATGGGGGGCAGAGGCAGGTCTAGCGTCAGGCAGCGGTCGAAGTTTAGATTGGAGATGTTCGTCGTCCGCCGGCCGAAGCTACGAACCATTGCCTGAGTTCGGGGATTCGAGAACCAGTGATACAGGTATCGTGGATTTAGGTTGGAGGAATCGGGTCTCAGGACAGAGACAAAACCGCCAAAGCTCGCCGGCAAATCCATCTCAGGAATCCAAGAGCACTTACCAACCAAATTCCAGCTATTGGCGCTCGAAACAAGCGTATCACCTCGCCTGAGAAACTGCTCCTGCCGTCTGACGAGAGAAGCATCCACCGCCCACACATCCGTGAGGTCCAACACGGATTGCACATTCTTCGTGCGCATGCATAGCACCGAGCCAGGGGTGCCCACTGGAACCACATCAGTCGGTTTGAAGGTAATTCCCCGAACAAAAGACGCAACTTCGCCTAACTTGACGACGCGGAACCCGATGCTCATCCGAGCATCGCCTTCAGGTCGAACATGCCCTGCCTAATCTCGGATTCGATGCGCTCAAGGTCGTTCAAGATCTCCAATGGCGGCCGGTGATTGACCTCGTCGTGGACAACCTCCTTGTAGCGGTTAAGGCTTAGGTCATATTCCTGCGCGACGATATCGTCCTTCGGTACGCAGAAGCTCTGTTCGGTTCGGGCGCGCTTCCGCTCGTTGCCATCGTGCTGCTTCCAGCGGGAGAGCACGTCCGGCAGGTTGTTTGCGGCGTGATCGGCCTCAGCAAGATCGACCGCCGGCTTGGGGCCGAGCTTCTCCTCTGGCAGCAGCGGGGTCCGCTTGTCGTCCAGGCTCCACCCGTCGGCGGTCACTTCGTAGTACCAGACGTTGTCGGTGCCACCACTGTTGGTCTTGGTGAAGAAGAGGATAGCTGCGGAGACTCCGGTGTAGGGCTTGAAGACGCCGCCGGGCAGCTTCACCACCGCGTCGAGTTTGTGGTCGTCTACAAGCATCCGGCGGATTTCCTTGTGCGCCTTACTAGATCCGAAGAGCACGCCTTCCGGCACGATGACCGCCGCTTGGCCACCCGGCTTGAGTAGCCGCAGGAAGAGGACCAAGAAGAGCAGTTCGGTCTTCTTGGTCTTGACCACCTGCAGCAGGTCCCGGGCGGTGCTCTCGTAATCAATGCTGCCGGCGAACGGCGGATTAGCCAGGATGATCGAGTACTTTTCGGCCTCGTCGCTGACACTCTGCGCCAGCGAATCTCGGTACTCGATGATCGGGCTCTCGACGCCGTGCAGCAGCATATTCATGCTGCCGACCCGCAGCATCGTGCTGTCGAAGTCGAATCCGTGGAACATTTCGTGGTGGTAGTGCCGGTTGCGCTTTGGGTCGTGGAAGAGGTCGGGGTGCTCCCGGCGGACGTACTCACTCGCTTCCATTAGGAAGCCAGCGCTACCGCAGGCCGGGTCGCAGATGGTGTCGTCCGGGCCGGGGCCGATCATCTCCACCATCAGCCGAATGATGTGTCGGGGCGTACGGAACTGCCCGTTGTGGCCGGCAGTAGCGATCTTGCTGAGCAGATATTCGTACAGGTCGCCCTTGGTGTCGCGGTCTTCCATCGAAACGCCGTCAAGCATGTCGACTACCCGCGACAGCAGCGCCGGGTTGGGGATGGTGAACCTGGCGTCCCTCATGTGAGACGAGTAGGTCGAGCCGTCTCCACCGAGCGTGCGCAAAAACGGAAAGACGTGCTCCCCGACGATCTCGAACATTTCACGAGGCTCGACGCTCTTGAAGTACGACCAGCGCAACTTTGCATACGGCTTGCCCTTGGGGTCTTCGCCCTCGGGGTAGATCGGGCGGTCGATGGGCTTGCCGGTGCGCCGGGCCTTCTTCAGCGCCAGGTCATGCAGCTCGTCCAGTCGCCGGATAAAGAGCAGGTAGGTGATCTGCTCGATCACCTCCAGCGGGTTGGAGATGCCGCCCGACCAGAAGGTGTCCCAAATCCGGTCGACCTTGCTCTTCAGCTCACCAGTGATCACGTAGCGTCGTCCCCACCGTCTTGATCCATCTCGCCTGAGCCCGTAAGGCTATGACGCTGACGCCGGTCGAAGGAACCGGCACTCACGCCGTCTTGCGCCACGTGTCGGGTTGTTGACTCAGCATGACCGCCGGGGCGCGGAGGCAACCGCTGCGTGGTAAGCGGTGTTATCGCTGCGGCGGAAGCTCGCTGGCGCCAGGGCGGCCGAACTTCTCATCTGGAGTTTACGATCCTGCGGCGCAAGGGAACGACGATGTTCGGAGGGCACTGGAGCATATGCCCATCTCCTCCTTCAGCACGCTGAGCGATGCGGGGCTGACTGGGGGTGGTGTCGTTGGATAGGGTCGGCGCCAGAGATCGCGGTCCATCGGTCCTGGGGAGACGTTGGCATGGAGTCGGTGGCGTCGGCCTTCGGTCGAGCGGTGGCGGCGCACCGAGAAGCGGTGTCGCATGCGGAGGCCGCTCGTGCCCGATTGCGCGCTGGGGCCGGACAGGACGGCCCATCTGTGCAGGCCAGCGAAAGTGCCCGACGTTTCGCTGCCGGTATGCAGCGAATGGCCGAGGGATTGACGCCGGGCTGGTTGGGGTGCCGGCTGGAAGCTGCCGCCGCAGCCCTTCCGTCGGGTGTCGATGCGGCTGTGGGGCGCCCGCTTGCTGTTCGGCTGGGTGAGGCGTCCCCGGTCGCCGGCAGCGTCTTTGGTGTCGTCGTACCGTTCCTAGGGGCTGGCCATCTGGCGATCGACAGCGACGCCCGCGATCCCTCGGTAGCGCGGTGGCTGCGCGGCTTGCTGCTACGAGTGCTCGCCGCATTGCCGGATGGCGCGCTTCGGGTCACGGCCGTGGACGGGGCGACTCTCGGGGCGGTGTTCGGACCGTTCCGCGCCATGGTGGAGGCTGAGGCGTGGCGACGGCCCGCGATAGACCTTCCAGGTTTCCAGCAGGTGCTGACCGAGGCGGAGGAGCGCATCGAGCGCGTTCAGGCCGGCGAGGCGGACCCGTCGGTGCTACTGCTGTGTGTCGCAGCCATGCCGCAGGGCGCCGGGCGTACGGAGTGGTCGCGGTTGGCGGCGATCGCGCACGCCGGTCCGGCCGCAGGTGTGTTTCTCCTGCTGGCCGGCTATCCGCCGCCGCAGCATCCGGGGCTGGAGGCGGCGCCCCGCCTGGAGCGGACGACGCATCTGACGGCGGCCGGCAGCGGATCGTTCAGGGTCTCCGACCCACCGGGTCCGTACCGGTTCAGTGACGACGGTGCGGGTCTGGCGGTGCCGATGCGGCTGGACAGCGGGCCACCGGACGATTTGATCGAGACGGTCTGTCGCAGGTTGGCGAAGGCGGCGCGGGTGCAGGCGTCGACGGACTTCACGGCGTTGATGCCGGTCGAGATTTGGCGGGAGTCGTCGGTCGGCGGGCTGCGCACCGTGGTGGGCCGGGAGGGCCGCGCCGAGTGTGTGCTGGCGCTGGATGATGCGACGCCGCACTGGTTGGTGGGTGGTCGTACCGGGTCGGGCAAGACCGTCTTCCTGCTGGACGTGCTCTACGGCCTGGCCTCGCGCTACTCCCCCGACGAGTTGGGCCTGTATCTGCTGGACTTCAAGGAGGGGGTGTCCTTCGCGGAGTTCACCCCGACAGCGGTGGACCCGTCGTGGATCCCGCACGCCCGCACCGTGGGCATCGAGTCCGACCGGGAGTACGGGCTGGCGGTACTGCGCACCTTGTCGCGGGAGATGACCCGGCGGGCGACGGAGATGAAGCGGGCGGGGGTGACGAAGCTCGCCGACCTGCGCGCCGGGCGGCCGGATGTGGCGATGCCGCGGCTGATGGCGGTGATCGACGAGTTCCATGTGCTGTTCGAGGGCAACGACGCGGCGGCACGGCAGGCGGTGGCGCTGCTGGAGGAGTTGGCCCGTAAGGGCCGCTCCTATGGCATCCACCTGGTCCTGGCGTCGCAGACGATCTCCGGGGTGGAGGCGCTGTTCGCCAAGACCGAGTCGATCTTCGGGCAGTTCCCTCTGCGGGTCGCGCTCGCTGGCGGCGGCGGGATCCTCGACCAGCTCAATGACGGCGCGGACAACCTTCCGATCGGCGCGGCAGTCGTCAACGCTGCGGCCGGAATAGCGGGAGCGAACCGGGTGATCCGCTTCCCGAACGCTGATGCCACGTCGGTGACCGCGCAGCGGCACCTGCTGTGGAATGCTCGGCCACCGGGCGACGCACCGCCCGCCGTGTTCGCCGGCTACGCCGAGCAGCACCCCGACGCCGATCCCACGTTCGCCCGCATGTCTCCGAACGTACGGCGACGGCGGGCCTTGGTCGGCCGCGTCGTCGACGTCGGTCTACCGACCGCCGGGTTCACCCTCGACGCCACCCCCGGCAGCCACCTGGCAGTGCTCGGCACCTCCCCGGTCGGAGCCGACGTTCTGTACGCGGCCGCGGCCAGCCTGGCCCGCCAGCACACCCCCGGCACCGCCCGCTTCCTCGTCGCGCCGCTTGTCGCCGCCGCCGACGAGGCGGCCGACGCCACCGTCGAGGCGATCACCGCAGCCGGCCACCCGTGCGAGACGATCACCTCCACCCAGTACCGGAGTCAGTTGGTCGACCTCGCCCAGCAGTCCGAGCCTGGCGGCGGGCAGTCGACGTACCTGGTGGTGTTCGGCGCCGACGCCGCGACCAACCTCCTCGCTACCAGCGACCCGATCACCTACCGCTCCGGGCACGACGACCTGCGGGCCGTGCTGGCCAACGGTCCCGGCCACGGTGTGCACCTGCTCGGCTGGTGGCGCACCCTGAGCCGGTTCAGCGACGACCTCGGTCCCACGGGCGGCGGCGAGGTCGCCTGCCTCGTCGCGCTCAACCTGCCCGGCAGCGACATCGGCTCCCTGCTCGGCGACTACGCCTCCGAGTGGCAGTCCCGACCCAACCGGGCCCTACTGATAGACCGGCACGACAACCGCCGCACCCTCATCGTCCCCTACGTCCGCCCCGGAACCCTCGATCAGATCGACGACATGGCATGACTGATCCCGTCACCCCGATGCCGCGCGACGGCGGCTGGGCCGCCTACACCGACCACGCGCGCCGTCTCGCCGCCCTGCTACAGAACGAACGCTCACGAGCCGAGCAGCAGGCCGCGGCGAGCCGTAGCGGCCAGGCCGCCCTCGACCAGATCACCCACCGGCTCGCAGCACAGCGGCAACACCTACACCAGCTCGCCGCCACGCTGCGCCTGCCCGAGCCGCACATCGGCGGCATCGCCCCCAGCCCGGTCCCGGACCCGGCCGAGGCCCTGCGCCGGGCCGCCGCAGCCGCCGACGCGGCCGACACCGCCGCTGAGCACGCCCACCGGCAGGCCGCGCAACCACCACTGCTGCCCGGACTCACGCCGCTGGCCCGCAACGCTCTCGTCTACACCGCCGCAGCGACCCTCGGCACCCTCGCCTCGCTGCTGATGTTCGCCGTCAGCCCCGACGCCGACCTCGGCCGTATCCCCTGGCAACTCGTGCCCTGGTCGCTGTGTGGGCTGCCCGCGCTGGCGTTCTTCGCCGGCTACCTCACGATCAGCCTTGTCGGTCAGCCGCGTATCGGCGGAGGGGGCACTCGGTCCGCCCGGGTGGGCGGCGTGATCTGTTTTGTCGGCATGCCGATCTTGTGGTTCATCTTCATCGCCGCGACCCGAGGCTGAACCCGCAGACGCACCCGCCACCGGTGGCGGGGCGTTGGACACCACGACCCAGGGGAGGAACATCCAGTGGCCACCATCGGAGACATCAAGGCGGGCCTCGCCCACGGCAAGTCCGAAGCCGACAAGGCACTCGCCCAGCTCGCCGGCGTCAACGCCCAGGTCGACAAGGCCATCGCCGTGCTCCAGGCCCTCGCCGCCGGCACCCAGCAGCCCGCCGTCATGGGTGCCATCGGCAAACTCAGCGCCGCCAAGCAGAAGTTCGGCGAGGGCGCCGGCCTGATCCAGGCCGCCATCGCCCAGACCGAGAAGTACAACGCCGTCCTCTGACACCGAACCCCGGAAGGTCCCCCGATGCCTACCGTCATCGTCCCCGTCGGCCTCAACCTCGGCCCCTCCTATCGGTACGTCACCCCGCCCGATCCGACCCCGGAGTACTGGGAGGTACGCCTCGGCAACGACTCCGAGGAACTGACCGACGAAGAGTTCCAGGTGTGGGGACGAGCTTTCCTTGACCCAGAGCGGCACGCTCGCTTGGAGGTCAACCGCGAGACACTTCAGCGGGACGTGATCGCAGCCGGCAACGGACCTGCCAACCCGGTGCCGGTCATCGAGCGACTCCTTGACCGGGGGCTACTGATCGAGTTCGACCCGGATAGTGAGCTGGAGAAGCCGTTCCGGCGGATCAAGCTCCACCCGCTCGCGGAAGGCATGGGCAACACCCCCGAGGAGCCGGACCGACGCCTCATCGGCCATAACGGGCAGGCCCTCGTCAAGGTGAACTTCACCGTCTACAACCTGTGGGCGTTCTCCTCGACCGTTGGCTCCTTGTGGGACGCCTGTGCAGTCGCTACTCAGCTTGCAGACGAGCAACGCGCCAGCGGTGAGGACATCGACGAGATGACAGCGGGTGAGCTGGCGCTCGATACGGCCAAGGTAATTCCTATGCTCGTTGCCGCTGGGTGCGCTTTCTTGGAACCGGCGCAGTAAACGATGTTCGGGCTGGGCAGACAAGGCCGAGGTCGAACGAGAGATGCACGAGTCCCGGGTGCACGTGGGAAGGCGGCCGGAGCGCTCACGGCGGCAGCGGGAGCTGTCCGTGACACCGCCGTCGAGTCTGCCCGGGAGGGCATCACCAAGGTGAGCGAGAAGATCGGCAAGGCTGCAGGGGCCGGTATAGCCGTCGCGGCCACTGCAGCTGCTGACGCTGCCGGTTACCACCCGTCGCCTCTGATCGCGGTTGGTGCCGCCTACGCCGGCATGAAGGTCGGCGGCCTGGCCGGGCGGGCCATGAACGCCGGACTGGATCGGATCACCGCCGGGCGGGGTGGCGGTCCGATCGGGTCGGTGATGGCGGAGTTGAGCATGGTGCTGCAGACGCTCGATCAGGTGGGACGGGGGATCGCCGAGGTCGTCGACTCGGTGAACAAGGCACAAGCCCACTTCCAGAAGGTCAGCCGGGGCGGGGGTAACAACCTGCTGAACAGCGCGGTGCGGGCGTGCCGGCAGGCTCCTGTCCGCCTCGAAGAGGGCGTGGACGAGGTCAAGCAGGCCCAGGATCTCGTCGGTAAGCACTTGGTGGCGGTGGCGGTGGCGACGGCCGGCGGCTGAACGCTGGCCGTCACCGCACTCCACCACGCCATGGAGAGTCAGCCAGCCGACGGGTCGCGCGATGCCGGCTCGTCGGCTTGCGGGAGCCGTTGGGTGCCGGGCTGGCGGGGACCGGAGTCGCTCTGCTCTTCGGGGGTCGGCCCGGCCTTCCGCTTACGTTCGGTCGGCTGTCGCGGCGGTATGTCGATGCCGATTGCTCGGGCGTACTCGGCGAGGATGCCGCCGGCTTCGGCGAGCAGCCATGATCCGTCGCGGAGCTTGACGATTCCTTGGGCGTAGTTGCCCAGTGCGCGGTTGACGAGGGGGTTGGTGGCTCCGGTGGTCAGGGCGCGGAACTCGGCTCGGGCGTTTTCGGCGTCCTGGATGACGACCTTGGTCAGGTCCTGCTGTTGGCTGATGGAGACGTGAAGGTCTCGGAGCGCGGCGGCGATGTCGGACAGGGTCACGGTTGGTACCTCCGAGTGAGGTCGGCTGCGGGATCAGGGCCGGCAGTGATGCGGCGGGCGTTGATGAGCTGCGGTCGGGTCGCGCCGGGCGTTCTTCGGGGCAGGCGGCCGTAGCGGGCGAAGGCGGCGGCGGCTTGCTCGTTGGTGGGGCAGGGGCCGATGAGCTGGCAGCGCAGGCAGTAGCGGTGGCGCTGGAGGTGACGTGCTCGTCGAGCGCTCGCTGCGCGGTCGTGAGCTGGTCGATGGCCGCTGCGGACATGTAGACGGTGGCAGCCATGTCACGCCTCCGACGGCGGCAGGGCCGCGACCCGGGTGAGTACCTGCCGGAAGCGTCCTGCTCGGCCGTCCGGGTTGAGCTCGATGCCTTCGAGCCACACCCACTGGCCGTCGTACCAGAGGCTGAGGTCGAGGCGGACGCCGATGATTCGCAGCGGAAGTGGGCCGCTGCCGTGCTGGTAGTCCTGTTCGCGTAGGTGCACGACGTCGCCGGGCACGACGGCGACTACAGGTGTGATCGGCGTTGGGGGCACAGTCCGCTCGTCCAACTCGTCCGGCCGGGATGCGGGCGGGATCTGCGGCCTCCGCAGTCGGGGCAGTTCAGTGCCGACCCGCACCGTCGGCACCATCGGGACTTGACCTTGAACAGGAACAGTCCGGCGGCGAAGCCGAGCATCGCGACCACCGCTAGGACGAGGGATGGAACCACTGCCTTGCCTCCCTGACTCGGCCTCTCGTGGGGGACGCAGCCCGCTTCGGGTGACGGGCTGCGTCCCGTCGAGAGGTGTCCGAGGCCGGACGGGCGGTGGGCCCCTGGGAGCGCGAGCCCACCGCCGTACCGCGCGGCTTCGTGGGCCGCACCGGCCTGACATGCTCATGCCCATAGTGCCTATGCACTAGTGAGAATGCAAGGATTGCATTCGCATGTACGTCACTTGCCTGGCCTGCCTGGAGGTTGCATCCGCACGGCGGGCACACTCTGACTACGACAGGAGCGAAGGGACATGGAGTTGTCAGCTCGACGGCAACCGCCCACCGTGCGCCTCCGGCGGCTCGCGGCGGAGTTGCGCAGCCTGCGCACCGCCGCCGGCCTCACCCGCGACGAGGTCAGCGAGCAGACCGGCATCAATCCCGCCACCCTCTACCGCATTGAAACGGCCAAGGTCCGCCCGCAGCGGCGCACCCTGATGGCGATGCTGGACAAGTACGGCGTCACCGATGAGGACAAGCGCAGTGAGCTGATCGCCCTGTCCCGCCAGGCCGCGCAGTTGGGCTGGCTCCAGGCGTACGAGTCGGAACTGCCCGAGCTCTACACCACGTACATCAGCTTCGAAGCCGAAGCCCGCTCGGTCCGCAACTACGAGTCACTCTTCGTCCCGGGCCTCCTGCAGACCGAGAACTACGCCCGCGCCGTCATCCGGGGTGTGTTGCCGCTGGCGACCGACGCGGACGTCCAAGCCCGGGTGGAGGCGCGCATGCAGCGGCAGGAGTCGCTCCGCAAGACCGAGCCGCTGCGCCTCTGGGCGATCCTCGACGAAGCCGTCCTGCACCGGCTAACTGGCGGACCAGCCGTCATGGCCCAACAGCTCGACGCCCTGGTGACCGCGGCGGGCCAGCCGCACGTCACCCTTCAAGTCATCCCGTTCACCACGGGCGCGCACGCCGGCATGCCCGGCTCGTTCGTCGTCATGGACTTCCCCGACCCAGCCGACCCCGCCCTGGTGTACGTCGACAGCATGGCCGGCGACCTGTTCCTCGAACGGGAAGCAGACGTCCGCCGCTACACCAGCACGTTCGAACACCTTCGCGCCACCGCACTCGACCCGACCAGCTCGATCAAGCTGATTCAAGAACACGCCGCGGCGATCAGTCAGGAAGGAGGTACGGGATGACCTCAGTCGACCTGTCCCGCGCCCAGTGGAAGAAGAGCACCCGGTCCAGTGGGAACGGCCAATGCGTCGAGGTCGCCGACCTCGCCGACGAGGTGGCTCTTCGCGACAGCAAGGACCCAACCGGCCCGGCCCTCCTGTTCCGCCGGGAGGATTGGACGAGCTTCTTGGCCGGCGCCAGGTGCGGCCACTTCACCCACCAGTAGGCGAACGCATCCGTCGGACGGGCCCAGCCGACCGTCGGCGACCATGGGCGCGCTTCTGCGCATGGCTGCTACTTGCGCCACCAGCTGGGGCGTCCGCGCATACCGTGGTGCCAGGTGTCGGCCTGAAGCCGGGTGGCGTTGATGACCTGCTGGTCGCGCTCCGACCGGTACTCGCGGTGGGGCTGATGCGGGCTCCAGTCGCCGATGAAGGGCCGTAGGTCGTCGGGTTTGGGTTCGATGTCGAATTCGATGCCGTCGAGGGCTCCGTCGCCGCAGGTGGGATCGAGGCGGGCTGCCGCAGCTCGTGCCCAGCCGATCCATCGGGCACGGTTGTCCAAGTCGTCCGGCCTGTCGGGTCCGGCTACTTCGAGGGCGTCGCAGAAGGCGCGGATCTCGTTCGCGCAGATCCAGGAGTCGTAGGCCCGCCGGAACGCCTTCTTGCGTAGGAGTTCGGCGGCCTGGGGGCGGGCCTCGTCGAGGGCTGCCTGCCAGCGGCGACGCTCCTCGGCCTCCTTCCGATCCAGCTCGGCGACGTATTCGTCGTGGGCACGCTGAGCAGCCTGCTTGGCTTCCTCGTCGGCGGCGATGCCGGCTTCGACATCGCGGATGATGCGCGGAAGACGTTTCTCCAGGGTGGTGCGCTTGTCGTCGGTCCAGGTGTCCTTCTTGTCCCAGCCAGCGCGGGCGATCTCCATCCGCAGCCGACCGGAGGCCACGCGGTCGGTCTCGGGAAGCACCATCCACCGGTTGCGCCGCAGCTGTCGGGCCTCCTGCTCGGTGGGCACGTGGGGGATCTCGTCGTACTCCTCGATCAACCGGACTCTGAACCGCCCCGGGTTCTGTGGAGACCTCAGCTGTTGGCTCCAACCACCTCGCGGGGCTGGGGTTGAGCGTAGAACATCGATTCGTATTCGGCCGGTGGGACGTGCCCGATGGCGGAGTGCAGGCGCTGGTTGTTGTACCAGTCGACCCATTCGGCGGTGGCCAGTTCGACCTGGGCGAGGCTGCGCCACGGGCCTCGAGGCTTGATCAGCTCCGTCTTGTAGAGGCCGATGGTGGACTCCATCAGCGCGTTGTCCAGGGCGTCGCCGACGCTGCCGATGGAGGCGTCGATACCGGCGTCGAGCAGGTGGGTGGTGAACCGGAACGACGTGTACTGGCTGCCCGCATCGCTGTGGTGCACCAGGCCCGCCCCGACCGGCTGCCCGGCGCGGTCGCGGCGCCACAGCCCCATGTCCAGGGCGGCCAGGACCAGCGGGGTGCGTTTGTTCGTCGCCGCGGACCAACCCACGATCGCCCGGGAGTAGACGTCAACGACGAACGCGACGTAGACGACGCCGGACCAGGCGGCCACATGGGTGAAGTCCGCGACCCAGCACCGGTTCGGCCGGGCGGCGGTGAAGTCCCGGTTCAGCAGATCAGCGGCCCGCTGATGCCCGGGGTCGGCGACCGTGGTGCGGATCTTCTTGCCGCGCACGACGCCGGTCAGGCCGGCGCCACGCATCAACCGCTCGACCGTGCACCGGGCCGTCGGATGTCCTTGACGGCGCAGCTCGTGCCAGATCTTGCGGGCTCCGTAGACGCCGTAGTTCGCCACATGGATCTCCCGCATGAGTGCTGTCAGCTGCGCATCACGCACCCGCCGCTTCGACGGCGGACGCTTTTTGGCCGCCCAATAGCCGCTCGGGGTGATCTGCAGCCCGTGCTGACGCAGCACGCGACAGATCCGCTCGACCCCACCGAAGCGGTCCCGATGCTCGTCAACGAATCTCATGAGCGTGTCGTAGGCCGGTCGAGCTCGGCCGCGAAGAAAGCCGACGCGGCCTTCAAGATCTCATTCGCCCGACGCAACTCGGTGTTCTCCCGCCGCAGCCGCTTCAGCTCCGCCGACTCCTCCGACGTCACCCCCGACCGCCGGCCGTCATCGACCTGCGCCTGCCGGACCCACTTCCGCAACGTCTCGGCCGTGCCAATCCCCAGCCGGGCCGCCACCGCCGTGATCGCCGCCCAGTCCGACTCGTAGTTCGGCCGCACCTCCGCGACCATCCGCACCGCCCGCTCCCGCAACTCCTGCGGATACGGCTTCGTTCCTGCCATCTCTCGATCCTTCCCAAGCGGGGAAGTCTCTACAAGATCCGGGGCGGTTCATAGGTCCGTTTCTGGGTGAGGGTGAATACTCCGGGTTCGTCTTCGGTGAGGACGTGGCGGTTGACCATGCGTTTGAGCTTCGCGCGGGTGCCTTCGACGTGTTTCGGTGAGGGCTCGACGCCGAGTGCGAGGCAGATGCCTTTGGCGCGCATGCCGGCGGGTGCGGTGCCGAGGACATGCAGGATCTGCTGGTAGGGGCCGCTGGCGATGGTGGGGTCGTCGGCGGTGAATTCGGCGGCGGTGAGGGTTTGCAGGGTGGTGCGGGTGGTGGCCAGGTCGGCCAGTTCGCTGTCGAGGCGGGCGAGTTCGCCGGTCAGCTCGGTTATCTGCTCGCGGAGCCGGTCGGCCTGTCGGCGTGTGGTGGTCTCCCGGTCGGTGATCAGGTCGAGGACGGTGGGGAGGTTCACCGGTGCCGCCAGGAGGGTGTGCTGGTTCCGGTCAGCCGCCGCACGATGTTCGCCGTTGACGCCCACAGTGTTCGGGACACTGAGGATTCGGGGCGGCTTTCGTACTCGCGCGCGAGGCGGCGGTGCAGCATCAGGGTGCCGTTGACCTGTTCGACGATCCACCGTTTGCGGATCGGCACGAACCCGGGCCGGGTGTCGGATCGTTTGACGACCTCGACGTCGACCCCGAGGACGGCGCCGTGCAGCGCTAGGTCCTGCTTGAACCCGGCGTCGACCCAGGCGCGGCTCACCGTCGGGGTGTGTGCGACGACCTTGTCGAGCAGCCGGATGCCGATGGTGTTGTCGGTGACCGACGCCGCGGTCACCACCACCGCGATGACCAGCCCCAACGCGTCCACGGCCAAGCCCCGCTTACGCCCCGACACCTTCTTCGCCGCGTCCTTGCCGGTCGTCGCGGCCGGGACATGATTCGCCGCCCGGATCGACTGGGTGTCCAACACGACCGCGCTCGGATCCTCGGCACGACCGACCTTCTCCCGGGCCTGGCAGCGCAGCAGATCGTGGATCACCTGGTCAGTGCCGTCGTCCCGCCACAGCGCGAAGTAGTAGTAGGTGGCCGACTTCGGCGGCAGGTCGTGCGGCAGGTACGCCCACTGACAACCCGTCCGGTTCTGGTAGAAGATCGCGTTCACGATCTCCCGCAGGTCATAGTCACCCTCACGGCCCGACACCGACACCGCGACCCGCTTCGACTTCCACGCCTGCAGAAACGGCCCGATCAGCTCCCACTGCTCGTCGCTGACATCACTGGGATACCGCTTTCGATCACCCATGACCGGGCTAACGCCCCATCCGCCCTGGCGGTCACGACCAGAACTCACATTCAACCCATCGACCGGCTGCTATCCATGGCGAATCTACCGGAAGGCCACCAACCGGACTCAACGCATAGATCAGATCAAGTTACTGCGGACCGCCCTCTCACAACCCGAGCCCCCGCCGCCCGGCACCGTCGCCCGCATCCGCGACCACCTCAGCACCATCATGACCAGCGGCAGCGACACCGAACGCAAAGCCGCCATCGAGACCCTCATCGCCGAAGTCCAACTCACCGACCAGGGAGTCGTACCCGTGTTCAAGATACCTACAGAAACGACGATGCCCCCGCCCGAAACGGACGGGGGCACTTCAGGAGTACCACCGGTTCGCACAATGGTGCGATCGGTGGGCCGCCAGGGACTCGAACCCTGAACCTATGGATTAAAAGTGGCCAGACCGCAGCAAAGTGTTAAGGAAGCTCTCTGTCATCGCGGCCTTGGCCTGCCGTCCAAGCAGAGGCAAGGCCGTCCGGTCGTGTCCGCGCTGGTCCAGGTTCGGGTGCGGAGCGCCGCACGGCGGTGTGTGGCCCCGACTTGTGGTGATGTCCGGGGCTTGCGTTGTGGGTCCGGCCTGGGTTGGGGACGTCCGAGCACCCGAGGAGCGACCACGGCCATGGCCCATCGGTTGGGACGACGCGGTTTCACCCGACTTCTTGGGTCGAGCGTCCGACTCCCTGTAGCGCGCCCCGGTTGGGTCGAAAGGGTCGAGGAGGAAATGGGGGCGCTGTTCTTCACTGGCTCCACTGGTGCCCATGAAGCCCACTGGGCGGAGACTTTGAAACGGTCAGCCGACCCGGCGCCGAGATCGAAGTCGGCTGCCTTGATCGGGCCACCCGGCGGCGGCGTGGCATGAGCGACGCCGAGGCGGCGGCCATGCCGAGGATCAGCGCAGGGTGTTTACGCCCTGCGCGTGTCATTGACGCATGTTGACCCGGATGCCACCGCGCTTCGACGGGCGGTACGAGCTGACCCTGCCGCGATGCCTTAGTTCCCTGAGTAGTTCATCGGTTCCAGGCAGTTCTTTCAACCTGGGACGGCGACCGAGCTCGGTGAGCGTCTCGTAGTCGCCGCCCAGCGCACGAAGGATCTGGTGCAACACCGGTAACTCGATGTCGGGGAGATGGGGTTTCAGCAGGCTCAGGATGTGCTCGGCGGGCGCATCCGCTTCACATAGCTCGACCAGCAGGTCCACCGTGACCGGGTTGCCCGTGGCCGCCCACTCGCAGAAGGCGATGGCGCCGGGTGTGGACAGCCTGGCGCGCACGTATTCCGGGTCATCGGCGATCGCCCGCTTGACGGCCGAAGCCACGCGAGGACTCCGCAAAATCCGCACTAGGTCGTCGCTTGAAAGTGGAAGCTCGCACACGTAGGACGCGAGTAGTTGCGAGCTCGCGAAGTACTCCTCGCGGACCTCGAATGAACTACCTACCAAGCGCGCATACGTCTCCGGGGTATCGGGCATCAGATCGGCCTCCAGTAGCGCCGGCAGCAGCGTGAGCCCGCCGCCGGTGACGCGTTCCGGAGTCAACTTGCCGGGAAGGCCGAGCTGCTTTATCAGCCGGACCCGCGCCACCGGGTCCAGGTTGTCCGCAAGGACCAGCGCGTACCCGAGGCCGTACCTGGATTCCTCCTGCACCTCGTCGGCGTCGGCGAGGTCGTGTCTGCTCAGGATCTTCGCCAGTTCCTCGCTGACGCCGAGCTTCTCGACAAATTGGCTGACGTTCCAGACGGTCGGCGTGAGCCGGCTCGCCGCTACCACCGCAGCCCATGCCGAGGCGTCGAGTTTCTCTAGGTCGGCCACCTCGCATCTCGGCGACGCCCCCTCGGCCACCGGTAGCACCGCCGACTCGTCGGCACCGGCGACGTCGTTCAGCACTGAGACGAACTCCTCCGGGGCATCGACGGTCACCTCGTGGCCCTCGCGGGCATGGAGGTAGCTGTCTAGGTTGTCGAGGACGTGCTGGTAGACGGTCGTGTTGGTTGCCATCAGCACGTCTAGGGCCAGCAGGGTGTCTTCACCGAGTGCCGCGAACAGGTTCGCCCTGGTGACCGGGTACAGGCTGGCCGCCACCACTGCCTCGCGCTGTGCGTCGCCCAGTACTGTCAGGTCACTGAGTTGAGCGCCGAAACGAGAGACCAGGGCGGCCACGTCAGCCGCCTTCGAGGTCTCCATAGTGCCGGTGAACGACTGCATCTCGGCGTAATGCGCCGCCAGGAACTCTGTCACCCGGCCTGAGGAGTCGTAGTCGACATCTAGATCCGCGCTCTGGACAGCGGCGTCGACGAGGGCGATAGCCGCCGCGAGGTCGATCGGGGTGTTCTCGACCAGATGGACGAAGACACCCTTCCAGCGAGGAGCCAGTTGGCTGACGAGGACGTCTCCGAACGCGCCGTCCGTTAGGTACGCGTCGATGAACGAGGGGTCGGTTCTGACGCGCATGACGAGTTTGTCGAGTGCGGTGTCGAGCCGCTCGGGGTGCGTGGGCAGGTAGTGGTCGAAGACCTCGATGTTGAAGACGCTGTTGCCGTCGAGGAATCGGGCACCCATCTCGGTCTCGACCGTGTCGATGGAAGCAGGCTCGTCGAACCGGAAGCGGGGGTCTGCGCGGTCGGGCTGGACGCAGTGGAGGATGAAATTCATCGCGCTGACGCTGATGGCGATGCCGTGGTAGTCCGAGCAGTACAGGGTGAAGTTTTCATCGATGTAGCCCGCCGCGAGCAGGTCGTGGGCCAAGGACGACACGAGGCCGGCGACGATGGCGTCCAGGTTACGGTTGGCGTCGTCCTTGGGCATGACCAGGTCGGGACGGGCCATGAGTTGCGCCATCGTGGCCTTCGTCACGAATTCCTTGGTGCTCAGCGCAGCCAGTGAGGCACGTTGGAGGCTTGCGCGATCGGCTTCGACGGCGTTATCCAATCCAGCGCCCTCATCCCCGACAAACGCGATCACGTCATCGAACGACAAGTCCACGGCGGGGTACCCAGGCCGAGCGAATTGCACCCCTTGATGGGTCGCGTGCAGTGACCTCCAGAAATCGCCGGACGTAAGCTCCGAAAGCTCGTACTGTTCCGACTGGAAGTACATGACAATCCGACTACTCGCACGTCCCGTCACCCGAAAAAGGATAGGCAGCAATTGTTGAAGCCGCTCCCCGGCGGCGTTTGCGTGCTTGTCCCATAGAGCGTTTGACGCGATCCGGTCCAGTGCCTCCTTGCCGACCGTGGCCTGGTACACCGTCTGATACGTGACCATGTCGCGGAAAGCCCGGTATGCGTCGTCGATTTTGCTCGTGCCGAGTCGGATGGCCTCGAAGTCCTCCAGATGCAGGTTCTTGTAAACCATCATGGCGAACAGTCGGTCCGCAGTTAGGCCCTTGAGGCCCTTCTTTCCCAGGACCGAGACGCGGTAGATCTCGAACTCGTTCCGAATGTTGCGAATTAGGCGCATGTCGGTTAGGTGCCCCGCGACCAGGTTCACCAGCGCGGCCGACGGTCGCTCGTCCGATTCGGCGAACTCCGCCGCCAACAAATCCCGCGACGAACGGTGCGTGATGAACGGCACCATCGGCACGACCAGATCGAAGAACTTTGTCCTGTTGGTCGACGGGGCGGTCTCCAGAGCTGACGCGCGGAGAGCCGCCGTACCGGCATCGACGTCTGCGGCGCCGTCCGGCGCGGCGTCGACTTTGAGTTGTTCGAAGATGCTGTCGCGGACCGCGTACACGAACCGGACCGGGCGTGACTTGACCTGCTCAGAGTTGTTTAGGACCGTGTTCAGCTCGCGCAGCGTCTCGAAGATGTGTGGATCCCGGAACCGGTCCAGGTCCTCAAAGATCGCGACCTGGGTCTTCGTCCGTTGGAAGAAGTAGACGATCTCGTCGAGATACTCATCGAAATATGAGTTCTCCTTCGCGCTCAGCGTGACGGCTGCTCCGCCTGCGGAGACGCTCTCCACCCGTACCCGGCTCCGCAGAGCACGCCAAAGCAGGAACCAGATCACGCCCAGGAACACGCCGAGCCCACCGACGATAGCCCACGGCACCCAGTCACGACTGGTCACCAGAGCCTGGGGTCCCACCTTCTCTACACGATCGACGAGTCCGAACAGGACCGCGATCACGAAGAACACCACTGCGACCGCGGCGCCCCCGAACGCTGCCGGCCAGCGCCTGAATGAATCGATGCGGAAGTACCTCGACCCCGGCATGTCTGCGGGTGCCTTCCGGTAGAGCAACTGCTTGACGATCTCCTTCTGAATGAGGTTCGTCAGCGGCGGCAGCGTCCCATCCTGCTGGATGCGCGCCCGCTTCGTGTCGTCGATGCCCAGGCTCGACAGCGACAGGTTGACGCAGTTGATCTTTCGCTGGTCCAGGCCCGCCTGGACGCCGAGGATGACGCTGCTTTTTCCGCTGCCGTAGTGCCCCGCGAGCGCAATGTTCGTCGCGGCGTTCGTGGACCTGTCGGCCAGAACCTCGAGGAGGACCGCCGCGTGCCGCCCGTGCAGGTTTTCCTCGAACCGTGGTCCGAGACTCCGAAGGACCGGCACGTCGGGCTGGGATGCGGACTGCCGGAACGGCCACACTCGCGACATGGACGAGATCTTACGATCGAGGTCTGACGTGTTCCCGGCATAAGCCGTCCACCGGAGCGGGGCGGAAGTCAATGCTGCGGTACTTGTCGTCGTTGCTCATGTACCCCTCCGGTGAAGATCACTTGTTGACGTCTCCGCCGAGCAACTGTGGAACCTCCGCTTCTACCCGGTCCAACAGGGCGTCGACCTGCTCCCCTGGCAGTGCACATACCGCTAGTGGTAGGCCGTACATCAGGGTGTCGAGAGTGATTAATCTGTTCGCGGCGCCATCGCCGCCGCGGAGGTGCCGGAGCAGGTCACTGACCATCCCAACGGCACGATCGGGCTCGGCAACCCACATCCACTCCAGCACCGTGCCGAAGGGATCTGGAGGCTGCAAGATCCCGTCCGGCTCCCAGTGCTGGATCATGAACTCGGCCGTCTCCTTGACCAATGCGCCCACCAGGTGAGTGAGAATGCGGTCAGGTACCTCGCGATGCTGCCCCATAGGCATGAGATCTCCAATCGGTCGTGCGACGTCACGCTGGATCGTTGCCGCCGAGCCTGGGCGGGTTTGCCACTCTGTCGGGCACTGGACAGTTGGTGTGCGTGTACCACGGACAGTCGGAAGATCCCACCCATGGCCATCGTTCCTATAGACCCCGCTCACGGGCTGCTCTCGACAGGCAGCCACCTCGTGATGTCCTGTGACCAGCGCAACGCCCGGCTCGCGGTTTTCGATGACCACTCCTACGTGGAGGGCAAGATCAGCGAGGACATCGAAGAGGCAAAGCACGGTGCCCAGCAGGCTGCGGCGCTCGGACTCCCGCTCCAATTCCTCGTCGTGCGGGTGTCCACCGCGCAGGGATTCAAGCCGGCGACAGGGGCAGGGCAGTGATTCCGGCGCAGGGCACACACCTGGCCGAATTCCGGCGTACGGCAGACGCCGGCAACAGTTACACCACCACCATGCGGGTGGAGGCATGGGACGACGAAGGGCTGCCCTTGGTTGTCGGGAAGAACGGCCTCGTGTTGGCGCAGGCCATCGAGGGGTTCCTCGGTCTCAGGAAGAATGAAGAAACTATCCGAGCCGTGATCCCCGGGGGTGGGTGGCGGGTCCGCGTTAAGAACACCAAAGACACCTGGGAAGAATTCGTCGTGGCGTGGGTAATTGACTACGACGGATGGGCGACACCCCTAACGCCGCAGTGGAGCGAGCCCGACAAGATGGCCCCGATCGCCGGACCCGCCGAGGGCGATGTTGAACTTCTGCCTCCACAGGCCGGTGGCGGTGCAGCCGTTGACTGAGGGCGTCAGCGAATTTACCGCACCCTGGCCCCGGTGGCGGCAAAGGTGCCCTTACTCGCCTACCGCTTGTCGACGGCGAATAGTACGCCGTCCGCGTCCGATATCCCGGTAAGGATCACCTTGTCGCTGGCAGGTCGGATCGGCTCGCCGATCGCTGCATGACTTTCGAGATCCCAGAACCGCACGGTGCCGGTTTCATCAGCCGTCGCAACGATGGTTCGACCGTCATTTATCGAGCCAGCGGCGACTGCCGTGACTGCTCCTCGCTGCCCGGTGTCCAAGGCCGCCAACAACTGACCGCTCTCAAGGTCTCGCACCAAGAGCCTGCCCGTCGAATGACCGGTGATGACCGATGGTCGCTCATCAGACGTGAACAGTATTGCCATCGACGTAACCTGGTCGTCCAGCTGTAGACGGCCTAGATGTTGGCTTGCGCCTTCATGCAAGGCCCAGTCCAGAATGGTTCCACTGTCGCCGATCGCGCAAAGGACAGCGCGTCTGTCAGGTAGCACGGCTGCGGCAATCGCTGTAACCGGCGAGGTGTTGGCTGGCGGCATCTCGGCAATCTGGCCGGCCGGACCCCAGTTCCACCATTCGAGTTCGCCATCGCTGCCGGTCGCGAGCATCACAATACGACCGCCGGCGACTGCAGCCAGCGTTAGGGCTTCGACACGGTGGATTGGCACTTCCGAGGCGGCGACCGGGTCGGGCGTGGAGCTATTGTCGCGCGGGTTCCACAGACGGATGGTTCGGTGAGCACCTTCGCTGACTACGAAAATCCCTTGACCGGATCGACCGACTACAGCTAGATCGTTAGCCGACGCAGCAACCGGTGGAGCAGCCCTCCGGGTCAACTTCAGCCGGTCATTGACATGCCAGACAGAACGCCGGGTCGACCCTCGGTCGCGCAGCAGACCGTCCAGTTGGATCTGGTCGCCGTCGTTGAGGTGAGCCCTTCGTAGCGCGTGCCAATGCTGCGCCTCGGCTCGTGCCGCCAGCTGGGCATGGAGGAATGCCATGGTCTTGCCGCTGCCAGCCGCCGCCAAAACCTGTACCAGCCCCGACGAGAACGCGGAGAGATTCGGGCCCGCTTCGGCACTGTTCGCCAAGACAAAAGTCCTGCGCTGCAAAGAATCCGAGCGGACGTTGTAGGGCTCCTCCGGGAACGGCCGAGTCGGCAGCACAATCGTTCGTCGTTCCGAACTGTTGTCGAAGCACACGTCGACGATCAAGACAAGTTGCTTAACTGGGCTTAATGCCAGTAGGTACCGGAAATCTCGCACGCTGATGGCGTCGACCGTGAACCCGTCAGCGGTGGTGGTGGTGTCAGCGGCGGTCAGGTACACCTCGGACGTTCGGGCATCGCGTATCCCGTGACCGGTGTAGTAAATGACCAATGTCTCCCGCGTCTGGGACGCCGCCTCGACGAACGATGACCAGAGGCGCGCCCGAGTGGGATTCAACAGAAGCTCGTTGGTTGCCGAGGAAGGTCCGTCCCCGGAATCGTGGAAGATGTCGGCGAGCTGCCTAGCTGGTGTCAAGTCGCGATGGACGACTGGGGTTGCGCCGGTCGCCAGATAGCTGTCGACGCCGACAAAAAGCGCTCGCCACTCGTCTCGAGGCGCATCCGGAACAGAGTCGTGCACGGCACTGTCGTCGGAGGACGGTGCTGCCGGCTCGCCGGCGGTGGGAGGTGTGCTCACTCCTCCGCCGGCTGGCCCGACTGGGCCGGGCGGGCTGGGCCGGGCACCAGCCGCAGGGGGCCCGAAGCCGTCGTCGTCATCACTGTCAGTGATCGATGGCGGGAAGAGGTCCGGCACCTGCTCCGCCATGGCAGCTTGCCACAGCGCGTCGAAATGGTCGCACTGCGCGTCCGGATCGGCCTTGCGGTCGAGCTTGGCAAGGAACTCGACGATCTCGAGCAGCCGCGGCAAGTGGGGGATCTGGGGCGCCGAGAAGACGTTCTTGACGACGTTCGGACCGTAGCCACAGGCACGTGCCATGTCGCGGACCGATGGCCATCCGGCGCGGGCATGAAGGCGGTGCAGCTCATGGTTGAGCTGCTTCAATCCTCCGGTCACGTCGGGAGCGCGACTCAGCGCCGCCATGCCACCCCTGAAGGTCAAGGCTTACCCGCCGGGTGGCAGGCGCGATCAAGCGTAGTGACCTTCGATGCGGTGGTCGAATTGAACGCTTCCTCAGGCTTTCGGTGTACCGGACTGTACCGGGACTCCCCGGGCCGTAACCCGCCGGTGGCCGAACGCACTCGTGCGGTCCGGGACAGTCCATGTTGTCGTCTCCCGTAACGCAGCGTGTCTGCGGGCCTGATCCGGCCGTGAGAATTTTCGTCAGGTCCGGAAGGGTAGAAGGAGGACACGCCGATGATCAACGAGCTCTTCGGTGCGGCGCTGGACGGCATCGTCGAGAACCTGCCGACGGCGCTGATTATGGCCGGGCTGGCAGCGGCAACCATGGTTGCTCGCCGTCGTAGCCGCAGGCGCAACGCGAAACGCAGCGGCGAAGACGCCGCGTGATCCCGCCGAGCGCTCAGGGCCGTCGACGATTCACCGACGGCCCTGAGCGCTCGGCGGGTGAAGGTGCCGTACGCCCACGCAGACCACGCCTGCCAAGGGTCCCGACTCGCGTCCCGCCTCAGCTCCGTTGGTGAGAAGGACAGGTAGGGCGCGCGCTCCAACTTGCGCGGCTCCAGTTGGACATGGCGCCCAGGCGACTCGATGGTTTGCCCGGTGTCGTTCCCAAGCGCAGGCCTACGAACGGGGCGACAGATGTCCTCTGTAATACCCGGGGTTAACGCCACCGCCAGGCCTGTGGATTGCCGCGCATGCCGTGGTGCCACGTCTTCTCGTAGGCGAGGATGTCGGCGTACTGATTGCGGGTCTCCTCCGAGCGGTACGCCTTCTCCGGCTTGGTCGCGCTCCACTCGCCCATGAAGGGCGCCAGGTCTCTGGGACGCGGTTCGATGTCGAAGTCCACCTCGGCGAGCGCAGCCGGGTTGACTGTGGGGTCGAGCCGGTCAGCTTCCTTTCTCGCCCAACTCGCCCAGCGATCGAGATTCTGGCCAGCACCAGCGCCTTCTGGGGCGGAGGCTTCGAGCGCAGCGCAGAAGCTCCGGATGGCGTCCGCTGCCACCCAGTTGTCGAACGCGGCACGGAAGCGGTCCGTTCGAAGCTTCACAGTTGCCCGGGCCGTGGCAGCTGCCTTGGTCTGCTCCCACTGGGCACGTTCCTCGGCCTTCTGCCGCTCCCGACGCTCATCCTGTTCCCTGCGCCGACGCTCCCACTCCTCGTGCTCGCGCTGGTCGGCCAGATAGCCGGCCTCCACGTCCTTCAGGATCTTCTGGACGCGAGTCTCAAGCAGGCTGCGCTTGTCGTCGGTCCAGGTGTCCGAGTTGCCGTGGCCGGAACGATTGACCTCAAGGACAAGGCGGCCGCTGGGCACACGGTCGAATTCGGGCAGCGGTGTCCATGGTTGCCGCCTTTTGCGCCGCTGCTCGTCATCGGTGAGGACGTGCGGCACCTTGTCGTACTCCTCGCTGATCCTCACTGCGCGCTGAGACTTCTCCAACCGCAGCGACAGGGTGGGCCGCGCGCCCTTGGTGTTGACGACCAGCCGGTGCCCGCGGCTGCGGGCCGCCGCGGTGAACAGGCGTACGAACTCCAACGTTCGAGGCAGCAGGTCGGCCGATACGGCGAGCGCGGCAGGGTTCTTCTGCAGGGCGGCGACGATCTCGTCGTCGACCGTGAGCTGGTGCTGTGAGGCGATCCGGAAGGCGTCCCACCCGGTGCTGGCGCCGTTGGCCTTGTCGTAGAGCCTGACGACGATGTCCCCGCGGCTCCGGCCAGTGTGTCGAAGCTCGTGTCCGTCCGGAATGAGCCTGTGCTGCTTCGCCGCGTGGATGGCACGCCGATATCGCGCCCGGGTCTGCTCATCCGGCTCCTCGATTCGTACTACCCCGTTGCCTTGCGCCAGTTGGTCGACCAGCCGTTGCGCCAAGACCATGGTCGCCGAGGCCGTGCCATCGGTGCTTGCCGCTGCCGGCTCCTGTCGGGGTACGGGTACCGCATCGCTTTTCCGCCGGGTCGTTGACGGGCTGACATTGTGAGCGGGGTCCTCGGGGTGGTACCCGTGCTCAAGGTAGAAACGGCCTGCCTCCGTGACGGTCGCCCGCCACGTTCCGTCCTTACGCGTGACGTTCAGCAAGTGGCGGTTCTGTAGAGCACGTGCGGACGTTCGATGTGCGGCACCCTCCGGGGTGCTGAGGTCATCCCCGTCGGCAATCCGACGCAAGAGGTTCACCTGGCGCTCGTTAAGCCGGTCCCAGCGCTGCATCAGACAACACTGCCCGGTGACGACAGTCAGCGCAACGATATGTACCAGGGGCGGCAGGATGTCTGGTCATCCGCGTACGAGCTGGCTAGAGTGCCGTGCGCTTGAAGGGCTGCAGCGGTCCGGTCGAGGGCAGGCTCGGTGAGTGCCCCGCTGATCTGCGTGAATCGGCGGTGGGCAAGGGTGCCTCGTTGCGTACGAGGACGGACAACTAACGGGGCGTCGGCGGGCAGAGGCCTTTCTCAATCCGCCAGGGTGGCTCGCCACCCGGTGACCAGGCGCGCTACCTCGGGGTATCGATCTTCGGGTGCCGCGCGGGTGGCGTGGGTGGCAAGTCGGGCTTGGGTCGGGGTGCCTCGCCAGCCGGTTGGGGAGTCGAGCAGGTGCCAGATGGTGCGGCCGAGGGTGTACACGGTGGTCCGCTGGTCGATGACGGCACCGCGGACGAACTCTTCTGGGGCCATGTAGCGGCGGGATCCGGGCAGGCGGTCGGCGTCGAGAACGAAGGGGCCGGGGCGGTACTCGTCCAGGTCGATCAGCCACATCTGTCGAGCGTCGAAGTCGTAGAGGAAGCAGCCGTCGTACAGGTCGACCGCGACGTGGCTAGCTGCTGCGACGGCCTCGTGCGCGTCGAGGATCGTGGTGATCGCCGCCTCGACGTCGGGGAGAGGCAGCTGTTGGAACCGGGTAAGTGCGGCTCGGTCCGAGCCGTGCGTGGTGGCGTGGTTGAGTACTGCGCCGTCGTGCCAGGGGTAGACCAGCACTGGCCCGTCAGGGCTGTTGAGGATCTGCTCGGGGCGGACGATCGCTGGGTGCTGGACTGCGGCGTGGAATCGTGTGGCTCGGATCAGTGAGAGGCGGGCCGGCTCGGTGGTGGCCTTCTTGACGAACCAGCGGCGCCCGGCATTCTCGACGCCGTAGGACAGGCATCCCGAGTCTTGGTCGTTGAAGACCGTGAACGCGGACGCGAGCGGCAGGCCGGACATGTTGGCGAACCTACGCCCCGACGTGGCCGTCAGGTCCTTCGCTTGTGCCGGTCCGCCGGCAGATGCCCGTCTGCTCCGCGGGCCAGGCGGGTTCGCGGTGGTTGCCGGCGGCTTCGATGAGTGCTGCCGGTACACGTGCGGCGAGTTGTTCCGCCTGGTTGAGGGTGAGCGTCCCGGTCCGGCGGAATCCGTCGTAGTCGCACAGCAGATTCGTGAGCTGCTTACCCGGCCAGTGACGTAGAGCTTCCGCCACCTCGGGGAGCCGCAGGGGTGCCTTCGGCTGCCGCTGAACGACTAGAAGCCGGGCTGCGCATGAGAGCACGGACAGAACGTGGCGGGCGGCGTCCTCGCGCTGGGTACTGCTGTCGTGTCTGCCGCTGAGGCCGCTCACGGCGATGTGGTGAAGCGCAGCGATGTCCTCAACAAGATTGGTTGCTGCTGTAGTTGTGGTGTGCGTCGGGCCCGCACCTGCGATCACGGCGGTGTCGAGGCCGACGCGGTCCCGCACCACCCGCATCGTCATGTCGTGCAGAGCACCGAGGCTGCGGCCGGCGCCAGCGTGTCCGCCGGTGAGATGCAGCGAGGCTCGTATGCCGTGAAGCTGGGAGGCTTCGGCCACTATCTCGTTGCTCTTGATTGCTGTTCGTGAGGTCGCCGGGAGATTCCAGGCGACGAAGTTAACGTCGCTCCAGCCGTCGACGAAGTCCCCGCGGGCGGCCGATCCGCACAGCCCTACGCCCGCACCAGGGTGCCCGGCGACGACGGCCTGAACGTCCGTTGCGACTTCGGTTATGAGTTGGCTGAGGCTTCGGCTGAATGGGAGTGGCCCTGCCGAACGCCAGGCGATGATGGCGAGGGCGCGGTCCAGGATCCGCTGAAACTCAACATGAGTGGCCGCTCGTCGGGCGGCGGAGGCGTCAAGCCAACGAGCTTCGACGAAGCCCTCGTCTCTGGCTGGCGTTGCGGCGGTGGTCGCGGTGGTGAAGAGGAACCAGTCGACGGTCTTCGCCGCAGGAGAGCCGTCGTTGTCGGTGAAGACGTACTTCTCCTGTCCGAGATACGCGCCGTACTGAGTACCGGTCAGACCGGCCTCCTCGGCCACCTCCCGCACGGCTGCCTGCAGGGGTGCCTCGCTCGGCTCGAGGCGACCCTTCGGGGCTACGGTCTGTCGTTCGCCGTTCCCCCGGACCTGATCTAGAAGCAGGATCGAAGGAGCGCCCAGATCGTTCGTGGTGACGACGGCGCCGGCGGAGGCGTATCGACGAATCATGGCCGGGTTCCTCCGGGGGCTGCCTGGTGGATTCAAACGCGTCACGAGGACGAGCTGAACGATCCTGCGGGGCAGGAACGTTCATTGGTGCCTGGCATCCCATTACGCCCTGGGGCGGGCATCCCAACTCGCCGTCTTCTACTCAGGCGGGACGATGGTCGAGGCCATAGGTGTTCCACCACGACGGTCGGTGCCTTCGAAGGACTCCGGCGACTCGGGTCAGTAGCAGCCAGTTACCGTTCAGTGTCAGTGCCGCGTCCTCCGGCCTGCTGGCGAGCAGCCGGTCGACGGCCGCGACCATGTCGGGGACCGCCCTGCCGGACGTGTCGTCCTTGAGCATGTGGAAGACGACGTTGACGTACGTGTCGGGTTCCCATTCCCATTGGGAGCCGTCGTCGTCCTCGGCGTCGTAATAACCGTTTCTACCCGCATAGACGCTGACGGTGTAGCCGGACTCGTCACCGAGGTCAGCGCCGAGTAGTCGGGGGTATCCGGGCAGAGTCGACTCCTCGACGTTCCCAGGAGCCGCGATCTCGGCCACATGTTCCAGCGGGATGTCACCCGCCAGCGTCAGTCGGTACTCGATACCCACGTGCTGCCTGCCTTCTCAGTCTCGTCGGACGATCTGAATGATCTCACCGCTGCGGGTCAGCGCCGTGAGTTCTTTGAGGTGGTGGATGGGCCAGTCGTCGAACTGCTTCTGCAGGGTGCCGAGGTCGCCACGCCAGTCCTGCAGGTTGAGCATGATCCGTTGGGTCTGCTGGCTGGCCACCTTTCCCGACACTTCCGTCCACACGCCGCGCACCGCTTTGGCGGGGGTCGGTGAGTAGCAGTCGAAGACATGGCCTTCGATCAGGTAGTCCGGGTCCTTGTCCGGCTTCCCGCCGTCGCCCGTGTTCCGCCGCGCCTCGGCGATCTCCTGCCTGGTCGGGTTCTGGTGCAAGCGGTAACCCTTGCCGGCGACGGTGTCGGCGCACGCGTTCTCCAACTCCAACGCACGCTGCACACTGTGATCCGCCCGTGGCGGGATCCTGGTTCGGGGCCCGGTGGGTGCTCCGCCGGGGACGCCGGTGGAGTGCCGGCTCCAAGGGGTGTGGTTGCGGTTACCGGAAGCATCGCTGCCGGAGGCGGGAGGTGGCGGGTTCGGATTGCTGGTGGCAAGCGGGGGCGGGCTGGCCGGTCTGGGACTGCCAGCCCTGATCAGTTTCCCGAGGACCCGATCTGCCGTGCTTCAGCGATCGCGGCTTCGATGAGTTGCCGAGTGGTGCTGGTGCGCTGGACCACCAGTACCAGGACCTGCTTGATGCTCTCCAGCGCCTGTAGCAGGGGCCCGGGCTGCCCGCCCTGAAGGATCATGGTGACGAGCCGCTGCGCCTCACCAACCTGAGCGATCGTCGCTGCCGTCGCGTCTCGGGTGCTGTCTACCGCCGCGTGGACGGGTGTCAGCCCGGAGACGGTTTCTTGTGGGGTTGCTTCGTGTGGAACGGCCGCGGTTACCTTCGTTGCCTCACCGATCGAACCGCCGAGGCTGCCCAGGCCCCCCTGGATGTCGGTGATCGCACTCCGCACTCGCGTTACGCCCACCGCCACCGCGGCGAAGCCAGCGCCCGCAGCCCGCAGGGCCACCTCCTGTGCCTGACTGTCGGCCGCGGCTGCCAGTCCCTGCGCGCGCTCGACGCCTGTCGCCAGTGCCCGGAGTTCAGCGGTGATCTTCTCGATGTGCGACACGTGGTCGATTCCCCAATCGAAGACTGTGATGATGTCCGGTAGCCGAAACTACCGGGGTATCCGGGAGGCCCACCAGGCATCGGCAGTCGAAGACCTGGGCCCGGAGCATGACGTGGATCGGCGGTGGAACCCCGATATAGCTGGCGGTGGAACTTGATCTGGTTTCGAAGCTCTCGCGCAACAGGCGGTCGACCCTCGCTCCGTAGCCTTGGGTTACCTTCTCTAGTCCCTGCTGCCGATGATGACCTCGGTGCGGACGAGTTCATCGAACAAGCCGGCGGGGCTGTACTTGATGAGGGCGTCTCGAAGGTCGGCTTCGAATGCCGCTTTGTCTGGTCCTAGTTGCGCTGGGTTGCTGTAGGAGTAGGAGAACTGCAGCCCGATGACCTCGTCGAGGGTCCGCGTGACGGTGCGATCCCAGGTGTGGATCTCGAGATGCCGGAACGTTGACCGGGCGAGGACATCCTGGTGGCGTTCTGCGGGGTGCTGGTATGTACCGCCACCGGCACGCCGGCCGGGACCGAGGTAGCGGGTTCGTACCTCGGCGATGACATCGGTCCAGGGGGGCGGTTCGATGTCACCCGGTGCGCCACCGGAGGCGAGGACAACGGCACCGGCGGGCTCGATGATCTTCTCGAGGTCGCGCAGGGTCTGGTGCCGGTCGGTCCAGTGAAAAGACGCACCCATGACGGTGAGCAGGACTGGGCCGATGTTCATCGCCGGTAGGGTCGTGGAGTCGCCGAGCAGCCAGGTGACGTTGTCAATGCGCTGCGCTTCGGCGAGTGCACGGCCCTCTTCCAGCATGCCGGGTTCCGGGTCGACGGCAATGACCTCACCGGCAAGCGCCGCGAGCGGCAGCGCGAGCGTGCCCGTGCCGGTCCCCAGGTCCAGGACGCGCTGAGTGCCGTCGAGGCTGAAGCACAGGCGAAGATGCTCGTACATGGCGGGGTCGTAGCCGGGCCGATATCTGGCGTAGTACGGGGCCGTAGAGGTGAACAGTTGGTTGGGCTGCTTCGGCATGGACACGTTCTCCTTATCGGTCCGCATCCTGGGATTTAAGAGGCCGGTCGTGGGCGTTGAGCGGAGAGGCCCGGAGGGGCCCGATTTCGACCTGTCAGACTGATGGCTGCCTGTCCATGCTCACCGTGAGCGCAAGGATGCCGCCATGGAATTCCGACCGATCGAGCGCAACTCCGAGTCATTTCAGCAGTCGGTGACCGCCGATGAGATCGAGGCGGTCTGCCGGCGGGTGTTCGGTGCCGACGCACAGGTCGTGTCAGCCATAGAGCTGGGTTCGGGGATGTACAACAACACCTACCGGGTCGTCGTAGTGGGGCAGGAGCGGCCGGTAGTGCTGCGGGTCGCCCCGGAGCCGGACAGGCAGTTCCGTAGCGAGCGACAGCTGATGCGAAACGAGTTCGCCAGTGTGCCTTGGCTGACCGTGCTCGCGCCGCTGATGCCGCAGGTCATCGCCGCGGACTGGTCCCACGAGGTGATCGCCCGAGACTATCTGGTGCAGACGTTCCTTCATGGCGTTCCCGCTCCGGAACGTCTCGGTGATTACCCCCGATCGTCCTGGCCCGGTTTCTTCCGACAGTTGGGCACGATCGCTTCCCGCGTTCATGGGGTGCGGGGACCATCCTTCGGTCCCGTCGCGGGTCCGGCGTTTGCGACATGGAGCCAGGCAGTGGTCGCCTCGTTGTACGACATTGCCGCCGACCTCGACGACGTGGGCTTGGACGCCGCCGACGTGCGTAAGGTCGCTGCGGTGGCAGGTCAGCACTGCGGCGTCCTCGACGAGATCACCGAGCCGCGAATGCTTGCGGGCGACCTGTGGACCGTCAACGTGATGCTCGACCCCGTCGCCGACGAGCCGACCATTACCGGAGTGCTCGACCTGGACCGCACATGGTGGGGTGACCCGGCTGCGGACTGGACGATCCGCATGGCCGCCGCGAAGCCAGGCACCGAACGTGACGCGTTCTGGGACAGCTACGGGCACCCGGATCGCTCCGGGGCTGCAGTGTTGCGCTCGCTGATCTACGAGGCGCGGCACATCGGCGCCATCCGCCTAGAGCGTCATCGGCTCGGCAAGGCCGACGGTGTCCAAGGCACCTTCGAAGCCATGGCCGCCGTGTTGGCCGAGCTCACCTGAGAGCGCCCCGAGGAGGCCAACCGGCGGTTGCTGTGACAAGCACCCGGTACAGCAGGTGAGCGGTCGGAAGGCGGCTTCGGGCCTCCGCCTGGAGACCCGCCGGCGCGCGATCCCCGTCCGGGTCGCCCAGATCCAGCGCTGTTCGGTAGATCCGCAGGTAGGCCTCGGTCCAGTCAGGCCGTTCGGTGCACTCCACATCGACGAAGCCAGCATGGGTAAGAACTCGGGGCCAGTCGCTGAACCGGTGCCGCTCGGGTAATCGACTGTCACCGGGATGCCGTGGATGCCAGCCGGTGAGGATAAGGCGTCCTCCGGGACGGAGGATGCGCCGCGCTTCGACAGCGGCCGCGGTCCGATCGGAGGCGTACTGCAGCGCATCAACGGAGATCGCCGAGGTTACGGCGTGGTCGGCAAGTCCCGTGGCACTCAGATCGGCCACCACGAAGTGGGCGTTGGCCTGCATTCCGAAGGTTGCGGCACGTTGCCTTGCCAAGGTCGTCGCGACCGGGGAGAAGTCGACGCCGACCAGGGCGGCACCTGTGGTGCGGGCCAGCCACAGGCCAGGGCCGCCGCGCCCACATCCTAGATCGGCGAGAATCGTCCCCTTATCGAACGCGATCTGCTGTCGGATGTGAAAGAGCAGGTTGGCGGAGAGGAAGGAGAACGGTTCGATCTCCGACGGCAACGCCGGGTCGACCATCCGCACCACTCTGGCGAAGCCCTTGCCGTTACGGGCCTCGCTCCGGAACAGTTCGTCGAACTCATCCGCCAGGGGCGGTGCGGAGTTCCCCCGCTTGGGTGCCGGTCTGCTGGGCATGGTCATCGCGCCTTTCGGCCGGCCAAGCGACGGGAGCGTTGGTGATGTGGTGCCGCGCCGCCGGTGTCCTCCGGGTCGATCGTGATGGTGATTCCGCCAAGTATTTGCTCCACGCGGTCATCGACGATCTTCCGGTCTGCGCCCGTGACGAGGAAGTAGCCGAGACGTCCACGATTTGCCTGAGCCGGTCCTACGACATCGCCGACCGCGACGCGCAGCCGTACGTCCGGAATCCCGGTGCCGGGTTCGGGGAGGCCGGCGACCGAACGAAGACGCCCGACCGTCGGACTGGTCAGGAACCGTACGGCGGCATGGCGGCGACGGGTGGCGGTGAGCTCGACGGGGCGGCCGAGCGCGACGTCCAGCAGCGCCGACCACGGATCCACGCCAAGGGCATGGTGGATGAGGAAACCGATTTGGCCAGCCCCGACGCGGGCACCGATTTCGATCACAGCGCACCTGCCGTCCGAGCCGAGGATCACCTCGGTGTGCGAGGCGCCGTTGCGGATGCCGACGGCGTCGATGGCGCGCTCCACCTGCTGATGGACGGCCCTCATTACCGCAGGTGGAAGGGTTGCCGGCAGGCTGTGGCCCACCTCCACTCGGTGCGCTCCGGCCGTGACGTTCTTACGGGTTACGCAGAGGTGCGTCGTCGTTCCGGCCTGCGTCAGCGACTCGACGCTGTACTCGGCGCCCTCGACGTATTCCTGAACGAGGGCTCGCGGGTCGAGCGGCATGCCGTACATGCCGCTCAGGGTGCGGGCGGCCCGCCAGGCACCGGTGGCGGCGGCCGCCTCACAGACGACCGTGACGCCGGCGGAACCGGCGGCCTCGCTGGGCTTGATGACAAAGGGGAAGCTGACCTGGCCCGTGGTGTATCGGCGGCGTAGCTGTTCCTCGTCTTCGATGACGAGGGTGTGCGGGGCGCTGACGCCGTGGCGGGCGAAAGCCTGACTCATCGCGATCTTGTTGCGGGCGGCTTCGGCTCGGGCAGGGTCGTTGCCGGGCAGACCAAGAGCGGCACTCGCCTGCGCGAGCAGCGGGGTGAGGTATTCGTTGGTCGTCAGAACCGCGTTCGCGCCGAGCCGGCTTGCGTAGTCGACGACGTCGCGCAGGGCATGCCCGGCCTGGGAGTAGTCGGTTTGCAGGGTGCCGGACCAGCGTCGGCGCAGATCGGGACCGTAGGCGGCGTGCTGGTCGGGCATGATGGCGGCGTGGATTTCGTAGCCGCGGGTGGCCGCAGCTTCGATGAGCGCACCGGACTCTGGCCCGCCCGGTTCCAGCAGCAGGATGCGCGGGGTGCTGCTCACAGGTAGTCCTCAAGCCGGCCGTTGCGGTGGGTGTCGAGGGTGAAGCAGTGGAACCCGCCGCCAAACAGCCGTCGGTGTCGGTGCCGTACTGGGATGGCGGTGAAGCCCTTGGCGTCGAGGGTCTTGAGCAGGCCAGGGCAGTCCTCGTTCACCAGAACGGTGTCCGGGTCGACGGACAGGACGTTGAGATCGATGTAGGGGCTGGTGAGGACCAGGTCGGCGTCGTCGTAGGCGGGGAATGCGCCGGGGTCGGGTTGCGGTGGAACGATGAACTCCCATGACCTCAGCGGTGCGGGCAGTTGGTCACGGATACCGTCGTGGCGGGCGAGGAACACACCGGGCTTCAGAGCCAGGAGCATGCTGTCGATGTGGTTGTCGGCCATCCGGTAGACCCGGTGAAGCCGGTAGCGGCCGTCGAGGTGCCGATCGAGCCAGTCGACTGCGATCCGGTGGTTGTCGTGAGCGATGTTGACTACCAGGTCACGGCCGAGACGTAGAACCTGGGCGCCGTCCAACATCATCTCGAGCCCGACGTCGTACGGGCTTGGTCGGGCGTCGGCGATCGGTTCGGTTGGGCCGCCCAGGGTGGTGGAACTGTCCCGGGCGTAGGAGAGGTCGAAGGACATATCGGTGAGCGCGGGTCGCGGCATCGTCGTCCACCTGGCCCCAGCCTCGTAGTAGTGGCGGAAGACAGGGGCCAGCAGACGGGTCTCCAGGTATCGGGAGCGGATGGCGGGTGGCGTCTCGATGATCTCGTCACCGAGGATGAGGGTGTTGTCGCGGATGTTCAGGGCCGGCGTGGGCGCGGCCTGCCATCCCAGACCGGCGATGGGTTCGCTGTCCGGTGGTAGCGGTAGCGGCCGGTGCACCGTGACGCCGAGACCGGCGAGGGTAGCGGCCAGGCCCTCGACGTCCTCATGGAGTTCCGCGGTGTAGCGGCGGCTTATGTCCCACCTGCGCCCTGGGTCTCCATTGCCAGCCACGGCCAGGCGAGGATAGGCCCAGTCAGATCGGAAACCCCGCAGATTGTCATGGTGGAAGAGCTCAAAGGTGACGTCGCGGTCGTGGCTGAGGTAGTTGGCTGCGGATCCGACGATGATCTCGCGCAGCGGTGTGAAGTCGTCGTGGCTGTTTAGCTTCATGATGAACCTCCTTGTGTGCGTGGATCGGGCGCTGGTCGGGAAGGCGCCGTGCCCGTCATCGGAGGTTGGCTGGGACGGGCAGGCGGTGCTGCTCTCGCGACCGACCACGGCGCGCGTAGAGCACCGTCTCGCCGGCGGTGAGTTGCAGGCTGCGCTGTTCGCTCCAACCGGCGAAGCGGTACTCGTCCGGGCCGACCGGCGTCAGGGCGAAGACGCGACCGGCGGCGGTGAGCGTCAGCCGTCCGTCGAGCTCATCGACCCGTGCGAGCTGTGGTGGACCGTCCAGCGGCTGGTCGTTTTCGAAGTCAGTGAAGCCATAGGGAACATGCACTGCGTGCGGCAGAGTGACCGGGCATGGGGCCGGCGGCGGCGTCGGCCGGTTGATCAAAACGTCCGTGTCGGCGAAGGCCACCTGCCAGGCCGTGGGGAACAGTGCGGCCAACTCTGCGGTGAACAGCGCGTCGATGACCGCGTGTATCCGGGTGACTGGGCCGGTGTTGCGCACCAGGTGCTGCCGAGAGAAGTCCCCGTACCAGAACTCCCCGGGCTGCCAGCAGTGCTCAATGCCGTCGAGGACGAGCACCGCATCCTCGTGGGTCACCAGCGGGATGTGTAGCCGTACGAGGCCCCGGGGAAGGGCGTACTTCGGATCTCGGTGGGGCCGCGAAGTGGCGCCAGGGCCAAGTGCCATCAACCGTACGGCGTTGAGTGGGGCTGGGATCGCAGCGAGGATCTCGCGTAGATATGGCAGCTGCCGTAGCCACATGGTGGGGGCGAAGTCGACCTTACCGGGGCCGCCGGGATCGGTGCGTTCTGCGTCGCCACCGGGGCTTCGGAGCGGCAGGACCCGCCAATCGATCGTGGCGGCCGCGCCGATGTCGCCGCCGGCCGCGTGGATGCGTTGGTGCTGCCATCGGTGGCCGGTGACATCGGCCAGTTCGCAGGCGAGCCGGTCGGCGTCGAAGGACGGAGTGAGCCTCGCAGCCTCGGCAAGCGCGGGGCGCTCGGATGGGAGCATTGATGACCTCCTCGAATTCGAATGTCAGGCGAGGTACCGGCGGGAAGCGTCGACGCTGTCACTGCCGCGCGGTTAGCCTCAGGCGTGTCCGCGAAAGCGGGAATCGAGCCCGTCCCAGATCGCCTGGTGCTCGGCTTCCTCGCCGTAGGCGACGCAGAAGAGGAAGTGGGCGCCCTCGGCCCCGACCGGGATGATCGGCATCGAGACGATGACACCGGTGCGGGTGACAGGGTCATAGCCGTACCCGAGCTCGTCGACTGCCTTCAAGAAGGTGTCGGCGTCGGAAACGGCCCAGGTCGGGGCGGTGTGGTACTCCACCACCGACCGCCGTGGGGCCGCCGCGGTGTCGACGATGCGATGAGCGATGACCTGATAGATGTGCAGTGAGCCGGACACCTGTGCGTTGACCTCGGTGAACAGCACTCGCCCATCGACGGTGACGATCACGTCCGCGCTCAGGTGGCCGCGGTAGCCCAACGCGCGGTAGGTGTCGGCCAGCCGTCCCCCGCCCCGCAAGAGCTGTGAACGGACGCCGTCGTCCACGCCGCGCAGCGGCACGATCTGGTGGCTCAGGCGCCGCCCGACGTACAGCAGCTCCCCGGACTCGGTGGGTCGTGTCCCCTCACTGTCGGCGCAGTGCTCGGAGTAGATGGACCTGGCCTCCGGGACGAACTCCTCAATGACGACGGGGAAGCGCTCATGCGCCGAGGCCCAGTCCCAGCGTTGACGCCAGTACGCCTCGACCGCTTCCCTGCGGCCGTCGGCAAGGTGGTAGAGGTGGCGGGCGCCGACGTGGTCGGAGGCGAGCAGTGGATCACGAAGTAGGAGCTGGTTGCCGACGCCAGCGCCGTTGTGCGCTTGTTTCACCACGACGGCGCCCGCCCCACCCAACAGGGATACGGTCGCGTCGACCGCTTCGCCGTCGCTACGACAGACCGCTCCCGTGGGAGTCGGCACTCCGGCCCCGGCAGCGAGAGCCCGGAAGGTCGCTTTGTTGTTGACCAGTTCCCCGCCTCCCTGGGCGAAGAAGTCGCTGCCAGCGAAGCGGTCGCGGATGCCCAAGGCCGAGGCGAAGCGGGCCACGGACGCCGAAGGCCACAGCGCGAAGACCTCGTCGACACGCTCCGGGCCGTCGTCACCGAGCGCGCCGCGGACGGTCTGGAGGAAGTCGTCTCTGATCAGGGTCTCGGGGTCGAGTAGCAGTCCGGCGTGGCTGCCCGCTGGCGGGATCAGGATGCGTAGTGCCTGCGGGTCCACACCAGTGAAGGAGGTCGCGTAGTGCAGGAACTGCGGATCTGGCTCGTCGCTGAGCACGATCAGGTCGCCGTTACGGGCGAACCACAGGACGCGCTGCGTCCATGCTCGCAGGTCCTTCCGGTCTCGGATGGCGGGGTCGATGTGGTTGCCGATGAGAATCCTCAAGCTCGCTCCCAGGTAGCGCGGCGCTGCAGGTGGTGGCCCCGTCCGGCGAGTGGGCGTCGGCGAGTGCGGGCCGTCAGGGGGGATGGTCAGCGGTGGAAGGCCGCCGGCAGCGACTCGAAGACGCGCATGGTCGCGGTGCGACGACGAAGTGGTTCTCCGGCGAGCCGAAGCCGCATCGGGTGCTGCAGCAGT
Source organism: Micromonospora sp. NPDC005686 (assembly GCF_042871665.1). Classification (NCBI taxonomy): domain Bacteria; kingdom Bacillati; phylum Actinomycetota; class Actinomycetes; order Micromonosporales; family Micromonosporaceae; genus Micromonospora; species Micromonospora sp. NPDC005686. Next base: position 56,483 of record NZ_JBIAIY010000016.1, read on the forward strand.
CCGTTGACCAGTACGCGCAGAGCCATCTGGGCGGGCAGCGTGCCGATGCACGCGTGGGTGCCCCATCCGTAACCGAGATGTCTTCCCTGCGTGCGGCCCAGCAGGAGGCGTTCGGGCTCCGGAAACTGCTCCGGGTCGTGGTTGGCGGCGGCGAACAGGAGCAGTACGGTTGCGCCCGCGCGTACGGTGACATCGCCGATCTTGGTGGTCGCGGTCGCGATTCGGCTCGTGCCCTGCACCGGTCCGTCGTAGCGGACGAGTTCGTCGACACCGGTACGTAGGACGGCCGGATCGCGCATCTGATCCAGTACTTGCGGATACCGCATCAAGGTGTGCACGGCGTTGCCGACAGCGGCGACCATCGTGCTGTATCCGCCCTGGAACATCACCCGGGCGGTGTTGCGCACATACTGACCGAGATCAGCGTCGGACAGTGGACCAACATGCTCCCTGACGTGGGACAGAACGCCGGGCCGACCAGAGGCGGCAAACCAGGTCTCGACCATCGCACTCAACTGCTGGCGGGCGATCCTGCCTGGTTCGGCAGTCGTTGGATCCAGGCCGGCGTCCATGCTCCGCATGATCGCGTCCGACGTCTGGGCGAAGGAGTGCACGTCGGGTTGGTCGACGCCGAGAAGGTCCGAGATGACTGCTACCGCCATCGGTGCCGCGATTTCGGTCATCACGTCGAACTCCACGCGACCGGTGATCTCGTCGAGAAAAGCGGCCAAGACCCGTCCGGCTCGCCTCTCGACAGCGACCAGGTCCTGGGCATGTAGCGCGTTCATGAACAGGCTGCGTACCTGTGACTGCTCCGGCGGATCCAAGGACTGCACGCTCAGGCTTGGCTGCGGCACGGTGCCCCCGGTGCGGCGACGGTCGCGGGCGAAGAGTGCATGGTCGCGCAGCACGGTCACGCAGTCGTCGTACCGGGTCAGCGCCCAGGAGCGCATGCCCTCGTGCCAAAAGACCGGAGTGGACCGTCGCAGAGTGGCGAGAACCGGATACGGATCGGTCAGCGTCGACGGATCCAGCGGGTCGTAGGTGGTCAGGGACACGGGCAACCCTCCTGACAGTCCGGATCGGCTGGAGATCGGGCCGGGGCTGGCGCAGGCCGGCCCCGGCCTCGCCTATTCAGATCAGTGGTCGTAGGACATGGTCGACCTCCTCTCGCAAGCCTTCTGACTGGCCGGCACAATCGACTCACCGCAGGGCACCTGGGCCGAGGCCTCGCTCGGGATCAGGTGCACGCGGCGTGCGGTCGCGCCGCGGACTTCGTGAGGCAGATCAGAGCGCCGGTCCTGATCGTGCGGCTTCGAGCGCCGAGGCGGATCTGTCAGTCGTAGAGTCGGCCCAGGAGCGCACCCTGGCCGGATTGCAGGATGTGCCCCGCCGTCAACGGCACCCAGAAGCATTCGAACTGGGTGGGCTGATGGGTGCCGTCGTGGTCTTCCTGGCTCGACCACCGCGGTGGCGTGGGCTCGGTGAGCTCCAGGTGGAAGATGTGTCGCTGCTGGACCTCAAACCGGAGAGGGCTGATGTCGTACTCGGACTCACCCAGCTTGCGGACAACCTTGAAGTCCGTGAGTCCGGTCTCCTCGCGGGCTTCGCGCAGCGCCGCATCCTCCGGAATCTCACCAGGGCGAATGCTGCCACCCGGTACCTGGATGCCCACCTCTTCGTAGCTGTAGTCGACGGAAAACGAGCAGCCGCCTGTCCCGCACGATGTAGCAGAGCGCCTTGTGTGTGACGACTTTTTCGGGCATGACGACCCTCCACTCGACGTCGGGGGCTCGATACCAGGCCGCGCCCCTACAGCGCTGAAGCGAGGCATCATCTGCCCGCTCGAACGACGATGGAGCTGTCGTCAGCGCCTCAGGTCAACCATTAGACATCCACTGGCTCCATGATCGATGCGGTCCGGATGCGGACAACAGCCCTTGTCCGCATGGGGCGGTCTCGATCGAGGCGACGATGGCAGACGCCGCCCGGTCAGTCGATCCGGAAACGCGGTGCCCGGACCGCCAGCATCAATTCCTGCTCATGCCTTGGGCCCCGGCAGGAGGCCGTAATGGTCGGCGAAAGAGCGGACAAGGTCTTCGAGTACTGCCTTGCCCTTGGCCGCAGTGGCGTGGGACGGCAAGCCGATGACGCCGCTGCTGGTGTATTCACCCATCCCTCGCGTGAGTAAATGACGCCGGTCGTCCGCTACGTGGTCTGCATGCTGGAAGCCATCACGCACCACCTCCGGCGCAACATGCAGGAGCAGTGAAACCTCAAGCTCGCCAGCGTGCATGTCCTGGTGGGCGGTGCTGTACAGGCCGGCGGCCAGTCGAGCGTCGTCCCAGTCGGCCCGAGCAGGGAACAGGGTCATCCGCGGTCCGGCGACGTTGGCTTCCTGAACGACGTTGGCAAGCGCGTAGTTCCCGCCGTGTCCGTTGATCACGGCGAGCTGATCGATGCCCGATTCATGCAGGGAGGCGGCGATGTCAACGACCACGGCGGCGAGGGTGGTGGCGCTGATACTGACCGTTCCACGCCACGAGGCGTGCTCGTGGGAGCAGGAGATCGTCACGGGCGGAAGCAGGAAGAGGTCGTAGCGCTCAGCGACTGCCTTCGCAATCGCGCACGCCACGATGGTGTCCGTCAGCAGCGGCAGGTGGGCGCCGTGCTGTTCGAAACTCCCGACTGGGAGGACCGCGACGGACGCCGCTCGCTCGGACTCGCCGGTGCTCGTTGCCGTGGTAATCAGGTCCACGAGCTAATGGTTACACGCTTCGAGAGTCGCCTGCCGATAGGCGAGCACGAAGGCCGCCGCCTCGGGAACGGCTGGCTGCTGTCGAAGGGCCACCGCCGTGGGGTTCAACCAGCGCAGAGCCCGTGCGGAGGAGGTACCAGCGGCCAGGGTCAGGGCCTTGGTGGCCTCGGTCGCAGCGCGTTCGACGTCGCCGCTGTTGACGTAGGCGGTGGACAGGACCGATCGCCACAGGGCCTCGTCGACGCGCCACTGAGCTGGCCAGTGCTGGAGGAGTTGCTCGTAGAGATTGGCTGCAGCCGCCGGCTGGCCGAGCAGCAGACGGCACTGCGCTTCGTGGGCAGCCACGTACACCGGGTTGCAGTGGGCGCCAACATCGACCGGCAGCTCTGAGTCCCCGTCGGCGCTGCCGGCGACCCTGTGCGCCTTGTCGATGCTGGCTACGCAGGCGCTCTGGTCACCTCCCATCGCGTAAGCCTGGGCTTGGCGGACCAGCAGAAGAGCGCGAATGCGGCCTGGTAGCCGGACCTCGTCCAGCGCCTGCCGCGCCAGGACAGCGGCCCTACGCGGGTCGAATCGTTCGAGGGCGCGTTGGCTCTGTCTCATCAGGACGTAGCTTGCCAGTGACGGCGCGTTGGCCTCGACGGCGTGTTGCTGGGCGCGTCGCAGCCATGCGTCCGCCTCGGCGGCATCGCTCTGCTCGTCGATCCAGCTGAGGAACTCGGCCCACAGTGCCTGGGCGATGAGTACGTCTCGACGGCCGGTTGAGTTGCTCCGCCGCCCGATGGTGGCTGCGGCGCTGATTTGCGCATGGGCGGCGGACGCCATCCCCGCGTACCCGATGCGATTTCCGGCAGTGGCGAGGCCGACGAGTTGTTCGTGCCACGGTGGGAGCAGGTCAGTCTCCTCGGGATGATCCATGACGCCATCGAGCAGGCCGTCGGCACCCCTGGCCGAGCTCTGGTCGAGGACGGTCAGTCGACGCTCGCGTTCGAGGTCTGGCAGGAAGCGGAGCAGCTCGCCACCCGTCTGCAGTACGGCCTCACACGACTCGACGAGGCGGGCTGACGGCCAACGTTCGGCTTTCTCCACCTTGCCGACGAGGTCCCCACTGACGTGCACCAGCCTGCCTAGAGCGCGCTGAGACAGCCCGCGGCACTCGCGCCACCGTCGCAGCGCGGCACCGAACCCATGCAGCACCGATCGATGCGGGGTCAGCCGTCGTGGAATCTGAGCCACCGGTACTCCTGGATGCCGTTGCCCATCGCTGCCGCAGTCAGGCAGGCCTGACCATACGTGATCGAACGCTACGCGGACAGTTGCATGCGGACAACGCCCTATGTCCGCATCACCGCTATCGACTCGCCTGGCCCGGTGCGCAATTCTCGTTGTTGAGATACCCGTCAGGGCGCCAGGCGAATTACTGGCGGCGATTCGGGCCGACGGGCAGATGCCCTTCCTGACGGGCCAGCCGAAAAGTCGTGAGATCAGCCAGACATCAACTATTTGAGGAGTCTAATGAGTTTCCAGAATGAGCTTTCCCGATTTGGGTATCGGCAGGAGTTGAGCCGCCAACTGCGGTTGCGGGATCTACTTGCTTACGGGCTGGTGTACATGGTGCCGATCGCGCCGATGGCGATCTTCGGCAGTGTGTACGCCGGCTCCGGCGGGATGGTGGCTCTGGCGTACGCGGTCGGTGTGGTGGCGTTGGTGTTCACGGCGTTCTCGTATGCGCAGATGGTGAAGGCGTTCCCGATGTCGGGCAGTGTCTACAACTACGCCGGCCGGGGGATCAGCCCGCCGGTTGGGTTCCTGGCCGGCTGGGTGATCCTCCTCGACTACGTCCTCGTCCCGGGACTGCTGTACCTGGTGGCGTCGGTTGCCATGCACTCGACGGTCACGTCGGTCCCGGTGTGGCTGTGGCTGGTCGGCTTCGTTGCCGTCAACACCCTTGTCAACTCGGTCGGGATCCGGATGACCGCCGCGGTGACGCGGGTGATGTTGATCGGCGAGTTGATCGTCTTGGCGGTGTTCCTGGCCGTCGCCGGGTGGGCCCTCGCCTCGGGTAGGGGCCGGTTCAGCTGGGAGGCGTTCTACAGCGCCGACACGTTCACCTGGTCGGTGGTGGCGGGTGCGGTGTCGATCGCGGTGCTGTCCTTCCTCGGTTTCGACGGGATCTCCATGCTGGCGGAGGAGACCAAGGGCGGCTCCCGTCAGATCGGCCGCGCGATGGCGGTCGTCCTGATCCTGGCGGGGGTGCTGTTCATTGCGCAGACGTGGCTGGCCGCGATGCTCGTCCCTGACCCGGCCTCGCTGCTGGCCGATGGTGACCCGAACGGGACTGCCTTCTACGACGCCGCCGCCGTAGCTGGCGGGGGGTGGCTGGCGACCCTGTGCGCAGTCGCGACAGCCATTGCGTGGGGGTTGCCGAACTCGATGGTCGCGCAGGTCGCCACCTCGCGGCTGCTGTACGCGATGGCCCGCGACCGGCAACTGCCGGCGTTTCTGGCGAAGGTGTCGATTCGCCGCAACGTGCCGATCAACGCGACGCTGCTCACCGGCGCCGTATCCCTCGTTCTCGGCCTGTACATGGCGACCCGTGCGGATGGGATCACCCTGCTGTCGTCGCTGATCAACTTCGGGGCGATGGTCGCGTTCCTCGTCCTGCACGTCTCCGTCGTGGTGCATCACTTCATTCGGGAGCGCAGCGGGAACTGGTGGGCGCACCTGGTCATGCCCGCGATCGGCTTCGCCATCTTGGTATGGGTGGTGGTCAACGCCAACATCGCCGCCCAACGTCTCGGCCTGGCATGGCTTGCCCTCGGCGTCATCGTTCTGGCTGGCCTGTACCTGTCCGGCCGCCGGCCGGCCCTGTCGGGGTTGGCGCCCGCGCAGCCGCAGGCGCGTCACGTGGAGCGGGTGTGACCGGCATGGACACGTTTACCTACCGGCCCGCCCGAGACGAGCTGGCCTATACCTTCGGCGGTCGGATGCCGGTGGCGCACGTGCGCGGCGGGGATGTGTTCACCGTCGTGACGGAGGACTGCTTCGGTGGTCTCGTGAGGGGGCCGGCGGACCTGCCGTCGCAGGTGTGCCGCATGCCGTACCTCAATCCGGTGTCCGGGCCGTTCTTCGTTGAGGACGCCGAGCCCGGCGACACCCTCGCCGTCCACCTCGCCGCCATCACCCCGGCCCGGGACTGGGGCGTGTCCTCGACGTTCCCGCACTTCGGGGCACTGACGTCCACCTCCCACACCGCCACCCTGCAGCCTCCGCTGGAGGAGCGGGTGTGGGTGTACGGCATCGACCGACAGGCCGGGACCGTTCGGTTCGAGGCCACCCGCGGCGACCATAGCGTGGACCTGCCGCTGGACCCGATGATCGGAACGATCGGTGTCGCCCCCGGCGGGTTCGAAGCCCGCTCCACACTCGTGCCCGACACCCACGGCGGGAACCTCGACACCCCGCACCTGCGCGCCGGCACCACCCTGTACCTCGGGGTGAACGTCCACGGGGCGATGCTGGCCCTCGGCGACGGGCACGCCCGCCAGGGCGAGGGTGAGGCTTGCGGCGTCGGCGTGGAGATCGCCACGACCACCACCCTCGCCATCGACGTCATCAAGGGCGTGACCACACCGTGGCCGCGGTTGGAGACCGACCGGGACATCCTGACGATCGGGTGCGCCCGTCCGTTGGAGGACGCGTACCGCATCGCCCAGCACGACCTCGTCGGCTGGACCAGCGCCCTGACCGGCCTGGAAACCCTGGACGCCTACCAACTCGTGTCGCAGGCGGGCCGAGCGCCGATCGGCAATGTGTGCGACCCCAACTACACCGTCCTCGCCGCCATCGACAAAACCCTGCTCCCCGCCCCCGGGCCCGCATACGGCGGGGCACACGAGCGGCTGCGGCGGCTCACGGCTGGGCTGCGGTAAGAGCCCTCGAATGACTGCGTCGATCCCGCGCCTGCCGCTGCGCGACGAGCTGTTCCTCCTCGGCCATGACGACGACACCGGGCACCCCCACGTGCACCGGCGGACCCTCGCCCTCGGGCTCGCGGGCGCGGTCCTGATCGACCTGTACCTGGCCGGGCGGGTGACCCTCGACCCGAACGACGACACCCGCCCGGCCAGCCACCAACGGATACACCCGCACGTCGACCGGTTGGTCGGAGACCTGATCGCCGACGCCGCGACCGCCACCATCCGCCACACCCACCCACCGCTGCGGGCGTGGCTGCGGGGGTTCTCCGACGACCTGTACGACCGCACCCGCGCCGGACTCGTCGCCGGCGGAATCCTGCGCCACCACACCCGACGGCGCCTCGGCGGCCTCATACGCGCCGACACCTACCTCGCCACCGACAGCAAATGGGCCGTCATCGCCCGTTCCCGCCTGCGCTACCTCGCGGCTGGCCGCGAACAACCCGACAACCACACCGCCGCTCTCGCCGGCCTCGTCGCCGATCTCGGCCTTACCAGCCACCTCCACCTCGACGACGACATCACCACCCTGACGGCTCGCTTGAAGGCCATCGCCGGGCAGCACTACGAGCCGGTACGCGACATTACCGCCGCCGTAGACGCCGCCGTGGGTGACCTCGCTACGGCTGCCTACCGCTAGCCCAATTCACCTCGCCTCGAGAAAGTTGACCGTGAACAACCTGCCCCACGTGCGACCCGCGACCGAGACGCCCCACCCGGTGGGCCGGCGAGCCGTGAAGGTCACTGCCGCCGCCTGCGCGCTTGGCCTCCTCGCCGCCGCCGCAGCCATCCCGAACTGGACGGGCGTCGCCGGTCCAGCCCAATCCCCACCCTCGCCCTCCACCACCGCCGCGTCTCAGTCGGCCGTGTCGCCGTGTCTGTCACCCGCCGCCCTGACCGCGGCGCAGCTCAAGGCACGCGCACAGCAGAAACTCGACCCGTCGCCGACGCATCTGCCGGAGTCGACCTCGGCGCGGCAGGCTCTGGAAGCGGTGACGGTTGGGCCGTCCGGCTGCGATGCGATTCCGGGTCGGTTCGCCTACGTCCACCTGCTGCAATGGGCCACGGACACCACGTTCGCGGGCAACAGCGCCACCACGCGGATCGTGCTGTTCGAAGAGCAACGCTGGCGTGCCGACGACGCTTCCGGACGCGTCATCCGCAGCCGCTACCCCACCGATCAGCGGCCCACCGACGACAGCACCTACAACCCCGGCGAGCTGGACGGACCCATCGGGCCGATCGCTGCCGACCCAAAAGCGCTCACCGCGCACATCGACGCCACCCAGCCCCGATTCCTCGGACCCACCGCCGTCATTCGCGGCCTCGTCAGCCTGCTCGGCTGGCGTACTCCCAACCAAGCCGCCCGCACCGCGGTCCTCACCGTCCTGAGCGACACCCCCGGAATCGCGTACCACGGATCGGTGACCGACCGGGCGGGCCGAACCGGCATCGGCGTCAGCGCCACCTCCGACGACATCCGCTTCCTGCTGATCCTCAACCCGAGCACGGGCGAACTACTCGCTTACGAAAGAGCCGCGCTCACACCGCCACCTGGCAGCGACCGGACCGGCCCCCTGGTCGACGACTACCACCTGTTCCTCGTCCACACCCGTGCCAGCAGCAGCGGCAACTCCTGACCTGCGCGACCGACAAGATCGAGGGGAAATCTCGCCATGGACGCTGTAACGCGCATCCGCGCCGCCCGGTGGGCGGACAAAGACCACGTCGCCGCACTGATCGCCGACGCCCTGCATCCCAGCCCTCTCGCCACATGGCTGATCCCCGACGTAGGACCACGCCGCCGGATCCTCACCGACGTCCTCGGCATCTGGATCGAACACGCCATGTTCTACGGCGACATCCACCTCACTGACGACGCCGCCGCCGCTGTCGGCTTCCACCGATACCGCAGCATCCCGCCACCGGCGAACTATCAGATGCGGCTGGCTGACGCGGCAGGCCCGCACACCGGCCGCTTCGACATTCTCGATCGGTTGCTCGCCAAGGCGCGACCCACCGAGCCTCACTACGAGCTCGCGTTCTTGGCGGTACGGCCCAGTGACCAGGGCACCGGTCACGGATCGGCGATGCTCGCCCATCACCGCAGCCGCCTCGACCATCTGAACCTGCCGTCCTGGACCAGCACCACCTCTGCACGCTGCCTCTACGGCCGGCACGGCTACACCGCCCGCCCGCCGATCGTCTTGCCGGGCGGTCCAACCCTGCACCCGATGCGCCGCAGCTCCGAGTCAGCCGGCGAGCGGCTGCCGGCCATCACCGCTCGGGAGTCGCGGCGGGCGTAGATCAGCGTCGCTCGTCTGGTCGGGGGCGGACATCATCCCGGGTGCAGGTGGTCGGGTAACCTGAAGCGCAGCGGGCCGTTAGCTCAATGGCAGAGCTGAGGACTTTTAATCCTTAGGTTCTGGGTTCGAGTCCCAGGCGGCCCACATCAAGCCTCCGCGAACACTTGCGGAGCCTGCCTCCCGTGGCGCGCGAGGTAGTGACATGTCGTCTCAGGTTGGCCCGTAGTCACTGCTGGGTCGCCTGCCGTCATCTCTCCTGCCGGTGAGTCGCAGACTGGTCCGAAGCCGTATGACGATAACAGGGCAATCTCGGCCACCTCGAGCCCATCGCTGGTCGCGCGAGGGCGTGAGTGATCTTATGAGCCGGGCAGGCGGCCCACCTTGACCGAGTCGGGGCGGCGGGACTCGCCGTCGCGCCGATTGGTCGTTGATCGGTACCATAGAGCCATGGTGGGCGCCTAGAGTACTGGGGGATGGGCATGGCACGCGCGGACCTGCTCCTAGACCTTGTCGAGGCAGAGCGGCGCGGTGATCGCGCCCGGTTCCGAGTCTTGGTCGAAGCCGTCATCGCCGAGGAGCGTGCCAACCAGCACCATCTCCTTGCGGATCGCCTCTCTGAGATCATCACCACGACCGGTCAAGGTCTCGCCCGCGATGATCGCGCCTCGACCATGCGTGACTTAGTGCAGGAGATCGTTCCGCACCGTCGCCTCAACGAACTAGAGCTTGCCCCGGTCGTCGGACGCGTTGTCGCGGAACTTATCGAAGAGCAAAAACGCGCCGAAATCCTGCGCAGCTACGGCATCGAACCTCGAAATCGGCTGCTGCTGTCCGGCCCTCCAGGCAACGGCAAAACCAGCGTCGCCGAGGCCGTCGCTACCGAACTTATGCTGCCGTTTTACGTCATACGCTACGAAGGTGTGGTTTCCAGCTTCCTCGGTGAGACCGCTTCACGTCTGGACAACGCGTTCGAGTTCGCCCGTACGCGCCGGTGTGTCTTGTTCTTTGACGAGCTCGACACGATTGCCAAAGAGCGCTCCGATGAACACGAGACCGGCGAGATCAAGCGTGTGGTGTCTACGCTGCTACTCCAGATCGACCGTCTGCCGGCTCACGTTATCCTGATCGGTGCCACTAACCACAGCGAGCTGCTTGACCGCGCCGCTTGGCGTAGGTTTCAAGTACGCGCGGAGCTAGCTTCCCCCAGCCGCGGGCAGGCGACTCACTTCTTGGAGAAGCTCGCCGCCCGGCTCGGCGGTAACCTTGGGTTCGCGCCACGTACCCTTGCTGAAAAGCTAGCGGGAGCAAGTTTCGCCGAGCTTGAAGAGTTCGCACTTGATGTCCGGCGGCGGGCAGTCCTTGCCTTACCCGATGCGGACCTGCGCCGGATCGTGCAAGAAAGACTTGAGCACAGGCGTAGTCAGGCGTCTGAGTGAGTGGCGAGCGCCGCCCGCTTCTGGCCTTGGGGGCTCCCGAAGTCGGCGACCGGCATCCTTAGTCCCCGTCAGTGCCGCCTACCGTTTCGAGCCCTGGTGCCGCGCGGCAGGGCGAGCGCCTGGCACTGCACTTCCGTGCACTCGTTGACGCCTTTGACAACCGGCGGGCTCAGCTTGCCGATGGACACGTGGACGAGGTCGACCCTGAACTCGTTCTTGTTTTCGATCTTGCCGGCAGCTTGAAGGACTTTCGCAACGCTGTCAACCGGATCGAAGGGCTGGAGTTCCTGTCCGAGTTTCTCGACGACGAGTCTGAACCGGACGACGACTTCCATATGGTCAGCCGCCAAAGCGGGCGGACTGTCGACAAGGTGCAGCATTCGCTGTATCTCGTCATGTCGAACACAGAAGCAGCGGGCCAGCTCGTCCGGCTCTTCGAGCAGTGGCGGGCAAACCCGTCAATGAGCTTCGAGCATGGTCTAGGTAAATTTCGCACGGCATTCGAGCAGCTGCGTGCCATCCGCCGTTGGGGTGCCGCCGACCGGATACGTGACACCGGGCTCATCGAGGACTGGCGAGAACGACTAGAGTTCGTGGGCCAGTCTCTCAGCTCCGTCCTCGTGGAGATCGAGCTGTGGTACCGCCGCGACGTTGAACAGAGGGCAGCCGCCGAAGCCCACCTGAACGAGGTCGTCAGTGTTGCCGGTGGTCACGTCAGGGACCGAGCCCAGATTGATGCCATCGCCTACCACGCGTTTCTAGTCGATTTGCCCGTGCAACAGGTCCAAGCGGTCCTTCAGCAGGGCGCCGAGGCTATCCAACTGCTCACCACTGACGAGATCATGTTCGTCAGCCCCTACACCCCGATGACCGTCGCACCACCGACCCTCGACCCACCGGCGGCACAGGCCATGCCTGCACCCGAGCGTGTCGAGGGGTTGCCACGAATCGCATTGCTGGACGGTCTGCCGCTTGTCAATCACGATGCGCTCACCGGGCGACTCACAGTCGACGACCCAGACGCGCTCGGGCAGGACTACTCGGTGGCATCGCGACATCACGGCACAGCGATGGCCTCGCTCATCATTCACGGGGACCTTTCCGCCCCAGGTTCGCCGTTAGATCGACCCCTCTACGTGCGGCCCATCATGCGACCACATGCTTTCGCCATCGGTTGCGAGCAGGTCGTCGATGACAAGCTGCTCACCGATCTGCTCCACCGTGCGGTCCGGCGCATCGTCGAGGGCGAGGGCGGTCGAGCCGCCACCGCGCCGAGCGTGCGCATCGTGAATCTCTCGATCGGAGCGGAGTCACGCGCCCTCGTCCGTCGCATGAGTCCACTCGGTAGGCTCCTGGACTGGCTCGCCATCGAGTACAACCTGCTCTTCGTCGTCAGCGCCGGCAACCATCGGCGGCCACTGATCATCCCGGCGGAAGCGGCCGACGATATCGAGGCGGCGCGTACGGAAGCGCTCATCGCTGCACGCAGCACCAGCCGTCAGCGTGGCATCCTCCCACCAGGTGACGCGCTGAATGCCCTGACCGTTGGAGCCGTCCATGATGATGCGGCAGGTCGACTCGAACTCTCCAATACCGTCTGGGATATCACGGAGTCTGGCATGCCAGCTCTCTACGGTGCCGTCGGGCCAGGCGTTGGCCGATCCATCAAGCCCGACCTTTACCACGTCGGGGGCCGCGCCCTCTACTCCAAGCCTGTGCGTCTACCCGGAGCAACAACCGTCGAGCTTGGGCTCGCTACTACCGCCGCGACAGGCCCTGGTACCCAAGTCGCGGCACCAGGTCGCGCGGGGGCCACTAACACGACCGCCTTCACCTACGGCACCAGCAATGCGACCGCCCTGGTCACCCGACAAGCGAGCCGCATCCTCGACATTCTCGAAGCGGGCGCGGACGCCAACGACGATCCCTCCTTCCCCGACGCGCTCTACCACCCCGTGCTCACCAAAGCGCTCCTCGTACACGCCAGCTCCTGGGGTGAGCCAGGCCGTCGACTTCGGCGAGCTCTGAATCCCGACCCCCAGAAGGCGCGGCGCGAACTGACCGCGCTACTTGGGTACGGCGTCCTAGACGTCGCTCGGTTGGGTGCAGCCGCCACCAACCGAGCCGTCCTGATTACCGGCGCGTCGATCGGACGCGAACAACGTCACACCTACAGCATCCCGCTGCCGCCATCGCTGCGATCGAAGGCCGAATGGCACCGAGTCACCGCGACCCTCGCCTACATGGCACCCATTGCTGCACAGCTAACCAGGTACCGCGCCGCCAAGGTGTTCTTCGAGACACCTGAGCCGACGATGACCGGAGGTACCCGGGCTGAGGCAAATCATTACGCCGTCCGCCGTGGCAGCTGCCAGCACGAGATCATCGAGGGCACCCGTTCGATGATCTTCGAGACAAACGGCTCGCTTCCGATCCACGTGGAGTGCATGAACGACGCCCAGACGCTGAGGGCGGGACAGACAATCCGGTATGGGCTTGTGGTCTCTGTCGAGACTGCGGTCGAGACCTCGACATCCGTCCACGACGAAGTCCGTGCCCAGCTACGAAGTCAGGCCCGCGCTCAGGCACGTGGACGAGTGCAGGGCTGATCCGACTCAATCGAATCGCTGTTATGACGAACCGATAGGCCGTAGAGAGCTGGTCAGTGCGCTGGATCCGGCGGCCGCCGAGATTGCCGCCGGTACCTAACCTCGTTGACCTATGGGTCGCTCACGTAGCTGCCGCCCCTGCCTGGTGCCGCATTCCGCCTACGCGGCCCGATCCGCCGGCGGGGGAGTAGTTCGGCGGCGGCTTCGGCTTTGGCGCGTTCGACGTCGAGTTCGGCGATGACGGAGGTGTAGACGTCGGTCATGGCGGCCGAGGAGTGGCCGAGAAGTTCTTGGATGTCTTTGAGGTCGGCGCCGGCGGCTTTGAGGTAGGTGGCGGCGCAGTGTCGTAGGTCGTGTAGCCGGATCGGGGGTAGGTCGGCGTCGCGGACGAGTGCTTCGAAGCGGTCGGTGACGGCGTTGGGGTGCCAGGGCTTTCCGTCGGGTTGGACGAAGAACAGTCCGGTGTCGGGCCAGGTGTGGTCGGCGGTGAGTTTCCATTGGGTGCGGCGGGCGTGGTGGGCGCGCAGGACGATACGGGTGATGCTGGCCATGGCCATGATCCGGTTGCCGGATTCGGACTTGACCTTCTTGATCACGGGTGTGTAGCCGTGGGTGGCGATCTGTTGGGTGACGCTGATCAGGGAGTTGTCGAGGTCGACGGCGGTGTCGGTGAGTCCGACGGCCTCGCCGCGGCGCAGTCCGCGGTGCAGGATGAGCGCGAACAGTGGGTAGAGGGCGATGTCGTGCTCTTCGGCGTGGTCGAGGAACGCGCCGGCCTGCTGCGGGGTCCACACCATCACTGGGCTGGGCCGCTCGCCGGTGTCGCGCCATCGTTGTACGGCTTTGGTGGTCCATACCCGGGCTTTGGGGCGTACCCCGGAGGGCAGTTCGATGTGGGCGGCGGGGTTGAAGTCGATGAGCCGGTTGTTGCCGCGGCGGATGGCGTCGTTGAGTGCCTTGCGCAGGGTGGCGCGGATGCGGTGCATGCTGGCCGGTTTGGTGGTGCGCAGGCCGCGGACGCTGGCGCGGATGGTGGGGTCGTCGCTCTGGCGGGCGATCTCGATGGCGGTGCTGCGGTCGGCGATGGCGGCGAACATGGCTTCGACGTGCTCCACCCGTAGTTTCACCAGGGCGATGGCGCCGAGGTGCGGGGCCAGGTGGACGCGGATGTGCGATTCGTAGGCCAGCAGGGTGTTGGGTTGGACGCTGCTGAGGCTGCGGCGGGATGCCAGCCACGACTGCAGGTATTCGCCGACGGTGGTCGTGACGGTGGCGGGCAGTCCGGCGCGGACCCGTCGGGCGATGGTGTCGCGGTCCGGCAGTGGTGCGCGGGCGGTGACGGCGAGGAGCATGTCGGCGATCTCGGCGGCGACTGCCGGGTCGTCAGCGGCGAGGGCGAGCAGGGCTTTGGCGTGGTCGCGGTCGCCGGTGGCGGAGTCGCGGGTGTCGAAGGTGCTGCGGCGTAGTTGCCGGCGCGCCTGGCCGGGGTGGGTGGGCAGTTCGAGTTGGTAGGCCCACCGGCCGTGGTTGGGGTTCCACGCTCCGCTGGGCCGGCGCAGTTGCGGGCAGTGGTTGCCGAGTTTGCGCCGGTTGCCGTCGCGGCACGCGCAGCGTTTGAAGACGGATCCTTCCGCCATGATCAGTTGTCTCCCTCGGGTGGGGTGTTCGGCAGCCGGTGGCTGCGGATTGCGTACGGGGTGATCCACGCGTGCCTTCCGCCGACGATCAAGTCGTCCCCCGGCGATGGGGTGGCTGATGGCTGTCGTCGCCGTCGGGCAGGTGCAGGGCGTGGAGGATGGCGGCGACCGGCACCCGGTAGCGGCTGCCGAAGCGCAGCACGGCGACCGGGAACTCACCGCGCTTGGCCAGGTCGTAGGCGACGGAACGGGACAGCCCGAAGATCCGGGCCGCAGTGCTCAGGTCGGTGACCATGCCCAGGGCGCGGATCCGCTCGGTAGTCCATGTGCCAGGCGGGAGGTCCTCGACGGTGCGGACGGGCTGTGTGTGCTCGAGGTGAGGTTCAGGGGTGCTCATCGCGATGGTCCTTCGCAGTGGGAGAAGGCGACGGCGTCGCCGGGATGGTTTCGGGACGGTGGGTGAGGAGGCAGGCCGACGTGGCGTCGACCCGATGGCGACGATCGGGCCTGCGGCGCTGGCGGCGTCAGGTAGCGCCCGGACGCCGGTGGCCGGTCAGGGAACGGACCGAGCCGGTACGAGCCGGGCAGGGGTCGTGGTGGTGCGACCTGGAGCTCGCTCAAGTCGAAGCAGACTCTGCGCCGGACGGGTCGGGCTCTGACACCCTTAAACCCCTGTTTGTGTGCTCTGGCGAACGCCTGCCGAACTCACAACCGCTCACAGCGACTCACATAGTCACGCGGTCGATGTCCGTTCTCAGGCAATCTGCTCCGTTCTCAATATTTCTGCTCCGAGCGCCCCCGGTCTGCTGACCCGCTCGCCGCGTTCTTACCGTTCTGGGGAGAGCGTGAACCGGCCCTACCAGGGACGATGCTGAGGAAGAGGTTCGCGATGAGGTCCCACTCGCGGACGCGGCCAGACCGAGCGACTCGCCGCGGAACGTGGCTGCGGGGCAGATCGACTGAGAATCATGTCGAGTTGGCCTTCTCAATCGAACTGCTCCGCCCAGCTCAGCGCACCCCACCCGGAGCAGCTTCGCTGAGAACGGACGGCCAGCGCCGATCTGACGCGGATGCGCCACCGCCTCGGCGCCAACCACCCCGACAGTGGCAGAAGTCGATGACACGGTGGGTGGTGTGACGGTTCACGAGTGCTGCGACAGCGTGACCGCCGACTGCTCGGCAGCGGTGCCAACGTGTCACACGCCGCGGCGGCGACGACCGGTCAGGCACTCATGTAGGTCCATGACATGGTGTCCGCGGACATGTCCTTACCCGACAGGCGCGGACACGGCCTGCGTGCGGTTGACACGCCCGTCCATGCGGCGCAGGGATGTCATGCCGGTTTGACCACCGCCACCAGGGAGGGACTATCGCCGATCGGCGCCAGTGTCACCCCAAGTCAGAAACACGCGTGACTGAACTGTCACGGCCCTGCTCAGCGACCGCGCCGGACACTTTGTCAACGACGAGCATCGATGACATGCGTGCCGCCGCGGACACTCGGCCGGACGCGGAGGACACCTTCTGCCCACCTCGAGGCCATCGCCGCACGCACGGAAGCGGTCGACATCTCTCGACGTCATGTGACCGCCGCCGATCGCATGCCCGGACAAGGTGACACAGCGCCCCTGCCGACGTTCCTGTCCTCTCGGACGCGGTCGCCGCTGCATGCGCGGACAAGATGTCCATCGATCGTCCTCGTTGACACCGGTTCGCGCGTTGCCGAGCAGGCGGCCGGTACGGAGGGTTCCTCATCACTGGGTGCTTCCACCGGCGACCGACACGGGGGAGCGCAAGGCACGATGCCCCGGCCCGGGGGACGTGGTCAGGATGCGCGCCACCACCACCACCGGCGTCGTCGCCGGCGTTTCGGGCGTGCCGGCGGCGGATGCCACGCCGCTGTGAGTCTTCGTGAGCGGCTGTGAGTCGCTGTGAGTGAGAGGGTGTAAGGCCCCGGAGATCTCTTGTGGGGCACTCCTCGCGCGGCCCTCTGCTCTCACAGCCCTGCTCAGAACCCTCGTACGACGGGACGCCGGCGCGAACGCCAGCTCAGCGCCAGACCGGACGGGCTGTGTCAGCGGCTGTGAGCGCCTGTGAGTCGCTGTGAGTGACTGTGAGCGGTGGGCGCGGCCCGACGATCGCGGCCTCGTCGCTGAGCTGTCGGGGTGCCGCGTTTGGCGTGCGTCGGTGGCTCACAGCCCTGCTCAGCCGTACCACGGCCCGTCCGCGTCGCCCGCTAGGCGCCGGACTGACGCCCGGAGTTCGGGTGGGGCGCTACGGCGGTCCGGTGGGGGCAAAAGCGGGCCTGACCTGCGCTGTGAGCGGTTGTGAGTGGGTCGTGGCGTAATCGGCATCCCAGCGTCGCCGAAAAGACGGCGACCCCTCGATGGTCTCTGACCGAGGAGTACTGATCATGAGTGTGTCCGACACGATCTGGCCCGCCGCACCCCTGGACGCCGTCGACGTCGCGTTCGCGGCGCTGACCAGCGACCCGGCGCCCCTGTCCCTCGACCTCGACATGTTCGGTCCGGATGACGGCCTGCCAAGGGGTTTCGTGGCGCTGCCGGCGCTGCGGGACTGGCTGCTGGCGAACCCGCGCGCCTACACGGCCCGCGACGCGGTGTGGCGGGAGTTGATCCGTCGTGCCCGCCTGGACGGGCCGCAGTGGGTCATCGCCGCGGTCGGCACGGCGATGCCGGCGCTGCGCCGCTACGCCAGGCGCTTGTCTAACGGCTACAGCGGTGACCCCGACGACATCGGCGCGGAGATCCTCGCGGGTTTCCTGGCGGCGCTGCGCGACCACGTGGACGTGGCCCGCCGGGCGCCGTACGCGTCGTTGTGCCGGGCCGGGTGGCGCGCCGGGCACGCGCTGCGACAGCAGGCCAGCGAGTTCGTTCCGGTCGAGGACGTGGAGCGCGTCACGGGACCGCGGACCCCGCAGGTGCCCTACGGGCATCCGGACGTGCTGGTACGCCGCGCGGTGCGCCTGGGGATCCTCGACGCCGACGACGAGCAGCCCTACATCGACGTGCGACTGGGACGGCGTGCCATGGACCCGATCGCGGCCCGGATGGGCATCAGCACCGACGCCCTGCGCATGCGGTTGGGTCGCATCGACACCCGCCTCGCCGAAGCCCTCGCCAACGGCATGCTGACCGGCGCGGCGTCCCCGCAGGCCGCCGAGGCGTTGGCGGCGCAAGCCGAACGCCGGGCTAGTCTGCGCGCCGCCAGCCGCCGTCGCCTCTCCACCACTACCGCCACGTCGACGGCAGTCGCGTAGGTCGGCTCCCTCTTCTCGCGGCGCCGTCACTTCCCCCGGTGAGGGCTCCTGGGACGGATCACCTCAACTGAGAAAACCCCTCGTTGTGAGTGGCTGTGAGTGGTTGTGAGTGGGGCAGGCGTTCGCCAGAGCACACAAGCGGCGGTTTGTTAATGACGGCGCCAGAAGCCGCGCTCGGATTCTCGCCGTACCGCATGAGCGGCCGGTGATCCGGCCGCGCGGACCAGCCGGTTCCGTGCCCGGGCTGCCGTCCGGACACGGAATCGGCGATCTGGCACCGCCCTGTCACCCACTGCGACGCACGACCGCGGTGGCGTGATCCGCCCGAGGTGTGCCGCACCGACGCGGTCACACAGGCATTCATCCGCCCCTGCCACCCCTTATCCGGGATGGCGCCATCTTGGAGGTACCGGTCATGTCGACCACCTACCATCCCCAGTTCACTGTCCCGTCCACCCGACCGATCCCGGTGGAGCTGCTCCTGGCCGAGAGCGGCCGCATGCGCCTGCCCGACTGGTGGGCCGTCGAGATGCTCGCCGAGCACCGCGTCCTGACCACCGCGCAGCTCACCGCACTCGGCTTCGCCACCACCACGGCGTCGGCCACCCGACGTCTGGCGATCCTCGCCCGCCGCGGCTGGATCGACCGCCTCTGGAACACCAGCGCCGCGGCCATCGCCGACACGTGTTGGTGCCTCGGCCCGATCGGCACCCAACTCACCCCAATCGACGAGGACCGCGACGTCACACCGGCGCAGGTGTACCGGGCCCGCGACCGGCTCCGCGAGCATCCGGAGCTTCCCGGCCTGCTGCAGGCCAACGACTTCTTCGTCGACCTGGCCACCCACGCGCTCACCGAGCCCGGGAGTGACCTACGCACCTGGTGGTCACCGCGCACCTGCCGACACGTCACCGGAGCGCGGCATGCCGCCTGGCACGGCGAGTACATCCACGACCGCGACCGCCACGCGTTCTGGTACCAGCCCGACCCCGGCGAGATCCGACCCGCCGACCTCGCCGACCACGTCCACGCCTACCGACACCTAGCCGAACAAACCGGCCTGGCGACCCTGCTGTTCCACGCCGCCGACCCGCAGCGCGAGCAGGAACTGCGCCGCCACCTCGAGCGCCGCAACACGCGGCACCTCACCGTCGTCACCAGCAACCCCGAGCACGGCCACCCGGCCGACCCGGTCTGGCAGCCGATCGGCGAGACACACCGCCTCGCCCTGACCGACCTTCCCCACACCCCCGAGCAGTGGCCGCCCGACAACGTGACCTACAAGGAGGTACGGCCCCGAGCCCCACACCCCATCTACGACCCCGAACGCCCCTACGAAGAATCCGTGGCCAACGGCGAGTACCACTACCCGCCGCGCCCCTGACCAACCGACCACTGCTCCTCGACCGGCCCACCCGGGGCCGGTCGAGGAGCAGACCGGGGCGGCCCAACGAAGCGCCCACCGGTCACTGTCAGGGGGCCAATCGGAGGTTGCCGTTCGCTTCGAACCCGAACGGCAACCCCTACGGCTCTCACACAGCAGGTCGCAGCCGCTGTAACCAACGTCGATCGACAGGCGACTGGCACCGCCCGTGTCACTGGAAGTTCGCCACACGCGCGAGACCAGACAGGTTGGCATGTCCAATCAGGCTTCCGCACAGCGACCGCGGACCTCCGGTTGCTTCCGCCCGCTGCGGCCGCGGGGCGCGCCAACCTCACACCCACTCGCACCTCTGACCTTGGAGCACCAACGATGATCACCCCGCACCGCGAACCTCACCAGCGTCACCGGTCCGACTCACACCCACCCTCAGCGCACCGTCTGGCCGAACCCGTTGTGCCCGGCGCTTCAGCGGTCAGTGCCGATCTCCGTTCTACCGTCCGTCTTGATCCTGACCCCCAACCCGACCCCTCACGGCCGCTCACAGCCCAGGTCAACCCCGCTGTCAGGAGTCCGGGACCGCTCCAGACAGACCCTCCAGTCTCGGGTCTCTCCCCCACGGCTTGTGCCCATGGGTAAACACCTACCGACCGCGGATCCGCTGCTGCGCCTGCAGGCCAGCATCACTGCCCGCGACGACCGGCTCCTGGGCTGGCTCTACGACCACGGCGTGCTCACCACAGACCAGATCGCCGCCGCCCTGTTCCCATCCCTGGACTTCACCCAACGCCGCCTCCGCCGCCTCACCGCCCTGCGAGCGGTCGACCGGTTCCGACCCAACAAAGCCGACGGAGGCTCGCACCCCTACCACTACGTCCTGGACCAACTCGGCTACGACCACGTCCACGCCCAACGCGGACTCCCACGAGGCCGCCGCGACCAAGCCCGCCGCCGCAAACACTCCCTCACCCGCCGGCCGGACCTGCCGCACCTGCTCGGCGGCAACCAGGTCTTCATCGACCTCGCCGCCCACGCCCGCACCCACCCCCACAGCGACCTCGTCCGCTGGCAACCCGCATCGGCCTACCACGAACCCGGCACCCTCTACCGCAAAGGCGCCAACCCGCACCTCATCCTTGCCGGAGCGACGGGCCTCCCCCGCCCCGACGGCGCCGGGATATGGGCCGAGCACGATCGGTCCGTGCCGTTCTTTCTCGAGTACGACACCAGCGGTGAGAACCTGCAGGTCCTCATCGACAAAGTCATCAAATACGAGCGGCTGCACTTGCTGAGCACCTGGGCATGGCCGGTGCTGTTGCACCTACCCTCCGCACGACGCGAGGCGAACCTGCACCACCGGATCGCCGGCACCGGCCTGAAGGCGGTCATCGCCACCACCACCGCCGAACTACGCACCGCCCTCGCGGCCAGCCCCGCCCACCAGCTCTGGCAACTGCCCGGCCGTACCGGCCGTCACCGCCTCATCGACCTGCCCTACACCGACACCCACCACGACGACCAATACCCCACCCACGACCAGCCCACCCCGGACGAGCGGGCCGGCCAATGAGGGGAGCGGAACACACGGCGGGGGGGGGGGGGGGGGGGGGGGGGGGGGGGGGGGGGCCCCGGCGCGGGGGGGGGGGCGGGCGGGGGGGGGGGGGGGGGCCCCGCGGCCCCCCCGCGGCGCGGG
>NZ_JBIAIY010000017.1:0-75987 GCF_042871665.1 Micromonospora sp. NPDC005686
CATCACGGTGTGGGGCGTGCGTGACAGCGACTCCTGGCGCTCCAACGAGAGCCCGCTGCTGTTCGACGGCAGCGGCAACAAGAAGGCCGCGTACACCTCGGTCCTCAACGCCCTCAACGCGGCCGGGCCGACCACCACCCCGACCACCACCCCGACCACGTCACCGCCGCCGAGCGGCGGCGCCGGCCGGATCGTCGGCGTGCAGTCGGGCCGCTGCATCGACGTGCCGAACTCCACGCAGACCAACGGCACCCGGGTCCAGCTCTACGACTGCAACGGTCAGTCGAACCAGCAGTGGACGTACACCTCCAGCAAGCAGTTGATGGTCTACGGCAGCAAGTGCCTCGACGCGAACGGCGCGGCCACCGCGAACGGCACCGGAATCATCATCTGGGACTGCAACGGCCAGCCCAACCAGCAGTGGAACATCAACTCCAACGGCAGCATCAGCGGCGTGCAGTCCGGCCGCTGCCTGGACGTCTGGGGCACCGGCAACGGCCAGCAGATCCAGCTGTACGACTGCCACGGGCAGACCAACCAGCAGTGGCGGACCGACTTCGGTGGCACCACGCCCCCGACCACGTCGCCGCCGACCACGCCGCCGCCGACCACGACGCCCCCGCCGGGCGGCTGCGCGCTCCCGTCGACCTACCGGTGGTCGTCGACCGGCGCGCTGGCCAACCCGCAGAACGGCTGGGTCTCGCTCAAGGACTTCACGAACGTGGTCTACAACGGCAAGCACCTGGTCTACGGGTCGTACGTCAACAGCAGCGGCCAGTACAGCTCGATGAACTTCAGCCCGTTCACCAACTGGTCCGACATGGCCTCGGCCGGCCAGACCGGAATGAGCCAGGGCACCGTGGCGCCCACGCTGCTGTACTTCGCCCCGAAGAACATCTGGGTGCTGGCGTACCAGTGGGGACCGACCTCGTTCAGCTACAAGACGTCGAGCGACCCGACCAACGCCAACGGCTGGTCCTCGGCGCAGACGCTGTCCACCGCCACCCTGCCCGACGCCCCGTACGGCGTCATCGACCAGACCCTCATCGGCGACGACCAGAACATGTACCTGTTCTTCGCCGGGGACAACGGCAAGATCTACCGGTCGAGCATGCCGCTGGGGAACTTCCCGGGCAGCTTCGGTTCCAGCTACACGACGATCATGACCGACTCGACGAACAACCTGTTCGAGGGCGTCGAGGTCTACAAGGTCGCGGGCCAGAACCAGTACCTCATGATCGTCGAGGCGATCGGAAGTCAGGGACGCTACTTCCGGTCGTTCACGTCCAACAGCCTCGGCGGCTCGTGGACACCGCAGGCCGCCACGGAGAGCAACCCCTTCGCCGGCAAGGCCAACAGCGGCGCGACGTGGACGAACGACATCAGCCACGGTGACCTGGTCCGCACCAACCCCGACCAGACCAAGACCGTCGACGCCTGCAACCTGCAGCTCCTGTACCAGGGCAAGAACCCCAGTGCGGGAGGCGACTACAACCTGCTGCCGTGGCGGCCGGGTGTGCTGACCCTCCAGCGCTGACCGTCACACAGTCACCGGAAAGCGTGCCCGGCACCCGCGTGGTGCCGGGCACGCTTCCAGGTGGGGCCGACCCCACCCGGCCGGACGGCAGGGCCCGGGTGGTGGCCCTGGGCCGGCCCGCGGCGAAACGCGGGCGGGCGGCGGCGACCCGGGGCAAGCTGGGGCGGTGGAGCGCGAGCTGCTGACCGTCGGCCACGGGGCCGCCCACCGCGACCAGATCGGGGACCTGCTGGCCGGCGCGGCTGTCGCCCTGGTCGTGGACGTGCGCCGCTACCCGGCCAGCCGGACCAACCCGGACGTCCGCCGCGAGGCCATGGAACGCTGGCTGCCCGAACGGGGCATCGGCTACCGCTGGGAGCCGCGCCTCGGCGGCCGCCGGCACGTCCGCGCCGGTGAGCCGGAACCGGACACCTGGTGGACTGTCGCGGCCTTCCGGGCGTACGCCGCGTACACCCGCACGCCCGACTTCGACGCGGCCGTGGCCGAGGTGCTCGCCGACGCCGCGCTGCGGACCACAGCGGTGATGTGCAGCGAGAGCGTCTGGTGGCGCTGCCACCGCCGGCTGATCGCCGACGTCGCCGTGCTCGGCCGCGGGGTGCCGGTGTCGCACCTCATGCCGGACGGCCGGCTCAGCCCGCACCGGCCCGCCGAGGGCGCCCGCCGCCTGCCCGGCGGCAACCTGCTCTGGGCCGGCTGAATCAGCCGGCCAGGTCCTCGGCGAGCAGATCCATCAGCAGCGCGTCGTGCCAGCGTCCGTCCGCGCCGCGCTCGTAGCGGCGCATGATGCCCACCGGACGGAACCCCACCTTCGCGTACGCGCGGATCGCCGCCGTGTTCGCCGCCGCCGGGTCGATGGTGAACCGGTGGTGGCCGTACTCGTCGATCAGGTGCCGGACCAGCGTGCGGATCGCGTCCCCGCCCAGCCCGGCGCCGCGTACCGCCGGGTCGAGGAAGACGTCCAAGCTGGCGTGGCGGTAGTCCGGGTCGGTCTCGGCGTACCACTGGATCGCGCCGACCAGCCTGCCGTCGTGCTCGACGGCGTAGGTCGTCAGCGCGTCGTCGGCCAGGTCGGCCCGCACCGACTCGGCCAGGTCGTCGCCGCCGCGCCACCAGCGGCGTACCTCGGGGGTGGCCCGGATCGCGGCCAGGGCGGGCACGTCGGCGTCGGTCACCGGTCGCAGTGTCACCGCTCGCCCGCGCAGCACGCCTCAGCCCTGCCGCTCGCCGTGCTCGACGCACACGGCCGACCAGCCGGCCGGTACGACCTGCACCTTCATCCGGCGCCGGCAGGACGCGCACCAGCGCGGTGGCTCCCACGCGCGGGCCGCCTCGCACGCCGGGTGCGGCCCGGCCGTCACCGACTCGCCGCACCTGTCGCACCAGCGCGCGGCGGGCGGCGCCGTGGCGGGGGAGGATTCGGTCACCGCTGCCTCACAGGGTCGCCGAGAGCGCCTTCACCGGCATCTTCAGGTCTTCCAGCAGCTTCAGGTCGGCCGTCGCCGGCCGGCCCAGCGTGGTCAGGTAGTTGCCGACGATCACCGCGTTGATGCCGCCCAGCAGACCGTCGCGGGTGCCGAGGTCACCGAGGGTGAGTTCCCGGCCGCCCGCGTACCGGAGGATGGTGCGCGGCATGGCCAGCCGGAACGCGGCGATGGCGCGCAGCGCGTCCTTGCCCTCCACCACCGGGCGGTCACCGAGCGGCGTGCCGGGGCGAGGGTTGAGGAAGTTCAGCGGCACCTCGTGCGGGTCCAGCTCGGCGAGCTGCGCGGCGAACTCGGCGCGCTGCTCGACCGTCTCGCCGAGGCCGAGGATGCCGCCGGAGCAGACCTCCATGCCGGACTCGCGGACCATCCGCAGCGTCTCCCAGCGCTCCTCCCAGGAGTGCGTGGTGACCACGTTCGGGAAGTAGGAGCGGCAGGTCTCCAGGTTGTGGTTGTAGCGGTGCACGCCCATCTCGACCAGCTCGTCGACCTGCTCCTTGGTGAGCATGCCGAGCGAGGCGGCGACCTGGATGTCGACAGCGGCGCGGATGGCGGCGACACCCTCGCGCATCTGCTTCATCAGCCGGGCGTCCGGGCCGCGCACGGCGGCCACGATGCAGAACTCGGTCGCCCCGGTGGCGGCGGTCTGCTTCGCGGCCTCGACCAGCGCCGGGATGTCCAGCCAGACCGACCGGACCGGCGAGGTGAAGAGGCCGGACTGCGAGCAGAAGTGGCAGTCCTCCGGGCAGCCGCCGGTCTTCAGCGAGACGATGCCCTCGACCTCGACCTCCGGACCGCACCAGCGCATCCGGACCTCGTGGGCGAGCTGGAGCGCGGCGGGCAGGTGCTCGTCGGGAAGGTTCAGCACCGCGAGGACACCGGCCTCGTCGAGGCCGACGCCGTTGCCCAGCACCCGCTCCCGGGCCTGGTCGAGGATCTCTGGCATGGCTCGTAACCTAACAGGCCACCATGAGCGCGGGAAACCGTCGCCGCGGCCCTCCGGCGAGCCGGGACCGCGCCACGCCGGGGCCCTCGGCGCGGGTGGTAACTTCGCCCCGCGGAAGCGCCCGGCGGGGCGAAAGTCGGCGGGAGGGGACGGCACGGTGGCGGACTGGCTCGCGGCCCTGGACCGCCGCGCCGAGCTGCGGGCCCGGGCGGGGCTGACCCGCACGCTGCGCCCCCGGGCCGCCGACGACGCCGTGGTCGACCTGGCCGGCAACGACTACCTCGGCCTGGCCACCCACCCCGAGGTCACCGCCGCCGCCGCGAGGGCGCTGTCCGCGTACGGACTGGGCGCCACCGGGTCGCGTCTGGTGCGCGGGTCCACCGACGCCCACCACGCGCTGGAGGACGACCTGGCCGACTGGCTCGGCGTCGACCGGGCGCTGGTGTTCTCCTCCGGCTACCTGGCCAACGTCGCCGCCGTCCGGGGGCTGACCCAGCCGCGTACGCTGCTCGTCTCCGACGCCCACAACCACGCCTCGCTGATCGACGGCTGCCGGATCTCCGGCGCCGAGACGTTGGTGACGCCGCACGCGGACGTGGCGGCGGTGGCCGCGGCGCTCGCCGCCGCACCGGGCCGCCCGGCGGTGGTGGTGACCGAGTCGGTCTTCTCCGTCGACGGCGACCTTGCCCCGCTCGCGGAGCTGCACGCGGTGGCCCGCCGGCACGGCGCGCTGCTGCTCGTCGACGACGCGCACGCGCTCGGCGTCACCGGCCCGGCCGGAGCCGGCGGGGTCGCCG
The DNA here is from genome assembly GCF_042871665.1 of Micromonospora sp. NPDC005686. Classification (NCBI taxonomy): domain Bacteria; kingdom Bacillati; phylum Actinomycetota; class Actinomycetes; order Micromonosporales; family Micromonosporaceae; genus Micromonospora; species Micromonospora sp. NPDC005686. The sequence continues at coordinate 4,762 of NZ_JBIAIY010000017.1, forward strand.
CCGCCGGGCTGGCCGGCGCGCCCGACGTGGTGGTCACCGCGACGCTGTCCAAGGCGCTCGGCGGGGCCGGTGGCGTGGTCGCCGGGCCGGCCGAGTTCGTCCGCCACCTGGTGGAGACCGGCCGCACGTTCATCTTCGACACCGCGCCGCCGCCCGCCGTGGTGGCCGGGGTCCGCGCCGCGGTGCGGCTGGCCCGCACCGGTGACGCGCTGCGCGCCGAGCTGACCGACCGGGTCGCGGCGGCGGTGCGCCGGCTCGGCGCGGCCGGGCTGTCCGTGTCCGCCCCGGACGGCGCCGTGATCTCGGTGACCGCGCCCGGCCCGCAGGAGGCGACCGCGTGGGCCGCCGCCTGCCGGGACCGGGGCGTCGCGGTCGGCTGCTTCCGTCCCCCGTCCACGCCGGACAGCCGGTCCCGGCTGCGGCTCACCGTCAGCGCCGGGGTGGACCGGGCCGACTTCGACCGGGCCCTGGACGTCATCGTGGAGTGTGCGCCATGAGCTTCGGCGACGCCTGGACCGGGCCGGTGCTGGTGACCGGCACCGACACCGAGGTGGGCAAGACCGTGGTGACCGCCGCCGTCGCCGCCGCCGCGCAGGCGGCCGGCCTGCGGGTCGCCGTGGTCAAGCCCGGCCAGACGGGTACGGCCACAGGCGAGCCCGGGGACGTCGACTCGGTGACCCGGCTGGCCGCCCCGCTGACCGGCCGGACGCTGGCCAGCTACCCCGATCCGCTGGCCCCGCTGGCCGCGGCCCGGGTCGCGGAGTTGCCGCCGCTGGAGCTGTACAACGCCGTCGACGCCGTCCGCGAGGAGGCGGACAAGCACGACCTGGTGCTCGTCGAGGGCGCGGGCGGGCTGCTCGTACCGATGGGGTTGCGCCCCTCCGGTGAGCCGTGGACGGTGGCCGACCTGGCCGTGTCGCTCGGCGCGCCCGCGGTGGTGGTGGCGCGGGCCGGGCTCGGCACGCTCAACCACACCGCGCTGACGCTGGAGGCGTTGGAACGACGGGCCGTCCCGGCCGGCGTGGTGATCGGCGCCTGGCCGACCGAACCGGAGCTGGTGCACTGGCTCAACCTGTCCGAGCTGCTGCCGAACCTGCTCGGCGCGGTGCCGGCCGGCGCGGGCGGGATGGACCCGGGCGTGTTCCGCCGGTCCGCGCCCGGCTGGCTCACCCCCGCCCTGTACGGCGTGCTCGACGACTGGCGGGCCTGGGCCGAGGAGACCTGACTTTCGTCGGTGCCCGGCCCGGCCGGGCGTGGGTAGCGTGACCGTCGTGGAACCCCGCGAACGGCAGCGCCGGGCCGGTGACCTGCTGCTGTGGGCGGTGCTCGCGACGCCGGTGACGGCCGGCCGGATCAGCCCGCCGTGGCAGGCGCACGACCTGCCGCTGTACGGCGTCGTGCTGGCCCTGCTCGCCCTGGCAGTGGCGGTGAGCCGCCGATGGCCGCTGGCGGCGGTGCTGGTCGTGGTCGCCGGTTCGCTCGTCGACGGAAACGTGGTCTTCGCCATCCCGGTCTTCGGTTACCTGGCCGGGCTGCGCAGCGCCCGGGCCGCGCCGGCCGCTGTCGTCTTCGCCGCCATCGCGGTGACCGGCACCGTGCTCAACCTCGGGCTGTTCGGCACCGACCCGGCCACCTGGTTCATGCTCGCCTCGGTGCTGCTGTTCGCCGGGGTCTTCCCCTGGCTGCTGGGCCGGCTGCGGCGTCAGCAGCAGGCGCTCGCCGACGCCGGGCGGCGGCACGCGGAGGACGAGCGGCGGGCGGTGGTGGAGCGCGTGCGCCTGCGGGAGCGGGCCCGGATCGCCCAGGACATGCACGACTCGCTCGGCCACGACCTGAGCCTCATCGCGCTGCGGGCCGGGGCACTGGAGCTGGCGCCGGACCTGTCCCCGGCACATCGGGCGGCGGCGGGGGAGCTACGGGCCAGCGTGGCCGCCGCCTCGGAACGGCTGCACGACGTGGTCGGCGTGCTGCGCGAGGAGCACACGCTGCGGCCGCCGGGGGAGTCGGTCGCGGACGTGGTCGACGGCGCGCGCGACGCCGGGATGGCGGTCGAGCTGCGTGCCGACGCCGCGGAGCTGCCGCCGCTGGTGGCGCACGCCGTGCACCGGGTGGTCCGGGAGGCGCTCACCAACGCCGCCCGGTACGCCCCGGACGCCCCGGTCGTGGTCGAGGTGGCGCGGGCCGCCGACGCGGTGACCGTCGCGGTGGTCAACCCGGCGCCACCGGCCGGCCCGCTGCCCGGACCGGCGTCGCACGGCTCCGGCCTGGTGGCGCTGCGCGAGCGGGTACGCCTCGCCGGCGGCGTGCTGGACGCCGGCCCGCGCGACGGCGGCTGGGCGGTCACCGCACACCTCCCGCTCGCCGACGCGGCCCGTCCCGGCACGCCGCCGCTCGGCCGCGCGGACGCCGGTTCACCGGTCGCCGGCCCGATCCGGGCCTTCGGGACGCCGGCCCTCGCCGACGCCGGTCCGCCGGTCACCGGCCCGGCTGACGGTTCCGGGGCGACCGCCCCGCGACCCGGCGACGACGACCTCGCGGAGATCGACCCGCTCGACGCGGGACGCGTCGGCGTACCCGGCCGGGACGCGGAGCGCCGGCTGCGGGAGGCCCGGCGGCGGCTGCGGCGCAGCCTGCTCGTGGCGTTCGGCGCGCCCGCCGGACTGGCCCTGGTGCTGACCCTGGTCTACTACCCGCTCGCCACGGCCGGGGCGGTGCTCGACCAGGCCGGCTTCGAACGGCTGCGGCTGGGCGAGCCGCGCGAGGCGCTCGAACTGCCCCGCCGCCAGGTCGCCCCACCGGGGACCGGTGCCGTTCCGGGCTGCGAGTACTACACCGACCGCAACTTCCCGTTCGCCCAGGCGACCTGGCAGCTCTGCTTCGTGGGCGGGCGGCTGGTCAGCAAGGAGCAGATCGCACCATGAGCGACGAGCGTGGACGTCCGGTGCGGGTGGTGCTCGCCGACGACGAGGCTCTGGTCCGGGCCGGGGTCCGGGCGATCCTGGCCGCCGACCCCGGCGTCGAGGTGGTCGGCGAGGCCGAGGACGGCCTCGCGGCGGTCGAGCTGGTCCGCGCACACCGGCCCCGGGTGGCGCTGCTGGACATCCGGATGCCCCGCTGCGACGGGCTCAGCGCCGCCGCGCAGATCCGCCGGCTGGTGCCGGAGACGGCGGCGGTCATGCTCACCACGTTCGGCGACGACGACCTGATCGCCCGCGCGCTCGGCCACGGGGCCGCCGGATTCCTGCTCAAGTCCGGTGACCCGCGCGAACTGCTGGCCGGGGTGCGGGCGGTGGCCGACGGCGGGGCGTACCTGTCGCCGCGGGTGGCCCGCCGGGTGATCGAGCTGAGCGGCGGCCGGCTGGCCCGCGGTCCGTACGCGCGGGACCGGCTGGCCGGGCTCACCGACCGGGAACGCGACGTGCTGGCGCTGGTCGGGGCGGGACTGTCGAACGCCGAGATCGCCCGTCGGCTGCACCTGGTCGAGGGCACCGTGAAGAGCTACCTGACCAGCATCTTCACCCGGCTGGACGTGCGCAACCGGGTGCAGGCGGCGATCCTCGCGTACGAGGCGGGGCTGGTCCCACCCGCCGGCTGACCAGCCCCGCCCCGCTCAGGCGTCGCGCCGGGCCAGCGCCCACCGGCCCAGAGCCAGCGCGGCGGCGGTCCAGGCGGCGAGCACCAGCAGACCCACGGCCGGCGGGTACGGCGCGGTGTCCCCGGCCAGGAAATGGTTGCCGGCCACGCCGGGCAAGGCGTCGGAGATCCGGGTGAGCACGGTGATGTCCGGCTCCCGCAACGACAGCGGCACGATCATCAACAGCGCGAACAGCACTGTCAGCGTGAGTACCGCGCCGCGCAGCGCGCACGCCAGGCCGAGCGCCAGCACACCGGCCAGCGCCAGGTACGCGGCGCAGGCGATGACGTCGGCCACCGTGCCGCCCAGCGGGGCGCGGCCCCACTCGCCGAGCACCGGCCGGGCCGACACCGCGCCGACGACGCCGAGCAGCAGCCCGAGGCCGAACGTCACGGCGCCCACCACGATCGCCTTCGCGGTCAGCACCCGCCCCCGCGACGGGGTGCACCGCAGCGTGGTGCGGATCGTGCCGGTGGTGAACTCGCTGGTGATCGCGAACAGGCCGAGCGCCAGCACCACGTACTGGGTCAGCTCCAGCGACCCGGCCACGATCTCACCGACGCCGACGACGCCCGGGTTGTTCGCCGGATCGTCGTCGGTGTTGGCGTTGTGTGCGTAGATGGCGAGCTGGGCGTTGCTCGCCGCCATGGTCAGCACCGCCGCGAGCAGCGTCCACCAGGTGGAGCGCACCGACCAGAGTTTGGTCCACTCGGCGGCCACCGCCCCGGCGAGCGGATGTCCGGCCGGGGCGGGCCGGGCGGTCCGCCGGGCCGGGTCGAGCATGGACTGTGCGGTCATCGGGCGCCACCTCCGGTCAGGCCGGCGGCGTACTCCACGCTGTCGGCGGTCAGCTCCAGGAACGCCTCCTCCAGGGAGGGGGCGACGGGGGTCAGCTCGTGCAGGCGTACCCCCATCTCGTGCGCGAGGTCGCCGACCCGGGCGGCGGTGCTGCCGGCCACGGCCAGCCCGCCGTCGTCGGCGGTGACCGTCGCGCCCTCGGCGGTGAGCCGGTCGCCGAGCGCGGTCAGGGCGGCCGGCTGCGGGCCGCGTACCCGGACCGACGCGGCGGGCCGGGCGGCGATCAGCTCGGCCAGCGGCGCGTCGGCCACCAGCCGGCCGCGCCCGAGCACCACCACCCGGTCGGCGGTCTGCTGCATCTCGCTCATCAGGTGGCTGGAGACGAGGACGGTGCGGCCCTCGTCGGCGAGACGGCGGGTGAACCCGCGGATCCACCGCACCCCGTCCGGGTCGAGCCCGTTCACCGGCTCGTCGAGCAGCAGCACCGGCGGGTCGCCGAGCAGCGCGCCCGCGATGCCGAGCCGCTGACCCATGCCCAGCGACAGCGCCCGGCCCGGCTTGCCGGCGGCACGGGCGTCCAGGCCGACCAGGTCGAGCACCTCGGTCACCCGCCGGGCCGGTACGCCGTTGCTGCGCGCCATCGCCCGCAGGTGCGCCAGGCCGGAGCGGGCCGGGTGCACGCCTGTCGCGTCGAGCAGCGCGCCGACCTCGTGCAGCGGGTGCCGCAGGGTGCGGTAGTCCCGGCCGTTGACCAGGGCCTGCCCGGCGGTGGGCCGGTCCAGGCCGAGCACCATCCGCATGGTGGTGGACTTGCCCGCCCCGTTCGGGCCGAGGAACCCGGTGACCTGCCCGGGGCGGATCTCGACGGTCAGGTCGTCGACGGCTGTCACGTCGCCGAACCGTTTCGTCAACGCACGAAGTGTGATCATGCGGTGACGCTATGGGCCGGCGCGGGCGCGCCGCCGCCGTCGAACGGCAGCCGCTCACCCTGACTTTCGTCAGGCCCTCTCTCGACACCCGCGGGGCTCAGGCGCGGCGGACCACGAACGCGTCAGGCGTCCCTCGGCGACCACCACCGCGGCCTCCATCCGGCCAGTTGCGCGCCGACGCAGCGGTGCGGCCCGGCGCGGTAACGCTAGCGGCGGGCGCCGGGCGGGTTCGGGTCCAGCTCCCAGACGGTGGTGTGCTTCACCCGTACGCTCTCCAGCGCCTCGGAGACCGGCACCTCGTACGCGGCCAGCTCGTGGAAGCGCTCGCGGGGCAGGAACGCCCGGCCCGGGTCGCCCACCAGCACCCGGGCCCCGGCGCGGGCGGCCCGGAGCAGGAAACGCAGCATCCGGCGGGCCATCGCCTCGCTGTAGAAGACGTCCCCGGCCAGCACCACCTCGGCGTCGCCGGCGCCGGAGTCGAGGATGTCGCCGAGTTCGGCGTCGACGCGTACCCCGTTGGCCTCGGCATTGAGGGCGACGGCCGCGACGGCCCGCTCGTCCACCTCGACCGCCCGGACGGCGGCGCCGCCGGCGCGGGCGGCGGCGATGGCGACCAGGCCGGAGCCGGAGGCCAGGTCGAGCACCCGGCGGCCGGCGACCACCTCGGGGTGGTCGGTGACGTAGCGGGCCAGGCCCTGCCCGCCGGCCCAGGCGAACGCCCAGAACGGCGGCGGCTGGGAGCTGCGGAACTCGCCCTCGGTCAGCTCCCACAGCCCGATCGGCTCGTCGGCCTGGTGCAGCAGCACCTCGGGTACGAAGGCGACCGGGGCGAGGCGGGCGTGCAGCCGGACGAACGCTGCGGACAGCTCGGACACCGGAGAATTGTGTCCCACCGCCCGGCCGGGCCCGATCCCGGGCGTGTCGCGGTGACGCCGTGACCGGTTCACCACACTCGGTGAAACAGCCCTCTTGTCTTGGCGTTGGATGCGAACACGCCCGTCTACCGGCGTGCCCGGCGCGCTCCTAGCGTTGCCTGTGGACACGACCGAGGGGGAGGAGGCGTGGTGAGCGGCTGGCGGCACGCGCTGCGGATCGGACTGGTGCTGACCTTCGTGGCCGGGACCGGGTACGGCGGTGCCCTGCCGGCGCGGGCGGCCGCGGCCTTCTCCACCGAGTTGAGCGGCCTGCCCGACGAGTTCACCGCCGGGAACCGGGTGGAGACGCTCTCCGCCGTGGTGTCCCGCTCCGACGGGGGCGGCTGTGTCAAGGTGCGCTGGTCGATGCTGGTGCGGGTGCAGGGCCTGCGGCTGGACCAGCTCAAGGTGGACCGGGTGGAGGACAGCGGATCGTTCCCGCTGGAGATCCGCACCGAGGGAGACACCGCCCGGCTCACCGACCGGCAGCTCGACCCCGGGGTCCTCTGTCCCGGCCGTACCGTCACCGCCCGCTACCGGGTGGCGTTCGCCGAGGACGTCGGGCGCGGGCGGGTGAGCTTCGCCGCCGAGGCGTACGACCCGCAGCTGCGGCTGCTCGCCCGGCGGACCGCCTCCCGTCAGGTGGTGGGGGAGGGGCCCGAGCCGACGCCCTCGCGGAGCAGCGCGGAGCCCTCGGAGTCGCCGAGCGACGAGCCGCCCGCCGAGGAGCCCTCGGACGAGCCGGTCACCGGCGAGCGGACCGACGCCGCGGTGGTGGAGCCGCCGCCGCCGGGTGGCCTGGCCGGGCGGCCGGTGGCGGACAGCGGCGGGTTCGGCGTGGTGCAGGCCGCGTTCCTGCTCGGCGGGTTGCTGCTGTTCCTCGGCGCCGGTCTGCTGCTGCGCATGCGCCGGCTCCTGCGCCCGTCGGCGGAGGCCGAACCGGAGACGCTCCCGCCCCCCTTCGAACGCCCCCGCCCTCGCTGGCACTGACCCTGCCCTCACCCGCGCTCCATGATCGGCGGCGGGGTGGGCCGGGGCGGTCAGTCGAGCTGGCTGGGTTCCAGGCCCAGTTCCCTGGCGGCCACCAGGCGGATCCACTCGGCGATCTGCCGGCGGGTGATCACCCGCTCGTGCACCGCGAGCTGGACCGCCAGCCCGTCCATCACCGCGCTGATCCGCCAGGCCGCGCCCGCCGGGTCGGGGCAGTCGAACGTGCCCTCGGTGACCCCGGCGGTGATCACCGCCGCCAGGTCCTGCCGCCAGCGCAGGTCGAGGCGGCGGGAGAGCTTCTCCAACTCCGGGGTACGCAGCGACTCCGCCCACCCGTCGATCCACATCGACCAGGAGGTGGCCCGGCCGGTGGGCGTGTAGAGGCGCAGCATCCGGCGCAGCTTGGCAAGCGGCGGGGCAGAGGAGCGCAGCACCGCGTCGAGGCGGGCCAGATCCTGCTCGACCGCGTACGCGAAGGCCTGCGCGAGCAGCCGGTCCTTCGTCGCGAAGTGGTAGAACACGAGCGCCTGGCTGACCCCGGCGGCCTCGGCCACGTCCGCGGTGCGGGTGTTGGCGAGTCCTCGTTCCGCGATCACCTCGCAGGCCGTACGCAGCAGCGCGTCCAGGCGGATCTCGGCGGCTCGTCTCGTCACGGCGTTACGGTAACCCATCCGATTGACCACGAGGAGTTACCGAAGCGGCCGGTCGTCGATGGGACAGTCGGATGCCGGACACTCGACTCGCCGGACGTATTCGGGCAGGTCGCAGTCGCTGCGACTAGGGTCGGGGCCAGCCACCCAGGTTCCTAGGAAGCCTCGCGGGCGAGAGGGCGGTCACCCGCGGACGCGCCGGACGGGGACCCGATTTGGCAACCGTTCCCGGACTCGGCTAAAGTTCTCATCCGTCACCGGTTAACACCGGGGGCGTGCGGACGTAGCGCAGCTGGTAGCGCATCACCTTGCCAAGGTGAGGGTCGCGGGTTCGAATCCCGTCGTCCGCTCGGAGATGCCGCCACGCAGTTCGGGGGCAACCTCGGTGGAGTGGCCGAGAGGCGAGGCAACGGCCTGCAAAGCCGTGTACACGGGTTCAAATCCCGTCTCCACCTCGGCAGTAGACGAGGGCGATTGGCGCAGTGGGAGCGCGCTTCCTTGACACGGAAGAGGTCACTGGTTCAAACCCAGTATCGCCCACCAGCGGAAAGGCCGTGTCGATCATTCGACACGGCCTTTCTCGTCGTCATCGATCGGTCAGCTCTCGTCGTCCGTCTTCTGCCCTTGGCCGCCGCCGCCCTACTCGTGGTCGGCGCCGGCACGCCCGTAGCAGATCGGACCGGCCGGATCGGGTGATCCGGCCGGTCCGGTTCGGGACCGATCAGCTCCGTCGGCCCCGGCGGCGGTCACATCGGCGGGGCGACGTCCCGGCGCTCCTCGACCCGGCGGTACTCCACCGGCTGCTCGGCGGTGGTGGTGACGACCTGGCGACGGCGGCCCCACACCAGTGTGGTCATGATCAGGCCGAGTACGCCGGCCGCCATGAGGATCCAGCCGACGACGTCGAGGTCGACCCCGCCGACGCTGGCGTTGAGCGCGAACGTGAGGATCGCGCCGACCGCGATCAGGAAAATGCTCGTACCGATACCCACGACAGCCTCCTTCGGGGGGATGGTTGTGCTGTCACCGGCCTCAGTACCCCGGCGGCGAGCAGCGCAACCACCGGGCCACCCGACGCGGCGGGGGTGTGCCGCGCGGAGATCTTGTCATCGGGTAGAGTTCACCCCGTCGCCGGCGCGAACCGGCGGCACGCGGACGTAGCGCAGCTGGTAGCGCATCACCTTGCCAAGGTGAGGGTCGCGGGTTCGAATCCCGTCGTCCGCTCGCGATTGCCCGGGCGATTGGCGCAGTGGGAGCGCGCTTCCTTGACACGGAAGAGGTCACTGGTTCAAACCCAGTATCGCCCACCGAGAGTCACCCTCCCCGCCCGTCGGCACCGCCGGTCGATCTGCGGACGTACCCCACCGGACGGTTCGTACCGGCCACATCGGTCACCCGCCTCCACCGTGCGGGTTATTCAGCCACCGCCACCGCGCGTGTCACTGTGATGCCCGACGCGCAGGGAGGCGGTCACATGCACATGATCGAGCGGGGACGATGGCGGCGGACGGCCGCCCGGTTAGGGGTGGCGACCGTCGTCGTGGCGGCCGGGGTGACGATCTCGGCCGCGCCCGCGCAGGCCACCGCGACGCGGACGGTGGCGTTCTTCAGCATGGACGAGCCGACGTCGTCGACGCTGCTGACCGACTACAGCGGCAACGGCCGCCACGGCACGATCGGCGGCGAGGTGGTCACCGGCGCGCTCTACGCCGGGGCCACCGGCCACCGCTTCGCCACGCACCTGCCCACCGACGAGGAGTACGTTCCGGGCCACGTCGACCTGGTGCCGCACAGCACCGACTTCAACCCGGATGCCGGGGACTTCTCGGTGACCATCCGCTACCGGACCACGTACTCCTTCGGCAACATCCTCCAGAAGGGACAGGGCAACACCGCCGGCGGCTACTGGAAGCTCGAGGCGCCGAACGGCAAGCCGAAGTGCCTGTTCCGGGGCGCGGACGGCGCATCCCGTACCGGCTACACGGATCTGCCGATCTCCGACGGCCAGTGGCACACCGTCACCTGCAACCGCACGTCGGCGTACGTGGAGATGTACGTCGACGGCGTGCGGACCAGCCGCCTCAACGGGCCGACCGGCACCATCGCGAACACGTGGCCGCTGTCCGCCGGCGGCAAGAGCCAGTGCGACGGTACGAATGTCACCTGCGACTACTTCGCCGGTGACATCGACTACGTGAAGATCCTCAAGGGATCGGGCGGCCCGGCCAACCAGGCGCCGGTGGCCGCGTTGACGCCCACCTGCTCCGGCCTGGTGTGCACGTTCTCCGGCGCGGGCTCCACCGACGCCGACGGCGCGATCCAGGACCACAGCTGGAACTTCGGCGACGGGGACACCACCGGCACGGCCTCCGTGCCGACCACGTCGCACACGTACGCGGCGGCCGGCACCTACCCGGTCACGCTCACCGTCACCGACGACCGAGGCGCCACCGGCACCGCGACCGTCGAGGTGACAGTCGCGCCCGTGCCGGAGCGGATCTCGTTCGTCGGCCAGGCCACCGCGAACGCCAACTGGATCAGCCACACGGCCACCGTCCCGGCCGGCGTGCAGGCCGGCGACATGCTGCTGCTCCTGCTCAGCCAGAACACGCACACCGGCACCGGTGAGCCGACCGGGGTGACCGGGTGGAGCAGGCTCGACCGTCTCGACGGTGGCTTCGCCACCACCACCGCCTGGTGGAAGACCGCGAGCGCGGGCGACGCGGGCACGACTGTCCGGGTGGCGCTGGACAGCCAGGCGAAGGGCAACCTGGTGCTGGCCGCGTACCGGGGGGTCGCGCCGGGAGCGCCCGTCTTCAGCAGGGCCACCGATCCGGCGAGCACCGCCACCCGGCTCACCCCGTACGCGCCGGTGACCGCCGCGCAGAGCTGGGCCGTGTCGTACTGGCTGCACGGCGACAGCACGTCCACCGCGCTCACCCCGCCGTCCGGCGTGGCGGTGCGCAGCAACTCCTCGCAGACCGGCGGCGGACGGGTGACCGGCCTGCTCGCCGACTCGGCGAGCAGCGTGCCGACCGGCAACTACGGCGGGCTGACCGCCACCGGCGCCGCGGCCAGCACGACCACCACCACGTGGACGTTCGTCCTGCCCCCGGCCTGACCCATCGGGTACGCGAGAGGAAGGCCGGCACCCCGTCTCGGGGTGCCGGCCTTCCGACGTGTTCCAGCGGACCAAGCCGCGCCTCGTGTGACGTCCGGAGCCATGCTCGGTGGAAGGCCGGAGGGCGTTTGCGGCGGTCGCGGACGAGCTTCACCATCAGGGCAAGGCCAGGCTGGCCGGGCCCGGTGCACGGGGTCCGGCCAGCCGGTTGGTCTTACTTGGTCCAGTGCTGGGCGACGAGGTCGGCGGCCTGCTGCTCCCACTGGGCGTAGTGGTCCGGGTAGGCCGACACCTGGACGGTCTGGGCGGCCTTGGTCAGCGGCATGTCCCGCCAGCCGTCGACCTGCTTGAGACCCTTCAGGAAGGCCGTGGTCGAGTACTCGGGGTCGGTGATCTGCTCCACCGTGCCCCAACCACTCGACGGGCGCTGCTGGAACAGGCCCTGCGAGTCGTGGTCGTTGCGGTCGCCGAGGTGGCCCAGGTTCTCCAGCTTCGACTCCTGCAACGCCGTGGCGATGGAGACGACCGCGGCACGCTCGTCCATGCCGGCCTTCTTCGTCGCCGCGATGATCGCCTTCACATTCGCGGTCTGCTCGTCGTTCAGCTCGATACGCGACTGCTCGCCCTGCACACCGTGCGGGATCAACTTGTCACCCTGCACCGTCACCGACACCGGCCTGACGCTGGCCGTGGTGTCAGCCGCGTGAGCGGCCACCGGACCGGCGAACACACCACCGGTGAAAGCCAGACCAGCAACACCCAGAACGCTCTTCCGCAGAATCGTGTTCATGATGAGGGCTCCATTCGGGGGATCGACGCCCACACCGACGGGGGATCGGCGCGGGTGCGAGCACCACGTCAGGCGCTCAAAAGGTCTTCGGGGGAACCGGCCGCTCGCGGGGCAAGGGGATGCCACGTCGCGGCGCCGGAGACATGTCCAACGACCCACCACCCGGCATCATTCCCGAGGGCCACACACCAGCGGGGAGCAGCGCGGGCCGTCACGTCGTCGTGGTGCTCGGTCGTTCACCCGATTACAACGCCACCCACCCGCCCACGATTCCGCCACCAGAGTGCCGCCCACCACCCCCGACCCGGACACCCGCCCACACACACCAGATCCTCGCCGCGCCCAGCCGGGCGCCTCGCTCTGCGCCCCGTGATCAAGGAGTTTGCGGCACCTTCCAGCGCCCGCGAGACCACAAACTCCTTGATCACCCCCGGAGAAGCCCTCCCCAGGCGCCCACCACAGGGTCGATCATGAGTTTAGCTGCGACAAATCGGACACAAAGCCGCCGCTAAGTTCATGATCGACGCCTCGGGGTGGGCCGAATCGGAGGGCGGAGCGGGGCCGGCGCCGATCTTGACGGGCGGGCCCTGCGGGTGTCCCATTTGCACGTTATGCGGGGCGCAGAGTGCAAGATCGCGGGTGACCCGGGGCGAGGCTTGTTCGGAGGGCTCGGAACTCGCCGTGATCTCGCCTGAGCGGTCAGGGCGAGGGCCGCGTGGAGCCCGACAGCGCGGCAGTTGCTCCGCTCACTGGGCGCAGGCGCCGGCCGGTCGCGCGGCGCGGCCCGCTGCCGACCGCGGGTTCTGCCGTTGGCAGATCCGCTGACCGTGAACAGGGCACGCAGTACCCGACACGGGGCGGCAGGCTGGGACTCATGCGACTCCTGATGCTCGGCGGTACGGGATTTGTGGGTGGTGCGGTGGTGGCCGAGGCGGTACGCCGCGACTGGCAGGTGACCGTGTTCAACAGGGGTGTGCACGGGCAGGTGCCGGACGGCGTACACCGGTTGCGAGGTGATCGGACCGTGCCGGACGGGCTGGCCGCGCTCACCGGCGGTGAGTGGGATCTGGTGGTGGACACCTGGGACGGCGCCCCGCGGGCGGTGCGGGACGCGGCGCTGGCGCTCGTCGACGCGGTGCCGCACTACGTCTACGTGTCCAGCGGGTCGGTGTACGCGCCACCCGTCACGCTCGGCAGCGGCGAGGAGTCGCCCACGGTGGCGGCCGACCCGGACGCCGACGACGGCGACTACCCGGCGAACAAGGCCGGCGGGGAACTCGCCGCGACGCGGGTGTTCGGTGACCGGGCGCTGCTGGCGCGCGCCGGGCTGATCCTGGGGCCGGGGGAGGACATCGGGCGGCTGCCCTGGTGGCTGCACCGGATCGCCCGGGGCGGCGACGTGCTGGCGCCCGGGCCGCGTGACCTGCCGATCCAGTACGTGGACGTCCGGGACCTGGCGACCTGGCTGCTGGACCGGGGCGCCGAGGGCGTCGGCGGGGCGTACAACGTGGTGAGTCGCACCGGGCACGCGACGATGGGTGACCTGCTCGACGCGGCGGTGGCGGCGACCGGGTCGGACGCGACGCTGCGGTGGACCGCGCCGGAGCCGGTCCTGGCCGCCGGGGTGGAGCCCTGGAACGACCTGCCGGTGTGGATCCCGCGCGGACACGAGTACCGCTGGCTGCAGGAGCGGGACGTCGAGCGCGCCTACGCGGCAGGGCTGGTCTGCCGGCCGGTGACCGAGACGGTCGCCGACACCTGGCGGTGGCTGCGCGAGGTGGGGCACGTGCCGGACCGGGCGGGGCGGCCGGCGCGCGCCCCGGTCGGCCTGGCGCCGGAGCGGGAGGCCGCCCTGCTGGCCACGCTCCCGGCCTGAGGCCCGCGCGGCTCCAGCCGGGCCCGCACGGCAGCACCACGCCGCACGGGCGGGGGCCGCGCGGCCGGCCCGACCCGCGGAGGGGTACGGGTCAGGCCGACACGACCGGCAGGTCGAGCACCTCCTCGACCCGGCGGCGGGGGGTGGCGCGGCCCGGCTGGCCGTACCCGATCCGCATCACCATCTGCGGGGTGCCGAACCGGCCGAGCGACATTCGCAGCGCCTCACGTGCGGCCGGCACCTCGATCGGCTGGGACAGCATCGACACGCTCAGCCCGGCGTCGGTGGCGGTGAGCAGCACCCGTTGCAGCGCCTGCCCGGCCAGGATCTGGTCGGCCGAGGTGTTGCCGGCCGAGCCGATCACCGCGACCAGCGGCTCCGGCTCGAAGTCGCGGCCGGGGGCGCGGTTGCGGCCGCCGAAGCCGCGCTGGGGCAGCAGGTCCTGCGGCTCGCTCTGCGGTCCGCCGGCACCCGTCGGCACGCCGTCCGGGGCCGGCTCGGAGCGGATCCACTCGGCCCGTTCGGCCACGTACGCGGGGTCGCGTTCCAGCACGCGGTGGGCGCTGCGGGCGACCTCGGCGACGGCGTTGACGGCGCTCGTGCCGATCACCAGCTCCAACCAGCACTGCTCGGCGCGGGCCGCCTCGCCGAGCCGCCAGCGGGCCTCGGCGGGCACCGGGTCGGGCCAGAACGGCGCGCGGTTGCTGAACCGGTGGGGGATCGCCCCGTACAGGCTCTGCTCGACCGGGGTGGGACGGCGCGGTACGTCCGGCACCAGCCGGGCCACGACGTCCGGGTCGGCTGGGTACGGGCGCAGCCGGACGGTGGCCGGGGTGCCCGCGACGGCGAGTGCCAGCCGCAGGTTGAACAGGGCCGCTCCGGCGGCGATCCGTGAGCCCCAGCCGCTCGGGTCGGTGGCGGGCAGGCCGCGCAGCGGGTCGACGGCCACCTCGATGCCGCCGTCGACGAGCCGGAACCGCCACGGCTGGGTGTTGTGCAGCGACGGCGCCCGGACCGCGTCGGCGACCGCGGCCCGCAGCTGCTCGCCGGTGTATTCGGTCGTCATGGTGGTGCTCCCTCTCGTGCGGAGCCGGCTCCCCGGCCGGGTACACCACTACGGTGCGTCAGCGTGCGGCGCGGTGAGCAGGGCCGGAGGTCCCCACCTGGGCCCGGCCGTCGGTCCCGGCCGGCGCGGGCAGAACGGGACTTTCGACCCGTGCTAACGGGCCGGGAAAGCGGGTAGAAAGGACTGATGATCCGGGTGTTCCTGCTCGACGACCACGAGGTCGTCCGTCGTGGCCTTGCCGAACTGCTCCAGAGCAGCGGCGACATCGAGGTGGTCGGCGAGTCCGGCCTGGCCCAGGAGGCGGCCCGCCGCATCCCGGCGCTGCGTCCCGACGTGGCGATCCTCGACGCCCGGCTGCCCGACGGCAACGGCATCGACGTGTGCCGGGACGTCCGCGCCGTGGACTCCTCGATCAAGGGCTTGATCCTCACCTCGTACGAGGACGACGAGGCGCTGTTCGCGGCGATCATGGCGGGCGCCGCCGGCTACGTGCTCAAGCAGATCCGCGGCACCGACCTGGTGGACGCGGTCCGCCGGGTGGCGGCCGGGCAGTCGCTGCTCGACCCGGCGATCACCACTCGCGTGCTGGAGCGCATCCGCAGCGGCGTGGAGCAGCCCCGGGAGCTGAAGTCGCTCACCGAGCAGGAGCGGCGGATCCTGGAGTACGTGGCGGAGGGGCTCACCAACCGGGAGATCGCCGGGAAGATGTTCCTGGCCGAGAAGACGGTGAAGAACTACGTCTCCAGCGTGCTGGCCAAGCTCGGCCTGGAGCGGCGTACCCAGGCGGCGGTGCTGGCCACCCGGCTGCTCGGCAAGAACACCTGACCGGCGCTCAGTCGAGCGGGGCACTCCAGCGCACCTCGGTGCCGCGCGGCTCGGCCCGGCGCAGCGAGAACTCGCCGCCGAGCCGCTCGGCCCGCTCGCGCAGGTTGATCAGGCCGCTGCGGGCCGCCTCCGGGTCGCAGCCGACGCCGTCGTCGGTGACGGTGACCTCGACCCGGCCGGAGCCGACGCGTACGCGCACCGACACCCGGCCGGCCCGGGCGTGGCGTACCGCGTTCGACAGCGCCTCGCGCAGCACTGCGGTGAGTTCGGGGCGCAGGTCGTCCGGGACGGCGCTGTCGATCGGGCCGACCAGTTCCAGCTCGGGACGGTAGCCGAGCAACTCGGTGGCCACCTCGATGGCCTCGCGGATCTCGGTGCGCAGCGCCGCGCTCATCGGGGTGCGCAGCTCGAAGATGGTGCGGCGGATGTCGCGGATGGTGGCGTCCAGGTCGTCGACGGCCTGGTTGATCCGCCTGGCCGCCTCGGGGCGGGCGTTCATCGCGCCGCTCTGCAGTTGCAGGCCGGTGGCGAACAGCCGCTGGATCACCACGTCGTGCAGGTCACGGGCGATGCGTTCGCGGTCCTCCAGGACCACCAGCAGTTCCCGCTCCTCCTGCCCGCGGGCCCGCTCCATGGCCAGCGCGGCCTGCCCGGCGAAGCTGGCGAGCAGGGTGAGGTCGTCGTCGGCGGCGGGACCGTGGTCGGGCCGGTAGCCGATCACCAGCACGCCGTGCAGCGTGTCCGCGGCGGTCAGCGGGGAGAGCACGGCCGGCCCGGCGACCACCGGCCGGGGCCAGGGCGCCGCGGCGGCGAGGTTCTCCACCTGGTCGTGCCGGCCCGACGTGGCGGACGCCGCGAAACTGGTCTCGGCGGCGGGCAGCACCGCGCCCACCAGTTCCCGGGTGACCGGGTCGGGGCCGTCGACCACCTCGACGGTGAACTGCGCCTCGTCCTCGTCGTAGAGCAGCACCAAGGCCAGTTCGGCCTCGGCGACCTCGCGGGCGCGGCGGGCCACCAGGCTCAGCGCGTCGGTACGGCGCACCTCGCCGAGCAGCACCGAGGTGATCTCCGCGGCGGCGGCCAGCCAGCGTTCCCGCCGGTGCGCCAGCGCGTAGAGGCGGGCGTTCTCGATCGCCACGCCGGCCGCGGCGGCGAGCGCCACCACGATCTCCTCGTCGTCCTCGGTGAACTCGGTCGCGCCCTGCTTCTCGGCCAGGTAGAGGTTGCCCCAGACGTGGTCGCGGATGCGGACCGGCACGCCGAGGAAGCTGTGCATCGGGGGGTGGTTCGGCGGGAAGCCGTACGAGTCGGGGTGCTTGGTGATGTCCGGCATGCGCAGCGGCTTCGGGTCGTCGATGAGCAGACCCAGCACGCCCCGGCCGTGCGGCAGCTCGCCTATCTTCGCGTGCAGCTCGGGGTCGATGCCGTGGACGATGAAGTCGTGCAGCATGCGGTCCGGGCCGATCACGCCGAGCGCGCCGTAGCGGGCGCCGGCCAGCTCACACGCGGACTGCACGATCCGCTGCAACGTGCTGCGCAGGTCGAGGTTGGAACCGATGCCGACGACGGCGTCCAGCAGCGCCCGTAGCCGCTCGCGGCTGGTCACCACCTCGCCGACCCGGTCGAGCATCTCCTGGAGCAGTTCGTCCAGGCGGACGCGGGACAGCGGGGTCAGCCCGAGCGACGGCGCGACGTGCTCGTGCGAGGGCTGGGGTTCGGCGGCCACCCGGCGATGGTATCGCCCGGTGACCGCCGTGATCGAGACCGGTCAGGAGAGCTGGTCGCGGACCGCCGAGGTGTCGACTGTCTGCGCGACGTCCAACCGGGGGGTGTGCGGCGGGCCGGCGTGCACCGGGTCGGCCACGCCGAGCCGCATGCTGAGGTACGGGAACCCCAGGCCGGCGAGCATCTGCCGCAGCACCTCACGGGTGCCCTCGACCTCCACCACACCGGACAGCGGCACCAGCGACACCCCGTGCCGGGTCGCGGCGAGCCAGGCGGCGGAGAGCGCCTCACCGGCGCGCAGCCAGCTCAGCGTCTCGTCGTCGGAGCCCCAGAGGATCCCGTACACGGCGGTCTTGTCGTGGCCGGGCCCGACCGGCAGCGAGCCGGCGCGGCCGAAGTCGCGGGCCGGAACGGTCGTCTGCGGGGCCTGCTCGGGCAGCACCTCCGGCGGCAGCCCGGTGCCGGTGCCGGCCCGGCTGGTCCAGTACGCCAGCTCCTCGCGCAGCTCGGGGCTGTCCGCCTCGACGGCGGCGGCCTGCTGGGCGGCGCTGGCGAGCTGGATCTTCTGAGTGTCGTCGAGCAGTTGCAGGTTGACGCCCTCCAGCGTGGCGGCCCGGTCGATGTCAGCGAGCGCGGCGGTGGGGATCTGCTCGTCGCTGACCGGCCGCCGGTCGGTGTGCCGGACCCGCATGCACTGCACGAGGTGCATGGCGTCGGGGTCGGCGCCGGTGTGCTTCAGGCCGGTGATCCGGGCCAGCAGGTCGGGTTCCTTCGCGTCGGGCAGCCGCTCCACCACCGGGGTCCAGCCCTCGGCGGCCAGCGCCACCCGGGCGTGGTGCAGCGCGGCGCCGCAGCTCACCACCAGCAGGTGCCCTTCCGGGTCCATCGCGCTGAGGTGCCGTTCGCGGACCACCCGCAGCTCCAGCGCGTCGGGCAGGACAGTCCAGTGCCACGGCTGCGTGTTGTGCACCGAGGGGGCGTGGCCGGCCATTCCGGCGGCCTCCGCGAGCGCGGTGGTCAACGGGCGATCGGCAGCCGGCGTCTCGTGGCTCATCGTCACGACCTTTCCTGTTTTCCCCATCGTGCCCCACGCGCGGGTGGGGACGCCGTTCCATCCCCCGGATTACCCGCATCGCCCCGCCCGTCCCACGTCCGGGCTGAGACGATCCCCACGTGGGAACCGAACCGGGCGAGTGCGTACCCGAGCAGCCGTCCCGCGCCCCGCGGCGGGCCTGGATCGAGTGGGCGCCGCTGGTGCTGCTCACAGTGGCCGTGCTGGCCGGGGCGGCGCTGTGGTTCGCCGGTGCGCACGACGCCGCCCGGCTGATCTGGGCGGCGGTCACCGTGGTGGCCCTGGTGCCGGCGGCCTGGACGACGCTGCGCCAGCTCTGGCTGCGGCAGTTCGGCGTGGACGTCATCGCGGTGCTGGCGCTGCTCGGCGCGTTGCTGGTGCGGGAGTACCTGGCCGGCGCCGTGATCGCGGTGATGGTGGCCACCGGGCGGGCGCTGGAGGAGTACGCCCAGCGCCGGGCCACCCGCGACCTGCGGGCGCTGCTGGAACGCGCGCCGAGGCAGGCCCGCCGGCGTACCCCGGACGGCGGCATCGAGGTGGTGCCGCTGGACCGCGTCGCGGTGGGGGACCGGCTCGTGGTGGGACCGGGCGACGTGGTTCCCGTCGACGGCGTGGTCGAGGAGCCGGCCACGCTCGACGAGTCGGTGGTGACCGGCGAGTCGCAACTGGTCACCCGCGCGGCGGGGGAGGAGGTGGCCAGCGGCGTGGTGAACGCGGGCGCGGGCTTCGGGCTGCGGGCCCGCCGCAACGCGGCGGAGAGCACCTACGCGGGCATCGTCCGCCTGGCCGGCGAGGCCACCGCCCGCAAGGCCCCGATGGTACGGCTGGCCGACCGCTACGCCGCCGCGTTCGTGCCGTTCACGCTGGTGCTGGCCGGGCTGGCGTGGCTGCTGTCCGGCGACTTCACCCGGGCGGTGGCGGTGCTCGTGGTGGCCACCCCGTGCCCGTTGCTGCTGGCCACCCCGATCGCTGTGGTCTCCGGCCTGTCCCGGGTGGCCCGGCGCGGCGTGCTGGTCCGCGACGGCGGGTCGCTGGAACAGCTCGGCCGCGCCCGTACCCTGCTGCTGGACAAGACCGGCACGCTCACCGCGGGCCGGCCCCGGGCGTCCGAGGTGGTGGTGGCGCCGGGCGGCGACCGGGACGAGGTGCTGCGGCTGGCCGCCTCGGTCGAGCAGCTCTCCCCGCACGTGCTGGCCGCCGCGCTGGTCCGGCAGGCCCGCGAGCGCGGGCTGGCGTTGGCCGAGCCGACGCAGGTCACCGAGGAGCCGGGGCACGGGGTGAGCGGGCGCGTCGACGGGCGGATGGTGCACGTCGGGCAGCTCGGCGGCGAACCGCCGGAGTGGGCGGGCCGCGTCGGTGAGCGTGCCGAACGGGCCGGGCGCTCCGCGGTCTGGGTCAGCGACGACAGCGGGCCGCTGGGCGCGATCCTGCTGGAGGACCCGGTCCGCCCGGACGCCCGGCGGACCGTGCGTCGGCTGCGCGAGGCGGGCCTCGACCGGCTGGTCATGGTGACCGGCGACCGTCCCGGCACGGCCCGGCAGGTGGCGCAGATCGTGGGCGTGGACGACGTGATCGCGCGGTGCTCGCCCCAGGAGAAGGCCGAGCGGGTACGCCAGGAGTCGGCGCGCGCGGTGACGGTGATGGTCGGTGACGGCGTGAACGACGCGCCCGCGCTGGCCGAGGCACACGTCGGGGTGGCGATGGGCGCGACCGGGGCGACCGCCTCGGCGGACGTGGCCGACGCGGTGCTCACCGTGGACCGGCTGGACCGGCTCGCCGACGCGGTCGAGATCGCCCGGTACGCCCGCCGCATCGCGGTGCAGAGCGCCACCGTCGGGATGGGCCTGGCGGTGCTGGCGATGCTGGTGGCCGCCGCGGGCCGGCTGCCCCCGGTGGCCGGCGCGTTCCTCCAGGAGGGCATCGACGTCCTGGTGATCCTCAACGCGCTGCGCGCGCTCGGCGGCGGCCTGCGGCGGCGTGACCTGCCCGCGCACACCCGCGAGCTGCTGGACCGGTACGCGGGCGAGCACGGCGGCGTCCGCGACGTGCTGGCCCGGCTGCGCGACACCGCCGACCTGGTGGCGACCCGCCCGGACGACCCGGCGTGCCTGCCGGCGCTGCGCGAGGTGCACCGGCGGCTGGTCGACGAGGTGCTGCCGCACGAGGCGGCCGAGGACCGGCAGCTCTACCCGGCGTTGGCCGGCCCGCTGGGCAGCGCGGAGGCGACCTCCACGATGAGCCGGGCGCACGTGGAGATCGTGCGGCTGGTGGAGCGGATCGGCGGGCACCTCACGGCGCAGCCGGACGGCCGGCTGCGCCGTGACGAGATACCCGATCTGCTGGCCGCGCTCTACGGCCTGGACGCGGTGCTGCGCCTGCACCTGGCCCAGGAGGAGGAGGACTACTTCTCGCTCAACCCCGACGAGGGCTCCACCGCGTCCGGCCGCTGAGTCAGCGCTCGCGTACCACGGCGACCGGGCAGTGCGAGTGCTGGATGAGCTGCTGGCTGACCGAGCCGAGCAGCATGCCGCGCAGGCCGCCCCGGCCCCGGCTGCCGACCACCACCAGTTGTGCCGACCGGCTGGCCTCCACCAGCAGCGCCGACGCGCTGCCGGGCACCGCCTCGATCCCGACCGGCACGTCGGGGAAGCTCGCCCGCCACGGCGCCAGCTCCGCCTCGGCGGCGGCCCGTTCGCTGGCGGCGACCCGCTCCGGGTCGAAGTCCGGCGGCACCCACCGCTCACCCGGCGGCTCCCAGGCGCGCAGCACCCGCAGCGGCACGTCCCGCTGCGCGGCCCGCTCGACGGCGAAGCCGAGTGCCCGTAGCGCGGACTCCGAGCCGTCCGAGCCGACCACCACCGGTCCGGACGTGGCGGCCTGGCCGTCGCGGACCACCACCACCGGGCAGTGGGCGTGCGCGGTGACCGAGACCGCCGTGGAGCCGGCGAGCAGCCCGCCGAAGCCGCCGTGGCCCCGGCTGCCGAGCACCAGCATTCCCGCCCCGGCGGACCGCTCCTGGAGCACGAGCGCGGGCGGTCCGTCGAACACCTCACCGTGCACGGTCAGGCCCGGCCGTTCGGCGGCGGCGTCCGCCGCCGCCTTGCGCACCAGTTCCTCGACCTGCTGCCGGGCGGTCTCGTCCGGCCACACCCCCGGCGCCACTGCGGGTCCGACCCAGCCGGTCACCGTCAACCACTCGAAGACGTACGCCAGGCGTACCGGCCGCCCCGAGCGGCCCGCCTCGTCCAGCGCCCAGTTCAGGGCTACCGCCGCGTCGGCGGAGCCGTCGTAGCCGACCAGGATCTCGTCGTCACTCATTCGTCACTCCTCACGGCCGGGTCGTTCTCGCGGATCCAGCGCCACTCGGCGACCCGCGGGTCGTCCTCACCGTAGCGGCGGGTGTGGTCACGGCAGGACCGGCGGGTGTCCACCATGTCCTGGCGCAGGTGGGCGGCGCGCGACCGCAGCCCGGGCACCCGGTCGATCACGTCGATGACCAGGTGGAAGCGGTCCAGGTCGTTGAGCATCACCATGTCGAACGGCGTCGTGGTGGTGCCCTCCTCCTTGTAGCCGCGTACGTGCAGGTTCTCGTGGTTGGTGCGGCGGTAGGTGAGCCGGTGGATCAGCCAGGGGTAGCCGTGGTAGGCGAAGATGACCGGCTTGTCGGTGGTGAAGATGGTGTCGAACTCGTTGTCCGGCAGGCCGTGCGGGTGCTCCGACGGCGGTTGCAGGCGCATCAGGTCGACGACGTTGACCACCCGCACCTTCAGGTCCGGCAGGTGCCGGCGCAGCAGGTCCGCGGCGGCGAGCGTCTCCAGCGTCGGCACGTCGCCGGCGCAGGCGAGCACCACGTCCGGCTCGGCGCCCTCGTCGCTGCTCGCCCAGTCCCAGATGCCCAGGCCGCGGCGGCAGTGCTGGATCGCCTCGCCCATGGTCAGCCAGTTCGGCGCGGGCTGCTTGCCGGCCACCACCACGTTGATGTACTGCCGGCTGCGCAGGCAGTGGTCCATCGTGGACAGCAGCGTGTTGCCGTCCGGCGGTAGGTAGACGCGGACCACCTCGGCCTTCTTGTTCACCACGTGGTCGATGAAGCCCGGGTCCTGGTGGGAGAAGCCGTTGTGGTCCTGGCGCCACACGTGGCTGGACAGCAGGTAGTTCAGCGACGCGACGGGCTCCCGCCAGGGGATGTCCCGGGTCACCTTCAGCCACTTGGCGTGCTGGTTGACCATCGAGTCGACGATGTGGATGAACGCCTCGTAGCTGGTGAAGATGCCGTGCCGGCCGGTCAGCAGGTAGCCCTCCAGCCAGCCCTGGCACAGGTGCTCGGAGAGCACCTCCATCACCCGGCCGTCCGGGGAGAGGTGGTCGTCGCCGGGCACCTCGGTGCCGACGAACGCGCGGTCGGTGACCTCGAACGCCGCGCCGAGCCGGTTCGAGGCGACCTCGTCCGGGCCGAACAGGCGGAACGTCTCGGGATTGCGCACGATCACGTCGCGTACCCAGGGGCCGAGCACACCCGTCGCGCCGGCCATCGGCTCACCGGGCGTCGGTACGTCGACCGCGTAGTCGCGGAAGTCCGGCAGCTCCAGGTTGCGCAGCAGCCTGCCGCCGTTGGCGACCGGGTTGGCGCTCATCCGGCGGTCACCGGTGGGTGGCAGCTCGGTCACCTCGGCGACCGGACCGCCGGTGGCGTCGAACAGCTCCTCCGGCCGGTAGCCGCGCATCCACCGCTCCAACTCGGCCAGGTGCTCCGGGTTGTCCCGGACGCCGGAGATCGGCACCTGGTGGGCGCGGAACGTGCCCTCGACCTGCTTGCCGTCGACCCGGGACGGCCCGGTCCAGCCCTTCGGCGTCCGCAGGACGATCATCGGCCAGCGGGGGCGCTCGACGCGCTCACCGGAGCGGGCCCGGCGCTGGATCGCGGCGATCTCGTCGACCGCCCGGTCGAGCGTGCCGGCCAGCAGCCGGTGCACGGCCGCCGGGTCGTCGCCCTCGACCAGGTACGGCTCGTAGCCGAAGCCGCGCATCATGTCCCGCAGGTCCTCGCCGGGGATCCGGTCCAGCACCGTCGGGTTGGCGATCTTGTAGCCGTTGAGGTGCAGGACCGGCAGCACCGCCCCGTCGCGGGCCGGGTTCAGGAACACGTTCGACAGCCAGCTCCCGGCCAGCGGGCCGGTCTCGGCCTCGCCGTCGCCGATCACGCAGGCCACCAGCAGGTCCGGGTTGTCGAACGCGGCGCCGTACGCGTGGCTCAGCGCGTACCCCAGCTCGCCGCCCTCGTGGATCGAACCCGGCACCTCCGGCGCCACATGGCTCGGGATGCCGCCGGGGAAGGAGAACTGCCGGAACAGGCGCTGCATGCCGGTCGCGTCCCGGGGGATGTGGTGGTACAGCTCGCTGTAGGTGCCCTCCAGCCAGGTGTTGGCCACCAGCGCGGGGCCGCCGTGGCCGGGGCCGGTGACGAAGATGGCGGACAGGTCCCGCTCGACGATGACCCGGTTGAGGTGCGTGTAGAGCAAGTTGAGCCCGGGGCTGGTGCCCCAGTGGCCCAGCAGGCGCGGCTTGACGTGCTCGGGCCTGAGCGGTTCACGCAGCAGCGGGTTGTCGAGCAGGTAGATCTGGCCGACGGTCAGATAGTTCGCCGCGCGCCAGTACGCGTCCAGCCGGCGTACCTCGTCTTCGGTCAGGGTCACATCTTCCTCCTCGGCACGTCCAGCCTCGACCTCGGCAAAGGGTGCCGGTCAGGGCCGTAGGTCCCGCCCCGCGCGGGCGTCACGACCCGTCCCCGGCGTCCGCGGGTAGTCCCCGTACGACGATCAGTGGGGCCGGCGAGTGGTACAGCAAGGACTGGCTGACCGCGCCCAGGGTGGACCCGAGCGGCCCGTCACCCCAGGCGGCCACCACCGCGAGCTGCGCCGCGTGGGACCGGTCGAGCAGGACGGGTCCGGGCTCACCGTGGACGGTCTCGCAGTCGGCGGTGACCCGCGGGTGCCGCCGGGCCTCCCGGGTGACCGCCTCCTCCAGCCGCCCGTCGTCGCGGTCGCCGGAGTCCGGCTCGATCACCCGGACGGCGAGCAGGCGCGCGCCGCGGTGTTGCGCGCAGTCGAAGGCATACCCGAGGGCGGCCCGCGAGCTGGCCGAGCCGTCGAAGCCGACCAGCAGCGGCCCGGGCGGGGCCGGCTCGGTGCGGCCGACCAGCACCGGGCAGGTGGCCCGGGCGGCCACGTCCACGGCGGGCGTGTCGGCCGGTACGCGGGCCGGGTGCGCCGAGCTGCCCCCGTCACCGAGCGCGATCAGGAACGCGGTGTCGGCGACCCGCAGCAGCGCCTCGACCGGGGAGCCCTCGACGATCCGGCCGCTGACCGGCACCCGCGGCGCGCACTCGGCAGCCACCCGTCCGGCGTTCTCCAGCACGTTCTCCGCGTCGGTGCGGGTGCCGCCGGCCCAGTTGAACGCGTGCAGCAGGTGCAGCGGACGGTCGTGGGCGGCGGCCTCGGCGGCGGCCGTGCGGACCACCGTCAGGTCGGCCTCGGCGCGGCCGACGCCGACCACCACCGCGCCGTGGCTGGGTGCGGCCACCCGGCTCACCTCCCGACCCTGCTTTTCACCCACCGTAGTCGCGGGACCGGGTGCGCCGGAGCGGGTCGGCGGAACTGGCGGTCAGCGCGGGGCGGGCAACGCCGGGTGTACGCGCAGCACGACTGCTGTGGCGTTGTCCTCGCCGCCCTCGTCCAGGCTGGCGGCGAGCAGGGCCTCGGTGGTGCGCGCCGGGTCCCGCCGCGCGGCCAGCAGGTCGCGTAGCCGGTGGTAGCCGAGCTGGTCGCTGATGCCGTCGGTGCACAGCAGCCAGGTGTCGCTCCGGCGCAGCGGCACGGCGAGCAGGTCCGGCTCGGGCCGGTCCGGGTGGCCGACGTAGCGCAGCAACTGGTAGCGCGCCCGCGCCGCCTCCGGCGAGTCCGCCGGCCACCAGCCGTGCAGCAGGCCGAGCCAGGCCATGGTGTGGTCGACGGTGACCAGTTCCAGCAGCCCGTCGCGCAGCCGGTACGCCCGCGAGTCGCCGAGCTGGACCAGCCAGCCCTGGCCGCCGTCCGGTTCGGCCACGAACGCGGTGAGCGTGCACCCGGTCAGGCCGGCCTGCGCGGCGCCGGCCTGGCGTACCCGCCGTTGGGTCTCGGCGACGGCGGCGCGCAGCGTGGCGGCGCCGACGGCGGGCCAGCCGGCGCGGACCCGCGCGGTGAACGTCTCGGCCGCTGTCGTGCCGGCCACCCGGCTGCCCTCGCCGTCGCCCATCCCGTCGCAGAGCACCGCTAGCGGCAGCTCGGTGTCGACGTGCAGCACGTCGTAGTTCTCCGGGTAGCGGTGCCCGACCACGCTGCCCCCGGCGATCTCCAGGCTGAGGCGGCCGACGGTGAGCCGGCGCGCGGACTCGACCGGCCGGTCCGGCGGACGGCGGCGGAACACCAGCGGACCGTAACACCGCTGCGGGCCGGGCAGCGGAAGGCCGGGTCGCGTGTCAACCAGGGTTGACAGGCCTCATGCTGTCAACCTACATTGACAGCATGAGTCAAGCGACGGAACTCGCGGCGGCGGCCGGCAGCACCGACCCCAAGGTCGGCCTGCGCGCCGTGCTCGCCCTGCGCCGGCTGCTCGAACGGCTCGAGGTGATCCAGGTCGACAACGCCCGGCGGCAGGGCTGGTCGTGGCAGGAGATCGCCGACGCCCTGGAGGTCAGCCGGCAGGCGGTCCACAAGAAGCACGCCGGACGGCCGGCGGTGCGTCAGAGCTGGGAGGCGTGATGTTCGAACGATTCACCAACCGGGCCCGGACCGTGGTGCACCATGCCCTCGACGAGGCCCGCAGCGAGGGGCGGCGGCCGGTCGGCACCGAGCACCTGCTGCTGGGCGTGCTCGCCGACCGCGACAACCTGGCGGTACGGCTGCTCGCGGCCGGTGGCGTGGAGGCCGACGCGCTGCGCGCCGCGGTGGCCCGCCACACCGAGCAGGGCGTCGACGGGCTCGGCGCGGCGGACGCCGCGGCGCTGCGCGAGATCGGCATCGACCTCGCCGCGATAGTGGCCCGGATCGAGGAGTCCTTCGGCCCCGACGCGCTGCGCGAGGCGACCCCGAGCCCGCGCCGGTGGTGGCGTCGCGGGACGCACCACGGCACGTTCTCGCCCCGGGCAAAGAAGGTGCTGGAGCTGTCGCTGCGCGAGGCGCTGCGGCTGCGCCACCGGCACATCGGCACCGAACACATCCTGCTCGGCCTGCTGCGCGAGGGCGACGGCCTGGCTGCCGTGGTGCTCACCGAGGCCGGGGTGGACATCGACGACCTGCGGCGGCGCGTCGACGCGGCGCTGCGCGAGGCGGCCTGACGCGTCACCGCCAGGACGCGGGCGGCGGTCGGCGACGTCCCCGCCGGCGGTTTCGTCGGCCCGAGCCGCTTCGGTGGGTCCGCGGACCCGCAGCGGTGACCGAGCCGTCCGCCGGAGCGAAGGACCTCGATGCGGCCGGACGGCTCTGGCAGGTCTCGGAGGAACTCACGCAGACCCGCTTTCCGCTCACGTACCGGCCGGCCGTGCCAGGTCAGGCGACCGGCGGCGCGACGGCCTGACGGCGGCCGGGCGCATCCGGTTCTCAAACCTGATTGCGGTCCTCGCAACGTCCCGCTGCGCCGGGTCGCCGTCACGCCCCGTGTCCTGCACACTGACGCCGTGGACGGTGCAGACGACAAGCGCCCGGTGAACGCGGATAACCGCACGCCGCGCTCGGCAGTGGTGGTCAACCCGGTGAAGGTGGCCGACCTGGACGAGTTCCGCCGCACCGTGGACGGCGCGCTCGACGCCGCCGGGTGGCCGGCTCCGACCTGGTACGAGACGACAGTCGAGGACCCGGGCCGAGGGCAGGCGGAACAGGCCGTCAAGGCGGGCGCCGAGGTCGTCTTCGCCTGCGGCGGCGACGGCACGGTGATGGCCTGCGTGACCGCGCTGGCCGGCACCGACGTGGCGCTGGCCGTGCTGCCCCAGGGCACCGGCAACCTGCTGGCCGCCAACCTCGGCCTGTCGAACGACCTGGCCGCCGGGCTCCAGGTCGCCGTCGACCGCGGGATGCGCCGCCTCGACGTCGGCGTGGTCGGTGACAGGTGCTTCGCGGTGATGGCCGGGATGGGCTTCGACGCCCAGATGCTCGACTCCACCTCGGAGACCACGAAGAAGCGGATCGGCTGGCCGGCGTACGTGGTGGGCGCGGCTCGTCACCTGCGCGACCGGCCGATGCGGGTCTCGGTGCGCATCGACGGCAAGCCGCCGCTGCGCCGCCGGGCCCGCTCGGTCCTGGTGGCGAACGTCGGGCGCCTGCAGGGCGGGGTACGCCTGCTCACCGAGGCCGAACCGGACGACGGCTGGCTCGACGTGGCGGTGCTGACGCCGCGCCGGCTGCGCCACTGGCTCGCGATGGGCTGGGCGGTGCTGCGCCGCCGCGACAGCGTGCCCCGGATGGAGGTGTTCCGGGCCCGCTCAATCGAGATCACCAGCACCCGGGCGCAGCCCCGGCAACTCGACGGCGACCTGATCGAGCCGGGCCGGTCGCTCAAGGCCACCATCCGGCCCGAGTCGCTCTGGCTCTGCGTACCGCGCCCCGAGGAGGACCCCGACCTGGCGGTGGACGCCGACGCGGTCGGCGAGCGCGGCGAGCACCTGGTCGAGGAGGCCCGCCGTGAGTAGCACGAAACTGGTCCCCGAGACCCGGCTGATGGCCGAGGACCAGCTCTCCGCCGACGACGCCTGGCACACACTGCGCCGGCACGGCGGCTGGTGCCTGCTGCGGGACGCCTTCGTCCGGTTCCGCTACGGCGACGGCTTCAGCCACTCCCGGGCGCTGGGCTTCCAGCTCTGCCTGGCGGTGGTGCCGTTCCTGATCGCGCTCACCGGCCTGATCACCGACCTGGGCGTGGACGAGGGCGGCAAGGTCGTCGCCGACACGGTGCTGGCCATCACGCCCGGTCAGAGCGAAGCCGTGGTGCAGGACCTGCTGACCGACGGCGAGCGCACCGAGGACGCCGGTGAATTGGCGCTGACGCTCGGTCTGCTCACCGGACTGGTCGCGCTGACCACCACGATGGCGCAGATCGAGCGGGGCGCGAACCGGATCTACGGCGTCGAGCGGGACCGCCCGGCGCTGCCGAAGTACCTGCGCGCCTCCATCCTCGCCGTGCTCGCCGGCGTACCCGCGCTGGCCGGCTTCCTGATCCTGGTCGGCGGCCGGGCGATGGGCGAGTCGGTACGGCGGCACTACGAGTGGGGCGACGTCGCCATGGCCACCTGGGACGTGATCCGGTGGCCCCTGAGTCTCGGCCTGACCGTGCTCGCCGTCGCGGTGCTGTTCCGGCACGCCCCGCGGCGCCGCCAGCCCGGCCTGTCCTGGCTGTTCTTCGGCGCGTCCATCGCGATCGCGCTGTGGTGGCTGGCCAGCCTGCTGCTCGCCGCCTACGTGAAGTACAGCGGCGGATTCGGCCAGACCTACGGCGCGCTGACCGGCATGATGGCCCTGCTGCTCTGGGCCAACCTGACCGGGATCGCGCTGTTCGGCGGGCTGGCCTTCGCCGCCCAGCTCGAAGCGATGCGCATCGGGGTGGAGGAGCCCGCCCAGCCGGACCTGTGGGAGCCGGAGGCGCAACGCGAGGAGCTGCTCGACACCGGTGAGATGACCTCGCTCTGACGCCACGCCGGTCGGGCGTGTACGCCGCGCCGGTCGGGCGTGTACGGGACACGCCGATCGGGTACAGCGCGCCTCGCAGAGGAACGAGGGAGGTGCGGTGTGACCGCGGTCAAGGAAGCCGGGAGCCGGCCGCTCAGCCATTTCGCCGAGCGGAGCCTCGCGGGCCTGCTCGCCGTGGCCGGCGCGGGAGTCGGGTTCGGCGTGCTGCTCATGCTGGTCCGGTTCCGCTGGAGCCCGCTGGGCGACGCCGACCACGCGGTGGCCGAGTGGTTCAACGACCTCGTGGCCCCGCACGGTCCGCTGGTCACCGTGCTCCAGGCGATCACCGACCTGGGCGGGCGGCCGGTGCTGATCTGGCTGGTCACCATCGCGGTGGTGGGCCTGCTGATCCGCCGCCAGTCGCGGCTGGCGGTCTACCTGATCGTCACCGGCGTGGGCGGGCTGATCCTCGACCCGTCGCTCAAGGCGCTGGTCGGACGGCTGCGCCCGGTGGTGGACGTCCCGGTCGCCGCCGCCCCGGGCAACAGCTTTCCCAGTGGCCACGCGCTCGGCTCGTTCGTCGCGTACGGGGCGCTGCTGCTGGTGTTCCTGCCGGCCATGTCGAAGCGCTGGCGCAAGCCCGCGATCGCCATCGTCGGTGTGCTGATCTTCCTGGTCGGGCTGACCCGGATCGCGCTGGGCGTGCACTACGTGTCGGACGTGATCGGCGGCTGGCTGCTCGGCGCGGCCTGGCTCGGCGTCACCGCGTACGCCTTCCGGCTGTGGCGGCGCGAGCGCGGCCGGCCGGTGCCGCCGCTGCGCGAGGGTCTGGAGCCGGAGGCGGGCGAGGAGCTGGCGCTCGCACCCGACGAGGAGAAGGTGCTGGAGCACCCCCGCTCGGCGGTGGCCGAGCTGCTGGTCGGCTGGGTGCTCGTCTTCGGGGCGCTCTACGCGTTCGGCATGTTCGTCAGCTACCACGCCAAGGGCACGTTCTTCCACACCCTCGACACCGAGGTGCCGCGCTGGTTCGCCGAGCGGCACACCGACGCGCTGACCGACCTGAGCTGGTGGTGGAGCAAGTTCGGCGACACCCACGCGATCCTGCTGGTGTCGCTGGTGTTCTGCCCGATCGTGCTGGCCCTGTGGCGGCGCTGGCGCCCGGTGCTGTACGTGGTGCTGGCGATGTTCGGCGAGCTGAGCCTGTTCCTGGCCAGCGCCCGGGTGGTGGACCGGCCCCGGCCGCCGGTGGAGAACCTGGACGGGCAGATGCCCACCTCGTCGTTCCCGTCCGGGCACATCGCGGCGACCATCTGCCTCTGGGTGGCCATGGCGATCATCGTGTTCCCGCGTACCGACAGGTGGTGGCGGTGGCTGTTCGTCGGCATGGCCGTGCTGATGCCGGTCGGCGTGGCCACCTCCCGGATGTACCGGGGCATGCACCACCCGACCGACTTCATGGGCGCGATCCTGCTCGGCGCGCTCTGGCTGTCGCTGCTGTACTGGGTGATCCGGCCCAACGCCGACGTGGCCGAGGGCAACCAGCCGGCGATCGAGTCCGAACAGGTGGACGAGCTGGACGACGAGCTGGCCAAGGCCGCGCGGCCGGGCTGAGCCGATGCTGCGGGTGATGACCTGGAACATCCGGACCGGCGGGCGGGACTCAGGCAGCGCCGACCGCCGGGACCGGATCGTCTCGGTCGTCACCGCGCAGCGTCCGGACGTGCTGGCGGTGCAGGAACTGCGCGGCATGGACGCCACGCTGGACGGCCTGGCCGATCGGCTCGGAATGGCGGCGCACCTGGCCCGGTCCTGCTTCGGGCAGCCGGTGGCGGTGCTGGTCCGCCCGCCGCTGCGGGTGCTGCGCGCCGGCCGGGTCCGCCGCCCGTTCCACCACGCCGCCGCCCGGGTGCGGGTCGCCACCGGCGCCGGGCCGCTCACCGTGGTCAGCACCCACCTGTACCCCTACTCGGGCGGGCGGCGGCGGATCGAGGCGGACTGGCTGGCCACGGCGATGCGCCGCACCGGGGGAGAGCTGGCCCTGCTGGCCGGGGACCTGAACACGCTGGAACCCACTGTCGACCACACCGCCCGGCTGGCCGGGCTGGCCACCGCGTACCGGCGGCGGCACCTGCGCCGCGACGGCCGTACCGTGGACACCCGCGCGGTGGCCCGGCTGATCGACGCAGGCCTGGTCGACCTGTGGCCGTGGTCCGGCGGCGACGAACCCGGCGGCCTGACCGTGCCGACCCGGCACGGCGGCGCCGAGTTCGCCGGGATGCGGCTGGACTACCTGCTCGCCACCCCGGCGCTGGCCGATCGGGTACGCGCGGTGCGGGTGGTCCGTGACGGCGACGCGGACACGGCGTCGGACCACTATCCGGTGCTGGCCGAGCTGGACCTCACGGCCGGCTGAACGACCCCGCCAGGTCGGCCACCACGAAGGCCGCGAAGATCAGGACCGCCGTCTCGCTGACCGGCCAGGAGTGCCTGGCTGCCGCCCACCCCGATGCCGCGCACGGTCACGCCGCCGCGGTCCTACAGGATGAGGTTGAGCAGCACGGTGAGCACCACCGAGGCGACGATCGAGAAGAGGATCATCAGCAGGCAGCCGAGCCCGCCCCCGGCGGGCCGGATCTCGGTGTTCCCGATACGCATGGCGTCAACTCCTCAGTGGGGTGGTGAGCAGGCCGTGGACGGCGTCCGCGACCTGGGCCGGTGCGGTGGTGACCACGTTGTGCGCCGCGCCCGGGACGGCCACCGTGCGGGCGTCCGGCACCAACCGGGCGACCTGTTCCCGCTAGGCGGCCGGCGCGACCGGGTCGCGGGCGCCGGTGAGCACCAGCGTGGGTGCGGTGATCCGGGCCAGGTCCTCCTCGACCGCGTTGCGGACGGAGTGGGACAGCGTGGCGAACACCCGCCAGGGCCGGGCGTCGGTCACGTCGCGCAGCAGGATCGGCGCCTGCCACGTCGCCTCCCGCAGCGTGTCCCGCAGCCACCGGCCGATCAGGGCGTGCCGGGACCGGGCGGCCGGGTCGCAGGTCGGGCCGGCCAGCACCAGCGCGTTCACCAGGCCGGGGTGGCGGGCGGCGAGCGAGGCGGCCACCTCCGCGCCGAAGGAATGGCCGAGCAGACAGACCGGACCCAACCGGTACGCGGCGAGCCAGTCGACCAGGAACGCCACATGCCGGTCCACGTCGTACGCGGCGGCGGGGCGTTCGGTCAGCCCGAAGCCGGGCAGGTCCGGCACGTACACCTGCCGGCGCGGCGCCAGCGCGACCGCCAGCGGGGTGAGGTAGCGGTGCGACACGGCCAGGCCGTGCACCAGCACCACGGGCGGCCCGTCCCCGCCCGGGTCGCCGGAGCGGCGGGTGTGCGCCCGCAGCCCGGCGACCTGCCGGAACTCGCTCGTCAACCCGGCGGCCGGCCGGGGCGCGGCGAGCGCCAGGCGCAGGTCGGCCGGGCCGAAGCGCCCCGGCGGGGACGGCGGGACCGTCACAGCTCGCGCAGCCGGGGCAGCAGCTCCTCCTGGGCCCAGTCGAGGAACATCGGCTGGGTGTCGCCGCCCACCTGGATCAGCGCGACGTGGGTGAAGCCCGCGTCGACGAACTTCTTGAACGCCTCGACGTGCCGGTCGGTGTCCGGGCCGCAGGAGATGCCCTCGGCCACGTCCTCCTCCCGGACGAACTGGGTGGCCGCGTCGAACGACTCCGGGCCGGGCAGGTCGGCGTTGACCTTCCAGCCCAGGCCGAACCAGCGGAACTGGTCGTGCACGATCTTGCGGCACTCGTCCTCGTCCGGCCCGTAGCAGATGGCCACCTGCCCGTAGCGGGGGCGGCCCGCGCCGCCGGCCTCCTCGTACATGTCGATCAGGTGGGACAGCGGGTCGGTGGCGATCATGGCGTCGGCGTACTCGGCGGCGAGCGTCGCCGACTGCCGCCCGGACGCGGCCACCGCCATCGGCACCGGCCGCTCCGGCCGGTCCCAGACGTACGCGTCGGGCACGTCGAAGTGGTTGCCGGAGAACGTCAGCGTCTCGCCGTTGAGCAGCGGCCGGATGATCTGCAGCGCCTCCTCGAACATCTCGTGCCGCTGCTGCACGTGCGGCCACCCGCCCACCACGTGCTCGTTGAGGTTCTCCCCGGCGCCGAGGCCGAGCGTGAACCGCCCGTCCGAGAGCACACCGATGGTGCTGGCCTTCTGCGCCACCACCGCCGGGTGGTACCGCCGGATCGGACAGGTCACGAACGACATCAGCTCCGCCCGGCTGGTGGCGTGGGCGACCGCGCCGAGCACCGACCAGGCGTACGGGGAGTGGCCCTGGGACTCCAGCCAGGGGTAGTAGTGGTCGGACATGACCAGATGGTCGAAGCCGGCGGCCTCGGCGCGTACGGCGTGGTCGACAAGTTGCTTCGGGCCGGCCTGCTCGCACATGAGGGTGTAACCGACGTTGACCATGGCACGTCTCCTTCCCGGGCGGATCGTCCCGGGATACCCCACCCGGCGCGGGTCAACCCTGCTGTCCACTTCCCTGCTCGTCTTCGCCCGGATTCCTTAACCGGTTCAGCGCGTGTGGCCCGTCAAACGCTCTCGCCTCCCGGCTCGTCCCGCTTAACCGGTTGCTTCGCGCCTTCCATCGCCCTACGCTGATGCCTGCGTCCGTTCGGGAACCGGGCGGCGGCTACCGGGCTCAGTCGCCACCACCTCGTCACCGTCACCGCACCCCCGCTCGGGCACGGGGGAGACTTCCCCTGAGGACAGCCATGAAGAAACTGCTCTCCGTCGCGGGCGCCGCCCTGCTGACGGCCCTCGCCGCCGTCTTCGCCCTCGGGCAGCCGGCCCAAGCCGCCACCGGGTTCTCCGTCTCCAACGGTCGGCTCTACGACGCCAACGGCGTCGAGTTCGTGATGCGCGGGGTCAACCACGCGCACACCTGGTACCCGCAGCAGACCAACTCGTTTCGCGACGTCAAGGCGCTCGGCGCGAACACCGTCCGGGTGGTGCTGGCCAGCGGCGACCGCTGGACGAAGAACAGCGCCGCCGACGTGGCGAACGTGATCTCGCTGTGCAAGGCCAACCGGCTGATCTGCGTGCTGGAGGTGCACGACACCACCGGGTACGGCGAGGACGGCGCCGCCACCACGCTGGCCAAGGCCACCGACTACTGGCTGAGCATCGCCGACGTGCTCAAGGGCCAGGAGAAGTACGTCATCGTCAACATCGGCAACGAGCCGTTCGGCAACCAGGGCTACAGCGCCTGGACCACCGACACCTCGAACGCGATCAAGCAGCTGCGCGCCGCCGGCCTGACCCACACGATCATGGTGGACGCGCCGAACTGGGGCCAGGACTGGTCGTTCACCATGCGCGACAACGCCGGCACCGTGTTCGCCGCCGACCCGCAGCGCAACACCGTGTTCTCCATCCACATGTACGGCGTCTTCGACACCGCCGCCGAGATCAGCGACTACCTGGGCCGGTTCCGGGCAGCCGGGCTGCCGATCGTGGTCGGCGAGTTCGGCTTCAACCACTCGGACGGCAACCCGGACGAGGACGCCATCATGGCGTACAGCCAGGCCAACGGCATCGGCTACCTGGGCTGGTCGTGGAGCGGCAACGGCGGCGGCGTGGAGTACCTGGACATGACCACCGCGTTCAACCCGGCCCAGCTCACCAGCTGGGGCCAGCGGATCTTCAACGGCGCCAACGGCATCGCCGCCACGTCCCGCGAGGCGTCGGTCTATGCCAGCAGCACCCCGACCGCCAGCCCGACGACCAGCCCCACCGCCAGCCCGACGGTCAGCCCCACCCCGCCGCCGGCCACCACGCCCCCGCCCTCGGGCGGCTGCACCGCCACCTACACCGTCGGCAACTCGTGGCAGGGCGGCTTCCAGGGCGAGGTCAAGGTGACCGCCGGAGCCGCGGCGATCACCGGCTGGACGGTGCGCTGGACGTACGCCAACGGCCAGTCCGTCACCCAGGCGTGGAACGCCAGCGTCAGCAACAGCGGTTCGGCGTACACCGCCCGCAACGTCGACTACAACGGCCGCCTCGGCGCCGGCGCGAGCACCAGCTTCGGCTTCATCGGCACCTCGCAGGGCACCAACTCCACCCCCGCGGTGACCTGCACCCCCGCCTGACCGCCGATCCGATGATCAAGGAGTTTGTGTCGCCGTCGAGGTCCGATCGGGACACGAACTCCTTGATCACGGTTCCGGCGTGGAGGGCGAGGGCGGGGGCGGCCGGGCTGCCGTACGATCTGCCGCGCGCCGCATCGACCGGTGGGCGACCGTCGGGAGGAGACACCATGAGCGCGGGGACCAGGGGGCGACCGTCGGGGCTGGTGGTCGGCTCGCTCGTGGCCGTCTCGTTCGGCACCGTGTTCGTGCTGGTCAACAGCGGCGGCCTGGACGCGCCCTGGCCGCTGGTGCTGCGCGTCGCCGGCCTGCTGGTGGCCGCGCTGCTCCTGGTCGCCCTGTCCCGGGTGGCCCGCGTCGAGACGCCCGGCCCGCAGCGGGAGGCCGCCGGGTTCATGGACCGCCGCTACTGGCTCGTGGTGGCGCTGGAGGCCGTCGCGCTCTTCGGTGGCCTGTTCGTGATCAACAACGTGCTGGACCGGCCCGCCGTGGGAGTCGCCTGGGTCGCGGTGGTCGTCGGCGTGCACTTCTTCGGCCTGGCCCACGTCTGGCGGATGCCGCTCTACCACTGGCTCGGCGCCGCGATGACAGCGCTCGGCCTGGCCGGCTTCCTCGCCCACGCGCTGGGCGCCGGTGCCGGCACGGTCGGGCTGATCTCCGGCGTGGGCTGCGGCGCGGCCCTGTTCGCCGCCGTGGCCATGGCCCTGCGCGACACCGTCCGCCGCGCGGAGCGCCCGGCCTGACTGCGCGGACGACCTCGCCGCCCGCCCCGCACCTTCGACGACTGGACGGCCGGGCACGCCCACCTGTTCCGCTAGGCCGCGACAACCTCCAGCAGCAGGGCCTGTTCGGGGTGCAGGGCCGGTAGTTGCAGGCCGACCGACCCCAGCACCGAACCGCTCACTGTGATCCCGTCACCGGGCCAGGCCAGCCAGCCCGGCGGGACCATCTCCAGCAGCGCGGGCTCCGGCACCCCGGCCGGCGGGCGGACCCGGTAGCGCCGCTGCGGGTCCAGCCCCGGCAGCCGTACCGCGCCCGGCACCTGTGCCGCCGAGGTGGTCAGCCGGCTGACCGCGTACACCGCATGTGAGCGGTCGTGGGCGACCACGCCGTGGGCCTGCACGGCCGGATCCGGGTGGTCGACCCGGACCACCCGGCCGCCGTGCAGCAGCGGGCGCAGCCGCTTGTGCAGCGCCACCCACGCCGTGAGTTCGGCCCGCTCGGTCGCGTCGATCGCGCTGATGTCCCACTCGATGCCGTGGTGGCCGAACAGCGCGGTGACCGCGCGGAAGCCCAGGTCGTGCACGCGGTGCGTGGTGTGCGAGCGCGCCGGCCCGATGTGCGTGCCGATCAGTTCCGGCGGCAGCAGCAGACCGGTCCAGCGCTGGATGGACAGCCGTTCCAGCGCGTCGTTGCAGTCGCTGGCCCAGACCCGGTCGGTACGCCGCAGGATCTCCAGGTCGACCCGCGCGCCGCCGGAGGAGCAGCTCTCGATCTCGACATCCGGGTGCCGGGCGCGCAGCTCGTCGAGCAGCCGGTAGGCCGCGAGCGTCTGCCCGTGCACACCCGGCCGCCCGGCGTGCCCGGCCTCGGTCAGGTCGCGGTTGTGGTCCCACTTCAGGTACGCGAGCCCGTCGTGCTCGCCCAGCACCGCGTCGAGCCGTTCGAGCAGGTACGCGTACGCGTCCGGGTGGGCCAGGTCGAGCACCTGCTGGTGCCGCCAGGGCGGCGGCAGCCGGTCCGGCGCCTGGAGCACCCAGTCCGGGTGGGCGCGGAACAGGTCGGAGTCCGGGTTGACCATCTCCGGCTCGACCCAGAGGCCGAACTGCATGCCGTGCCCGCGTACGTGGTCGATCAGCGGCTGCAACCCGTCCGGCCACACCTCGCCGTCGACCCACCAGTCGCCGAGCCCGGCCTGGTCGTGCCGCCGGCCGCGGAACCAGCCGTCGTCGAGGACGAAGCGCTCCACACCGACCTCGGCGGCCCGGTCGGCGAGCGCCCGCAGCCGGTCCAGGTCGTGGTCGAAGTAGACCGCCTCCCACACGTTCAGCGTGACCGGCCGTGGCGTGCGCGGGTGCGACGGACGGGCCCGCAGGTGCGTGTGCAGCGCCTCGCTGAGCCCGTCCAGCCCATCGGCGGAGTGCGCCGCGTAGAGCAGGGGAGTGGCGCACTCCTCGCCCGGCCCGAGCACGATCTCACCCGGCGCGAGCAGCTCACCGCCGCCGAGCGTGGCCTCGCCGGTCGGGCGGCGTTCGGCGGCCGTGACGTGGTCGCCGCTCCACGCGGTGTGCACCGCCCACACCTCGCCGTGCCGGAAACCGAACCCGGCCGTGCCCGCGACCAGCAACAGCGTGGCGTCGTGCCCGGTGCGGCCGTGCCGCCCTTCCCGTACCCACGCGCCCATCGGCCACGGATGCCGCTGCGGCGCGCGCTCCCGGCACCACCGGCCGGTCAGGTCGAGCAGTTCGGTGGCGACCGCCGGCACCGGCAGCACCGGCGTCAGCTCCCGCACCTCGTACCGGCCGTCGCCGTCGTTGCGCAGCCGGTGCCGCAGCGTCAGCACCCCCGCCGGGTCCAGCGTGATCTCGACGGTCAGGCTCAACCCCGCGCCCGGGTCCGCCGCCCGCACCGTCACCCGTGCGGCACCGGCCCCGTCGTGGTCCCGCTCCTCATCGGGTACGTCGAGGTCGACCAGGCGGAACGCCGTCGACCAGTCCCGGCCGTCGCGGTGACCGGCCAGCCCGGGCCGCCCGCTCCACCCGGCGCTCGCCTCGGGCAGCAGCGACAGCACAGTTGGCGCGTCGAAGCTGCTCGGCACCACCGGTGGCACCGTGGCGTCGACGAGCGCGGGCAGGTCCCCGTCGGGCAGCGGGCCGAGGTCGGCGCCCCAGTGCACGACCCGGGGCAGTCCCGGGCCGCGTGCGTCGAGCACCAGGCTGGTTCGCGCGCGGCGCAGGTGGACGATCGTCATCCCTTGGAGGCTCCCAGCGTCAGACCCCGGACGAACTGCTTCTGGAGCAGGAAGAAGATCACCAGGGTGGGGATCGCGACCAGCACCGAACCGGCCGAGACCAGGTTGTTGTCGGTGAAGAACTCGCCGCGCAGGTTGTTCAGCGAACTGGTGACCGGGAACTTGTCCCCGGTACGCATGAGCACAGTGGCCCAGAAGAACTCGTTGTAGATCCAGGTGACCTCCAGCGTCGCCAGCGCGGCCAGCGCCGGACGGCACAGCGGCATCGTCACCTGCCAGTACTGCCGCCACACGTTCGCCCCGTCGACCATCGCGGCCTCGTACAGCTCGTGCGGCAGCGCCTTCATGTAGTTGCTGAGCACGAACACGCAGAAGCCGCACTGGAACGCGACGTTCACCAGGATCAGTCCCCAGTAGCTGTCGTAGAGCAGCTCCGAGTCGCTCATCCAGGCCGGCAGCGGGATCTCGGTGAACATCCGGAACAGCGGGATGAGCAGCGCCTGTTGCGGCAGCAGGTTCGCGGCCGTGAACAGGCCGAGCAGCGCGATGTTGATCTTCCAGCTGAACCGGGCGATCACGAACGCCACGCAGGAGGCGAGGAAGAGCGTGAGCAGCACCGCCGGGACGGTGATGTATGCCGAGTTGAGGAAGTGCTTGCCGAACTCGGCGGTACGCCAGGCGGTGACGTAGTTGTCGATCGTCCAGCCGCCCAGCGACACGTAGCCGTTGGCGGCGGTGTACTCGTAGGAGCGGAACGAGGTGAGCAGCGCCCAGAGGATGGGGAACAGCCAGCCCACGGCGACCGTACCCAGGAACAGGTGCAGGGCGATCCGGGCGGGCCGCACGGGGCGGCGGCGGCCGGTGGAGACTGCGGCGGTCATCGCTTGCCCTCCCGCATCACGGTCCAGAGGTAGATGGTGATGAAGACCAGCGAGACGGCGAGCATGATGGTCGCCAGCGCGGAACCGAAGCCGATCCGGCTGGCCTCGCCCACCACGTTCTGGGTGACCAGCGCGGAGATCAGCTCCAGCCCGTTGCGGCCCTTGTTGATGACCCAGACCAGGTCGAACGCGCGCAGCGACTCGATCACCGTCACCACCAGCACGATGATGTTGATCGGGCGCATCACGGGGAAGACGACCCGGAAGAACGTGCTGGTCTCCGACGAGCCGTCGACCGCGGCGGCCTCCCGCAGCGACGGGTCGACGCCCTTGAGGCCGGCCAGGTAGAGCAGCATGATGTAGCCGACGTGCCGCCAGCCGGCCGCCACCAGCACGGCCCAGATGTTGACGTTCGGGTCGCCGTACCAGTCGGTCTCGCCGCCGAACACGCCGTTGAGCAGCCCCTGGTCGCGGCTGTAGATGAGTTGCCAGACGAAGCCGATGAGCGCCAGCGACAGCACCACCGGCAGGTAGAGCGCGGTCTGGTAGAAGCGGCTGCCGCGAATCTCCTTGTCGAGCAGCACGGCGAGGAACATGCCGAACGGGGTGGCCACCACGAACAGCGCGGCGAGCCAGAGCAGGTTGTTCTGCACCGCGGGGACGAACGGCGGGTAGATGGTCACCACGTCGTCGTAGTTCTTCGCCCCGACCCATTCGATCTCGCTGATCGGGCCGATGCCGTCCCAGTTCGTGCCGGAGAGCAGCACCGTCGCCACCGCGGGAAGCCAGACCAGGCCGGCGACGAGCAGCAGAGGTACCAGCACCATGAGCGTGATCACCACGCGGTCGGTGCGGGACAGGAGCCGTAGCCGGCGACCGCGACCACCCTTCGTGGTGGTCGCGGCCGGCGGCGGCACGGCGCGATCCGCTTGGATCAGGGGCAGGTCGGACATGATGTCCTTCCCCCTTCCGCCGTCAGCTTGTGAAGATCGACTTCTTCTGGTTCTCGATGCTGGTGAGCAGCCCGCTGATGTCCTTCGGGTCCTTGATGAACTGCTGCAACGCCGGGATCATCACGGTGGAGGCGAAGTCCGGCCGGGTGTCGCGATCGAGGAACTGGGCGATCTCGGTGGCGGAGCCGACCAGATCGGCGGCCTTCTTCTGCAGCGCGGTGTAGGCGCCGGTGTCCGCGCCGCTGTTGGCCACCAGCGTGCTCGGGTCGTTCTTCACGGTGATGTCCGCCGCCTCCTTGGAGCCGAGGTACGTCAGCAGCTTCTCCGCCGCGTCCTTGGACTTCGGCTTGCGGGCCATCATGTAGCCGTCGATCGGGGCGTCCAGGGCCTTCGCGCCGATCGTGGAGTCGACCTCGGGGAACGTGAAGAAGTCCAGGTCCTCCAGGTCGGCGCCGCTGAACTGCTGGCCGACGAACAGGCCGAGCAGGTACATGCCGCTCTTCTTCTGCTGCAGCGACTGGGCGGCCTCCTGCCAGGTGCGGCCGAGCGAGTCCGGCTGGTGCAGGGGGAGCAGCCCGGCCCAGGTGTCGAAGACCTTCTTCACCTTGTCGGAGGTCCACGCCTCCTTGCCGGCCATCAGGTCGACGTGGAACTGGTAGCCGTTGATCCGCAGGTTGAGGATGTCGAACGTGCCCATCGCCGGCCAGCCGTCCTTGTCGGCGAACGCGATCGGGTTCAGCCCGTCCTTCTTCATCCGCGCGCCGAGCGTGTTCAGGTCGTCGAGCGTCTTCGGCACCTCGTAGCCGCGCTGCTGCCACACCGACTTGCGGTAGAAGACCGCCCACGGGTAGTACGACGCCGGCACGAAGTACTGCTTGCCGTCGTCGCCTGTGGACGCCTTCTTGAACGCGTCGGAGTAGCCGTCGAGCTTGCCCCACACGTCGCTGAGGTCACCGGCCAGGCCCTTTGCGGCGAAGAACCGCATCCGGTAGCCGGCGAACCAGGTGAACACGTCGTCCGGCTTGCCCTGCAGGTAGTTGTTGATGTTCTCCTGGAAGGTGTTGTGGTCGACCGTGTTGATGTTGACGGTCACCCCGGAGGACGTCTTGAAGCCGTCCATCACCTTCGCGACGACGTCCTTGGGCTTGGGGTCCGACTGGTTCGAGCCGAGCGAGACGCTCTTGGCGTCCCCGCCCGACCCGGAGTCGCCGCAGCCGGCGAGCAGTCCGGTGCCGAGCAGCGCCCCCGCGCCGGCGAGCAGCGAGCGCCGGTTCAGGCCGGCGACGGACGGGGGTACGAGCCGGGCGAGGTATTCGGCTTGTGAGCGGGGACGGGACATGGTGCCTCCTGCGTGGAAGAGGTGCGCTGCGCTCATGGACCGTGGCGGTGGGCGGTGGGCGGTGTTCGTGTCGGCCGGGGCAGATCCACCGAGAATCCACACGTCCGAACACAAACAGCCGGTGGCGCTTGAAGCTACCCCTTGGCGCGGCGCTGTCAAGAGGGCAAAAAGACGGCGCTGCTGCCGCTGAGGCAGGGCAAAGCGTCGGTAAACGTTGGAACCTCAGTCGATGTTGGAAAGTGTTGACTTGGGTGCTGTTCGGGGGCAACCTCTGCTGTCATGCGGAACTGGCACGGCGAGGGCATCTGGTACGGCGCCGACTACAACCCGGAGCAGTGGCCCGAGCAGACGTGGGCCGAGGACGTCGCACTCATGCGCCGGGCCGGGGTCAGCCTGGTCTCGGTCGGCATCTTCTCCTGGGCCCTGCTGGAGCCCGCCCCCGGCCGGTACGTCTTCGACTGGCTCGACAAGGCGATCGACCTGCTGCACGACGGCGGCATCAGCGTCGACCTGGCCACCGCCACCGCCAGCCCGCCGCCGTGGCTGGCGCACCGGCACCCGGAGACGCTGCCCCGCCGGGCCGACGGCACGGTGCTCTGGCCCGGCGGCCGGCAGGCGTACTGCCCCAGCTCGCCGGTTTTCCGGGGCCACTCGCTGGCCCTGGTCGAGGCCGTCGCCCGGCGGTACGCGCGGCACCCCGCCGTGGTGCTCTGGCACGTCTCCAACGAACTCGGCTGCCACAACGTGCACTGCTACTGCGACGTCAGCGCCGAGGCGTTCCGCGGCTGGCTGCGCGCGCGCTACGGCGACCTGGACTCGCTCAACGCGGCCTGGGGCACCGCGTTCTGGAGCCAGCGCTACCACGACTGGGCCGAGATCAACCCGCCGCGTACCGCGCCGACGTTCGCCAACCCGACGCAGCAGCTGGACTTCCTGCGGTTCTCCTCCGACGAGCAGCGCGCGCAGTTGCGCGCCGAGCGGGAGCTGCTGAACCGGCTCGTCCCGCAGCCGGTCACCACGAACTTCATGATCGGCACCGGCATCAAGTACCTGGACTACCACTCCTGGGCCTCCGACGTGGACGTGGTCTCCAACGACCACTACCTCAGCGCCGCCGACCCGCAGCCGCAGGTCGACCTGGCGCTGGCCGCCGACCACACCCGGGGCGTCGCCGGCGGCGCGCCGTGGCTGCTGATGGAACACTCCACCAGCGCGGTCAACTGGCAACCCCGCAACGTGGCCAAGACGCCGGGCCAGATGCGCCGCAACAGCCTCGCCCACGTCGCGCGCGGCGCCGACGGGGTGCTGTTCTTCCAGTGGCGGGCCTCCCGGGCCGGCGCGGAGAAGTTCCACTCCGCGCTGGTCCCGCACGCCGGGCCGGACACCAAGGTGTTCCGCGAGGTCTGCCGGCTCGGCGCCGACCTGCGCGCGCTGGCGGAGGTACGCGGCAGTCGCGTGGAAGCCGACGTGGCGATCCTGTTCGACTACGAGGCGTGGTGGGGCGCCGAACTCGACTCCCACCCGAGCGTCGACGTCGCCTACACCGACCGGTTGTCCGCGCTGCACGCCGCGCTGTGGCGGGCCGGGGTCACCGCCGACGTGGCCCACCCGTCCGCCGACCTGTCCCGCTACCGGCTCGTGCTGGCGCCCACGCTCTACCTCGTCCGCGACGCCGACGCCGCCGCGCTGCGCCGGTTCGTGGAGGCCGGCGGCACCGCGCTGGTCACCTACTTCAGCGGCATCGTCGACGAGCACGACCACATCCGGCTCGGCGGCTACCCCGGCGCGTTCCGGGAACTGCTCGGCGTACGCGTCGAGGAGTTCTTCCCGCTGCGGGACGGCGAGACGGTACGCCTCGACGACGGCGCCCGCGCCGACGTGTGGACCGAGTGGCTGCACGCCGAGGGCGCGGAGGTGCTGGCCGCGTACGCCGACGGGCCCCTGCCCGGTGTGCCGGCGCTGACCCGGAACGCGGTCGGCGCGGGCGCCGCCTGGTACGTCGGCACCCGGCTCGACGACGAGGCCACCGATCGGCTGGTGGCGCGGCTGCTCGCCGAGACCGGCGTACGTCCGCCGGTGAGCGTGCCGGCCGGGGTGGAGGTGGTCCGCCGCCGCTCGGCGGACCGGAGCTGGCTGTTCGTGGTCAACCACACCACCGGGCCGGCCCGGCTGGCGGTCACCGGCGTCGAACTGCTCGGCGGCGTGCGCTGCGACGGTGAGCTGGAGGTGCCCGCGGGCGAGGTGGCGGTGGTCCGCGAGGAGCCCGCGCCGGTGCCCGCGACCGCCTGACCGGTACCCTGCCGTGCGCGCCGAGGAGGTCCCCATGCTCGCCCAGCAACGGCAGAGCGCCATCCTGGAGT
Source organism: Micromonospora sp. NPDC005686 (assembly GCF_042871665.1). Taxonomy (NCBI): domain Bacteria; kingdom Bacillati; phylum Actinomycetota; class Actinomycetes; order Micromonosporales; family Micromonosporaceae; genus Micromonospora; species Micromonospora sp. NPDC005686. The sequence continues at coordinate 48,481 of NZ_JBIAIY010000017.1, forward strand.
TGATCCGCCAGCGTGGCGGCGTCCGGGTCAGTCACCTGGTCAGCCGCTTCGGGGTGTCCGACATGACGATCCGCCGCGACCTGGAGGTGCTGGCCGATCGCGGCCTGATCGACAAGGTGCACGGCGGTGCGACGCTGGCCGGGCCCGGCTCCACCGAGGAGCCCGGCTTCGCCGCCAAGTCGGTCCGGCAGCAGGCCGAGAAGCGCGCCATCGTGGAGCGCGCCGCCGGCCTGGTCGAGCCGGGTATGGCGGTGGCTCTGTCCGCCGGCACCACCACCGCCGCGCTGGCGGCGCGGCTGGCCGAGGTACGTGGGCTCACGGTGGTCACCAACTCGATTCCGGTGGCCGACGCGCTCTACCAGGACCCGCGCGCCGACCAGACCGTGGTGCTGACCGGCGGCATCCGTACCCCGTCGGACGCGCTGACCGGCCCGGTCGCCGAGGCGGCCATCGCCGCGCTCAACGTCGACCTGCTCTTCCTCGGCGTGCACGGGATGAGCCCGCGTACCGGGTTCACCACGCCGAACCTGCTGGAGGCGGCGGTGAACCGGCGGCTGATCGGGTCCGCGCGGCGGCTGGTGGTGCTCGCCGACCACACCAAGTGGGAGACCATCGGCATCGCCACCATCGCCCCGCTGGAGGAGGCCGACGTGCTGATCACCGACGGCGGCCTGCCGCCGGACGCCCGCCGGCAACTCGGTGAGCAGGTCGGCGAGCTGATGGTCGTCCGCGCGGACTGAGACCACGGCGTGCCTCACAGCCACTTCTCAGCCCCGCCGTCTAGGGTGCCCTGACCAGTGCCCGACGGTCCATGTCGGAGCGCAGTCGCACGGGAGTGACCGATGGTCTTCAAGAAGATGTTGAGCGCGTTCGGCGTGGGTGGCCCGAGCGTCGACACGGTGCTCAGCAACCCGAACACCCGCCCGGGCCTGGCCCTGGACGGGCGCGTGAACCTCGTCGGCGGCGACGCGCCGGCCCGCATCGAGCAGATCGCCATCGGTCTGGTGACCCGGGTCGAGATCGAGAGCGGCGACCACGAGTACGCGGGCGTGATGGAGTTCCACCGGATGCCGGTCAGCGGCGCCTTCGAGCTGGCTCCGAAGCAGCAGCTCTCCATCCCGTTCCAGATGCCGGTGCCGTGGGAGACCCCGATCACCGACGTGTACGGCCAGCGCCTGCACGGCATGACCATGGGCCTGCGTACCGAGGTGGCGGTGGCGCGCGCTGTCGACAAGTCCGACCTGGACCAGGTGTCGGTGCACCCGCTGCCGGTCCACGAGCGGATCCTCGACGCGTTCCAGGCGCTCGGCTTCCGGTTCAAGCACGCCGACCTGGAGCGGGGCCAGATCTACGGGGTGCCGCAGACGCTGCCGTTCTACCAGGAGATCGAGTTCTTCGCCGCGCCGCAGTACGCGCAGACGGTCACCGAGGTCGAGCTGACGTTCGTGACCAGCCAGCAGGGCGTCGAGCTGATCCTGGAGTGCGACAAGCGCGGCGGCTTCCTCCGCCCCGGACACGACGTGATCGGCCGCTACTCGGTTCCGCACAGTGACGCCGCCCGTACCGACTGGGTGCAGGTCGTCGACGGCTGGCTGCGGGAGATCACCGGCCGCTACGGCAACCTGCGGGCCCAGGGCTTCGGCATGCCGCCCGGCGGGCACGGCTACCCGGGCCAGCACGGCTACGCCGGCCACGGTCGGCGCGGCCCGGGCATGGGTGGCGTGGTCGCGGGCGCCGCGCTCGGTGTCGCCGGCGGCCTGGTCGCCGGTGAGCTGATCGAAGAGGCGTTCGACGGCGGCGACGAGGACTTCGGGGACTTCGGCGGGGAGTGAGCACACGCGACGACGCCCCCGGGACGGATCCCGGGGGCGTCGCCGTTCACGCGGCGTGCAATCAACGCCCGCGACGCTCCTTGCCGGAGCGGTGCGCGCTGCCCGCCTTCGACAAGCCCCGGCTGACCAGGTACGCGCCGGTCAGCGCGGTCAGGTACCACCAGGCCTGGTTCGGGTTGTTGATGTTCAGGCCGTTGGCGGTGGTGCCCTTCCAGAACGCGGCGATCGCGACGAGCGCGACAGCTGCGGCGTACACCCAGAACTCGGTGGTCAGCAACGCCTGCTTCGTCTCCGTGCCCGGGGACGGCATCGGCTCCCGGTGACCGTCGTGCATCGACGGCATGTTTCGGGTCGACGTGTCCTGCATGTTCGACCGGTTCTGGACGTCGGACATCGGCCGGTTCATCGGCCTGGTGGATGCAGCCTGCGTGCTCATCTGGTCCTCCTCAGGATTTGATGAGTCGTTACCTCGTACACCCTCGCCCCGCTACCGCAGGTCGGCCACGGCGCGGTTCGCGCTCTGTGGCGGGGCAACCTGGGTCTACCCGAGGCCGGAGACAAGGTAACCGCCGATCGGCATGGTGTTCTGAAGCCCGACATCCGGGCACGTACCGGACCTCTCGTCGCCGGTTCCGGTTTCAGCCACCCAGCCTCGGGCACGCCGGACCGATACCCCGACACACCTGCGAGGTGGTTGACGTGCGTGAGGACGACATGCGGCAGGACGCCGCCCGGCGGGCCGAGCAGCGGGTCGCCGGAGGCGTGTACGGCGAGGGCGCGCTGGACGAGGTCACGGTGCCGCAGACCGACGTGGAGCGGATGCGTCAGGAACTCGACCCGGACGACCCGGCGGACGTACCCGTCGACCCGACGGTGCTGCGCGACGGCGGACCGACCCGGGGTCAGGGCGCGGTGACCACGACCGGTGGTACGGCGGGACCGGCCAGTGTGCGCCGCCTGGCCCGCCAGCCGGAGAAGCACCGGGGCAAGGTGGCGCCCACGACGACCGGTGACGCCGGTACGGGTGGCATGAGCACCCCGGCCGGCGGCTCCACGAGCGACAACTCGGCCACGGGTGCCCAGGTAGGCGACTTCACCAACAACCGTCCCAACCCAGGCTGACCGAGGCAGAACGACGGAGGGGGCGGCACCGATGCCGCCCCCCCACTGGCCTCTGCTCGCCGATCCTGCACTTGACTCGTCGATCATGAAGTTGACGGCGGTTTTGGAGATCCACATGGCCGCTAACTTCATGATCGACGGGGCGAGGGCGGGTGGGGTGGGTGGGGGGTTATGGGGTGCGGAGGATGCCCAGGCGTTGGGTGGCTCTTGTCAGGGCCACGTAGAGGTCACTGTTGCCCCTCGGGGACTCGGAGACCATGCGGGCCGGGTCCACCACCAGCACGGAGTCGAACTCCAAGCCCTTCGCCTGCTCGGTGGTCAGCACCACCACCCGGTTCGCCAGCTCGGGCTGCTCGCCCACTGTCGCCTCCGGCAGCGCCGCCACCACCGCGCCGCCCAGCTCGTCCACCCGCCCGGTCGGCACCAGCACGCCGAGGCGCCCGTCACCGAGCGATGCGGCCTCCCGGCTGGTCGCCTCGACCAGCTCCGCGACGAGCCGGTCCGCCGGCACGGTCCGGTCCCAGGGCGGTACGCCGGTCGCGCGTACCGAGCGGGGTGGCCGCAGCGCCGGGTCGATCTCGGCCAGCACCTCGGCGGCGACCGCCATGATCTCGGCCGGGGTGCGGTAGCTGACCGTCAACTCCTCCAGCCGCCACCGGTCCGCCACGTACGGCGCCAGCGCCTCGCCCCACGACGGGGTGCCGGCGAGCGCGCCGGTCTGCGCCACGTCGCCGACGATCGTCATGGACCGGCTCGGGCAGCGGCGCATCAGCAGCCGCCACGCCATCGGCGACAGCTCCTGCGCCTCGTCCACGATCACGTGCCCGAACGCCCAGGTGCGGTCGGCGGCGGCCCGCTGGGCGGTGGTGAGCCGGTCGGACTCCTCCTGCCGCTCGGAGAGCCGGTCGGCGTCGATCAGGTCGGTGACGCCGAGGATCTCACCGCCGTCGGCCTCGTCCTCGACGTCGATGGAGCGGGAGCCGCGCCAGATCTCCAGCACGCCCTCGGCGTACTCGCGTTCCAGCGCCCGGATGCGTTCCCGGCGGGCCACCGCCGCGCGCTCGTCCTCGCCGAGCAGTTCGGCTGCCTCGTCCAGCAGCGGCACGTCGGCGGGCGTCCAGCCGCCCGGCTCGCGGTGCAGCGCGGCCCGCTCGGCATCGGTGAGCATCGGCGCGGCGGTGGCGATCCGCTCCGGCGAGGCGTACAGGTCGGCGAGCAGGCGTTGCGGGGTCAGCACCGGCCACAACTCGTCCAGCGCGGCCCGGATCTCCGGTTCCTCGCGCAGCTCGCGGCGGATCTCCGCGCGGTCGGCCTCGGAGAGCAGGTTCTCCCCGCCCAGCGGGTCGGCGCCGATCCGCTCGGCCACCTGGTCGGCGAGCGCGTGCACGATCTCCACGTCGAACAGGGCGCGGGCCAGGTTGTGCGGGCGGCCGGTGCGGCGTACCCGGTCGCGGGCCTGCCGGACGGTCTCCGGGTCGAGCGTCAGCACCTCCCGCTGCGGCAGCTCGATGGCGACCGGCTCGTCCGGCACCCACTGCCGGTCGCGTACCGCCGCGGCGAGCACCTCGGCCAGCACCGCGCGGCCCTTGAGCGCGGCGGTGGTGGCGGGCTCCGCACGCCGGGCGTGCACGCCGGGGAACAGGTCGGCCTGGGTGCGCAGCAGCACGCCGGTCTCGGCCAGCGTGGGCAGCACCTGGGAGATGTAGCGCAGGAACGTGGCGTTCGGGCCGACCAGCAGCACGCCCCGGGTGGAGAGCTGCTGGCGGTGGGTGTAGAGCAGGTACGCGGCCCGGTGCAGCGCCACCGCCGTCTTGCCGGTGCCGGGCCCGCCCTGCACCACCATCACGCCCGGCAGGTCGGCGCGGATGATCCGGTCCTGCTCGGCCTGGATGGTCTCGACGATGTCGCGCATCCGCCCGGTGCGCCCGGCGTTCAGCGCGGCGAGCAGCGACGCCTCACCGGTCAGTTCCTCGTGCGCGGTGGGGGAGGCGGCGGTGATGTCCAGCACCTCGTCGTTGAGCCCGGTCACCTTGCGGTCGCGGGTCCGCAGGTGACGGCGGCGGCGTACGCCCTGCGGGTTGGCGGCGGTGGCCAGGTAGAACGGGCGGGCGGCCGGGGCACGCCAGTCCATCAGCAGCGGGTCGTAGTCGCCGGAGGTGTCGAAGATGCCGATCCGGCCGATGTAGCGGACCGAGTCGTCGTCGCCGTCGAGCCGGCCGAAGCACAGGCCGCTCTCCACCGCGGAGAACTGCTCGACCTGGTCGGCGTACATCGCCACCGTCGAGTCGCGCTGCGACCGGGCCTGCTGTGTGCCACCGGTGTGACGCAACTCCTCGTCGAGCCGCCGGGCGGCCTGTTCCCGCATGCCGTCCAGCCGGTCGTACAGCATCGAGACGTATTCCTGCTCCCGGCCGATCTCGACGCCCTGGCGCAGGTCAGCCGACACGTCGGAGTGCGTTGACAATCCGGCTCCTCATTGACTAAAATTGCCGCAGGAATGGCATTCAAAAGCCATTCCTTTTTTGTGCCTGAACTGAGAAAGATAGCGCGTCGGCCGCCACCCGACCAAGCCCGGACACAACTCGGGGCCCGGTCGACGTCAGCCGACCGAGCCCCGGGCACGGCATGTCTCAGCCCTTGGCCGCCTCGTAGAGCCGCTCCGGCGTGACCAGGCCGGCGATCACCCGGCCGTCGTCGGTCAGCAGCACGCTGAACAGCTTGCCGCTGAGCAGCCGGCCGCTGCCCCAGTCGCCGCTGACCTTGGGCAGGTCACCGAGCACGCCGGCCAGCATCTGCGCGTCCGGCGCGTCCGCGCCGGGCTTCGCGTCGCCGCCCGCCGCCGCGTCGCCGATCTTGGCGACCACCACGGTGGTCCAGCCGGTGCCGACGGTACGCACGTCCGGCTTCCCGGCGTCCTTCTTCTCGAACTTCTCGAACCGCTTACCCGCCGGTCCGGGCCGCTCGCCCTCGGTCGCCTCGGTGACCTTCACGCCGGGCGGCGGGTTGAACCGGAACTGGTCAGCCTCCGGCGTGCGGAAGTCGACCTGGGTGAACGCCACCTGGAACGCCGGCTCGTCCTGACCGTCGGCGAGCACCTGCAGGCGCAGCGGCACGTGCTCCTTCGCGTCGAGCGCGATCCGTACCTGGTGCACCAGGGACGCCTTGTCGCGCGGGGTGAGCACCAGCTCGTACGCGTCGCGCCCGGCCACCGTCGCGGTGCGGCCGACGGTGACCGCCGTGGTCGGGTCGATCGCCTCCAGCGCCCGGTCCGCGGCGTCGGCCGGGGTGGCCGGCACTGTGGCCCGGTTCGGGGCGTCGGCCGGTAGCGTCCGGTGCGTGGCGGTGTTCTCCCGGCTGTTCCAGGTCCAGACGTCGCGCCCGTTGCGCAGGATGTCCTGCTCGCCGAGCGTGTCGACCAGGGCGAGTCGCTGCCGGTCCGCGCCGGCGTACCAGACGCGCAGCGTGTGCGTGCCGGACACCAGCCCGGCCAGGTTGTTGCCGGTGGCCCGGCCGGCGAGCGCGGCGATCGGCGGCAGGCCGAGGTCGGCGCGCTGCACCACGGTGCCGGAGAGCCCGTCCAGGCGGGACGTGCGCAGGTCTTCCAGGAGCTGGGCGGCGCTGCGCGGCGGCAGTGCCGGGTCGGCGCCGGCGGCGAACGTGCCGACGGCGGCGCCACCGCCGATCACGGCGACCCCCGCGGTCACCGGGACCAGCCAGCGCAGCACGGCGCGGTTCTTCATCACAGACATAGTGTGCACCTCCTGCGCACCATGCTGCGCGATGGTCGCTGTGACCACGCTGAGGAGATCCCCTACGGGTGAGCCCGTGGTGGCACCCTGGACCGGTGCGACTGCTGGTGGTGGAGGACGAGACGCGGCTCGCGGCGGCGCTGCGCCGGGGCCTGTCGGCGGAGGGCTTCGTGGTGGACGTGGCGGCCACCGGGCCGGACGGGCTGGACGCGGCCCGGCACGGCGAGTACGACGCGATGATCCTCGACGTGATGCTGCCCGGCCTCTCCGGCTACGAGGTGGTGCGCCGGCTGCGTGCCGAGCGGCGCTGGCTGCCGGTGCTGATGCTGTCGGCCAAGGACGGCGAGTACGACCAGGCCGACGGCCTGGACTGCGGCGCCGACGACTACCTCACCAAGCCCTTCTCGTACGTGGTGCTGCTGGCCCGGCTGCGGGCGTTGCTGCGCCGCGGCGCGCCCCGGCGGCCGGCCGTGCTCACCGTCGGTGACCTGCGCCTGGACCCGGCCCGCCGCCGGGTCACCCGGGCCGACGCCGAGGTCGTGCTCACCAGTCGCGAGTACGCGCTGCTGGACTACCTGATGCGCCGCCCCGGCGAGGTGGTGTCGAAGACCGAGCTGCTGGACCACGTCTGGGACGCCTCGGTCGACACCGCCCCGAACGCGGTGGAGGTCTACGTCGGCTACCTGCGCCGCAAGATCGGCCGGGAGCGGCTGGAGACGGTGCGCGGCGCGGGCTACCGGCTGGCCACATGAGCCGGTGGGTACGCGGCCCGCTGCCGCGCCTCGGCCTGCGGGCCCGGCTGCTCGCGCTCGGTGTGCTGGGGCTGGTGGTCGGGTTCGCGTTCGGCTCGGCGCTGCTGCTCGGCGCGCTGGGCTGGACGTTGCAACGCTCGGTCGACGAGGAGGCGACGCGGACCGCCGACGCGGTGGCGCTGCTGGCCGCCGAGGACGCGCTGCCGGATCCGCTGCCGGTGGCCGGCGGGCAGTTGCGGGTACAGGTGGTCGACGCGCAGGGCCGCATCCGGGCCGCCTCGATCGACGCGGACCGCCTCGTGCCGATGCTCGGCCCGGACGAGCTGCGTCCCGGGCAGCGGCAGCGGCTGGTGGTGGACGGTCGGCGCGCCGGCATGCCCGGTCCGGTCCGGGTGGTCACGGTGCCGGCCGGCACGGCGCAGGAGCCGCGTACGGTGCTGGTGGCCAAGTCGCTCACCGACGTGCGGCACAGCCTGCACGTGGTCCGCAACCTGCTGCTCGTCGGATTTCCGGTGCTGGTGGCCGGGCTCGGTGTGGTGGCCTGGCGGGTGGTGGGCGCGACGCTCCGGCCGGTCGAGCAGTTGCGCAGCGGCGCCGCCGAGATCACCGGGCGGGCCGGTACGGAGCGGCTCCCGGTGCCGGCCGGGCAGGACGAGATCCACCGGCTCGCGGTCACGCTCAACGACATGCTGGACCGGCTGGCCGCGTCCCGGGACCGGCAGCGGGCGTTCGTCGCCGACGCCGCGCACGAGCTGCGCAGCCCGCTGACGAACATGCGCACCGAGTTGGAGGTGGCCCGGCGTCTCGGTGACGACACCGACTGGCCGGCGGTCGCCGACGACCTGCTCGCCGACACCGAGCGGCTGAGCCGGCTGGTCGACGACCTGCTGCTGCTGGCCCGCCTGGACGAGCAGGACGCGCGGCCGTCGCCGGTGGGGCCGGTGGAGCTGGGCGAGCTGTTGTGGACGGTGGCCGCCCGCTACCCGTCGCCGCCGGTGCGGCTGACACCCCCCGACGGGCCGCTGTGGGTGGAGGGGGACGCGGGGGAGCTGCGCCGGGTGCTGGTGAACCTGGTGGACAACGCGCTGCGGCACGCGTACTCCGCTGTGGAACTGGCCGTGAGCGGGCCGGACAGCGCGTACCACCTGATCACGGTGGCCGACGACGGGCCGGGCGTCCCGGCGGCGGACCGGGAGCGGGTGTTCGCCCGGTTCACCCGTCTCGACGACGCTCGGGCCCGCGACGCGGGCGGCGCGGGCCTGGGCCTGGCCATCGTGCGCGAGCTGGTGCGCCGGGCCGGCGGCACCGTGGAGCTGGGCGACGCGACGCCCGGCGCCGCCGCGCCGGGGCTGCGCGCGACGGTACGGCTGCCCGCGCTGGCCGAGCCGGACGCGGAGTGAGCGGTCAGCGGCGGCGTGTGGTGCAGACCGGGCCGGTGCGGGCGACCGTGTCGGTGGACCAGACGAGCGCCACCGTGAAGCAGTAGTCGGTGGTGCGGTCGAGCCCGTAGGCGATGTAGTCGGCCGAGCCGGCGGGCAGTGTGGCGAACGTGCCCTGCGGCTGCCCGGCGCGGCCCCCGGCGACCACCACCGGCCCTTCGGCGCCGGCCGGGTACGTCCAGCTCAGCACGATGCTGTCGCGCCGGTCGGTGAGGGTGAACCTCCCGGGCGGCGTGCCGGGCGCGGCGGCGGCCGGTGTGGTCGGCGGGGGACCGGCGGAGGTCGGCTGCGGTGCGCTGGAGGCCGGTGGCGGTGTGCCGCGGCCGTCGTCCACCCGGGACACCCCGGCGATCACCGCGATGGTGCCGAGCAGCAGCGCCACCGCCACGCCGAGGACCACGAGCGGCAGCCAGGGCCGGGCGCGGCGCGGTGCGGCGGGCGGCCGGGGCACGTGTACCGGCAGGTAGCGCGACGGCGCCTCGGGCGGCGGCGGCACCCGGCGTACGCCGTCCGGCTCGTCGTCGGCGAGCCCGACCACGGCGGGCGGCAGCGGGTCCGCGCCGGGGCGCCACGGCTGCTCGGCCGGCCTGTCGGGCGGCCACGGATAGTCGTCGAACGCGTCGCCGTCCGCCTCCGGCGCGGCACGCGGCGTCGGCACGTGCGCGACCTCGGCGGCCCGTCCCGGCGGGTGGTAGAGCGGCGCCTCGACCGGGTCGTCGAGCGCCGGTGGCGAGTACGGCGGCAGGTCGTGCGGCCCCTCGGTGGCCGGTGGGACCCGGGCGGCGGGCACCACCGGCGCGGTCCGGGCGGGCGGCGGCTCGGGTGCCGGAGCGGGGCAGACGTGGTCCGGGTCGGCGGCGGCGCGGGCCAGCCCGGCCACCTGGGCGGCGAGTGGGTCGTCGGTGTCCAGGTGCAGGCGGCACAGCTCCTCGGCGAGCGTCAGGTGCTCGTGCGAGTCGGCGTACCGGCCGCAGTCGCGCTCCATCGCGCCGAGCTTGGCCAGCATCTTGATGCCGCTGGGATGGCCGTCGCCGTAGACCTCCCGGTGCAGCTCCCAGGCGTCCTGCAACCGGTCGCGGGCCACCTCGCACTGGCCGCGCGCGTACTCCACGGTGGCCAGGTCGGCGTGCGCGGCGAGCACCTGCTGCGACTCCGGGCCGTCGCGGGCGGTCAGCTCGATGATCACGTCGGAGTAGAGCCGGGCGGCCCGGGCGTCGCTGCCGACCCGGTGCAGCACCGCGGCGAGCGTCGCGGCCGCGGTGACGGTGCGCTCGTCGGAGCGGCCGAACAGCCGGGTGGACGCCGCGTACGCGAACGCGGCCCAGCCGCGCGCGGAGTGCGGCTCGCCGAGCGCGACGAGCACCCGGGCCTGGAGCCCGGCCGCCTCGGCCAGCTCGGGGGATGCGTTGCCGGGACGCGGATCGGCGTCGCTGAGCGCGTCGGCGAGCAGCCGTTGCGCGCCGTCGAGGTCGCCTTCGGACACCAGTTGGTGCGCCTGGACGGTCAGGTCAGCGAAGCCGGAGGACACGCCCCATCGTGCTCGTCCGGCGACGGTATGTACAAGACCCGGAGTGGATCAGTTTGGTCCCGAATCCGTCAGGTGGTCGGCGAGCGTCTCGCTGATCCGGCGGAGCTGGTCGACCTGGGCCGGGCTGAGCGCGTCGAACAGGTGCCGGCGTACCCCTTCGACGTGGCCGGGCGCGGCGGCGGCCAGGGTGGCGAAGCCCTCGCCGGTGAGCACGGCGACCTGCCCGCGCCGGTCGGTGGGGCAGTCCTCCCGGCGGATCCACCCGGACGCCTCCAGCCGGGCGGCGGCGTGTGACAGCCGGCTCCGCGACGAGCCGGTCAGCTCCGCCAGGTCGCTCATCCGCAGCCGCCGGCCCGGGGCCTCGGAGAGGCGGACCAGGATCTCGTAGTACGCGTGCGGCATGCCCGCGTCGCGTTGCAGCTCGCGGTCGAGCGTCTCCATCAACGCCCGGGACGCGGTCAGGTACGCCCGCCAGGTCCGCTGCTCGTCGGGGTCCAGCCACCGGGTCATGAGGCCCATCATACCGGATTTAGTTGAACGCTCAACAAAACCGGGGTACGGTCGGTGACATGGGCATCCACCGACTCAACCACGCCGTCCTCTACGTCAGTGACCTGGAACGCAGCGTCGCCTTCTACCGCGACGTGCTGGGCTTCCGCCGGGTCCCGATGACGCCCGAGGGCTTCCGCGGCGCCGCCTTCCTCCAGGCGCCCGACTCCACCAACGACCACGACCTCGGCCTGTTCGAGGTCGGCGCGGCCGCCGGGGCGTCCCAGGCCGGCCGGGCCACCGTCGGCCTCTACCACCTGGCCTGGGAGCTGGACACGCTCGACGAGCTGGCCGCGACCGCCGAGCGGCTGGCCGGCGCCGGTGCGCTGGTCGGCGCGTCCGACCACGGCACCACGAAGAGCCTCTACGGCCGCGACCCGGACGGGCTGGAGTTCGAGATCGTCTGGATCGTCCCGGCCGACCTGCTCGACGACGCCGCGCTCGCCGCGCGGACCCGGATCGGGCGGCTCGACCTCGACCGCGAGCGGCAGCGCTACGGTGGGCAGACCCGCGGCGGCGTGGGCATCTCCGTACCGGTCTGAGTGGGGTTCCCGGCCGGGCCCGCCGCGCGGTGCGGTAGAAACGGCACCATGTCCACCGACGCCGTCCTGCGCGAGCTGCTCGTCCGCCGGCTCGACCACTGGCTCCCCGCCGCACTGCACCGGGCGCGGCGGGCGACGCTCGCGCTCGCGTACGCCGAGGGCGACGCCACCGGCGCGGAGGAGGCGCTGCGGGTGGTGGCCGAGTTCGCCGACCGGCTGCGCGGGCGGCGCCTGACCGTGCTGGTGGTGGCCGACGACGGCACCGACCTGCCGGTACGCCTCGGCGCGGCCGAGGCCGCGCTGCCGCCCGACGTCGCCGTGCACCTGGTGCCCGGCGGCCCGGACCGGCTGCCGGTGGCGCTCAAGGCCGCCGGCGCGGCCGGTGCGCCGCTGCTCACCGTGGCCGACGGCGCCGGCCCGGACCCGGCCCTGCTGGCTGCCGCCGCGTCCGGGCGTCCGGCCGAGCTGCTGCTGGTGACCGCGCCCGGCCGGTCGCTGCGCCCGGCGCTCACCGACGCCGGGTTCCCGCTCGTCACCGAGGTCGAGCTGGTGCCGGACGGGGACGGCCCAGCCCGGCTGCTCGGCTACGGCACCGGCTCCGACCGAGGGCTGGAGACGGTCAAGGAGGCGCTCTGGGCGGTCGACGAGTACGCCGGCGTGCGCTACCGCGACCCGGCCGACCCGCAGGGCCGGCTGCTCGACATCTCACTCGACCCCGATCCCGGCCCGCTGCGCCGGGAACTGCTTGCCGAGCTGTCCCGCTCCGGCCCGCGTACGGTCACCGAGCTCCGCCGCTTCGCCACCACCTCGACCGTCTACCGGGCGGCCGACGCCAGCCGGGCGCTGGCCTCGCTGGTCGCCGCGGACGCGGTGACCCGCGACCCGGAGCACGGCCGGCTCGGCGGGGACGTGCTGATCAGCGCCGGCCCGAACGCCGGGTCATCTGCTTGACGACGACGGACGCCCCGGTGGCGACCACGCCGATGCTGAACGCCATCTGCGCGCACACCGCCACCCGGGCGATCTGGCCCTGGGCGTGCACGTCGCCGTAGCCGACCGTGGTGAGCGTCGCCAGCGCGAAGTAGAGCGCGTCGACCCGGGTCCGCAGGCCGGTGAACTCGCCGGGCCGGGTGTTCGCCACCACGTAGTCGCCGAGCGCGAAGACCAGCAGCCCGGCGATCAACGCGACCGCGAGCCGGGTCAGCGCCCGGTCCTCGTCCCGGCCGGTCGGCTGGTCCCGGACGAGCTGGCGGCGGACCTGACCGGTGACCAGGAACGCGACCACCGCCACCAGGGCCAGGGTGCCCGCCGAGCGCAGCACCAGCCGCAGGCCGTTCGGATCGGCCTCGACCGGCACCAGGAAGTAGCCGACGAGCATGAGCAGGCAGGCCGCCGCGGCCCGCCGTGGTACCCGCCGCAGGGACACGTCCGCCATGCCGCGATTCTCCGGTCACCGGTGCGTCCCGGTCGGCGGAACCGCGAACCCGGCCCCCAGGCGACGAGCGGGGGCGCCGGCTGTCAGCCGGCGCCCCCGCTCGTCGCCTGGGAAGGTCAGGCCTTGTCCTGCTTCCACGACAGCGGCCCCGGAAGGTCCACGCGGTGGGCGCGGGTGTTCGAGTTCCAGGACCAGCGGCCGATCTTGATGCTCCACGACGAGAAGCCGTTCTGGGTGAAGTGGAGGATCAACGGTCCGTACTTCTTGCGCTTGCGGAACTGGACGCCCATCGGGGTGCCTCCTTCGTCTCCCTGCCTCTGCAGCCGTCTCCCTGCCTTCGCGGCATCGAACATGCCCGGATCGACGATTCGCGAAACCCTGCCCGGTCCGCTCTGGACGGTGGAACTCGCGCCCGGCAGAATCTCTATCCATCGGGTAGGTGTTAAGGAGTCGTAAATGCTGGTGGAGGCGTGTCGTAACAAAGCCAGCGATGAAGGTCTCACTGAGTGGAAGGGCATTGACCGACATGGAGAGCGGTCGGCAGCATGAGGACATGTCGCAGCGGAACGAGCTCCTCCTCACCGCTCGCGTGCACGTCGACCTGGTCCGGCACGCGAGCGCGCTCTGTTGAGCCTGGCGCTCGTCGTTCCCTCTCCGCCCGTCCGTTCCCGCCGCCGGCGCACCGTTGCCCGGCGCGGTACGGCGTGCTCGCCCGCCCCACGCGGGCCCCCTCCACCGCACCGTGGACAGATCAGGAGACTCCGCCATGCCCTCGACCCGATCGCCGCGGCGTGCCCTCACCGCCGCCGTCGCCCTGCTCGCCCTCGCCACCGCCACCGCATGCGGCACCGACGCCGCCGGCGGCGCACAGACCAAGGAACTGCGCTACCAGGGTTCGGTCGGCCAGGTGATCCTCCCCGAACTCGCCGCCGACCTCGGCTACCTCGGCGACGTCAAGCTCAACTGGATCGGCAACGTCACCGGAGGTCCCGCCGACATCCAGGCCACCGCCACCGGCCAGAGCGACTTCGGTGGCGCGTTCAACGGCGCGATCGTCAAGCTCCAGGCCGCCAACGCCCCGATCACCGCCGTGGTCAGCTACTACGGCTCCGACGCGCAGACCTTCCAGGGCTACTACGTGCTCGACGGCAGCCCGATCCGCGGCCCGCGCGACCTGATCGGCAAGCGGGTCGGCATGAACACGCTCGGCGCGCACGCCGAGGCCGTCCTGCGTACCTGGCTGGCCCGCGGCGGCCTCACCGCCGCCGAGATCGGCACGGTCGAGCTGGTCGCGCTGCCGCCGGTGAACACCGAGCAGTCGCTGCGCGCCCGGCAGATCGACGTCGCCGTGCTCGGCGGCGTGATCCGCGACAAGGCGGTCGCCAACGGCGGCATCCGCACCGTCTTCACCGACTACGAACTCCTCGGGGCGTTCAGCGCCGGCAGCTACGTCTTGCGCGACGACTTCCTCGCCCGTAACCCGGACACCGTCCGGACGTTCGTCACCGGCGTGGGAAAGGCGATCGAGTGGGCGCGCACCCAACCGCGCGAGACGGTGGTGGCCCGCCTCAAGGCGATCATCACCGAGCGCGGGCGCAACGAGGACAGCACGCTCGTCGAGTACTGGAAGTCCAGCGGCGTCGCCGAACCCGGCGGCGTCATCACCGACCGGGAGTTCGCCACCTGGATCGACTGGCTGGCCGACTCCGGCGAACTCAAGGGCGAACGGCCGAAGCCGTCCGACCTCTACACCAACCGGTTCAACGCGGCCGCCGGCGGTGGCGCATGAGCACCGACAAGATCCTCTTCGACCGGGTGCGCAAGGTCTTCCCGGGGCGGCGTGGCGGCGGCGGCGCGGTCGCCGCGCTCGACGATCTCACCCTCGGGGTACGCCCCGGCGAGTTCCTCGTCGTCGTCGGCCCCAGCGGCTGCGGCAAGTCCACGCTGCTCGACCTGCTCGGCGGGCTGGCCACCCCGACCGCCGGGCAGGTGCTCGTCGACGGCCGCCCGGTCACCGGGCCGGGCCTGGACCGGGGCATCGTCTTCCAGCAGTACGCGCTGCTGCCCTGGCGCACCGCCGCCGGCAACGTCGCGTTCGGACTGGAGGCCAAGGGCATGCCCCGCGCAGAGCGCGCCGACCTGGTCGCGTACCACCTCGACCTGGTCGGGCTGACCGGCTTCGCCGACCGCTACCCGCACGAGCTGTCCGGCGGCATGAAGCAGCGCGTCGCCATCGCCCGCAGCCTCGCGTACGACCCGGACGTGCTGCTGATGGACGAGCCGTTCGCCGCGCTCGACGCCCAGACCCGCGACTCGCTCCAGGACGAGCTGGTGCGGATCTGGCAGGCCACCGCGAAGACCGTCGTGTTCATCACGCACGGCATCGACGAAGCCGTGCACCTCGGTCAGCGGGTCGCCGTGATGACCTCGCGGCCCGGCCGGATCAAGCAGGTCATCGACATCGAGCTGGGGGACCGGGAAGCCGAGGAGGACGTCCGGTCCACCGACGCGTTCCGCCACCACCGGCACCAGATCTGGACGCTGCTGCGCGACGAGGTACGCGCCGCGCAGTCCGCCGTACGCGAGGAGGCCCGCGTTGGTTGACGTCGCCGCACCGCCCGTCCGGCCGGTGGCCCCGCCCGCCCCGGCCGTCGCGTTCCGCCGGCCCGGACGCCTGCTCGTCCTCGGCGGCCGGGCGCTGCACCGCAGTGTCGCGCTGCTGGCGCTGGCGGCGATCTGGGAGACGGCGCCCCGCGCCGGCCTGGTCGACCGGGTCTTCCTGCCCCCGCTGTCCGAGGTGCTCGCCGCCTGGTGGGAACTGCTGCGCACCGGGCAGCTCGCCGACCACGTCGGCGCCAGCGGAACCCGCTCGCTGACCGGGCTGGCGCTCGCCGTGGTCACCGCCATCCCGCTCGGCCTGCTGATCGGCTGGTACCGGCCGCTCGCGGACCTGCTCAGCCCGCTGCTGGAGGTGTTCCGCAACACCGCCGCGCTGGCGCTGCTGCCGGTCTTCGTGCTCATCCTCGGACTCGGTGAGACGTCGAAGATCGCCCTGGTGGTCTACGCCTGCTCGTGGCCGATCCTGCTCAACACCATCGCCGCTGTGAAGGGCGTCGACCCGCTGCTGATCCGCTCGGCCCGTTCCATGGGGCTGAACCACCTGCGGCTGTTCCAAAAGGTGATCCTCCCGGCGTCCGTGCCGACCGTGTTCACCGGCGTCCGGCTGGCCGGGGCGTACTCGATCCTGGTGCTCGTCGCCGCCGAGATGGTCGGTGCGAAGGCCGGGCTCGGCTACCTCGTGAACTACGCGCAGTACAACTTCGCGATCCCCGACATGTACGCCGGGATCATCACCATCTCCGCCATCGGGCTGGTGGTCAACCAGCTCCTCGTCGCCGGGGAACGCCGCTTCTCCACCTGGCGCGTCGACGTCACCACCGCCTGAGAGGAACCGCCATGTCCCGGACCCTGCACCTCAACGCCTTCCTGATGGGTGTCGGCCACCACGAGGCGGCCTGGCGGCACCCCCGCGCCGACCCGAGCCGCCTGGCCGACGTACGCCACTTCCAGGAACTGGCCCGCATCGCCGAGCGGGGCACGCTCGACTCGGTGTTCCTCGCCGACGGGCTCGCCGTCGGCCCGGCCGTACGCCACAACATCCAGGCCGTCTTCGAACCGATCACGCTGCTCGCCGCGATCGCCACCGCGACCGAGCACATCGGCCTGATCGCCACCGCCTCCACCACGTACACCGAACCGTTCAACCTGGCCCGCGCGTTCGCCTCGCTGGATCATCTCAGCGGCGGCCGGGCCGGCTGGAACATCGTCACCTCGGCGCAGGGCCGGGAGGCCCGCAACTTCAACCTCGACGACCACCCGGCGCACGCCGACCGCTACCGGCGGGCCGCCGAGCACGTCGACGTGGCGATCAAGCTCTGGGACAGCTGGGAGGACGACGCGCTGGTCCTGGACACCACGGCGGGCGTCTTCGCCGACACCGGCCGGGTGCACGAGATCGCGCACACCGGCGAGCGGTTCCGGGTGACCGGGCCGCTGAACACGCCCCGCCCGCCGCAGGGCCGGCCGCTGCTGGTGCAGGCCGGCTCGTCCGCCGACGGGATCGCCTTCGCCGCCCGGTACGCCGAGGCGGTCTTCACCGCCCAGCAGACGCTCGCCGACGCCCAGGCGTTCTACGCCGCGCTGAAACGAGCCACCGCCGACGCCGGCCGTGATCCGGAACTGGTCAAGGTGCTGCCCGGTATCGCGCCGGTCATCGGGGGTACGGAGAAGGAGGCCCGCGACCTCGCCGACGAGTTGGAGGCCCTGATCGTGCCCGAGCACGCTCTCGCCCAGCTCTCCGGCATGACCGGGCTCGACCTGAGCGGGCTGCCACTGGACGGCCCGCTGCCGGACCTGCCCGACGCCGGCACCGTGCAGTCCCACCAGAGCCGCTACCAGCTCGTCGTCGAACTTGCCCGGCGGGAACGCCTCACCCTGCGGCAGCTCATCGGCCGTCTCGGCGGCGGACGCGGGCACCGCGTCGTGGTCGGCACACAGGAGCAGATCGCCGACCAGATCGAGCTCTGGTTCACCCAGGGCGCCGCCGACGGCTTCAACGTCATGCCACCACTGCTACCCGACGGACTGGAGGACTTCGTGGACCACGTCGTACCACTGCTGCGCCGGCGCGGGCTGTTCCGGTCCGCGTACACCGGGCGCACCCTGCGCGAGCACTACGGCCTGCCCCGGCCGGCCAGCGTCTACGCGACCCGTGAGCTGGTGGCGTCGTGACCACCGTGGACCGGCCCGACGCCGGGACCGTCGAGCTGCGCCCGGTCGACGTCGACTCGTTCCGCGGTCTGCTGCGCCGCCAGGCGTCCACGGTCACCGTGGTCACCACGCCCGGCCTGCGCGGCAACCGGATGCGGCCGGACCTGCCGCCGGCCGGCTTCACCGCCACCTCGTTCACCTCGGTGTCGCTCGACCCGCCGCTGGTCTCGGTCTGCCTCGGCCGCGCGTCGTCGAGCTGGCCCACCGTCGAGCAGGCCGAGCACGTCGCCGTGCACCTGCTCGCCTCCGGGCAGCAGGAGATCGCGCGGATCTTCGCCACCAGCGGCATCGACCGGTTCAGCGCCCACCCGGGCTGGACCACCGGGCCGTTCGGCGTGCCGCTGATCGGCGACGCGCTCGCGGTGCTGCTGTGCCGGGTGGTGCGCCGGATCGACGCGGGCGACCACACCATCCTGCTCGGCGAACCGCTCGCGCTCGGCGCGGGGGAGGACGGCGACCCGCTGCTGCACCATTCCGGCCGCTACACCACCACGCTCGGCGACTGGCCCGAGGCGTGGTGACCGTCGCCGTCGACGAGCTGATCGCGCTCGACCGGGCCGCCCAGGACCTGCTGTTCCGGGCGGCCCGCACGGCAAACGCGTTCACCGACGAGCCGGTCGGCGACGAGCAGGTCCGCGCCATCCACGACCTCATCCGGTACGGCCCGACAGCGATGAACGCCCAGCCGCTGCGGGTGCTGCTGCTGCGCTCCGCGGCGGCCCGGGCGCGGCTGCTGCCGTACGTCAGCGCCGGCAACCGCGACAAGACGGCGGGCGCTCCGCTGACCGCCGTGCTCGCCGCCGACGTGGACTGGCACGACCGGCTGCCCGAACTGTTCCCGCACCGGCCCGGCGCCCGCGACTGGTTCACCGGCGACCCGGCCGGCCGGGAGGCGCAGGCCCGGTTCAACGCCGCGCTCCAGATCGGCTACCTGGTGGTCGGCGTACGCGCCGCCGGGCTGGCCGCCGGACCGATGGCCGGCTTCGACGCGGCCGGCGTGGAACGGGAGTTCTTCCCCGGCGGGCGGCACCGGGTGCTGCTGCTGATGAACATCGGCCGCCCGGCGCCGGACGCCTGGCGGGAACGGCTGCCGCGCCTGCCCTACGAGGAGGTGGTCGGCACGCTGTGAGTCAGCGTGGCTCCCACGCGTCCGGCTGGGCGGTCAGCTTGCGCACGTGCGCCGGCAACCGGCCGCTGACCAGCTCGTCCAGGCTCACCTCGTCGACCACCCGGCGCACCGAGGCACGCACCGCCACCCAGAGGCGGGGCAGGTTCTCCGCCGCCCCCTCGTACCGGGTCTCCTCGGGGCGCAGCCCGCGTACCCCGGCCAGCGGACCGTCGACGGCGCGCAACACGTGCCCGATGGTGATCTCACGCGGCGGCCGGGCCAGCGTGTAGCCGCCCTCGGCGCCGCGCTGGGCCCGGACGACCCCGGCCCGGCGCAGGTCGGCCAGGACCGCCTCGAGGAACTTGCGCGGCATGTCCTGCTCCGCCGCGATGGCCTGGGTGGACAGCAGGGTGGGGTACGCGGTGGCCAGGCTCAGGGCTGCCCGGACCGCGTAGTCACCGCGCGCGGAGATCTGCACAGTGCCATCATGCCTGGCCGCCCGGCACGGGGGAGTCGGCGGGCGGCCGGGGTCGCACCAGCCGGACGGGCAGCGGGCGTTCGCGCTCGGCCCGGAACGTCCCCGGGCTCACCCCCACCTCCCGGGTGAAGAAGCGGCCGAAGTTCGTCGGCTCCGGAAAACCCAGCTCCCGGCCGATCGCGGCGATCGACTCGTCGGTGGCGGCGAGCAGCCGGCGTGCCTGCAACGCGACCCGCTCGTCGATCACCTGCTTGGCGCTGCGGCCGGTCACCGCCAGACAGGCCCGGGTCAGGGTACGCACCGAACAGCCGAGATCGGCGGCGTAGTCCTCGACCCGGCGGGTGTGCCGGTAGCGGCGTTCCACCTTCCGGCACAGCCGCCGGAACGTCTCCGTCTCGGCCCGGGGCGTCGCGCCGTGGCCCGGATGGGGCAGCAGGCTCAGCCGCAGCAGCAGGACGGCGAGCTGGTGGCGCAGCAGCGCCGCGGCGGCCGGCACCAGCGCGTGCCGGTCGGCGTCCACGGCGAGCTGGCTCACCTCGCTGATCACCGCGTCCTCGTCCTCACCGGCGAGCTGGCGGTGGGCGGGCACCGCGTCCGGATCGACGTCGAGGCCGCGCAGCGCGTCCGGCCGCCAGCCCACCACTGTCGCGTCGAGCTGAGCACCGACGCACCGCAGCGCCTGCCCGGGATGCGCGCGCAGGAGCGTGCCCGGACGGCAGGGAACCGGCCGGAAGTCCAGCTCGGCGGAGCCGTGGCCGTGGGTGACCAGGACCAGCAGATCACGATCGAGCAGGACCGGGCGGGGCCAGCCGGGCTCGGCGGCGAGGTCGCCGAGCACACCGGTGACGATCTCGTCGGTGCCGGAGCGGAGCCGCGGCGGGCCGGTGCGGGTGGCCGGGGAGGGCTGACCGGTAGTGACCATCATCCCGACGGTAACCGGAGCGCCCGCACGTTGCATCTCGACGGTTTCGCCCACTCGGGCCGCTCTTGTCGGCACCGGAGCCCGGCGGTTAGGTTACCGATCGGTAAAACCCGGGCCGGGCGTCCTTGCGCACCGGCCACGCGGCCCCGGCCGACCGGCCCGCGGCCCGGCGACGGCGATGGGACGAACATGACGGATCTGTTCTCGGTCGACGGCAAGACGGTCCTGGTGACCGGCGGCTCACGCGGGATCGGGCTGATGATCGCCCGGGGCTTCGTACAGGCCGGCGCCAAGGTGATCATCTCGTCGCGCAAGGCGGACGTGTGCGAATCGGTCGCCAAGGAACTCTCCGCCGAGGGCCACTGCGAGGCGATCCCCGCCGACCTGGGCAGCGACGCGGGCGCGCTGGCGCTCGCCGAGGCCGTGCGGGAGCGCCACGACCGGCTGCACGTGCTGGTGAACAACGCGGGTGCCACCTGGGGCGCGCCGCTGGAGGAGTACCCGGAGGGCGCCTTCGACAAGCTCTGGGCGGTCAACGTCAAGGCCGTCTTCCGGCTCACCACCGCGCTGCTGCCGCAACTGCGCGCCGCGGCGGGCGCCGACGACCCGGCCCGCGTGATCAACATCGGGTCGATCGACGGCATCCGGGTCCCGTGGATGGAGGTGTACGCGTACTCGGCCACCAAGGCGGCCGTGCACATGCTCACCCGTGGCCTCGCCCACCAGCTCGCCGGCGAGCAGATCACCGTCAACGCGATCGCGCCCGGACCGTTCGAGAGCAAGATGATGGCGTTCGCGCTGGACGACCCCGAGTCGCGCGCCGCCATCGAGCAGCAGGTGCCGCTGGGCCGCATCGGCCGGCCCGAGGACATGGCGGGCACCGCGATCTACCTGGCGTCGCGGGCCGGCGCGTACCTGACCGGAGCGGTCATCCCGGTCGACGGCGGGATCACCACGCGCGGCTGAGGCGTACCCCGGTTGCAGACGGCCCGGGGCCGCGCGGACTCGGCAGATCCGCGCGGCCCCGGGTATCGCCGTGTCAGCGACCGGCCAGCAGCCGGTTCACCGCGGTGTCGACGTCCAGGTGCTCGGCCTCGCGGCCACGCGGGACGACGACGTAGGTCCGGCGCAGGAAACGCACCAGCACGCTGCGCGGAACCTCGAACAGGGCGTTGCCGTCCGGCGACGACAGCGCCAGCGCGACGAAGTCGCCGCGCGGGGTGGCCCACGGCCAGACCCGCACATCACCGATGCCGGCCGGCTCGTCGAGCCCGGTGACCAGCAGTTCGCGTGCGAACGACCAGCTCACCGCCTCGCCGCCGGCGGACTCGGCGTGGAACAGGACATGGACCGCATACGGGTCAGCAGGGTCGTAACGCAGACTGGCACGCACCGGCAAGGCGGTGGCGTCAGGCGCGACGAGCCTTAGCGACGTCTCGACCTCTACGGTCGTCGGTCGGATGACACTCATGGACGTTCTCCCCCCGGCACCGCTGCGGAACGCGCGTGTCCCGCTTTTCCCATACTCAGGTGCTGCTCCTGGCTACGCTCCGCCATACGCTGACTTCACCCAGTGGTGGGAAGGGGTTCCGAAAGCCCTCGGGACCACGCGGCCCCGAGTAGACTTTCCGGTTCCGCCCACTCCGTCGTCCCGCCCGGCAACGGGTGGTTCAGTCGTCGACTTACTCCGGTAACGTCCAGTCGTCAGCAGGGGTGACGGTCCCGGGCGACACTGGGGGTGGAAATGGTCACGAGGGCCTCCTCGGTGACGTCGCGGACCACGGCCGAACCGCCGAAAGGTGCGGCCCGAGCAGCCGAAAGTCGGGGGTACGAGGTGCCGGTGGAAGGGCGGTCGCAAGCCACTCTCACGGAGCAGCCGCGGCGGCGACGGGGCTGGCGGGGACGCCTGCACACCACGCTCGACCTCATCCGCGCCAACCCCACCGGCCGCGTCGCCCTGAAGATCTTCATCGGCATCCTCGGCGCCGTCGTCGTCACCGTCGGCATCGCGCTGATCCCGCTGCCCGGGCCAGGCTGGCTGCTGGTCATCGCCGGCCTCGGCGTCTGGGCGGTCGAGTTCCACTGGGCGCGACGGCTGCTCGCCTTCACCCGGCGGCACGTCAACTCCTGGACCCGCTGGGTGACCAGCCGGTCGCTGGGGCTGCGGTTCGTGCTCGGCGCGGTCGGCCTCGTGTTCGTGTCGGTCGTGGTGTGGCTGTCGCTCAAGTACAGCATCGGCATCGACGTGGTGGCGGAGGCGCTGCACTACCTCGCGACGCACTGAGGGCCCGGTTTTTGGTCCGGGCGGGTGATCGGGTAGAGTCATGCGCGCTGAGGGCGATTAGCTCAGCGGGAGAGCGCTTCGTTCACACCGAAGAGGTCACTGGTTCGATCCCAGTATCGCCCACCCTGAATATTTGCAGGCAGGAAGCCCGTCACCGGTTCGGCCGGTAACGGGCTTCCGCGCTGTTGCCCCTTAAACTGGGAGCAGATTGGGAGCAGGGCGTTCGGCTCTGGCGTCCGATTGCCTTGGGGTAGCCCGCAGCCTCGGGTTACCGGTCCGACCGGGCTGGCCGGCTAACGGAGGACTTGGACCTACCGGTACCGGGGCCCCCACGTGACGAGGGAGCCATCCCGCTGTCGCTCACGTGACTGATGGCTGGCGGTCCGGTGTGCCGCCCACTCGCCGGTCCACTCGCCAGGTCGTGTACCCAGCTTTTCGGTGCTCCGCTGGGACATGGCCGACCGCTTGGATGCGTTCTTGACGCGAAGTCGTCCAACACCCTGCGGTCGGTCGCGGTCCATAGGGGAAGCTGCGTCAGCCCTCTTCTGCCTGTTCGGCGCTGTGGCCGCTGGCGATCAGCCACTGGACGAGCAATGCGAGTTCGACCCACGGAGCTGCCTTCGTTGCCGATGCCCAATCGACGATCCGTAGGCCGTGCGGAGTCACGATCAAGTTGGCTGGATTGAGGTCGGAAGCATCTCGTCGTCCATCGCAGGGTGTGCGAACCTGAGCGGGCTGGCGGGGTGAACCATGACTCGCCGGGCGCGGGAGTCTCCTGGAGTCCCTTGAGCGCGACCGCGAGTAGATCGAGATTCACACTGCCGGATGACAGGTCAGGATGGGGGCCGCCGAGATGCTCGGTCCCCACCACCAGTCAGCCATCGGACTCGAAGTGCCACAGGGCTGCGGGCGGGTACCGGTCGATGGCCCGGGTTGCCGCCATCTCGTAGCGCAGTGACCGGACGCCTTGCCCCGCCGCTAGTGCCGCCCGCGTCTCTTCTCCGCGCCCGGCTGATCCCCGCGGCCGCCAAAAACGATCGAGGTGGATGCGGCCCGGTCTATTCACTGCCGCAGTCTAGAACGACGGGCCTACCTGCGTTCTGATTGACCAGCTGATGATCCCGGTGGGAGTCATACGGGATCGATGCACGCAACGTCACCCGAGCCCGTCCTGCCAGGCTCATCGTCTCCTACTCCACGCGCCGCTTGGGTAGGTCCTCGCCGAGCGTGCCAACAGGAACTGGATGCCCGGAGAGGCGGGACGGTCGTAGTCGTCGTTGGCCTGATCTCCGACCTGACAGACCATGAGGACACCGGCTTTGTGCAAACTGATCCCACAACCCGACTCATCGACCTGCCTCGCCAGTTACGGGCCCCAGGCAGAGTGCAAGGAGGCACCGCCCATGCCTGACGAGATCGTGTTCACGGTGAACGGCGTCAACGCGGTACCAGCACAGCGGATTTCGCTGGAGGAAGCCGGTCTACTGGAACGTCAACACCTGCAGCAATGGGTCGTCGACCATCCAGAACTCATCGACAGCGATATGAAGGTCGTCACCTTCGAATACGGGCGATGGATCACAGCCGGCGGCACGCCGGCCGCCGACCGGCTCGACGTATTGGGTCTGGACCGGGCCGGACGGCTCGTCGTCGTTGAGCTCAAGCGCGACCGCGCCCCAGACACCGTCACGATGCAGGCGATCAACTACGCGGCCATGGCCCGCCTGTTCAGCCTCGACAGTCTGGCCGAGGTCCATGCGGCGCACCTCGGCGGCGACACGACCACCGACGAGGCGTTGGCACAGCTGAAGGAATGGGCCGAAGGCGTCTCCGACGAGACACTGCGAAGGCCACGGATCATCCTCATGGCCGGTGACTTCGGGCCAACAGTCACCAACGCCGCCCTCTACCTGTACGAGTCCGGCATCGACATCCGACTCGTCCGCTACCAGCTCTACCGCACCAACGGCGGAGAGACCGTCCTGTCGGTAGCGCAACTGCTACCGGTCCCCGACGCGGAGGCATACATGGTCCGACCGCGCTCGAGTAGTGGCACACTGGTCGCCGCGCAGGCCGCCAAAGCCCGCCGGGCCTCCGCCGTGGAGCGGTTGATCGCTCACAAAACCATTTCCGATGGCAGCGAACTGACCATCGTCGTACCCGACCAGGTCGGCCAAGAACGCGAAACTATCCGAACCTGGCTGGCGTCACACCCCGACCGGGCACGTGTGCACTGGTACAACGACATCTCCGGCCCGGCCGAATGGATGCACGACGGCAAACGGTGGCGGCTGATCCGGCTCATCAGCTACATCATCGAAACCGCGACCGGGCAGCCGCCCAAAGCCCAGGTCTGGGCCCAGGGCTGGTTCCGCGACCAGAACGAGTGCACTCTGCACCAGCTTGCCGAGCCGCTGCCGTAGCGCAAAAACACTGATCGCACGTAGGACGGCTGCTCGACCGCATGGTCGAGCAGCCGTGGCCTCCTGATACCCCCGGTCCACACCCGCCGCCATCGCCTGCAGATCGGCATCATGGTGTCGGTCAGCGACATCACACCACCCTCCGGCCCGGAGTCCGCACAAAGCCGTGGCTGCGTAGAGACGAGTCTCGGTGTAGCACAACCAATGACCCTCGGGGCGAGAGGCACAGCCCACAACACCACCCCGCCCCCGTGGTCGGCCCTGCTCGGCCCCTGTTCATCAGCGGCAGGCTCACCCGCGTTTGCTAGGTCGCAAGCCGCATGCCCCTGACGCGGCCCGGTCATGCACCGTCAGGCCGGAGCTGGGCGATCGCAAGTATCGTCATGGCGACAGAAACGCGCCGGCTCATGACCCCGCTTCGATAACCTGCCACGTCGGGGCCAGGCGAACCAGGGCCTCGTGGCGTGCACTCGGCGCGTAGCCGTGGGCGGGACGGAGGGTGCGTGCAACTACGCAAGATCCGAATCCGGAATTTCCGCAACTTCGCGGACATGACTATCGAGCCGTTCCCCACCCCGGCGGTCGTCGTGGGCGAGAACGGCGTCGGCAAGAGCAACTTGCTGCACGCGCTGCGGCTGGTACTCGATCCTGACCTTTCAGATCGGCGTAGGCAGCTTCAGCCGGACGACATACATGACGGGTCTGCGCCGCTTGCTGAGGGCACAGAGGTGTCGGTGGAGGTGGAGCTAAGCGACTTCGACACGGATCCGGATGCCCAAAGTGAGCTCGACGGGGCCATTGTCGCCACCGGCCCCCTGGTAGCCCGGCTGACGTATCTGTTCCGGCCAAGGAAGTCGCTGGGCGTCGTGCTCGGCACCGCACCTGCCCGCAAGCTGACGCCGGACGACTACAACTGGACGATCTTTGGTGCCAATGACCCCTCCAACGCCATGCTGTCCGCCAAGCGGTATGCGGCATTGTCGGTGCTTCCCGCGCTCCGGAACGCCGAGGATGATCTCGGCAGGGCCGATCGAAGCCCGCTGACGCGGCTGCTTCGGGAACTGCCCCCGGCCGAGGACAACGTAGACCGGGCCCTGGCACAAATGCAGGCCGCACGCGATGAACTTAGCCGCGACCCTAACGTACGGGCCGTGCGCCGCATGCTGCGTGAACGGGTCAAGACAATGGCCGGACCGCAGCTGGACCTCGTCATGTCTTTGGCGTTCGCCGGCCGCTCCGAGGACCTGCTACGCACCGTTCGGCTGTTCGTGGACCCATTCGGCACCCGTGGCGTGGAACGCACGTCGACCGGCGCCGCGAACGTGATCTACCTAGCGCTGCTGTTGGAGCGGCTACGGCTGCGCCGCCAGGCCGGGGACGGCGAGGACACCCTCCTGGCGGTGGAGGAGCCCGAGGCCCATCTACATCCCAGCCTTCAGCGGCACGTATTCGCCCACCTGCTCGGCGAACCTAACCGGTTGGTGCTGACTACGCACAGCCCACACATCGCCGCAGTTACCCCGATCTCTAGCATGGTGCTGCTAGCCGAAAGCGCCGGCAACACCCGGGCGCGGATCGTGCCGCCGGGCCTCCTGACCCCCGAGCAGACGGCTGACCTGCAGCGCTACCTTAACGTCACCCGCGCGGAAATCTTGTTCGCTCGGTACGTCATCCTGGTCGAGGGCGCCGCCGAGAACTACCTGGTGCCAGCGTTGGCCGCCGCCGCCGGGTTCGATCTGGACGGACACGGCGTTGTGGTGGCCGGCGTGGATGGCACGGATTTCGCCCCTTACGCCCAGTTACTCGGCCCAAACGCGCTTGACCGGCCGTTCGTCGTCCTTACCGACGGCGATATAGCCACGAGTGACACAGCGAAGAGAGATAGGACCAAAGGCGTCATCGTTTCCGCCGCCGAACCGGGACTGTGGCGAGCCCAGGGACTGCTACAGATCCAAGACGCGGAAGCCTACGAGTACTTCGCAGACCGCTTGCAAGGTATGGCCGAGCTCGAACTACCCGATAGCGGCACTCGCCTCGGCCGGGACGATCTGGTCGTCGAAGCCAGCAATGCGGGGGTGTACGTCGGCCGGCACACCCTGGAGGTAGACATAGCGCCGCTGCTCGCCGACGAGATGGTCACCGCGTTCAACGAACTTGCTTCCGGTGCTGTCCGGCAAAGGAACTTTGCGAGCGCGGTCAAGGACTGCGCCGGCGGGAAGCCCACGGCCGATGACCGCAACGCCCTGTTGTCACGCATCGATCGAATTGGCAAAGGCCGGTACGCGCAGCGGCTAGCGGACCACGTGGCCGAGCTCGACCTGCGCGGCCGTGTCCTCGAGGTGCTCGGCGTAACAGAGGACGAGGAACTCGCCCGAGACCACTTGCTGACGCTGCCCGGCTGTGGTCCGCTGCTCGCGCTACTAAGGCGTGTTTCGTAACTCGGGGTTGGCCGGTTGAAGTCACGGCGTGGCGGTGATCGATAACTGAAGAGGTCTCCGGTACTTGGTACAACGA
>NZ_JBIAIY010000018.1:0-56890 GCF_042871665.1 Micromonospora sp. NPDC005686
CACCAACATCGCCGCCGGCACCCGCCATCACGCCCGCGACAGCACCCGCCCACTGGCACTCCTCGGCGTCACCTGACGACTTTGCCGGGGCCCTGCCCGACAACCGCGCCTACAACCGACTGCTACGCGGCCTGCGCTGGCAAGGAGAACGCGGCTTCGCGATCCTGGTCGGACGCTGGAAAACGCTACGCCATACAAACATCAGCCCACGCCGAATCGGCGACATCGTCGCTGCCGCGCTACACCTGACCCACTTCGAGTGCAAATACCTACCGAAAAGTCGCTGAGATCACCTCAGTCCGTGCAGCGCTCGATCCGCGTGTACGTAGGACGCCCCGGCTCGACAAATGTCTCGATGTACATCGCGGCGCGTCTACCGTGGACCCGGAACCGAAGAACCGTGACGGGTCCGCTGCGGAAGGTCGTGTCCTCAGGATTCTCGCGGTAGACGTTCAGAGCCTGACGGACATACTCCCGGTGGATCTTCTCCGCGTCCCCGCTCACCTGCAGCACCGTGAGCGAACCACCGTCGCACCCGCCGACGTGCGCCCCGTAGTTGGGGTCGAGCGGCGGCGCGATGGCCCGGCTGCCGGTGACCACCCTGACCTTGTCGGCCTTTTCCCCTTCGCCGGGTACTGACGTCGGCGGTTGGTTCAGCGGCAACGCGACGACCGGCGAGGGTACCTTCACGTCTGTGGTCGCGGGTCGGCCCTGCTCTTTCGACGGGCTCACCAGCCTGATCATGGGCCATAGGCTGTCAGGACTCTCTGCCGGGATGAAGAGGCGGGCCTCCACCGACCTCTCGTCTTGGGATCCGCTGTCGGCGGCAGACCGCTGCCCGCTCGCTCTACAGTCCAGAGCACTCAGTCGCGCACCGGACGGCACGGTGCTGTCTCCGGGCAGATCCGTCAACGTCTGGGAAGGTTCGACGATTCTCAGAAGACACAGGTGCCCGTCAGGACTTGTCGAGGTCACGTCGAAGCGGGCCCGCTCGATGCGTGCGACCAGGTCCCGAAACGTGCCGACCGGGTCGCACCCGGTCACCAGCAACAACGCTTCCGTGTGGCCCCTGCCGTCGGCGAACGCCCGACCGATCAGGGCGGCACCGGTCGGCACGGTCACCCCACCGAGCACCGGCTCGCCGGCGCCCGGCAGACGGGTCACCCACGACGCGACGGGGACCGCAGGGTCGCACGGCTCGGCCCGCAGCCGATCGGCTACGGCGCACGCCTGGCCGGCGAGCAGCAGGACAACGGCCAGCAGCGCAGCCGCCGCGCCGCGAACGACCGCCGGCGACAGCCTCGCATTCATGACCACCAACCTACTTCGATGCGGCGGTCGATATCAGCACCGGCAAACCGGCCGGACCGGGAAAGTGCCTGTGCGCCCGGCAGGATTCGAACCTGCGGCCTTGGGATTAGAAGTCCCCTGCTCTATCCGCTGAGCTACGGGCGCGCGCCGACGATCGTCGCGCCAAGAGGGTACCGCCGGTCTCCGCGTGGCCGGGGGTACGGGTCGGCGCGTCCGTTCCGCCGTCAGCGTCCCATGCCGGGGCCCGGACCGGCACCACAGTTCCGGTGGGTCCGGCGCCGTCCGGGCGGGACGCGATCCGTACCCTCGTCGGATGCTGCTCGACCAGGAAACCGAGAACGAGACCGTCTTCGAGCTGTGCCGGCTCCTCGGGCGGGCCATCCTGCCCCTCACCGGATCGGATGCGCCGGGTGCCCCGGTGGGCGTCGTCGGCACCGCCTTCTTCTACAGCGAGCTGGTCGGCGCCACCGACGACGGCGAGATCGCGCACGAGTGGCTGCTCACCGCCGACGCGCTCACCGATCGGGCGTACGGCGAGATCGGGTTGCGGCCGAGCGTCACCGACCCGGCCGAGGGGGCGGACGAGCCGATCGACCTGCCCGGTTTCGCCGACCACTGGCTGCACCTGCCGGAACTGGGGCTCGCCGCGATGCCGACCGGCGGCCTGCACGGCTGGGCCGACGACAGGGGCTGGCGCTGGCGTACCCAGCAGGTCACCGAGGCCGTGGCCGCGCCGGCCGACGCGGTCGCCCGGATCAGCGCGGCGCCCGCCTCGGCGTTCGTGCTGGCCCTGGGCGTCGGCGACGGCGGGTCGCGGCCGTTGGAGGCGGTGGTGGAGCGGGTCGCCCGGGACGGCGGCGAGGTGCGGGTCACGACGGAGCTGCCCGCAGGCTACGTGGGCGCGCCGGTGTTCGCGGTCGAGGCCGGGCCGGACGGCGGACCGGCGCTGCGCTGCCTGGGCGTGGTGCTGCCGCCGCGGTCGGGCGGTCATCCGATCGCGACGTTCGACCGGATCCGCGTCGCGCTCGCGGCGGTCGCCGCCGACTGAACCGGCCACCCCGGCTCGCGGGAACGAGGCCGCCGGGCGGGGAGGGCGACCGGGCTCAGCCCTCGGAGGTCGCGTCGGCCGGCCGCCGCGGGGCCGGCGGCGTCGTGGGCTCCGGCTCGGTCGGCCCGGCCCGCAGGAATCCCTCCGCCCACCGTCCGACCTCCACGAAGACCTTCTCGCGTACGCCGGGACTGGACAGCGTGAGGTCGTGCAGCCCGCCGTCGAAGCGGGCGAGCGTGACGTGCCGGCCGAGGCGTGGCGCCCAGCGCACCATGTGCTCGACGTCCAGCACCGCGTCGGCGCCGGTGGCGCTGTCGTGCCACTTGGTGCCCCGGAAACTACGCGTGGAGCAGGCGAGCAGCACCGGCACCGGGATGTCCAGCCCTGCCCGCAGGCGGCGCTGACCGGCGCGGATCGCGTTGATCCAGCCGGCCCGCACCGGGAACCCGGCGAGCGGCTTCCAGTTCAGGTCGTACCGCCACTCGCCCCGGTGGTCGGCGTGCAGGCTCTCGCCGTACACCGTGCCCAGGCCGAACGGCAGGACACGCTGCGGCGCCCTGCGGCCCAGGCGGGAGACGGCGGCCGCGAGGGGCCGGCGCACCATCCAGGGCGCGTTGATGTCGAAGAAGGGGCTGTTGAGCACGATGCCGTCGACCAGGCCGGCGTCGCGGCGGTCGTGCGCCCAGAGCGAGATGATCAGGCCGCCGGTCGAGTGGCCCATGGCGAGCAGGGTGTCGTGGCCCTCCTCGGTGCGGATGATCTCCGCGGCGGCGTCCAGCTCGGGGAAGTAGTCGCTCAGGTCGCGGCAGAAGTTCGGGGTCTGGTGCGGGAGCAGGCTGCGGCCGTACTTGCGCAGGTCGACCGCGTAGAAGTCCCAGCCGCGCTCGGCGAAGAAGTCGGCCACGTGGGTCTGGAAGAAGTAGTCGACGAAGCCGTGCACGTAGAGCACGGCGCGGCCGGTCGGGCGGTCGGCCCGCCGCCGCACCAGTGTCGCGACCACCGGCCCCTCGTCGTCGGTGCCCAGCTCGATCGTCCGCCGCTCGTAGGGGGCGCCCAGCACGTCCGGTTCCACGACCGCGACGGTACGCCGCCGCGCTACCCGGCGGTAGGGGTGGGCGTAGGGAGGGGCCCTTGTTCGCAACGGCGGACCGCCCCAGCGCGGGGACGGCCCGCCCGCCGGCACCGGGCGGGCGGGCCGTGCCGGGATTCAGGCGGTCTCGGCGTCCTCGCGCTCGGCGTCCTGCAACGGGGTGACCTCGGGCTGGTCGACGGCGCGCAGGTGCTTGTTGTTGCGCGGCTCCTGCCGGGTCTTCGCGTCGTTGAGCTTGCGGCGCAGGTCGTCCCGGACGTCGTTGAGCGCGGCGTGCAGATCCTCCTCGGTCGAGGTCGTAACGATCTTCTGCCGTCCGGCGATCCAGCACTCCAGGGTCACCTTCTGGCCCCGGGCCTCGCGATCCTTGACTGTCACCTCCAGCTCGGTGGCGTCGGCGTGGAAGCCGGCGAGCCGGGAGTCCAGGGTAGCGAACTGCTCGGCGATCCAGTTGCGGTCGCCCTGGGAGAACCCGGCGCCGACCCGCAGGCACTCGGCCACGGTCGCGGGGTTCGCCACGGCGCTCATCGCGCTGCCTCGCGGACGTCTCGGAGAAGCATGGGAGCTCCCTTTCTCTCGGTTGATCGACCACTTACCCAACCGGCGTGATTCCGGAACGCCTGCCTGCCGGCTCTTTCGATCATGCGTCGTCGCAGGTCAGGACCGTAGGGCCAGTTGGCCTAGCAGATCGGGACCTTGATCAGGTGGTTGTCCACAGGGCCGCTCGTCATCCACAGGTCCGGGCCGGCGGGTGGTCCGGGCGGGGCATTCGGCCGACGCTCACCGGGACAAGTCGATCCCTGGGAGGGGCGATGTTCGATACGTACGTGACGGTCGTCGGCAACGTGCTCACCGCGCCGGAGTGGCGCCGTACCACGCAGAGTGGAACGCTGGTGGCCAACTTCAAGGTCGCCTCGACCGCCCGCCGCCTCGACCGCGACAGCGGCCGCTGGGTCGACGGCAACAGCCTTCGGGTACGCGTCAATTGCTGGCGCCGCCTCGCCGAGGGAGTGGCCGCCTCGGTGGCGGTGGGTGATCCGGTGATCGTCGCCGGCCGCCTCTACACCCGGGACTGGACCGACGAGTCCGGCACCCACCGCACGCTCTACGAGCTGGAGGCGGTCGCCGTCGGGCACGACCTGTCCCGCGGCCGCGCCCGCTTCCTGCGCAACCAGCCCCGCGCGGCCACCAGCACAGTCGAGGACGCGCAGGCCGAGCAGCGGGTGCACGGCGAGG
This sequence comes from Micromonospora sp. NPDC005686, assembly GCF_042871665.1. Lineage (NCBI taxonomy): Bacteria > Bacillati > Actinomycetota > Actinomycetes > Micromonosporales > Micromonosporaceae > Micromonospora > Micromonospora sp. NPDC005686. The sequence goes on from NZ_JBIAIY010000018.1 coordinate 4,686, forward strand.
CGACCGAGCCGGTGCCGGACGCACAGGCCCCCGCGACGTTCGACGACCGGCCCTTCGACGACGACTTCCCGCCGCCGGAGTACGGGGGCGGCCGGGGCGGGCCCGCCGGCGAGCGGGTGGGTGAGCCCGACCCGTTCGACGCCCGGCCCCACGTGCGGGCCACCGGCTTCGACCCGGGGCCGGGCGGCCCGGTCGCGGAGGAGGAGGACGAGCTGGGCGACGTGGAGGACGACGACCCGGTCACGGCCGACGACGACGAGCTGGGCGCTGTCGCACCGCCGGACATCGACGCACCAGGTGGTTCCGGACCGGGCGGGGACGAGCCGACCGGCGACGGTCCGGGCGGCGCCGGCGGGAGCACCCCGGGGCGTCGCGGACGGCGGCGTACCCCGGTGCCCGCCTGACCCTCCGTCCGACGGGGGCGCGGGGTGGTGACAGCGGCGTCACCACCCCGCGGTACGACTAGGCTGGCCGGCCGGAGGTGGTGACGGGTGCGGCAGGCGACCGCCATGGCGAACGCGACCGGGTTGGTGGCGGGCTACGCGCTCGACGCCCTGATCGGTGACCCCCGCCGGTGGCATCCGGTGGCCGGATTCGGTCGGGCGGCCGGCGCGCTGGAACGGCGGCTCTACCGCCCCGACCGGGCGGCCGGCACCGCGTTCACCGCGCTGGCGGTCGGCGGGCCCGTCCTGCTCGGCGCCGCCGCCGCGCTGGCGACCCGGCGCCATCCGATCGCGCGGGCCGCGCTGGTGGCTGCCGGCACCTGGACGGTGCTCGGCGGGCGCACCCTGCGGCACGAGTCCCGGGTGATGGCGCGGGCGCTGGGCCGGGCCGACCTGCCCGCCGCCCGGGCCCGCCTCGGCAACCTCTGCGGGCGTGACCCGTCCGCTCTCGACGAGCCCGATCTCGCCCGCGCCACAGTCGAGTCGGTCGCCGAGAACACCTCGGACGCCGTGGTCGCCCCGCTGGTCTGGGGTGCGGTCGCGGGCCTGCCGGGGCTGCTCGGGTATCGGGCGGCGAACACGCTCGACGCGATGGTCGGGCACCGCTCGCCCCGGTACGCCCGCTTCGGCACCCCGGCCGCCCGGCTGGATGACGCGCTGAACCTGGTGCCGTCCCGGCTGACCGGGTTGCTCACGGTGGCCGTCGCGCCGGTGGCGAACGGAAGTCGCGCCACCGCCTGGCACGTGTGGCGGCGGGACCGGGCCGACCACCCGAGCCCGAACGCCGGCCAGTGCGAGGCGGCCATGGCGGGCGCGCTCGGCGTACGGCTCGGCGGACGCAACGTCTACTTCGGCCGCGCCGAGACCCGCCCGTTCCTCGGTGACGGGCCACGACCCGACGCGCGGCACCTGAAGCGGGCCGCTCGGATCTCCGGCGCGGTGGGTGCGGCCGCGCTCGGCCTGGCCGCGCTCTACCCGGTGACAGTCGGCCGGCTGGCCGGTGCCGCCGGGCGGGCCACGCTGGGCGCTCTCGGCGCGGCCCGGCGGGGAAGCGGGCGGTGAGCGGCGGGCTGTTGGTCGCCGGCACCACCTCCGACGCCGGCAAGAGCGTGCTCACCGCCGGCATCTGCCGCTGGCTGCGTCGCCGGGGCGTCCGGGTCGCACCGTTCAAGGCGCAGAACATGTCGAACAACTCCGCGGTGGTGGTCGGCCCGGACGGTCGCGGCGGAGAACTGGGCCGGGCCCAGGCGATGCAGGCCGCCGCCTGCGGACTCGACGCCGACCTGCGCTTCAACCCGGTGCTGCTCAAGCCGGGCAGCGACCACGCCAGCCAGGTGGTGCTGCTCGGCGAGGCGGTCGACACGGTCACCGCCGGCAACTACCACGAGGTGCGGACCCGGCTGGCCACCACGGCGTACGCGGCGCTGGCCGAGCTGCGGGCCGAGTACGACGTGGTGATCTGCGAGGGCGCGGGCAGCCCTGCCGAGATCAACCTGCGCGACGGCGACTACGTCAACATGGGGCTGGCGCGGCAGGCCGGCCTGCCCGCGATCGTGGTCGGCGACATCGACCGGGGTGGGGTGTTCGCCTCGATGTTCGGCACCGTCGCGTTGCTCGACGCGGCCGATCAGGCGCTCGTGGCCGGGTTCGTGGTGAACAAGTTCCGCGGCGACCGTGGCCTGCTCCAGCCCGGGCTGGACATGCTGCGCCGGGTCACCGGCCGCCCGACGTACGGTGTGGTGCCCTGGGCGCTGGACCTGTGGCTGGACGCGGAGGACTCGCTCGCGTACGGGCGGGTGCTCGGCCGCCCACCCGCGCCCCGGGGCACCGACTGGCTCGACGTCGCAGTGGTCCGGCTGCCCCGGATCAGCAACGCCACCGACGTGGAGGCCCTCGCGACCGAGCCGGGCGTGCGGGTACGCCTCACCGTCGAGCCGGCCGAACTGGCCGCCGCCGACCTGGTGGTGCTTCCCGGCACCAAGTCGACGGTGGCCGACCTGGCCTGGCTGCGGGAGACCGGACTGGCCGACGCGGTGCGGGCGCACGCCGCCGCCGGACGGCCGCTGCTCGGCATCTGCGGCGGCTTCCAGATGCTGGGCCGGGCGGTCCACGATCAGGTGGAGAGCCGCCGGGGCACGGTTCCCGGCCTCGGGTTGCTGCCGGTCGAGATCACCTTCGAGCCGCGCAAGACGGTACGCCGGGCCGAGGGCACCGCCTCCGGAGACGTGCCGGTGCACGGCTACGAGATCCACCACGGCCGGGTCTCGGCCGCCGACCCGGGCCTGGCGCCGCTGCTGCGCTACGCCGACGGCACCGGCGAGGGCGCGCGCCTCGGCGCCGTGTACGGCACGCACTGGCACGGCGCCTTCTCGTCCGACGCGTTCCGCCGCCGGTTCCTGACCGAGGTCGCGGATGCGGCCGGGCGGACCGGGTTCAAGGTCGCGCCGGACACGTCCTTCGAGGCCGCCCGGGAGCGGACCCTGGACCTGCTCGGCGACCTGGTGGAGGAGCACCTGGACACGGACGCGGTGTGGCGGCTGATCGAGTCCGGGCCACCGCCGGGACTGCCGTTCGTGCCACCCGGCGCGCCACCGGGTCAGTAACGCACGTCGGCCGGGCGGTCGGACATCGGCAGCCCGGCCTCCCGCCAGCCCTGCACCCCGCCGACCATGTCGGTTGCCTGCCGCAACCCGAGCGTCTGAAGGCTGGCGGCGGCCAGGCTGGAGCTGTACCCCTCCCGGCACACCACGATGATCTCGCGGTCGTACCCGGTCGCCTCCGGGATGCGCCACGCGCTGGCCGGGTCGAGCCGCCACTCCAGCACCGTGCGGTCGATGACGATCGCGCCGGGCAGCTCACCCTCTTCGCGGCGCTGCGCCTCGGTACGCGTGTCGATAAGCAGCGCGCCGCCACGGACCGCCTCGACGGTCTCGTGCGGAGTGAGCCGGCGGAGACCGGCGCGGGCCTGTTCCAGAAGGGCGTCGACGCCCGGACACATCACGTCATGGAGCACCCTCAGATGATGCCCAGCGCGGCGCGTCGCCGTTCGACGAAACGGTCCGTCCGGGTCGCAGTTTCCAGCGGACGGGGGAACGTTAGCGTCGGTCGGGTGAACGTGGCCGTGATCGAGGCGTACACCGGTTTGGCCCGCCAGGTGCTGGCCGGTCCGGCGCGGTTGGGGCGTACCCGGCTGGTGGCCGTCGACGGGCCCAGCGGCGCGGGCAAGAGCCGGTTCGCGACGCGCCTCGCGGACGCCCTCGCGGCGTCGGCGGGCGGTGTGCGCCCGCCGCTCGTGCACACCGACGACCTGCTCGACGGCTGGGACGACCAGCTCACGTTCTGGACCCGGCTGGAGGAGCAGGTGCTCGGCCCGGTGCGGGCCGGCCGGGCGGGTGGCTACCGCCGCTACAGCTGGGTGCGGCGCCGCTTCCTGGACCGGGTGGTCCCGGTGCCGGCCGCACCGGTGCTGATCGTCGAGGGGGTGAGCGCCGCCCGCGCCGTGGTACGTCCCGAGCTGACGCTGTCGGTGCTGGTCACCGCGCCGGCCGAACTGCGGTTGCGGCGGGCGCTGGCCCGCGACGGCGCGCAGATCCTGCCGGAGCTGCGGCGCTGGCACGCGGGGGAGCGGGCGCACTTCGCCGCCGACGGCACTGCGGCGGCGGTGGACCTGGTCGTCGACGGCGCTCCCGGCCTGCCGCACGACGCGGACCGCTACTACGTGCGGGTGGGCCGGCGATCGGGCTCGGGCGACGTGAGGGGGTAAGGCCAGCATACGATTCCGGTCATGACCACTCCGATCCTCTCCGAGCCCGAGGTGCGGGCCGCCGTCGAGCGGGAACTGCCGGGCGTCCGCGCCGACCTCGAGCGACTCGTCCGCATCCCGGGCATCGCCTTCGAGGGCTTCGACCACTCGCACGTGGAGCGTTCCGCCGAGGCGGTGGCGGAGCTGCTGCGCGGCTGCGGCCTCGACACGCGGATCGTCCGGTCCGGCGGCCAGCCGGCCGTGATCGGCACCAGGGCGGCCCCGCCCGGCGCACCCACGGTGCTCATGTACGCGCACCACGACGTGCAGCCGGTCGGCGACCTGTCGCTGTGGGAGTCGGACCCGTTCGAGCCGGTGGAGCGCGACGGCCGCCTCTACGGCCGGGGCGCCGCCGACGACAAGGCCGGCATCATGGCGCACGTCGCCGCGCTGCGCGCGTTCGGCGACCGGCTCCCGGTCGGTGTGGTGCTGTTCATCGAGGGCGAGGAGGAGTACGGCTCGGACTCGCTGGAGCGGCTGCTCGCCGAGCACCGTGACGACCTGGCCTCGGACGTCATCGTCATCGCCGACTCCACCAACTGGGACGTCGGCGTGCCGGCGCTGACCACCTCACTGCGCGGCATCGTCAACTGCTTCGTGGAGGTGCGCACGCTCGACCATGCGGTGCACAGCGGCATGTTCGGCGGCGCCGTGCCGGACGCGCTCACCGCGCTGGTGAAGCTGCTCGGCACGCTGCACGACGAGGCCGGCGACGTCGCGGTGGACGGGCTGATCGGCCGCGAGGGCGCCAGCGTGGACTACCCGGAGGACCGGTTCCGCGCCGAGGCCGGCCTGGTCGACGGCGCGAAGCTGCTCGGCACCGGCCGGATCACCGACCGGCTCTGGACCAAGCCCGCGCTGGCGATCCTCGGCGTGGACGCGCCGGCCACCGGCGAGGCGCCGAACGCGCTGGTGCCGTCCGCGAAGGCGAAGCTGAGCGTACGGCTGGCGCCGGGCGACGACCCGAAGAAGGCGTACGCGGCGCTGACCGCGCACCTGGAGCGGCACGCGCCCTGGGGCGCGCAGGTGTCGGTGACGTTCGAGCACGACGGCGCACCCTGCGTCATCGACGCCTCCGGGCCGATGTTCGACGCGGCCCGGTCGGCGTTCCGGACGGCCTGGGACGGCACCGACCCGGTCGACATCGGGGTGGGCGGGTCGATCCCGTTCATCGCCACGTTCCAGGAGATGTTCCCGCAGGCCGCGATCCTGGTGACCGGTGTGGAGGATCCGCACGCGCGGGCGCACGGGCCGAACGAGAGCCTGCACCTCGGCGAGTTCGCCCGGGTCTGCCTGGCCGAGGCGCTGCTGCTGGCCCGGGTGGCCGAGGTCGGAAACCGCTCCTGAGGTGTCGAAACCGTAACTTCGGGGCCGATGTCAGAGTTTGTGGTGTGTCGGCGGGCGGGGTGTTATAGCCTTTCGAACATGCGTACGAACAACGAGATGGAGCGGCTTCAGGCCGCCGTCCGTGCTCTGGGGGACGTCGACGTCTCCGCGTGGTCCGAGGCCACGCTCAACGAACAGATCGGCGAGCTCTCCGCCGCCCTGGTCACGCTCGACGCGCTGCTCACCCGGGTCGCCGAGGGCGTGCGCGGGCGCGGTCTGCGCATCGAGGAACCCGTCTCGGCCTGACCCCCGGCCCGGCGACACGTCGGACGAGCGACACGTCGGATTGGCCGCCCGGCGATCCGGTGGCCTGACGCACCCGTGCGGTGTGCCAGGTCGCCGGATTCGCCCCGATGTCACAGGCGGCTGGCAGGATGTGGACGTGCGTTTCGCGGAGCTGGCGGCCACCTCGGCCGCGGTCGGCGCCACCAGCGGCCGTCGGGCCAAGGTGGAGCTGCTGGCCGCCGCCCTGCGCGGGCTGGAGCCGGGCGAGATCCCGGCCGGCGCCGGCTACCTCGCCGGTGAGCTGCGCCAGCGCCAGACCGGTGTCGGCTGGGCGGGCCTGCGTGACCTGCCCCCACCGGCCGCCGAGCCGACGCTCACCGTCGCCGCCGTGGACGCGGCGATCGAGGAGATCTCCCGCGTCACCGGTGCCGGCTCGCAGGCCCGGCGGCGGGAACTTGTCGGCCGTCTCTTCGCCGCCGCCACCGCCGACGAGCAGCGCCTGCTGACCGGGCTGTTCCGGGGCGAGCTGCGCCAGGGCGCGCAGGCCGGGCTGCTGGCCGACGCGGTCGCGCGCGCCGCCGACGTACCGGTCACGGCCGTCCGGCGGGCCCTGCTGCTCGCCGGTGACCTGCGGGCGGTGGCGGTCGCGGCGCTCACCGGCGGCGCCGACGCGCTGGCCGGGTTCGGGCTCCAGGTGGGCCGGCCGCTCGCGCCGATGCTCGCGCAGAGCGCGCCCTCGGTCGACGAGGCGCTCACCGCCACCGGCGTGCCGGCGGTGGTGGACGTCAAGCTCGACGGCATCCGCATCCAGGTGCACCGCTCCGGCCCGGACATCGCCGTCTTCACCCGCAGCCTGGACGAGATCACCGGCCGACTGCCGCAGGTGGTGGCCGCCGTCCGCGCGCTGCCCGCCCGCGAGCTGGTGCTCGACGGCGAGGCGATCGGGCTGGACGCCGCCGGCCGGCCGCTGCCGTTCCAGGAGACGTCCAGCCGGGCGGCCCGGCGCACCACGCCCAGCACCACCGGGCAGGTGCCTGTCGCGCCGGCGGTGGTGGCCGCAGCCGTGAGCGCCGGCGAGCCGGTGCTCACGCCGTACTTCTTCGACCTGCTGCACATCGACGGCGACGACCTGATCGACGCGCCCGGCCGGGAGCGGTGGGCGGCCCTGGCCGGTGCGGTCGACGCCTCGCTGCTGGTCGGCCGGGTCGAGGTGGACGACGCGACGCAGGCCGCCACCGCGTTCGCCGCGGCGGTCGACGCCGGTCAGGAGGGCGTGGTGGTGAAGGATCCGGCCGCGCCCTACGACGCGGGCCGGCGGGGCTCGGCCTGGGTCAAGGTCAAGCCGCGGCACACGCTCGACCTGGTGGTCCTCGCTGTCGAGTGGGGCAGCGGCCGGCGGGAGGGGTGGCTGTCCAACCTGCACCTGGGCGCACGCGATCCGCGTACCGGCGAGTTCGTCATGCTCGGCAAGACGTTCAAGGGCCTCACCGACGAGCTGTTGCGCTGGCAGACCGAGCGGTTCCTGTCGCTCGCGGTGGAGAAGGGCGACTGGGTGGTGCGGGTACGGCCGGAGCAGGTCGTCGAGATCGCGTTCGACGGGGTGCAGACCAGCAGCCGGTACCCGGGCGGCATGGCGTTGCGCTTCGCCCGCGTGCTGCGTTACCGCGACGACAAGACCGCCGCCGAGGCGGACACCATCGACGCGGTCCGCGCCATCCACGCCGGCCGGGTCACCGGCTGACGGCTCAGCCGGCCGACAGCGACCGGGCGTAGTTGACCTGGTTGTTGATCTGGTGCACCTGGAACTGGTCGGTCACCGGGATCCGCGCGACGTACTGGTGACCGCCGCTGCTCACCGTCACCTGCACGGTGCCGTAGTGCCGCGTCTCCTTGATCAGCAGGAACAGGAGGCTGAACACGGTCAGGCAGAAGAAGCCGAGGATCGCGGCGACGATGGCCCAGGGGGCGATCTTCTCCTCCCGCTGCCAGTAGTCGGTCACGTACCAGGAGGCGCCGGCGAGCGGGAGCACACCGGCCGGGGTACGGATGACCGGCGGCGTCACCACGATCTCGGCGATCTGCACGGCGACCGCCGACTGCGCGGGCGGCACCGGTCCGGCCGGCGGGTACGGCCCGTGGTGCGGTGCGACCGCCCCGGCCGGCGGCCCCGGCGGCGCGGAGAACTGGGCCGGTGGCGCGGAGAACGGCGGCGCGGCCGGGAACTGCGCGGTGGCGGGCGGCGCGGAGAACGGCGGCGGCGCCGGAAGGGCCGGCGCTGCGGGGAAGGGCGCGGGGGTGACCGGTGCGTCCGGCACGGCCACCACCGGGAACTGCTCGGTGGGCGGTGCGACGGCCGGCGGCATGGCCGACCAGGGATCGTACGCGGGCGGCTCGGCGGCCGGGGGCGTCGTGGAGTCAGAGGTCACCGCGACCCCCACGATTGACGATCATCCGCGGACCCTACAACGTCCCACCCGCCCGGTGTGCCCACCGGGAGGGCGGGCGTACTCAGGCGGAGGTGGGGGTGGCCGGCTCGGCGGCCCGGTCCACCGGCTCGCCCGGCTTGTCCAGGCCGGCGAGGCGGCGGGCCTCCCGGCGGGCGACCCAGCCGTAGCCGAACAGGCTCATCACCGCGAAGATCCACCACTGCCAGACGTAGCCGAAGTTCTGCCAGTTGTTCGTGTGCCCGATCTGGACCGCCTGGAAGGCCGGGTCGGCGGCCGGCGTCTGCCCGTCGAGCAGCACGTAGCCGCCGCTCACCGGGTAGGGAAGCTGCTCGGCCAGGCGCGAGATCTCGATGCGCCGGGCCTCCAGCCTGCCGTCGCGCCGGGTGACCGCGCCGCCGCCGCTCTCGCTGCCGACCACCCGGCCGGTCACCGTCACCTCGCCGGTCGGCGCCGCCGGCACCTGCGGCTGGACGGTCGCCGCGGCGCCCGGGGCGGGCGGGATCCAGCCGCGGTCGACGAGGACCGCGCTGCCGTCGGCCAGCACCAGCGGGGTGAGCACCTCGAAGCCGACCTTGTTGTCGACGGTCCGGCCGCGGATCAGGACGACGTTCGCGGTGTCGTACCGGCCGGTGGCGGTGACCCGGCTCCAGGTGACCTGCTCGGACGGGGCGGGACCGACGTCACCGGCGCCGCCGCTGGGCGCGGGGAGCGCGTCGCGCAGCGGCGCGGGCGTCATGGTGGCCCCGGCGTCGATCCGCTCGTTGACCGCCGTCCGGCCCCGGTAGCGGTCGAGCTGCCAGTTGCCCAGGAACACCATCACCGTCGCGGCGACGAGCGTGAGCGCGAGGTAGCCGAGCCAGCGCGGGGTCAGCAGGAACCGGTACACGTTGGCCAAGGCTACTCGTATGAGCGGAACCACTCGCCGCAGCCAGGGAGAAAGGGTGGTGTGCGCGGCTCTCGCGCGCCGGACCGGACGGGTATGGTCACGCGGCGGAAACCACCCACATCAGGAGTCGATGATGACTGACGTGCCGCGCGTCGTGCTGAGTGCGCCCTCCTCGGGGCACGGCACCGGCGCCGTATCCCTCGGCCTGCTCGCGGCGCTCACCGACCGGGGGCTTCCGGTGGCCGGGTTCAAGGTCGGGCCGGACCAGGTGGACGCGGCGTACCTGGGGCTCGCCGCCGGCCGCGCGGGGCGCACGCTGGACCCGCGGCTGGCCGGTCCGGAGCGGATCGCACCCCTGTTCGCGTACGGCGCCGCCGGGGCCGAGTTCGCGCTGGTGCAGGGCACGATGGGCCTCTACGACTCGGTCGCCGGGCGGCCGGAGAGCGAGTCGACGGCGGCCGTCGCCACCGCGCTGCGCAGCCCGGTGGTGCTGGTGGTGGACGTGGCCGCGATGGGCCAGTCGGTGGCCGCTCTGGTGCACGGCTTCCGGGCGTACGACGACGAGCTGTGGCTGGGCGGCGTGATCCTCAACCGGGTGGCCTCGCCCCGGCACGAGGTGCTGCTGCGCGAGGCGCTCGACGACGTGGGCGTCCCGGTCTACGGGGCGTTGCGCCGGCACGAGCTGCCCCCGGTGCTGCCCGCCCGCCGGTACGGCACCGGGCCGGTGGTGCGCGCCGACGCCGACGCCGAACGCGGCGTACGCCGCCTCGGCGAGGCGGTGGCCGCGACAGTCGACCTCGACCGGCTGCTGGCGCTGGCCCGTTCCGCCCCCGCGCTCACCGTCGAGCCGTGGTCGCCGGAGCCGGCTGACGGCCCGTCCTCGCCGGGGGAGCGCCCGGTGGTGGCGCTGGCCGGCGGACCGGCCGGCGCCTACAGCTACCCCGAGACCGCTGAGCTGCTGCGCGCCGCCGGCGCCGAGGTGGTCACGTTCGATCCGCTGCGCGACGAGGCGCTGCCCGCCGGGACCCGCGCGCTGGTCGTCGGCGGCGGGCTGCCCGAGACGTACGCGGAGGAGCTCTCCGCCAACCGCCGCCTCTGCATCGCGGTCGCCGAACTGGCCCGCTCCGGCCGCCCGGTGATCGCCGAGGGGGCCGGTCTGCTCTGGCTGGCCCGGGAACTGGACGGCCTGCCCATGTGCGGGGTGCTCGACGCGGTCGGCACGGTCCGGGAGGGCCTGGTGGTCGGCTACCGCACGGCCACCGCGGTCACCGACAGCGTGGTGGCGGCGGCCGGTACGACGGTGACCGGGCACAAGCAGCACGCCGCCGTGCTGACCCCGCGTGCCGGTGACCGGCCGGCGTGGCGGTGGGAGGGCGGCAACCCGGAGGGCTTCGTCCGGCAGGCGGTGCACGCCTCGCAACTCGTGCCGCACTGGGCCGCGCATCCGGGAATCGCGGCCCGGCTGGTGGCCGCCGCGCCGGCCCCGGAGGGGGCGTCGGCCTGATCGGGCAGGTGGCGGTCCGCCCTCCCTTCCCAACGTCGATCAAGGAGTTCGCGTCGGCTGATCGGGCGATCCCTGACGCAAACTCCTTGATCGACTACCCGGGCGCACCCCCGGGCGGATCAGGGTGGGATGGGTGGGTGGGCCGGCGGTCAGCCGACTATCTGGTCTGAGGGTGGCGTGAACTGGCGGGTGGGCTGGCCCTTCAGGGAGTCCCGCAGGGTCTGCGCCACCGCGTTCACCGGGATCTGGGACTGCCCGTCGCCCACCGCGTTGAACGGGTTGTCCGGATCGGCGATGAAGCTCGCCGCCGCCAGCTCCGGCGTGTAGCCGACGAACCACGCCGACCGGGTGCTGTCGGTCGTACCCGTCTTGCCGGCGACCGGGCGGCCGACGGTGCGCCGGACGCTGTCGGCAGTCGACCAGCCGCCGCAGCTCCCCTTCGCCGGGGTGTCGCCGGTCGGGCAGCGCGCCGCGTCGGTGGCGGCCCGGGCCGCGTCGGCGTTCACCACCTGCCGGCACCGCGGTTTGGCCACCTCCCGCCGCACCCCGCCCGGCGTGGTGTACGTGGCCGGCGTGCCGTCGCGGTTCATGATCGCGTTGACCGGGATGGCCTCGCAGTAGCGCCCGTCGGCGGCGATGGCCGCGTACGCGTTCGCCATCTCCAGCGGGGTGGCGTCGGAGACGCCGAGCGTGAACGCGCCCCACTTCTTCGCCTTGCCCGGCGACGCCTGGTCCTTGTCCACGTCGGTACGCCAGCGCAGCCCCAGTTGCTCGGCCAGGCGCACCCCGGCGTCCGCGCCGACCTTCTCCTCCAGTTGGACGAAGTACGTGTTCACCGACTTGCCGAAGCCGGACCACATGGTCTGCCGCCCGGTCATCGCGCCGCTGGCGTTCGACGGCGCCCACCCGTCGTAGACGGCCGACTTGTACCGGTACGGCGAGTCGTACGCGGTGGACAGCGGCATTCCGGCGTTGAGCGCGGCGAGCATCGGGAACATCTTGAACGTCGAACCGGCCTGGTAGCCCGGGAGCGTCCCGCCGCCGAGCAGCGGCGCCACCGTGTTGGGATAGTTCGCCTTCACCTTCGGCCCGGCCTCCGGGTTCGAGCTGTTCGGGTTCTCGGCCAGGTCGAGCGAGTAGTTCCGGTTCACGGCCATCGCCTTGATCCGCCCGGTGCCGGGCTCGGCGACCACGATGCCGTTGGCGAACGGGCTGCCGGTGTTGTCCTCGGCGCCGACGTTCTTCTCCGCCGACGCCTGGGTCTTCGGGTCGAGCGCGAGCACGATCCGGTAGCCGCCGCGACGCAGCTTGTCCATCCGTTCCAGCCGGTTCTCGCCGAACGCGGGCTGGGCGCTCCACCAGTTCTTGAGGTAGTCGCAGTAGAAGCCCCAGCTGCGGTGGCCGCCGTCGATCGCGGCGCAGTCGTTTGGCGGGTCGGTCAGTTTCAGCTTGATCGGCTGGCTCTTGGCCGCGGCGGCGGCGTCCGGCGACAGGTAGCCGAGGCGGGCCATGTTGTCCAGCACGTAGTTGCGCCGGCCGGTGGCGTCCTTCTGGTCCGAGGTGATCGGGTCGTACTCCGACGGCGACTTCACCAGCCCGGCCAGCGTGGCCGCCTCGACGGGGCTGAGCGTGGCCGGGGTCTTGGAGAAGAAGATCTGCGAGGCGGCGTAGATCCCGTACGCGCGGTGCCCGAAGTAGGCCGAGTTGAGGTAGCGCTCCAGGATCTTCTCCTTGCTCAGCTGCTTCTCGATGTCCAGCGCCATGCGCATCTCCTTGACCTTGCGCAGGCTGGTCTGCTGGGTCGCCTCCTGAACCTCCTCGGGCGTGGTCGCGCTGTCCCGCAGCGCCATCCGGACGTACTGCATGGTGATCGTCGACGCGCCCTGGGACACGCCGCCGGACTGGGCGTTGGAGACGAAGGCGCGTGCCACGCCCTTCGGGTCGACGCCGTGGTGCTGGTAGAAGCGGTTGTCCTCGGCGGCGACGATCGCCTGCTGGACGTTCGGCGACATGTTCTCGATCTTGGTGTACTGCCGGTACTCCTCGTAGAACATGGTCAGCACCGTCTTGCCGTCCGGCGCGTACACGTACGAGGTCTCGGCCGGCAACGCGGTCTTGAGGATGTTCGTCTTCTGTTCCACCGCGTGCGCGGTGGCCTTGGCCCCGAGGCCGGTGACGGCGGCCAGCGGGTACAGGGCGGCGGCGACCACGATGCCGGCGATCAGCCCGGCGCGGAGTAGGGGAACGAGACGACCTGCGGAAGCAAGGGGACGACTGCTCACGGGGTCAAGCTATGACATTTCCGATTCGAAAATGAGAAGAACTCATAAACCGGCGGACCGTGACGCGACCCACGCCGGGATGAGCTGTCCCGGGCTGCGGCTACCCGGCAGGATCGCGGACATGTCCGCACCAGCGACCGGGAGCGCCGCCGCGCTCGACGAGCCCGACCTGGGCCACCACGGGGACGCCGAGGCCACTCCCGGCCTGGTGGACCTCGCGGTGAACGTGCGCCGCGCCGCGATGCCGGACTGGCTGGCCGACCCGATCACCGCGGCCCTGGGCGACCTGGCCGCGTATCCGGATCCGGTGCCCGCCCGCGCCGCCGTCGCTCACCGGCACGGGCGACCCCCGGAGGAGGTCCTCCTCACCGCCGGGGCCGCCGAGGGCTTCGTCCTGATCGCCCGCGCCCTGTCCGGCGTCCGCCACCCGGTGGTGGTGCACCCGCAGTTCACCGAGCCGGAGGCCGCGCTGCGGGCCGCCGGGCACCGGGTGGACCGGGTGCTGCTCGACCCGGCCGACGGCTTCCGACTGGATCCGGCCCGCGTCCCGGAGGACGCCGACCTGGTCATGATCGGCAACCCCACGAACCCGACCTCGGTACTGCACCCGGCGGGTGCGATCGCCGCGCTGGCCCGCCCCGGCCGGGTGCTCGTGGTCGACGAGGCGTTCGCCGACACGACGGCCGCACCCGGTGTCGACGGCGAGCCCGAGTCGCTCGCGGCCCGCCGTGACCTGCCCGGCCTCGTGGTGGTGCGCAGCCTCACCAAGACCTGGGGTCTGGCCGGGCTGCGGATCGGCTACCTGCTCGGCGACGCCGCGCTGCTGGCCCGGCTCGCCGCCGCGCAGCCACTCTGGGCGGTCTCCACCCCGGCGCTCGCCGCCGCCACCGCCTGCGCCGCACCGGCCGCGGTCGCTGCCGAACGCGCCATCGCCGCCGAACTCGCCGCCGACCGCGACCACCTGGTGGCCCGCCTGTCCGGCCTGCCGGGGGTACGCGTGGCGGGCCGCCCGGCCGCCGCCTTCGTGCTGATCCACGTGGCCGGCGCCGCCGAGGTACGCGAGCGGCTGCGCGCGCACGGCTGGGCGGTACGCCGGGGCGACACCTTCCCCGGGCTCGGCCCGGACTGGCTCCGGATCGCCGTGCGCGACCGGGGCACCACCGACGCGTTCATCGAGACGCTGGCACGGATCCTGGAGGCATGATGCTGGAGTCCACAGTCGCGGCGATCCGGCCGCTGGACGAGGCCGCCATGGTGGCGGCCCGCGAGCTGCACGGGCGGCTGACCAAGCCCGCCGGCTCGCTCGGCGCCCTGGAACCGCTCTCGGTACGCCTCGCCGGGCTGGCCGGTGCCTGCCCGCCGCCGCTGCCCGAGCCCGCCGCGGTGGCGATCTTCGCGGGTGACCACGGCGTGCACGCCCAGGGGGTGACCCCGTGGCCGCAGGAGGTCACCGCCCAGATGATCGCCAACTTCCTGGCCGGCGGCGCGGTGGTGAACGCGTTCGCCCGGCAGGCCGGCGCCTCGGTCACGGTGGTGGACGTCGGCGTGGCCACCCCGATCCCCGGCGCCGAGTCCGCCGACCCGGCCGGGCCGCGCCTGGTGTCCGCGAACGTCCGCCCCGGCACCCGGGACATGACGCTCACCGCGGCGCTGAGCCGGGACGAGGCCCGTACCGCCGTCGAGACGGGCATCCGGGTCGCCGGTGAGCTGATCGACGCCGGGGCGGGCATCCTGCTCACCGGTGACATGGGCATCGGCAACACCACCCCGTCCGCCACGCTCATCGCCGCGTTCTCCGGTGCGGATGCGGAGGCGGCCACCGGTCGGGGCACCGGGGTCGACGACGAGACGTACGCCCGCAAGGTGGCTGTGGTGCGGGCCGCGCTGGCCCGGCACGAGCCCGACCCGGCGGACCCGCTGGGCGTGCTCGCGGCGGTCGGCGGGCTGGAGCACGCCGCGCTGGCCGGCCTGATCCTCGGCGCCGCCGCGCGGCGGGTGCCGGTGCTGCTCGACGGCGTGATCGCGGTGAGCGCCGCGCTCGCCGCCGCCGCGTTCGCGCCGGACGCCGTGGGCGCCATGGTCGCCGGGCACCGCAGCGCCGAGCCGGGCGCCACGGCCGCGCTGCGGCACCTCGGGCTGGAGCCACTGATCGACCTGGGGCTGCGGCTCGGCGAGGGCACCGGGGCGCTGCTCGCCCTGCCGGTGGTCACCGGCGCGGTCCGGGTGCTGCACGAGGTGGCGACGTTCGACTCCGCCGGGGTGGCGGAGAAGTGACCGGGCCGGCCGGGCCGACGCCACCCAGCCCGTACCCGCTGGGGTTGCGGCTGGCCGGGCGGCGCGTGGTCGTCGTGGGCGGGGGAGCGGTCGCCACCCGGCGGGTGCCGGCGCTGCTGGACGCCGGCGCGGACGTGCTGCTGGTGTCGCCCGCGCTGACCCCGGCGCTGCGCGCGCAGGTGGACGCCGGGCGGCTGCACTGGGAGGCGCGCCGGTTCGTCCCCGGCGACCTGGACGGCGCGTGGCTGGTCCAGGTGGCGGTGGACGACCGGGCCGCTGCCGCGTCGGTCAGCGCCGCCGCGGCCGAGCGGCGGATCTTCTGCGTCCGCGCCGACGACCGGACGGCGGCGAGCGCGTGGACCCCGGCGGTGACCCGGCACGGCCCGGTCACCGTGGCGGTCCTCGGCGGCGGCGACCCCCGCCGCGCGATGGCGACCCGCGACGCCGTGCGCGAGCTGCTGGGAAGGAAGGGCCCTCTGTCAACGCCTGCGGCAGCGGAAGGGGCCCCGCCTGACACGGGCGGGCGCGTCGCGCTGGTGGGTGCCGGGCCGGGCGACCCGGAGCTGATCACCGTGAAGGGGTGGCGGCTGCTCACCGAGGCCGAGGTGGTCGTCGCCGACCGGCTCGTGCCCGGCCTGCTCCTGGACGAGCTGCGCCCGGACGTGGAGCTGGTCGACGCCTCCAAGATCCCGTACGGGCCGTCGCGCGCCCAGGAGGAGATCAACCGGATCCTGGTGGACCGGGCCCGGGCCGGCAAGGTGGTGGTGCGGCTCAAGGGCGGCGACCCGTACGTCTTCGGTCGCGGCGGCGAGGAACTGCTGGCCTGCGCCGAGGCGGGCGTGCCGGTGACAGTGGTGCCCGGCGTGACGAGCGCGATCGCGGTGCCGGAGGTGGCCGGGGTGCCGGTGACCCATCGGGGTGTGGCGCACGAGTTCACAGTGGTCTCCGGACACGTCGCGCCCGACTCGTCGGCGTCGCTGGTGCGCTGGGACGCACTGGCCGGGCTGCGCGGCACGCTGGTGATCCTGATGGGGCTGAAGAACCTCGCCGCGATCAGCGCCACCCTGATCGCGCACGGCAAGCCGGGGGACACCCCGGCCGCGGTGATCCAGGAGGGCACCACCGCCGCCCAGCGGACACTGCGCGCCACGCTCGCCACCGTCGCCGCCGACGTCGAGGCCGCGGCCCTGCGCCCGCCCGCGATCGTGGTGCTGGGCGACGTCGTCCACGCCCTGACTCCCACCGCCCCCGCCTGACAGCGTCGATCTTGCACTTGGCGCCCGCCAGGTGCCCGTTACCGCCCTCTTTGCCGGGGCGGCAAGTGCAAGATCGGCGGCGGGCGGGGTCGGGGTGGAACGGGGACGGCGGCGGGGGACCGTCGGGTCTCCCGCCGCCGTCCGGGCGTTTCGGTCAGGTCACTGCTTGAGCATGTTGTCCAGCAGCAGCGCGCAGCGGATCAGGCCGAGGTGGCTGTACGCCTGCGGGTGGTTGCCCAGCCCGCGTTCGGCCAGCGGGTCGTACTGCTCGGGGAGCAGGCCGGTGGGGCCGGCCGTGTCGACCATCTGGGTGAACAGCTCCTCGGCGTCGGTACGGCGGCCGGTGCGCAGGTACGCCTCGATCAGCCACGACGTGCAGATGTGGAAGCCGCCCTCCCGGCCGGGCAGGCCGTCGTCCCAGTGGTACCGGTAGACGACCGGACCGCTGCGCAACTCCGCCTCGATCTTGAGCACGGTGGAGAGGAAGCGCGGGTCGTCGCCGGCGAGCAGCCCGGAGATGCCGATCCACAGCGACGAGGCGTCCATCTCCTCGTAGCCGTAGGCGACGCTGTACGCCTCGGCCTCCGGGTGCCAGCCGTGCTCCAGCACGTTCGAGGCGATCCGGTCGCGCAGCTCGACCCACTCCGGTCGGTCCTCGCCGCCGTGCCGGCGTACCACGTGCAGCGCCCGGTCCACTGTCATCCAGAGCATGACCTTGGAGAAGACGTGGTGCCGCGGGGGGAGGCGGGCCTCCCAGATGCCGTGGTCGGGCTCGTGCCAGCGGCGGCGTACCGCCTCGACCATGTTCTCCAGCACCCGCCACTCGTCGTCGCGGATCGAGCCCCGGGCGTCGGCCACCGCCGCGATCAGGTCCGCGACCGGGCCGAAGACGTCGAGCTGGAGCTGGTGGTTGGCGAGGTTGCCGACCCGTACCGGCCGGGAGCCGGCGTACCCGGGCAGCGTGTCGATGACCGCCTCGGCGCCCAGCTCGTAGCCGTCCACCGTGTAGAGCGGGTGCAGCCGCTCCGGGTGCCCGCCGGTGCGCTCGACCACGCCGTCGATCCAGCGCAGCAGCCCTTCGGCCTCCTCGGTCGAGCCGAGGTCGACGAGTGCGCGGGCGGTCATCGCGGCGTCGCGCAGCCAGCAGTAGCGGTAGTCCCAGTTGCGGACACCGCCCAGCTCCTCCGGCAGCGACGTGGTGGCCGCGGCCAGGATCGAGCCGGTCGGCTCGTGGCAGAGCCCGCGCAGCGTCAGCGCGCTGCGGGCGACCAGGTCCCGGGCGGTGGCCGGCAGCCGCAGCGAGGCCACCCAGTCCTTCCAGGGCTGCTCGGCGGCGGCCTGCCGCTCGTGCACCGGCAGCCGGTGCGGCTCCAGGCTCTGCGTGCCGAAGCGCAGCTCCAGCACCACCTGGCCGCCGGCCGCCGACAGGTCGACCACCGCCTTCGCGGTCTCGTACCCGGCGTCGCTCGTGACCTCCCACTCGACGCCGGGGGCGTGCAGCGCCACCGGCTCGTTGGAGCCGAGCACCAGCAGCCCGTCGTCGAGCGGCTGGAGCTGCACCGCCACCTGACCGAACTCGGGACGCGGCGAGAACTCGATCCGGGCCCGCCCGGTGCCGCTGAGGACCCGGACCAGTGTCGAGTCGCCGCTGACCACGGCCGGGTCGTCCGGCGTGGTCTCCCGCGCCGGCAGGTCGAGCCAGTCGGTCACGGTGAGGCCGGACCAGCGGGTCTCGACTGTCATCGTGTTGCTGCGGTAGCGCTGCCCCAGCGGGATGCCGCCGCGCTCCGGGCCGACCGTGAAGTGCCCGGCCGGGCTGCCGCCGACCAGGTCGGCGAAGATCGCCGCCGAGTCGGGCTTCGGGTGGCACAGCCAGGTGATCTTGGCTTCCGGTGTGACCAGCGCGACCGTACGGCCGTTGGCGAGCATCGAGTGCCGCTCGATCGGCACCGCCCGCTCGCCGAACAGCCAGTGCCGCCGCGTCTCCAGCAGCAGCCCCAGCGCGCGGGCCGCCTCGATCGGCTCGGCCACCCGGTAGTCGGCGCGGGTCTCCCCGGGGCCGATCTTGATGCCGACGTCCGGCCCGGCCAGGTTGCCGAAGGCGTTCTCGTCGGTGACGTCGTCGCCGATGAACAGGACCGCGCTCGCGGCGAGCTGGGTGCGGAGCTGGTCGACGGCGGTGCCCTTGTTCGTGACCACCACCGACAGCTCGATGACCTCCTTGCCCTGGGTGACAGTCACGCCCTCCCAGGTCGCGGGGCCGCTGCGGACCGCCTCGACGGCCCGGGCGGCGACGTGCGGGTCGACGCCGCGGGTGTGCACCGCCACGCTGGCCGGCTTGCGCTCCAGGCGGATGCCCGGGTGCTCGGCGGCGATCTCCCGCAGCGCCTCGCGGAGCCGGTGCCGGACCGCGATCAGCTCGGGTGTGAGGCGTTCGACGAATCCGATGTCGAACTCCGAGCCGTGGCTGCCGACGAGGTGCACCTCGCTGGGCAGCCGGGAGAGCGTGGCCAGGTCGCGCAGCGCGCGGCCGGAGACGACCGCGACGCTGGTCTGCGGCAGCGCGGCCAGGGCGCGTACCGCGGCCACCGACTCCGGCAGCGGCACGGCTCTGCTCGGGTCCTCGACGATCGGCGCGAGCGTGCCGTCGTAGTCGCAGGCGACCAGAAGCTGCGGAACCCGGGCGATGCGGCCGATCGCGGCACGCAGTTCGGGATCCAGCACGCCGCCGTGGGCGGCGGCGAGGGCGGGCGAGGTCACGCAGCCTCCGTATCGGGGACGCCGAGCTCGCTGAGGAACGACTTGGCCCAGTGGCCCACGTCGTGGCTGCGCAGATGGCGCTGCATGACGCGCATCCGGCGGCGGGCTTCGGGCTTTTCGACATGCACGGCCCGCAGCAACGCGTCCTTCACCGCGTCCGGGTCGTGCGGATTACACAGGAACGCCTGGCGCAGCTCTGTGGCAGCGCCGGCGAACTCACTGAGCACGAGCGCGCCGCCCTGGTCGGCGCGCGATGCGACGTACTCCTTGGCCACCAGATTCATTCCGTCTCGCAGCGGGGTCACCATCATGACGTCGGCCGCGACGTACATCGCGGCCAGTTCGGAGCGACTGTACGACTGATGCAGGTAATGCACTGCAGGCACGCCGACTCGGCCGAATTCACCATTGATCCGGCCTACCTCGCGTTCCACCTTCACCCGAAGTGCCTGGTAATGCTCCACCCGCTCGCGGCTGGGCGTGGCGACCTGCACCATAACCGCGTCGGGAACTGTCAACTTTCCGTCAGCAAGGAGTTCGCGGAAGGCCTTGAGGCGGAGTTCGATGCCCTTGGTGTAGTCGAGCCGGTCGACCCCCAGGATGATCGTCTTCGGGTTGCCCAGCTCCTCGCGAATCTGCTTCGCGCGGGCCTGGATCGCCGGGTCCTCGGCCAGCCGCTCCATCTCCTTCGTGTCGATCGAGATGGGGAACGCGCCCGCCTTCACCTGCCGGCCGTCGACCTGGATCATCTGGCCCTCGTAGCGCAGGCCGAGCAGGTGCCGGGCCAGCCGGACGAAGTTCTGCGCCGCCAACCGCTGCTGGAAGCCGATCAGGTCCGCGCCGAGCAGCCCACGCAGGATCTCGGCCCGGAACGGCATCTGCATGAACAGCTCGATCGGCGGGAACGGGATGTGCAGGAAGAAGCCGATCCGCAGGTCCGGCCGCAGCTCGCGGAGCATCGCCGGCACGAGCTGGAGCTGGTAGTCCTGGACCCAGACCGTGGCGCCCTCGGCGGCCACGTCCGCGGCGGCCTCCGCGAACCGGGCATTGACCAGGCGGTACGCCTCGCGCCAGCGTCGCTTGTAGGCGGGCGTCTCCACCGCGTCGTGGTAGAGCGGCCAGATCGTCGCGTTCGACTGGCCCTCGTAGTAGCGCTCCAGTTCCTCGGCGCTCAGCGGCACCGGGTGCAGTCGGATGCCCTCCAGGTCGAACGGCTCGGGCGCGGCGCCGGTGCCGCCGGCCCACCCCACCCAGGTGCCCTGGTGCTCGGCGAGGACCGGGTGCAGTGCGGTCACCAGCCCGCCGGGGCTGCGCCGCCACTGCCGCCCCTCGGGTGTGCTCACCTCGTCGACCGGCAGGCGGTTGGCCACTACGACAAAGGAGCTACGGACGGTCACGATCTGCTACCTCCGGGTACTGACGGGTCCACCGCGATGAGCGTACTGAGCGTAGCCGCGGCCTCTGATCCCCCGTGCCGGAGTTACCTACCCGTCCCAGAACCGCCGAATCACCGCGTGATCTTGTCGACACGGCGGTTCAGAGGCCGATGGTGGCCCGGGTGGTCTCCAGCGCCACCTGGGCGAGGTCCAGGCTCGCCGCCGTACCCCTGGGGTGGGGTGATGTGGGCGTCGAGGTCCGTACCTGTCAGGATTGACGGCGGCGTGCGTGTGGCCGGCCCCCGGCCGGCGGCGGCAGGCGCAGATCGACGCCCGCGCCCCGCACCCGACAAGCCCGCGATCGCAACCGACGGAGGTAGCCCGCACCGTGGCCCAGTTCATCTACGTCCTGGACAAGGCGCGCAAGGCGCACGGCGACAAGGTCGTGCTCGACAACGTGACGCTGAACTTCCTGCCGGGTGTCAAGATCGGGGTGGTCGGTCCGAACGGCGCCGGTAAGTCCAGCCTCCTCAAGATCATGGCAGGGCTGGACCGGCCGAGCAACGGCGAGGCCCGGCTCATGCCCGGCTACTCCGTCGGCATGCTCGCCCAGGAGCCGCCGCTCAACGAGGAGAAGACGGTCCTCGGCAACGTCGAGGAGGCGGTCGCCGAGACCAAGGCCAAGCTCGAGCGGTTCAACGCCATCGCCGAGCAGATGGCCACCGACTACTCCGACGAGCTGATGGAGGAGATGGGCAAGCTCCAGGAGGACCTGGACGCCGCCGACGCGTGGGACATCGACTCCAAGCTCGAACTCGCGATGGACGCGCTGCGCTGCCCGCCGCCGGACGCCGACGTCACCACCCTCTCCGGTGGTGAGCGCCGCCGGGTCGCGCTGTGCAAGCTGCTGCTGGAGGCGCCGGATCTGCTGCTGCTCGACGAGCCCACCAACCACCTGGACGCGGAGAGCGTGCAGTGGCTGGAGCAGCACCTGGCCAAGTACGCCGGCACCGTCCTGGCGATCACCCACGACCGGTACTTCCTGGACAACGTGGCCAACTGGATCCTGGAGCTGGACCGCGGCCGGGCCTACCCGTACGAGGGTAACTACTCCACCTACCTGGAGAAGAAGGCCGCCCGGCTCTCCGTCGAGGGGCGCCGCGACGCCAAGATGAAGAAGCGGCTGTCCGAGGAACTGGAGTGGGTCCGCTCGAACGCCAAGGCGCGGCAGACCAAGTCCAAGGCCCGTCTGGACCGCTACGACGAGATGGCCGCCGAGGCGGAGAAGACCCGGAAGCTGGACTTCGAGGAGATCCAGATCCCGCCGGGCCCGCGCCTGGGCAACACGGTCATCGAGGCGCAGAACCTGACCAAGGCGTTCGGTGACCGGGTGCTGATCGAGGACCTGTCGTTCTCGCTGCCCCGCAACGGCATCGTCGGCATCATCGGCCCCAACGGCGTCGGCAAGACCACGCTGTTCAAGACCATCGTCGGGCTGGAGCAGCCGACCAGCGGCTCGGTCCGGGTCGGCGAGACGGTGTCGTTGTCGTACGTCGACCAGAACCGGCAGGGCCTGGACGGTGACAAGACCGTCTGGGAGGTCGTCTCCGACGGGCTCGACCACCTCATGGTGGGCAAGGTCGAGATGCCGTCCCGGGCGTACATCGCGGCGTTCGGCTTCAAGGGGCCGGACCAGCAGAAGCCGACGAAGGTGCTCTCCGGCGGCGAGCGCAACCGGCTCAACCTGGCGCTGACGCTCAAGATCGGCGGCAACGTGATCCTGCTCGACGAGCCGACGAACGACCTGGACGTGGAGACCCTGTCCAGCCTGGAGAACGCGCTGCTGGAGTTTCCCGGCTGCGCCGTGGTGATCTCCCACGACCGGATGTTCCTGGACCGGGTCGCCACGCACATCCTGGCCTGGGAGGGCGACGACCAGAACCCGGCCAAGTGGTTCTGGTTCGAGGGCAACTTCGAGGCGTACGAGAAGAACAAGGTCGAGCGCCTCGGCGCCGAGGCGGCCCGGCCGCACCGGGTGACCTACCGCAAGCTCACCCGTGACTGACCGCTTCGTCTACCACTGCGCGCTGCGCTGGTCCGACCTGGACGCGTACGGCCACGTCAACAACGCCCGCTTCCTCACGCTCTACGAGGAGGCGCGGGTGGCGATGATGTTCGCCGGCGGCCGGGCGTGGGGGGTGGGCTCGCTCGCCGACGGCGTGGTCATCCGCCGGCACGAGGTCGACTACCTGCGCCCGGTCGACTACGCGCTCGGCCGGGCCAGCGCGGAGGCCGCCCCGACGGTACGGATCGAGCTGTGGGTGGACGAGATCCGGGCCGCCTCCTTCTCGGTCGCGTACGAGCTGTACGACGGCGACACGCTGGCCGGCACCGCCCGGTCGCTGCTGGTGCCGTTCGACCTGACGGCGCAGCGCCCGCGCCGGATCTCGGCGGAGGAACGGGCGTTCCTGCTCCGCTACGCGCCGGGGCTGACCGGATGACCGGGCACGGGTTGACCGGGACGGCCGACGCTGGGGCCTTCCTGGCCCGGCTGGTCCGGTTCGACCCGGCCACAGTGGTCCGGCTGCGGCCGGTGCCGGGCACCGGCCGTACCGCCCTCTGGGCGCGTCTGCCGTGGGGGGTGCTCGTGGTCCGTACCGTGCCCGGCACGGCCCCCGGCGACGTCACTGTCGCCGCGGGGGAGCTGCTGGCCGAACTCTCCGCCAGGGGGACGGCCCTTCCGGTACGCCGGGACGACGGCTGGCGGTGGCAGCTCCCACCGGCCGCGAGCCGGGCCGTGGAGGCGCTGCCCGGCGCCGAGCTGCGGCGGATCGCGGAGGCGGCGGCCGGCACGCTGCGCGAGGCCGCCGTGCACGGCGTGGCGGGCCGCGCGGTCGGGCAGCGGGTGCTGCGGGACGCGCTGCTGGACCACGTCGCAGTGGTGGTGACCCCGGACGAGGCGCCGCGCACCCCGGTTGAGGTGACGCAGCGGCTGGTGCAGGGTCTGGTCCGGATGGGTTTCCTCGGCGCCGGCGAGGACGACGTTCAGGTGCGCAGCGCGGGCCGATGGGTCGGGCTCGTCGGCCCGTTCGGGGCGGTCTGGTCGCGGACTGTCGCCGATCTTGCACTCAAGCCGACAGTAGGTCATCCGAACGGATGACCCCGCGTCGTCCTTCCGGCCTGGGGCGGTCGTTGGGGGGATGCCTCATGCCGTCTGTCCGGGTACCGTCCATCCTCGGATCCAACGCACCGTAGGCGTCCGGATCCGCTGGGGAGTGAGGTGCGCGAGCGATGCCGTGGTGGTCATGGCGCCCTGGTCCCGCCGCTGGCGGGGAGCCGGAGACTCGAAGCGGGACCACAGTGGATGACACCATCCGGGTCGGGCCACCGGCCCCTCGCCCTCCGGGCGACGACGTGGCGCCACCCGAGCGACCGGCCCTCGCGGACATGCCGGCCACCGTCGCGCCGGTCACCCTGAGCCGGGTCTGCGACGCGCTCGACCTGCTCGACGTGCGCTATCTGGCCGACGGGGACGGCAACCTGCTGGCCATGTGGGAGCGCCACGCCGTGCTCGTCGCGCTGGAGGGCCCGGAGGACGAGATCCTGGTGATGCGGGCCCGCCCGCACGCGACGGTCCCGCCGGACTGGGCCGACCGGGCCTACCGCGTGGTGAACGAGTGGAACCACACCCGGCGCTTCTGCAAGGCGTACATCGGCGACCCGACCGAGCGCGGTCAGCTCCCGATCTACGCCGAGTTGCAGGTTCCGCTCGGCGCCGGTGCCCACGACGCCCTGCTGGTCGAGATGCTCGACTGCGGCGCCGCGGTCGCCGTCACGTTCGTCGACTGGCTGCACGACGAGGGCGCCCTGCTCTGAGCCGGGCTCAGCCCGCGGCCGGGTCCTCCATCACGTTCACCATGAAGTAGGCGGCCCGCTCCAGGTAGTCCCAGAGCGCGGCGGCGAGCTGCGGCGGCAGGTCGAGCGTGTCCACCGCCCGGCGCATGTGGTGCAGCCAGGCGTCCCGCTCGGCCGCGCCGATCCGGAACGACGCGTGGCGCATCCGCAGTCGCGGGTGGCCGCGCTGCTCCGAGTAGGTGTGCGGGCCGCCCCAGTACTGGATGAGGAACAGGGTCAGCCGATCGGCCGCCGGGCCGAGGTCCTCCTCCGGGTACATCGGCCGCAGCAGCGGGTCGTCGGCGATACCGGCGTAGAACTCGTCCACCAGCTTGCGGAAGGCCGGTTCACCGCCGATCGCCTCGAAGAGGGTCATCGACTCGCCTGGGGAAGTCACGCTTCCATCCTGCCAGGTGCGGCCCCGCACCCGCGCCCGCCCACCGGGCGGCGCGAATCACGTCACCGCGTGCCGGTGCCGGCCGGGCTCGCGGTTGCGGTCGCCCGGCGCCGGGCCGGGCGAGTGCGCGTGGGCGCCGCCGGCCGACGACTCGGCGCGGGCGGTCTCGATGGCGTCGTTGATCACCTGTGGCCGGGGCCAGGCGAGCGCCGCCACGGTCATGATCAGCACCCCGGCCGCGCTCCAGGCGCCGACCACCGTCGGAACCGAGAACCGCTCCGCGAGCGCCCCCGTGGCCAGCACCGCGGCGCCCTGGATGATCTGTGTGCCACTGGCCATCACGCCGAACGCCCGGGCCCGGAATCCGTCCGGCAGCGCCTGCACGAACAGGCCGTTGGCGATCGGGACGAGCCCGGCGACGGCGAAACCGCATCCGGCCGCGAGCAGCGCCACCACCGCCGGTGGCGGGTTGAACAGCGCGGGTACGAGTGTCGCCGGTGCGATGATCATCAACGGTCGCATCAGCGTCAGCCGCCGGGTCGGACCGACGAGCCGGCTGATGGTCAGCCCCCCGAGGATGTATCCGACCGGTACGGCGGCCATGATCAACCCTTGGGCGGTGCCCGTGTTCATCCGGCCGTCGGTGCGGTCGGCGGCCCAGCCCGCGGCCAGCCCTTCGGGGACGATCGAGAAGAGCATCGCGCTGAACACCAGCACCGCGATGGCGCGCAGCACCGGCCGCTCGAAGACGATCTGGAAGCCCTGGACGGTCTCCCGCAGCAGATGGCTGCGGTGCGCCTCGGCCATCGCCGGTGGCCGCTCGCGGAGGCCGAAGCGGACCAGCACGGCCGACACGGCGAACGTGACGGCGTTGACGAGCAGCGCGATGTTCGGGTTGAGCGCCGCCACGGTGGCGCCGATCAGGTAGCCGACGACCTGGGCGGCCTGGCCGGCGCTGGTCAACGCGGACAGGCCCACGACCAGCCGGTCCCCGGTCAGGATGTGCGGCATCAGCGCCGACCGCGCCGCCTGGCTGGGCGGGTTCGCGAGCGTGGCCAGAAAGATCAGCGCGAAGACCGACCAGGTCGGCATCCGGGGCATCGCGACCAGCGCCATCAGCGCCATCCGGAGGAGGTCGCAGACCACCATGACCCGCCGGTAGTGGTGCCGCTCGGCGAGCGCGGAGAGCAGTGGGCCGCCGACCAGCCACGGAAGGTAACTGGCGGCGAACGCGGCGGCGGAGAGCGCGACCGAATTGGTCTCACGCAGCACGAGCACGGCGACCGCGGCGCGGGCCAGATAGTCGCCCACCCAGGAGAGGGTGTTGGCGGCGAAGATGACGCGGAACTCCGACTGACCGAAGACGTCCCGAAAGGTGGCCGGACCCTCCTGGCCGGGTCGCGCGTCGGACACCGTCGCCTCCATCGTTCCTGGCCGACCACTTGTGATGGCCCGACCGGGAACCGTCGTCAGATCAACCGATCAGCGAGGACACGAGCACGCTCCCCGGTGGAGCGTGTGCACCGGATTCTGCCCGATCGTCTGACAACTGGCTAGGGTGAACGGATTGATCGTCGCATCTCCGACTGAACCGAACGGACGATACCCGAGGGGCCGCGCGGCGCGCGACCCCCGGAAACAGTCCGGCTCGTCCGGCGACTCAGGTGGGTCCGCCGGTGCCCGTACCCTCGGTGGCGGCCGACGCCGGCTGCGGGACCGGCCGGCCCGGGAACAGCCGGGCGGCCGCGATCTGCGCGACGATCCCCGAGTTCTCCAGCGCCTCTGCGAGGCGGCGGCGCAGCTCACGGCCGACCGCGAACTGCCCGTCCGCGGTGGTCTTGACGACGGTACGGATCACCGCGCCGTCGACAGTGATCTGCTCGACGCCGAGCACCTCCGGCTCCTCGACGATCTTCGGCGCCAGCTCCGGGTCCAGCGCCACCGACGCCGCCGCGGTGCGAAGCACGGCGGTGGCCTCCTCGGTGGAGGCGAACCCGATCGGCAGGTCGACCACCACCAGCGCCCAGCCCTGGCTCTTGTTCCCGACCCGGATGATCTCGCCGTTGCGGATGTACCAGAGCACGCCGCGGCCGTCCCGGACGGTGGTGACCCGCAGGCCCACCGCCTCGACCACGCCCGTCGCCTCGCCCAGGTCGACCGTGTCGCCGACGCCGTACTGGTCCTCGATGAGCATGAACAGGCCGGCGATGAGGTCCTTGACCAGGCTCTGCGCGCCGAAGCCGAGCGCCACGCCGGCGATGCCCGCGCTGGCCAGCAGCGGGGCCAGGTCGAAGCTGAACTCCTTGAGCACCATCAGCAGCGCGATGCCGAAGACGAATGCGGTGACCATGCTGCGCAGCACCGACCCGATCGCCTCGGCCCGCTGCCGCCGCCGCTCCGGCACGAACTGGTTCGGCTCGAACGTGGCGCTGGGGATCCGCTCGCGCAGCGGGCGGAGCATGGTCGGCACCGCGCCCTCGGTGGTGGTACGCACCAGCCGGTTGATGGTCCGGTGCAGGGCCCACCGGGCGGCCACCGCGATGACCAGTATCAACGCGACCCGCAGCGGTTTCAGCAGGATCCAGTAGCTGCTCTCGGCGAACCAGGCGGAGCCGGTGAGCCGGTACAGGAACTCGCAGGAGCTGCTGCCCTGGCAGTCCGGGCGCCGGTCGGAGAGGGCGGACACCACGGCGGAGATCAGGTCGGAGACGTTCACAGTGCTTTCGTACCGCACGGGCGGGCAGCGGCCGACATCGCCACCTCGGCGAAGTGGCGCCGCCCCGGGGGTTAGCCGGGATTAGTACGTGCAATCGCGGGCGCGATCAGGGACTATTGGCGCAACGGACGTCGGTGATCCAGCCGGCGTCGGAGCCGTTCCGCGCTGTTCGCGGGCCGTTCCGGCGCGCAGGGGCGGGAGCGGCTGGACCGGGAGGGTGAGCGCGATGCCTGACATACGACCCACGGCGGGCTCCGGTGCACTCGTTCTCAACGTCACCTACGAGCCCCTGTGCGTCGTGTCGGTGCGTCGTGCCGCGATCCTCGTCCTCTCCGCCAAGGCGGTCTGCGTCGCCGACGGCGAGGGCATCCTGCACAGCGCGCGCAACGCGTTACCGGTGCCCTCCGTGGTACGCCTGACCCGCTACGTCCGGGTGCCGTACCGCACCCACATCGGGCTGTCCCGGCGGGCCGTGTTCGCCCGCGACGGGTGGCGGTGCGCGTACTGCCGGGGGCCGGCCGAGACCATCGACCACGTGTTCCCGCGCAGCCGGGGCGGCCGGCACGCCTGGGAGAACGTGGTCGCCGCCTGCGCGCGGTGCAACCACACGAAGGGCGACAAGACGCCGGCCGAGCTGGGCTGGCGGCTGCACCGCCTGCCCGCCGCGCCCAAAGGGACCGCCTGGCGGGTGCTCGGGCACCGCGCCCCCGACCCGCGCTGGGCGGACTGGCTCGACCTGCGCGAGCCCGAGCCCGAGGCGGCCTGACCGGCGCTCAGCGCGCCTTGACCAGCGAGGCGTAGACGACCAGGTTGTCCGCGTACCCGGTCTCGCCGCCGACCCAGCGCCCACCGCAGGTGATCAGCCGCAGGGCGGGCCGGCTGAAGTCGCCGTAGACGTCCTGCACCGGCAGCTTCTCCTTGCCGTACCGCTCGATCGAGGTCACCTCGAACACCGCCACCGAGCGGTCCTGGCGGGTCACCTCGATCCGGTCGCCGTCGTCCAGTTCCCGCAGCCCGTGGAAGACGGCCGGCCCGGTGGTGGTGTCGACGTGCCCGACGAGCACCGCCGGGCCGTACTGGCCGGGGGTGGGGCCCCGGTCGTACCAGCCGACCTCACCGGCACGCTCCACGTCCGGTACCGCGATGCTGCCGTCCGGCGCGATGCCGACCCGGTGCACCGGCGCGCGCAGGTCCAGCTTGCCGATGCTCAGGTCCGTCGGTGGGCTGGCCGGCAGCACCGGGAACTTCTTCGGCGGCGGACGCAGGCCGGCGACGATCCGGTCGGGCAGCACGCTGACGCCGGTCACCCGTTCCACGCCGAGCATGGCCACGATCAGCGCCATCACGCTCGCCACCACGAGCACCGGGACACCGGGACCACGGCCCGCGGCGTACCGGCGGGTGGTCCCGGTCGCGCGGGCCGGAACCGGCCGCGACCGCGGATCCGCCGTGGTGACGCTGGCCGTGAACGCGTGCCCGGCGACGTGGGCGAACCGGCGCGCGGCCCCGGCGGTCAGCCGCAGCGCGGCCCGGATCCGTCCGGCGCGTTCCGGCGACCGGCGGGCGGCGCGACGGCCGGTGCGGTCCGCCGCCGGGCCGGCACGGTCCCGGCGGCGCGATGAGCGGGCCATTGCGGCGCCCCGTCAGACGCGGCCGCCGGTCTTGCGGCGGGCGCTCACGCCGGCCACCACGGCCACCGCGACCAGACCGCCGACCAGCAGCAGCGAGCCCGTGCCCCGGCTACCCGCGGTGCCACCGCCACCGGTCGCCGGCCCCTTGCTCGGCTGCGCCATGTTGAGCACGGTGAGCATGGTCGAGGCGGTGTTGCCGTTGGAGCAGTCCAGGTTCACCGGGTAGTCGCCCGGCGCCTTGTTGCCGGGCACGGTGACCGAGCCGGTGAGGAAGCCGTTGTCCGCCCGCAGCGTCACCCGCCCGAAGGCGTCCGAGGTGACCTGCGCCTGACGGTTGTTGCTGTTGTCGCAGCCGGCCCGCAGGTTGACCCGGGAACCGGCCTGGACGCTGTTCGGCGTCACCTCGATGAACACGCTCTCCCCGGCCCGGGCCGGTGGCGCGGTGGTCAGGACGAACGCCGCGACCAGGCCGAGCAGGCCCAGCAGTGACGACAACGCACGGTGTGACACGAGCCCTCGCATGGTTCCCCCCTCCCGGCGCGACGGTGCGCCGGACCACTGACGGGCAGCGGCGCCTGCTTTCCCGGGAGGCGGGGGAAGCTAACGGGGCGCCTTGACCACGGGGTGCCAGGCCAGCGGAGTGGAGAGCACCATCGTGCTGGACGGCTGCCCGTACGGGGCGAGGCGGTCGATGACCTCCTCGAACTCGCCCATGTTGGTCGCGGCGACCTTGAGCATGCTGCACGCGTCCCCGGTGATCCGGTGGATCTCCATGATCTCCGGCCAGCCCGCGACGTCCGGGGCGTTGAGGATGCAGCGCGCGCCATAGCAGGACATCCGGATCAGCGCGAGCACCGTGCGCCCGGCCCGGGTGAGGTCGACGTGGGCGTGGTAGCCGGTGATCACGCCGGCCTCCTCCAGCCGGCGGACCCGTTCGGCGACTGCGGGCGGCGACAGGTGGACCCGGCGGGACAGTTCGCTGTACGACAGCCGGGCGTCGGCCTGGAGCTCGCGCAGCAGCGCCCAGTCCATGTCGTCCACGCGCGGACCTTCCTTCCGTAAAGAGGGTGACGCGAGATGGTTTCGGTTCGCCAAGTGATACCACCATACCGCCGTTGAACAGGCATTCCATTCGGCCGCCCACCAGCGGGATCATGACGTCTACCCCGCGCACGGACGGAGAATGACTGTGGAACAGACGACGGCGGTGCGCCCGGTAACCCCCCAGGAACGGGCGGCTCGGGCGGCGCGCAACGGCGGCGAGCCGACGCTGGAGTTCGCCGACCGCGTGCCGTACGACGCGTACGTACGGGCCAGCACGCTGCACCGGCTCCAGGAGCCGCTCAGCGACGACCCGGGCGAGATGTCCTTCCTGATGATCAGCCAGATCATGGAGCTGTACTTCGGCCTGACCTGCCACGAGCTGCGGCACGCCAAGCGCGAGCTGCGCGAGGACCGGATCTGGGAGGCCCTGCCCCCGCTGCGCCGCGCCGCCCTGCACCTGGAGGGCCTCAACGCCGCCTGGCACGGCCTGCGCTGGATGAGCCCGGCCGACTTCAACCGCTTCCGCGACCGGCTCGGCGAGGGCTCCGGCTTCCAGTCCGCCATGTACCGGCAACTGGAGTTCCTGCTCGGCCTGCGCGACCGGGCGCTGATCCGCCCGTTCCGCCGGCAGACCGAGGTGTACGACGAGCTGACCGCCGCGCTGGCCACCCCGAGTCTCTGGGACGAGGTGGTGGCGCTGCTGGCCCGCAAGGGCTTCGACGTGCCCGCCGAGCTGCTGTCCCGGGACGTGAACGCCGAGCACGAGGCGCACCCCGCGATCGAGGCGGCCTGGGTCCGGATCTACGGCGACAACGGCCCGGACAACCACCTGCGCCTGCTCGGTGACGCGCTGACCGAGATCGCCGAGGAGTTCGGCGACTGGCGGTGGAACCACGTCAAGGCCGTCCAGCGCACCATGGGCGCCAAGGTCGGCAGCGGCGGCTCCGCCGGCCTGGCATGGTTGCAGCGCAGCATGGCCCGGGTGGTCTTCCCGGAGCTGTGGTCGGCCCGCACCGCGATGTGACGAGAGAGAACAGCATGCACACCCCCGAGAACGAAGCCCTCCGCCGCGACGACGCCGACCCCGGCCACCGGCACCTGTTCCACATCCCGCCGGCCGACGGCGGGCGCTACCCCGACACCGCGTACCTCGCCGGCAACTCGCTGGGCCTGCAACCCCGGGCCACCCGGGACGAACTCCTCGCCGACCTGGACGCCTGGCAGCGCCTCGGCGTGGAGGGGCACCTGGAGTCGGAGCGGCCCTGGCTGCCGTACCACGAGCTGCTGACCGCACCGGCCGCCCGCCTGGTCGGCGCGCTGCCCGCGGAGACAGTGGTGATGAACTCCCTCACCGTCAACCTGCACCTGCTGATGGTCAGCTTCTACCGGCCGGCCGGCGAGCGCACCCGCATCGTCATCGAGGACAGCGCGTTCCCCTCGGACAGCTACGCGGTGCGCAGCCAGGCCCGCTTCCACGGCCTGGACCCGGACACCACAGTGGTACGCCTCAAGCCGCGCCCCGGCTCCGACACGCTCGGCACCGAGGACGTGCTGGACTTCCTGGCCCGCGAGGGGCACACGGTGGCGCTGCTGATGCTCGGCGGCGTGAACTACCTGACCGGCGAGCTGATGGACATCCCGGCCATCACCGCCGCCGGCCGCGCCGCGGGCGCCGTGGTCGGCTGGGACCTGGCGCACGCCGCCGGCAACGTGCCGCTGGCGCTGCACGACTGGGACGTCGACTTCGCGGCCTGGTGCTCGTACAAGTACCTCAACTCCGGGCCGGGCGCCCTGGGTGGCGTCTTCGTCCACGAGCGGCACCTCGGCGACCCGTCGATCCAGCGCTTCGAGGGCTGGTGGAGCACCGCGGCGGCCACCCGGTTCGAGATGACTCCGGTGTCCCGCCCGCCGGCCACCGTCGAGGCGTGGCAGATCTCCAATCCGCCGATCTTCGCGATGGGCCCGGTGCGGACCTCGCTGGAGCTGTTCGACTCCGTCGGCATGCCGGCGCTGCGCGAGCGCAGCCTGCGGCTGACCGCCTGGCTGGAGCAGCTGCTGGACGAGGTGACGCCCGGCCGCCCGCTCACAGTGGTCACCCCGCGTGACCCGGCCCGCCGTGGTTGCCAGCTCTCGGTGCGCATCGGCGTGGGTAGCGCCAACGAGCTGACCAAGCGGCTGCGGCACGAGCACGGCGTGGTCGCGGACGCCCGGGAGCCGGACATCGTCCGGTTCGCCCCGGTGCCGCTCTACTCCACGTACCACGACTGCTGGCGGGTCGCCGAGGCGCTGGCGGCAACGTTTGAGGAGGGGTCGTGAGCGCGAGGAGTGAGCCGGTTCTGGGAGCCCCACAGTCGCGAACGGAAGGCAGGCGCATGAGGGAGCGCGACGAGATCGCGGTGGTCGGCGCCGGGCTGGCCGGCTGCCTGCTGGCCTGCTACCTGGCCCGGCGCGGCTACCCGGTGGCCCTCTACGAGCGGCGGCCCGACCCGCGTACCGGCATTGTCGAGCGGGGCCGGTCGATCAACCTGGCGCTGTCCGAGCGCGGCCTGGACGCGCTGCGCCGCATCGGCCTGGAGGACGAGGTGATGGCGGACGCGCTGCCGATGCGCGGCCGCATGATCCACCCGGTCGAGGGCGAGCCGGAGTTCCAGTCGTACAGCGGCTCCGGGGACCGGGCGATCAACTCGATCAGCCGGGGCGCGCTGAACAACGCGCTGCTCGACGCCGCCGCCGCGCTGCCGAACGTGCGCGTCGCGTTCGACCACCGGCTGGTCGGCCTCGACCCGCTCGGCGGCGAGATGACGTTCGAGACGCCGCAGGGCAAGGTCACCGCC
This sequence comes from Micromonospora sp. NPDC005686, assembly GCF_042871665.1. Lineage (NCBI taxonomy): Bacteria > Bacillati > Actinomycetota > Actinomycetes > Micromonosporales > Micromonosporaceae > Micromonospora > Micromonospora sp. NPDC005686. The sequence goes on from NZ_JBIAIY010000018.1 coordinate 37,843, forward strand.
ACCGCCTCGGTCGTCCTCGGCGCCGACGGCGCCGGCTCCGCGGTGCGCGGGCAACTGCTCGCGTACGGCGGCCTGACCGAGAGCCTGGACTTCCTCGACTACGGCTACAAGGAGCTGACCATCCCGCCGCTGGGCGGGGAGTTCGCGCTCGACCCGGGTGCGCTGCACATCTGGCCGCGCGGCACCTCGATGATGATCGCGCTGCCGAACCCGGACCGCTCCTTCACCTGCACGCTGTTCTGGCCCACCCACGGCACCCGCAGCTTCGCGTCGCTGAGCAGCCCGGCGGCGATCGAGCAGTTCTTCGCCACCCACTACCCGGACCTGGTCCCGCTCGCGCCGAACCTGGTCGACGACTACCAGCACAACCCGGTCGGCGTGCTCGGCACGGTGCGCTGCACGCCGTGGCAGGTGGCCGGGACGGTCGGCCTGATCGGCGACGCCGCGCACGCCATCGTGCCGTTCTACGGCCAGGGCGCGAACTGCGCGTTCGAGGACGTGGTCGAGCTGGACCGCTGCCTCGACGAGTGCGACGACGAGTGGGCCGCCGCGCTGCCGCTGTTCCAGCACCGCCGCCAGGACAACGCGGAGGCGATCGCCCGGATGGCGCTGGCGAACTTCGTGGAGATGCGGGACAAGGTCGCCTCACCGGTGTTCCGCACCCGCAAGCAGGTCGAGCACGCGCTGGAACGCGCGCTGCCCGGCCGCTACGTCTCCCAGTACGAGCTGGTCTCCTTCTCCACCACCCCGTACGCGCAGGTGCGCCGCCGGGTGCGCGCGCAGTACGCGGTGGTCGGCGCGGTCGCGGCCGGCGCGGTCGCGCTGCTTGCCGGTGGTGTCCGTGCGGCGCTGGGGCGGCGGCGATGACGCTCTGGGATCCCCGGCTGATGACCGGGCACGCGCCGGACGGCCCCGGCCTGCTGCGCAACTTCGTCGGCGGTGAGTTCGTCGACGCCGGCGCCCGGTTCACCAAGCGCAGCCCGGTCACCGGCGAGCCGGTGTTCGAGGTGGTCGAGGCGTCGCAGTCGACAGTGGACGACGCGGTCGACGCGGCGCGGGCGGCGCTGCGCGGCCCGTGGGGCCGGATGGGCGAGCGGGAACGCGCCGAGGTGCTCCGCCGGGTCGCCGACGAGTTGGAACGGCGCTTCGACGACCTGGTCGCCGCCGAGGTGGCGGACACCGGCAAGTCCATCTCGCAGGCCCGTACGCTCGACATCCCGCGCGGCGCGGCCAACTTCCGGGCGTTCGCCGAGATCGTGGCGACAGCGCCGACCGAGTCGTTCACCACAGTCACCCCGGCCGGTGGCCGGGCGCTCAACTACGCGGTCCGCAAGCCGGTCGGCGTGGTGGCGGTCATCGTGCCGTGGAACCTGCCGCTGCTGCTGCTCACCTGGAAGGTCGCCCCGGCCCTGGCCTGCGGCAACGCCGTGGTGGTCAAGCCCAGCGAGGAAACTCCCGCCTCGGCCACACTGCTGGCCGAGGTGATGGCCGCGGCGGGCGTGCCGGACGGCGTGTTCAACCTGGTGCACGGCTTCGGGCCCGGTTCGGCCGGCGAGCACCTGACCCGGCACCCGGGCGTGGACGCGATCACGTTCACCGGCGAGTCGGCCACCGGCAGCGCGATCATGCGCGCCGCCGCCGACGGGGTGAAGGCGGTCAGCTTCGAGCTGGGCGGCAAGAACGCCGGCCTGGTGTTCGCCGACGCCGACCTGGACGCGGCGGTCGCCGGTTCGGTGCGGTCCAGCTTCACGAACGGCGGCCAGGTGTGCCTGTGCACCGAGCGCATCTACGTGCAGCGGCCGGTGTTCGAGGAGTTCACCGCGCGGCTGGCCGAGCGAGCCGACGAGTTGGCGTACGGCTGGCCGGCTGACGAGGCGACGGCGAACATGCCGCTCATCTCGCACGGCCACCGGGACAAGGTGCTCGGTCACTACGCGCTGGCCCGCACCGAGGGCGCCGAGGTGCGCGCCGGGGGTGGCGTGCCGCGCTTCGGCGACGCCCGCGACGGCGGGGCGTACGTGCAGTCGACTGTGCTCACCGGGCTCGGTGCGGACGCCCGCACCAACCAGGAGGAGATCTTCGGGCCGGTGGTGCACGTCGCGCCGTTCGACGACGAGGACGAGGCGTACGCGCTGGCGAACGGCACCGCCTACGGCCTGGCCGCGACGGTGTGGACGCGGGATGTGGGCCGGGCGCACCGGGCCGGCGTCCGGCTCGACGCGGGCATCGTCTGGGTGAACACCTGGTTCCTGCGCGACCTGCGTACCCCGTTCGGCGGGGTGAAGGCGTCGGGAGTGGGCCGCGAGGGCGGCGTGCACTCGCTCGACTTCTACTCGGAACTGACAAACGTCTGTGTGGACCTCCAATGAGCGCGCGTGGTGGGAAGAATGGCCGGAATCCGCAGCGACGTAAGCGAGGAGCCGCCATGACCGTGGACATCGAGGCCGCCAACCGGGAACTCGCAGTGGCCCGGCAGGAGGGGAAACCCTGCCCGCCGCTGCGCGGCCGGCTGCTGCCCGAGGGCGACATCGAGGCCGCGTACCAGGTGCAGCAGGTCTACACGCGGCAACGGCTGGGCAAGGGGCACCGCCGCGTCGGCGCGAAGATCGGCCTGACCTCGCGGACCGTGCAGGAGAGCTTCGGCGTCTTCCAGCCCGACTTCGGGGTGCTCTTCGACGACATGGCCGTCGGCGACGGCGTCGAGGTGCCCATCGACCGGCTGCTCCAGCCGCGGGTGGAGGCGGAGATCGCCTTCGTGCTCGGCGCGGACCTGCCGGACGAGCGGGTCACCACTGTCGACCTGATCCGGTCGGTGGATCACGTGCTGCCGGCCATCGAGATCGTCGACTCGCGGATCGCCGACTGGGACATCTCCATCGTCGACACGGTGGCGGACAACGCCTCCAGCGGGCTGTTCGTGCTCGGCACCGCGCCCCGCCGGCTCGCCGACGTGGACCTGCGGCTGTGCGGCATGGTGCTGGAGCACGCCGGTGAGCCGGTCTCGGTCGGCGCGGGCGCGGCCTGCCTGGGCAATCCGCTGCACGCGTTGCAGTGGCTGGCCGCCACGATGGCCCGCGCAGGTGACCCGTTGCGCGCGGGCGACGTGGTGCTCTCCGGCGCGCTCGGCCCGATGGTGCCGGTCACGCCCGGCGCCGCGTACGAGGCGCGCATCTCCGGGCTCGGCTCGGTGCGTACCTGTTTCTCCTCGGAGGGAACCGCATGAGCGAGCGTCAGCGAGCGAATCATCGATACAGGGCCGTTGAGCCTCATGGCGGCACGCAGCGCAGCGGAGGGCCGGCATGAGCGTCGGAGTGGCGGTGCTCGGGTCGGGCAACATCGGCACCGACCTGATGATCAAGGTGCTGCGGCTCAGTGAGAGCCTGCGCATGGTGGCGATGGCCGGCATCGACCCGGCCTCGGACGGTCTGGCCCGGGCCCGCCGGCTCGGCGTGACCACCACCGCCGAGGGCGTCGACGGCCTCGTCGCGCTGCCCGAGTTCGCCGACGTCCAGCTGGTCTTCGACGCCACCTCGGCGGGCGCGCACAAGCGTCACGACGAGGTGCTGCGGGCACACGGCCGCACCGTCGTCGACCTGACGCCGGCCGCGATCGGCCCGTACGTGGTGCCGCCGGTGAACCTCGACGAGCACCTGGGCGAGCCGAACGTCAACATGGTGACCTGCGGCGGGCAGGCGACGGTGCCGATCGTGCACGCGGTCGGCCGGGTCACCCCGGTGGCGTACGGGGAGATCGTCGCCTCGATCGCCTCGAAGTCGGCCGGTCCGGGCACCCGGGCCAACATCGACGAGTTCACCGAGACCACCGCCCGCGCCATCGAGGTGGTCGGCGGCGCCGAGCGCGGCAAGGCCATCATCGTGCTGAACCCGGCCGATCCGCCGCTGCTCATGCGCGACACGGTCTACTGCCTGTGCCCGGACGCCGACGCCGACCGGGGCGCGATCGCCGCCTCGGTGGCCGACATGGTCAAGGCCGTGCAGGAGTACGTGCCCGGCTACCGGCTCAAGCAGGACGTGCAGTTCGACCGGGTGGACACGTACGCGCCGGTGCTCGGCCGGCACTTCACCGGCCTGCAGGTGTCGGTGTTCCTGGAGGTCTCCGGCGCCGGGCACTACCTGCCCGCGTACGCCGGGAACCTGGACATCATGACGTCGGCCGCGCTGCGTACCGCGGAGCGGCTGGTGGCGCTGCGCGCGACGGAGGTGAGTGCGCGATGACCGACCTCTACATCCAGGACGTGACGCTGCGCGACGGCATGCACGCCATCGGGCACCGCTACACGGTCGATGAGGTGCGTACCATCGCCGCCGCGCTCGACGCGGCCGGTGTGGCAGCGGTCGAGGTGGCCCACGGCGACGGCCTGGCCGGGTCCAGCGTCAACTACGGGCACGGCGCGGCCGCAGACGCGGACTGGATCGCCGCCGCCGCCGAGGTGCTGACCACCGCGCGGCTCACCACGCTGCTGCTGCCGGGCATCGGCACCATCGCCGACCTGAAGGCGGCGAAGGCGCTGGGCGTGACGAGCGTACGGATCGCCACGCACTGCACCGAGGCGGACATCTCCGCCCAGCACATCGCCTGGGCCCGGGAGAACGGCATGGACGTCTCCGGGTTCCTGATGATGTCGCACCTCAACGACCCGGCCGGGCTGGCCGCGCAGGCAAAGCTCATGGAGTCGTACGGCGCGCACTGCGTCTACGTCACCGACTCCGGCGGGCGGCTGCTGATGTCGGACGTGGCGCAGCGCGTCGACGCGTACCGGCAGGTGCTGGAACCGGAGACGCAGATCGGCATCCACGCGCACCACAACCTGTCGCTGGGTGTGGCGAACAGCGTGCTGGCGGTCGAGCACGGCCGGATCCTCGGCGACGGCCCGCTCGGCTCGCCGTCCGGGCGGACCGTCCGGGTGGACGCGTCGCTGGCCGGCATGGGCGCGGGCGCGGGCAACGCGCCGCTGGAGGTCTTCGTCGCGGTCGCCGAGCTGCACGGCTGGAAGCACGGCTGCGACGTGTTCGCGCTGATGGACGCCGCCGACGACCTGGTCCGCCCGTTGCAGGACCGGCCGGTCCAGGTCGACCGGGAGACGCTCTCCCTGGGGTACGCGGGCGTCTACTCCAGCTTCCTGCGCCATGCCGAGCGGGCCTCGGCCAAGTACGGCGTGGACGTCCGCTCGATCCTGGTCGAGCTGGGCCGCCGCCGGATGGTCGGCGGCCAGGAGGACATGATCGTGGACGTGGCACTGGACCTGGCGGCTAAGGAGACCCGGTGAGCGCGAGGAGTGAGCCGGGTTTGCGAGCCCCGCAGTCGCGAACGAAAGGTGGCACAGCATGATCGGGCCGGACATCGCCGGTATCGCGGAGAAGCTGGGTGCGGCGGCCGACGACGCCACCGCGATCCCGCAGCTCGCGGCCGAGACCGGGCTCGACGTCGACGCCGCATACGCGGTGCAGACCGCGCTGGTGAAGCGCCGCCTCGACCGGGGTGAGCGGCTGGTCGGGCTCAAGATGGGGCTGACCAGCAAGGCCAAGATGGCCCAGGTCGGCGTGGACGAGGTGATCTGGGGCCGGCTGACCGACGTGATGCGGGTGCCGGACGGCGGCGCGGTGGACGTGGGCGACTTCATCCACCCCCGGGTCGAGCCGGAGGTGGCGTTCCTGCTGGACCGGCTGCCCGACCCGGGCGAACCGGTCGGCTCGTTCACGCGGGCCGTGCGCGCGGTCGCCCCGGCGATCGAGCTGATCGACTCCCGGTACGCGAACTTCACCTTCTCGCTGCCGGACGTGATCGCCGACAACACCTCGGCCGCCGCGTTCGTCGTCGGGCCGTGGTCGCCGGTGCCGGACGGGCTGGACAACCTCGGCGTGCTGCTGGAGATCGACGGTCGGGTGGCGCAGGTCGGCTCGACCGCGGCGATCCTCGGCGACCCGCGTCGCGCGCTGGACGAGGGGCTGCGGCTGGCCGGCCGGCACGGCGTGCGGCTGCGCAAGGGCTGGGTGTTCCTGGCCGGCGCGGCCACCGCGGCGGTGCCGCTGCGTCCGGGGGCGCACGTGCGCGCCACTGTGGAGAAGCTGGGTTCCGCCTCCCTGAAGGCTGTCTCGTGAGCGCGAGGAGTGAGCCGGGTCTGCGAGCCCCGCAGTCGCGAACGGAAAGCGGCCCGGCGACCGCCCGCGTGGTGGCCGGGAAGGCCGTGCCGCGGGGAGCGTTCCCGCACGTCAAGGTGGCCGGCGGGTTCGTCTTCGTCTCCGGTACGTCGTCGCGCCGGCCGGACAACACGTTCGCCGGGGTGTCGGTGGACGAGCTCGGCACCACCGACCTCGACATCCGGGAGCAGACCCGGGCCGTGGTGGAGAACATCCGCGACCTGCTCCGCTCGGTCGGCGCCGAGCTGAGCGACCTGGTGCAGGTCACCAGCTACCTGGTCAACATGAACGATTTCGGCGGCTACAACGAGGTGTGGGCGGAGTTCTTCGACGCCACCGGCCCCACCCGGACCACTGTCGCCGTGCACCAGCTTCCGCACCCGCATCTGCTGATCGAGATGCAGGCCGTCGCCCTACTTCCGTCGGGAGGTTCCCATGAGTGAGATCGCCGAGCCGTTCAGCTTCTCCGGCTGGATCGGCGAGAACCAGCACCTGCTCAAGCCCCCGGTGGGCAACAGGGAGATGCTGCCCGGCAGCGACGACTTCATCGTCATGGTGGTCGGCGGCCCGAACCAGCGCACGGACTTCCACGTCGACCCGTACGAGGAGTTCTTCTACCAGGTCAAGGGCAACATGCACATCAACCTGATGCTGCCCGAGGGCCCGCGTACGGTGCACGTGCGCGAGGGGCAGATGTGGATGCTGCCGCGCAACACCCCGCACTCGCCGCAGCGTCCCGAGGCCGGGTCGATCGGCATGGTGATCGAGCGGGTCCGCGAGGAGGGCACGCTGGAGAAGTTCCAGTGGTACTGCGCCGAGTGCCACCACAAGGTGCACGAGGTGGAGTTGCAGGTCCGCGACATCGCCGCCGACCTGCCCCCGGTCTTCGCCGCGTTCTACGCCGACGAGAAGGCCCGCACCTGCGACAACTGCGGCGCGCTGCACCCGGGCAAGGGCTGACGCGTGCCGGTCGTGGACGTGCACACGCACGTCGTACCGAAGGGGTGGCCGGACCTCGCCGCGGCGTGCGGCGGGTCCGGCTGGCCCTGGCTGCGGGTGGACTCCGAGCGCGCCGCCATGATCATGGTGGGGGAAACGGAGTTCCGCCCGATCGGCGGGCAGTGCTGGGACGCGCCGGCCCGGCTCGCCGACATGGACGCCGACGGCGTGGACGTGCAGGTCGTCTCGCCCACCCCGGTGTTCTTCAGCTACGACCGCCCGGCCGACCAGGCGGTCAAGGTGGCCCGGATCTTCAACGACCTCACGCTGGAGGTCACCGCGGCCGGCGGCGACCGGCTGGTGCCGTTCTGCCAGGTGCCGTTGCAGGACCCGGACGCGGCCTGCGCCGAGCTGGACCGCTGCCTGGCGGCCGGGCACGCCGGAGTGGAGATCGGCAACCACGTCGGCGACCGGGATCTGGACGACGCGGGCATCGTGCAGTTCCTGACCCACTGCGCCGAGGTGGGCGCGCCGGTGTTCGTGCACCCGTGGGACATGCCCGGCGGCCCTCGGCTGGACCGGTGGATGGCCCGCTGGCTGACCGGGATGCCGGCCGAGACGCACCTGTCGGTGCTCGCGCTGATCCTCGGCGGCGTGTTCGACCGGGTGCCGGAGACGCTGCGGATCTGCTTCGCGCACGGCGGCGGCAGCTTCCCGTTCTGGCTGGGCCGCGCCGACAACGCCTGGCACCGCCGCGGCGACCTGGTACGCGGCGCGTCCAGCGCGCCACCCAGCTCCTACGTCGACCGGTTCCACGTCGATTCGGTGGTCTTCGAACCGGCCGCGCTGCGGCTGCTGGTGGACACCATGGGCGCCGAGCGGGTGCTGCTCGGCAGCGACTACCCGTACCCGCTGGGGGAGCGGCCGGTCGGCCAGGTGGTGCACCGGGCGGACTTCCTCACCGACGCGCAGCGGGACGCGCTGCTCGGCGGCAACGCGCTGCGGTTCCTCGGCCGGCGCTGAAGACCGGCGCGGGTGCGTCCGTCGTCTCCCTAGTGCCGACGGACGCACCCGGCGCTGCTCAGGAGTGCGGGCAGGTGTCCCATCGAGTGCCCCATCACCGCCAGCCGGTTGCGCCGAACGTGCCCTCGGCGGTGCTCGTCGGGTAGTAGATCGTGCCGCCGCGGAAGCCGCTGACGCTCGACGCGGAGACGGTGGTCTGGGTGATCGCGAACGGGCCACCCCGGATATGGACCCGCCGCCGCCGGTCGGACGTGTCGCCCGGCCGTCCGGCCGCCGGACCGGCAGGATGGGCGGCATGGCCGAGCCGCACGACCTGACCGCGCTGGAACAGGCCGCCGCGATCCGCCGGGGTGAGCTGTCCAGCCTGGAACTCGTCGAGCACCACCTGCGCCGGGTCGAAGCGCTCGGCGACACGGTCGGCGCGTTCGTCACAGTCACCGCCGAACGGGCCCGGACCGCCGCCCGCGCCGCCGACGCCGTCGCGGCGGAGGAACGCGGCCCCCTGCACGGGGTGCCGACCGCGATCAAGGACCTCACACTCACCGCCGGGGTACGCACCACCTTCGGCTCGGCCGCCTTCGCCGACTTCGTCCCACCTGTCGACGCCGACGTGGTCCGCCTCCTGGCCGACGCCGGTCTGGTCAGCCTCGGCAAGACCACCACCTCCGAACTCGGCTGCTCGCTCTACTCCGAAGGGCTGGTGGCGCCACCGGCCCGCAACCCGTGGAACCTCGCGTACACGGCTGGTGGATCCAGCGGCGGCGCGGCGGCAGCTGTCGCCGCCGGCCTGGTCCCGGTGGCGCAGGGCTCCGACGGCGGCGGGTCGCTGCGCATCCCGGCCTCGCTCTGCGGCCTGGTCGGCTACAAACCGAGCCGGGGCACGGTCTCCGGCGGGCCGCTCGGCTTCGGCGGCTTCGGGCTGCCGGTGAACGGGCCGATCGGCCGTACCGTCGCCGACGTGGCGGCGCTGCTCGACGTGCTCGCGCGGCCGGTGCCCGGCGAGCCGTACCTGCCGCCGGCCGCGCCCGTCGGTGGCTACCTCGGCGTCACCCGCGCCGCCCGTTTCGCCGGCCCCGGCCGGCTGCGCGTCGGCCGTTTCACCACGCCGATGCTCGCCGACGAACCGGTCCACCCGGATTGCACAGCCGCCGTCGACCGGACCGCCGCGCTGCTCACCGACGCCGGCCACGAGGTGGTCGACGTCCCCGCGCCACTCGGCCCCGAGGCGTGGCCGCTGTTCGAGACCGTCTGGTACGCGCTGGCGGTCACCCCCGTCCCGGCCGGGCGGGCGGGTGACCTGCTGCCGCTGACCCGGTTCCTGCGCGAACGCGGCGAGGCGCTCGGCGCGGCCCGGCTGATGGCCGCGCTCGGCGAACTCCAGGCAGAGGTACGCCGTGGCGTACGCCGTACCGCCGGTTGTGACCTGCTGCTCTGCCCGACGCTCGCCGCCCCGCAGGCGCCGGTGGGGGCGTTCGCCGCCCTCGAACCGGCAGCGGACTTCGACGGGCAGCGGCGCTTCTCGCCGTACTGTGCGGTCTTCAACGTCACGGGCGATCCGTCCGTTTCCCTGCCGGTCGGACGGACCGCCGACGGGCTTCCGGTGGGGGTGCTGCTCACCGGCCGCTACGGCGACGACGCGACGTTGCTTGCGGCTGCCGCGCAGCTGGAGCACTGGAGTGACGGATGGGATCAGCACCCCGCAATCTGGCGGGCCGCCGACTCCGCTAACGTGAACATCACAACCGAGGTGGGGCGCGACCGGTCCTGACCGGCCAACCGACCCGCCATTCCTGGTCTCTCTTTCCGCCTGGGGGCGTTGGGATTGTCTGTTACCGAGACGTTGGTGGTCTTCGTCGGCATCCCGGCCGCCGCGGTGCTGCTGATCGCCGCCCTGGCGGCCGCCAGCAGCCGTGGCAACGGTGGCGGCGCGAAGCGCTACCGGCCGGGCCGGCCCTTCGACTTCACTCCGGTCTGGTTCCTGAGCCGTCCGGAGCAACTGGCCGACTCGGCCGGCACGGCGCTGGCCGCCGGGGCGCAGGCGCCGGCGTTGACCAGCCGCAAGCAGGAGCAGGCCGGCCGGGAGGCGCCGGCCGCTGGAACCGGAGGCGCAAGTGACCGTTGGTGAAGCGCGGACCACGACGGGGACGGCCACCCCGCCCGCGGTGCTGGACGGCCCGTTCTCGACCCGTCAGCTACTCCGTATCGACGAGGCGCTGCGCCTCGCCGACAAGGGCACCGGCCTCGTCTTCTCGGTGTTCGTCGGCGGCCTCGACGAGCCGATCCGGGAGCACGCCGAGCGGCTGCACCGGCAGCTCGGTGAGCCGGACCGCTCGGTGCTGATCGCGGTGTCGCCCAACCAGCGGCAGCTGGAGATCGTCACCGGCAAGTACGCGCGCAAGCGCATCCCGGACACGTACGCCAAGCTGGCCGCGCTCTCCATGGTGGCCTCCTTCGGCGGCGGCGACCTGACCGGCGGCATCATCCAGGGCCTCGACCAGCTCGCCAGCCACGCCGGCAAGGGCTGATCCACCGCACACGACGAAGCCCGGCCCTGCGTACGCAGGGCCGGGCTTTCTCGTGGTCCCGAGCCGGGGCCGGCGCGGGCTGCCACCCGCACCGGCCCCGGCCGGCATGCCTCACTCAGGCGGTGCGCGCGTCCCGCTCCCGGGCCGTCAGCGCGCGGACCACGCCGTCGCGGCCCTCGGCCACCAGCCGCCGCAACGACGCCGGCCGCCCGTCCTGGGCCAGCCACGCGTCGGTGGCCGCGACGGTGTCCTCCTCGACCAGGTACGCCGGGTAGGCGAGCTGCACGAACTCCTGCGCCGGCTCGCTGTCGCGCTGCGCCCACACCTGGTCCACCGTGGCGAAGTACCGCTCCCGGTAAGGCGCGGTCAGCTCGACCTGCGCCGGGTGGGTGAAGCCCTGCAGCAGCGCCCGGTTGCGCCAGTTGGGCAGCGCGTCCGGGCCGGTGAGCAGCGCCCACACCGCCGCCTTGTTCTCGACGGTCGGCACCAGCGCGTGCGCGTACGCGGCCTCCCGCTCGCCGCTGGCGGTACGGTCGCCGGCCAGCTCCGCGTCCACGTCGGCGGCGCCCGCCGCGCCGTTGGCGACCAGCGACTGGAGCACCGTCCAGCGCAGCTCGGTGTCGACGGTCAGCCCTTCCGGCACCCCGTTGCCGTCCAGCCAGCCGCGCAGCGTGGCCAGGTCCTCGCCGGAGCGGGCCGAGGAGGCGTACGCGCGGGCCCAGGCGAGCTGGAAGCCGCTGCCCGGCTCGGCCGCCGCCAGCGCGGTCCGCGCGGTACGGGCCAGGTCGGCCCAGCCGGTCGGCGCCCACGCCGGGTCGGCGTAGAAGGTGAGCGCGGTGGTCGCCTGCCGCAGCGTGGCGGTGATGAGGTTGATGTCCGTCTCGGCGGTCACCCCGGCCAGCACCAGCGCCACGTAGTCGCGGGCCGACAGCTCCGCGTCGCGGGTCATGTCCCAGGCGGCGGTCCAGCACAGCGCCCGGGCCAGCGACGAGTCGAAGCCGGCGATGTGCTGCACCACGGTGGCCATGGACCGCTCGTCCAGCCGCAGCTTGGCGTAGGTGTGGTCCTCGTCGTTCAGCAGCAGCACGTCCGCCGCGGGCCTGCCGTGCAGCTCGGACAGCTCGGTCAGTTCGCCGGTCACGTCCGTCTCGATCAGCTCCCGGCGTACCAGCCGGCCGTCGGTCAGGTCGTACAGGCCCACGCCGATGCGGTGGGTACGCAGCGTCGGGTAGCCCGACGGCGCCTCCTGCCGGACCACCACCCGCTCGTACGTGCCGTCGGCGCCGATGGTCACCTCCGGGCGCAGCGTGTTGACCTGCGCGGTCTCCAGCCACTGGGCGGCGAACTTGCGCAGCTCCCGGCCGGAGGCCGCCTCCAACTCGGACAGCAGGTCGTCGAAGGTGGCGTTGCCCCAGGCGTACTTGCCGAAGTAGGCGCGCAGGCCGGCCAGGAACGGTTCCTCGCCCACGTACGCGACGAGCTGCTTGAGCACGCTCGCGCCCTTGGCGTACGTGATGCCGTCGAAGTTGACCTCGACGGCCTCCAGGTCCGGCATCTCGCAGTAGACGGGGTGGGTGGAGGAGAGCTGGTCCTGCCGGTAACCCCAGTTCTTGCGGATCGACAGGAACGTGGTCCACGCGTCGTTGAACCGGGTGGCGTGCGTGTTGCACCAGTGGCTGGCCCACTCGGCGAACGACTCGTTCAGCCACAGGTCGTTCCACCAGCGCATGGTGACCAGGTCACCGAACCACATGTGCGCCAGCTCGTGCAGGATCGTGTTGGCACGCTGCTCGTACTCGAAGTCGGTGACCTGCGAGCGGAAGATGTAGTGCGACTCGGCGTGCGTGACGCAGCCGAAGTTCTCCATCGCGCCGGCGTTGAAGTCCGGCACCCAGAGCTGGTCGTACTTGGGCAGCGGGTAGCGCACGCCGAACTTCTCCTGGAAGAAGTCGAAGCCCTGCGTGGTGATCAGGTGCAGGTCGTCGGCGTCCATGTGGGGAGCCATGCTGGCCCGGCAGAAGTAGCCCATGTCGATGCCGTCGTGGGTGCGGCGCACCTCGTGGTACGGCCCGGCGCAGAGCGCGGTGATGTAGGTGCTCATCCGCTCCGAGACGGTGAAGTGCACCGTCTTCAGACCCTCACCGGCGGCCTCCTCGCGCGCCACCGGCATGTTCGACACGACCCGCCAGTGCTCCGGGACGGTGGCGTGCCAGGTGTAGACGCTCTTCAGGTCGGGCTGGTCGAAGCAGGCGTAGACCTTCTGCGCGTCAGCGGTCTCGAACTGGCTGTAGAGGTAGGTCTCGCCGTCCACCGGGTCGACGGTGCGGTGCAGGCCCTGCCCGCTGTTGGAGTAGCCGAAGTCGGCGTCGACCACCAGCACGTTCTCGGCGGCCAGGCCGCTGAGGGTGAGTCCCTTCTCGGCGGACCAGCCGGACAGGTCGACCGGCTCGCCGTTGAGCGTGGCCGAGCGCACCGATTCGGCAGCGGTCTCGATGAACGTGGTCGCTCCCGGCTCGGCGCAGCGGAACCGGACCTCGGTCACCGAGCGGAACGTGCGACCGGTGGGCTGCACCGCGGTCGACAGGTCAAGGCTGATGTCGTACCCGGTCACCTCGAGCAGGCGGGCCCGCTCGGTAGCCTCGACCTGGGTCAGGTTGCGCACTCCCGGCACTGTTCGTCTCCATCCCGCTCGTCTCGCCGCGCCCCGTGGCGCCGGTTATCGCCCGGCCGCTCGTGACGGCGCGCTGCGAACCGAGTCTTCCATGTACGGACCGCTCCCGGTGGTCGAGGTCACGCTCTCATTCCGGTACCGGTCGGTGCGGTACGGGTGAGGATCGAAGGTGATCGCGCCGGGTCCCGGCGCGGCGATGTCGTGAAGGGAAGTCACAGTGACCGAACGTGTCACCGCGGACATGTGGTTCGACCCGCTGTGCCCGTGGGCGTGGATCACCTCCCGTTGGCTGCTGGAGGTCGAGCAGGTCCGGGACGTGGACATCCGTTTCCACGTGATGAGCCTGTCCGTGCTCAACGACGGCCGGGAACTGCCGGAGGAGTACCAGGACCTGATGGTCAAGGGCTGGGGCCCGGTGCGGGTGTGCATCGCCGTCGAGCAGGCGCACGGCGCCGAGGCGCTGGCGAAGCTCTACACCGCGATGGGCAACCGCATCCACCTCCGCCAGGAGGAGCTGGGCCGGGAGATGATCGTGGGCGCGCTCACCGACGTCGGCCTGGACCCGGCGCTCGCCGACGCGGCCGATTCCACCCAGTACGACGACGCGCTGCGCGCCAGTCACGAGGCGGGCATGCGGCCGGTCGGCACCGACGTGGGCACCCCGGTGATCCACGCGCCGGGTCCGGACGGCGGGCAGGTCGCCTTCTTCGGCCCGGTGATCACCCCGGCGCCGAAGGGCGAGGCGGCCGGCCGCCTCTGGGACGGCGTGCTGCTGGTCTCCGCCACCCCCGGCTTCTACGAGCTGAAGCGCACCCGCGAGCAGGGCCCCGTCTTCGACTGAGGGGTGGGCAAGGGCCCTCTGGCAACCCCCGCGCCCTCGCGGCGATCCGCCCCGAGCCCCGCACCGCCCGTCACCGGGCCGGTGCGGGGCTCGTTTCACCGGGTGTCCCAGCCGACGGCCCGTGCGGGGCCGTACCACGGCAGCTCCTGGAGGCGTTCCCATGGCCAAGCACCGCCGCATGTCCGACGACGCGCCGCAGCAGGCGACCGAGGACCCCGGTGCGACGTACTGGTCGGTGACCGAAGGCGACTGGCCGGCCGGCCCGGCGGAGGTGGCCGACCTGCTGGCCCCGCCGATCGTGGTCGGCGTGGCCCGGGTCGTGGCCACCTCGCGGATGACGCCGCCGGTCGAGCCCGGCCGCCCCGGCCGCGCGCCGTCGCGGCCCGGTGCCGCCGCCCACCCGGCCGCCGTCGGTGCGACGACGGTACGCCTCAACGCCGGCTCCCGCACCGCCCCGCCGACCCGCCGTCCCGCTCCGGGCCGGCACCGCAACCCCACCGCCTGAGCGGCCCGGGGCCCGGCGCTGTCACCTGGTGGTAAGCGGGTGAGTCGGACGGCGGCGGCGATCGGGGCCCGGGTAGCGTCAGCGGACATGACGGTCGTGCATCCGATCGCCCGGGCCTGGATCACCACTGGCGGCACCGGCGCGCAGAACTACGACGAGTTCGCCGACGACGCGGAGATCACCTCCATCGTCGAGGCGAATCCGCACAGCGCCCTGGGCATCGAGATGCCCCACCGGGCGCCCGGCAGCCTCGGGAAGTCCTTCCTCGACGCGCTGCCCGACGCGGTGGCGCGCCTGGCCGAGGCGAAGGCGGACGGCAGCTACACGCCGGCCGAGCAGGTGGTGGTGCTCTACCGGATCAGCGCGCCGGGCGAGGAGAGCGCGTACGGGCTGTGGGCCATGGTCGACACCGACCAGATCTCCACCCGCGCCGACGAGCCGGGCCTGGTGATCCGCAACGAGGACGTGTTCATCGCCAAGGTGCGCGAGCGCGTCGCCCTGGCCGAGGCGCTCGGTCACCTGCTCTCGCCCGTACTCCTGCTCCAGACCGGCCGGGGCGACGAGCTGCACGCCGCGCTCGCGGCGGCGACCGAGGCGGCCGGGGCGCCCGCCGCGACCGACGTCGACCAGTCCGGTCGTACCCATGCGATCTGGCTGCTGGGCCCGGGTGCGGCACAGGACGAGCTGACCGCGCTGGCCGGTGGCGGGGAGCTGGTGGTGGCGGACGGCAACCACCGCAGCCTGGCCGCGCAGACCGGTGGGTTCCCGCGCTTCCTCTCGGTGATCACCACGCCCGCGTCGGTCGCCATCCAGCCCTACAACCGGCTGGTCAGCGAGCTGACCGCCACCCCGGACGAGCTGCTCGACCGGCTGCGCGCAGCGGGCGCGGAGGTCACCCCGGCGGACGGGCCGGTCGACGTGCCGGCCACCGGCGGCGTCGTGCACCTCCACCTCGGTGGCCGGGGATACGCGGTGACGCTGCCGCACGTCGGCGCCGGCCGGCTGGAGAACCTCGACCACGCGCTCGTCGAGCGCCTGCTGCTGCGCGAGGCCCTGGGTCTCGACCCGGGCGACAAGCGGATCACGTACGTGGGCGGCGACTACCCGGCGAGCTGGCTCGTCGGTGAGGTCGACGCCGGCCGGGCCGAGCTGGCGGTGCTCGTCGCGCCGGTGACCGTGGACGACTTCGTCGCGGTGAACCTGGCCCGGGAGAAGATGCCGCGCAAGAGCACCTGGTTCACCCCGAAGGCGCGGGCCGGCCTGGTGGTGGCCGAGCTGCCGCACTGACCGTGTGACGAACCGCCTCCGGGTCGCCGCCCGCGCGCCGGCCCGGAGGCGGGCCTGTCAGACTGCGCGGTATGCGCGTCTACCTGGGATCCGACCACGCCGGTTTCGAGTTGAAGGTGCACCTCACCAACCACCTGGCCAAGCAGGGCTACGAGGTGGTCGACGTGGGCCCGCACGTCTTCGACCCGGACGACGACTACCCGGCGTTCTGCCTGCACACCGGCGACCGGGTGGCCGGTGACCCGGGCAGCCTCGGCGTGGTGATCGGCGGCTCCGGCAACGGCGAGCAGATCGCCTCGAACAAGGTGGCGGGCGTCCGGGCCGCGCTCGCCTGGAACGTCGACACCGCCCAGCTCGCCCGCGAGCACAACGACGCCAACGTCGTCGCGATCGGCGCCCGGCAGCACACGCTCGACGAGGCGACCGCGCTGGTCGAGGCGTTCCTGACCACGCCGTTCTCCGGCAACCCCCGGCACAGCCGGCGCATCGAGCAGGTGGCCGCCTACGAGCAGAGCCGCAAGCTGCCCGAGCTGCCTGCCTGAGCGGACCTCCGCGGGCTCAGCGCCCGTTGCGGGGCAGTTCCTCGCGCGGCACCCAGTTACGGCGGATGAGCACCACCCGCCGCTCGGCCTCGGCGAGGTCCTCCTCGCTGGGGCGGGCGGCGTCGCGTGCCCGCAGCGCGGCCGTCACGCTCACCTGCGACGAGCCGGAGCCGACCAGCCCGCGCAGCCCGCGCTCGCCCTCCTCGGCGGGCGCGGCGCGGCGACCGCGGGGCTCCGGCTCGCCCGGCCGTCCACCGCGCGCGGGCCGGGGCGCCACCTCATCGTGTACGGGTGCGGTGCTGGCAGTGGTTGCCTCGGCGGTGTCGCCGCTGCCGGGAGCGGTGCCGGGGGCGGGGGCGTCAGCCGGGGCGCCGCCCTCGCCGTGATGCCGCAGCCGCCGTCGCCGTCGCTCCGCCTCACCCATCTCCCGACCGTACCGCCCCCACGCCCTGATCGAGCGCACCGCGTCCGCCCGCGGAACCGGGTGAGGGCCGGGGCGAGGGTTAGAAGACCTCCATGGGGGAGGGGGTGCGGTGCCAGGTGAAGGCGGGGGTGAGCGTGGTCAGGGTGTCGGGGATCAGCTCCTGGACGCGGCCGGCGGCGGCCAGCGCGTACGGGTTCGCGCCGCCGAGGTACAGCTCACCGAGAGCGCGTACGTCACATGCCAGCCCGGCCGGGGCGGTGGTGGGCGTGCACTGCGCGCCGTCGCGTCCGCCGACCAGCCGCCAGCGGCCGGTGTTCTCCAGCAGCTCGTCGGTGACCTCGATCACCACGTCGACGTCGGTGGCGTAGCGCCGGGCGGCCAGCGCGGCCGGCACGTCAACCACCCGTACCCAGAGCGCGTCGGCGAGCTGCGGGGAGAGCTGACGGGGCTCGTCCACCAGCCGCAGCAGCGGCTCGTCCAGGGCCGCGATCGGGAACGACAGCCGGCGGGTCAGATCGACCGAGAGCAGCAGCCGCCACAGCGCCGTGTACGCCTCCGGCGTCGCCGCCACCACCTCGCCGACCTGCACCTCGGCCTGCGGTCCGGTGGCCGTCGAGCTGTCCTTCGTCCGGTAGAGCGCGTACCCGTCGGGGCCGTCGGCGCCCTCGTGCAGCAGCACCCGGCGCTCGGTGGCGCCGCCCCGGTGCGCCTTGAGGTCCGCCAGCAGGTACGACCACCAGCGCTCGTCGCGCCGGGACCAGCCGGGACGCCCGGCGCGGACCCGCTCGTACAGCCGGGCCAGCTCGTCGCGGTACGCGTCCGGACGGTCCAGTCGTAGCCTGCCCTCGGTGGACGCCGGGGCGGGCAGGCGCAGCCCGGTGGTGTCCGCGGACAGCACGTACCGCGGGGCCGCCGACCCGTAGCCGAACCGGGGGTAGATGCGTCCCTCGCTGGCCCAGAGCACCGCGACCGGTTCCCGGCCGGCGTCGCGGACGTCGCGCAGCTGGCG
The DNA here is from genome assembly GCF_042871665.1 of Micromonospora sp. NPDC005686. Lineage (NCBI taxonomy): Bacteria > Bacillati > Actinomycetota > Actinomycetes > Micromonosporales > Micromonosporaceae > Micromonospora > Micromonospora sp. NPDC005686. The sequence continues at coordinate 55,767 of NZ_JBIAIY010000018.1, forward strand.
GCGCATCAGCATGGTGAGCAGGCCGCGCCGCCGGTGTGTCGGCGCCACCGCGACCATCGTCACGTGCGCGGCCGGCACGTCCGCGCCCGGCACGGCGAGCTCGCGGCTGAACGCGGTGGCGTGCGCCACGGCCGTGCCGCCGTCGCGGACCAGCAGCGACCGGTCCGGCTCGAAGATCGGGCGTTCCAGCGCCTGCACGTCGGGGTCCAGGTCGCCGTGGAAGGCGAGCGCCAGCAGCGCCGCGATGTCGTCGAAGTCCTCGGCCCGGGATACCAGCACGTCAGTCACGGAACGTGTGTATCGCACCGTGATGGGGGTCGGCACCCTATTTGCGGGCTGGCTACCCTCGGAGCGGAGGCCGGAACCGGTCGAGGGGGAGGACGGAAGATGGCGGACCAGACACAGCCGTGGGCCGAGCGCACCGTGGAGGTGCCGCCCCAGCCGGGGGTGGTGCCCCCGCAGCGGGACGCGTTCCAGCGCGGGGTGGCCGCGGTCGGTCAGCCGCGCGCCCCGCGTACGCCCCGCACCGAGCAGTTCCCCACCGTCGAGCACGGCGACTGGGCGGCCGAGCCGGCGCCGCGCCGGCCGATGAGCTGGCACCTGGCGCAGGCGCGCAAGGGCGGTGAGCTGAGCGCCGCCGGCGCCCTGTTCGCGTTCGTGTGCTGGGGCATCTGGGCGATCTCCGGCCGGGGCAACCTGGTCGCCCCGCTGCTCACGTTCGTGCTCAGCCTGCTCACCGCGGTCGGCCTGTTCGCGTTGGCCCGGCTGCTCGGCCGGCTGGTCCTGGAGCGGCAGTTCGGCCGGGTGCGCCGCAGCGCCAAGGGCGCTCACCTGGTCACCGCGTTGTTCCTGGCCGGCGTGGGTGTGGCGTACCTCCAGCAGACCGAGTGGGTGGTCTCCGCCTGGAACTGGGTCACCGGCAGCTGAGGCGGTCGGGGGGGGGGGGGGGGGGGGGGGGGGGGGGGGGGCGCGCGGGGCGGGGGGGGGGGGGGGGGGGGGGTGGGGGGGTGGGGGGGGGGGGGGGGGGGGCGGCGGCGCCCCCCCCCCCCGTTGGGGGTGATCGGCAGCAGCGGGGTGGTGACGGCCCAGGCGCCGTCGTCGGAGCCGGCGACGACTTCCAGGTG
>NZ_JBIAIY010000019.1:0-51934 GCF_042871665.1 Micromonospora sp. NPDC005686
TGCGCTGGTCTGTTGTGGTGTTGTTGGTTTTGTTTTTTTTTCTGTGCTGTTTTGATGGGTTTGTGGGGGGGGGGGGGGGGGGGGGGGGCCGGCGCCGCCCCCCCCCCCCCCCCCCCCCCCCCCCCCCCCCCCGGAGATCACATGCTGTCCGGGCCGGTCCGTCCGATCGTCGACGGCCGGTAGGCCCGGTCCGCATCGGTCATCTCACGCCGCTCGGCCTCCGGGCCGGCGCCCCGGTCCACCGCCTCCGGGCCGTGGCCGAACGCGGCCTCCTCGTCGGCGTCGTTGGCGGTGACGTCGTCGCCCTGGCCGTCCGTGGCCGACCGGGCGATGGCCTGGTCCAGCTCGTGCAGGGGAGTGCGGTCCTCGTCGCGCCACACGTGGCGGTCGTTGTCGGTCATTCCCCTGCGGTACCCGGACCGGATGATCGCAAACGGCCGGGCACGGCGATGGCCGCCGGCGGTGCCGGCGGCCATCCAGACTCGGGTACGGGGGAGGTGCTCAGGGGGTGGGCCGGTCGACGGCGCCCCGCCAGGCGCCCGTCTCCTGACCGCGCCGCTCGATGAACTGCTTGAACCGCTCCAGGTCACCCTTGGCACGCCGGTCGACCACGCCCAGCTTGTCGCCGGCCTGCTCGACCACGCCGTGCGGCTCGAACTCCATCTGGAGCGTGACCCGGGTGTGCCCCTCGTCGAGGCGGTGGAACGTCACCACGCCCGCCTGCTGGGTGCCCCCGGTGGAGCGCCAGGCCACCCGCTCGTCCGGCAACTGCTCGGTGATCTCGGCGTCGAACTCGCGCTTCACGCCCGCGATCTCGACGGTCCAGTGGGTCATCCTGTCCGAGAGCTGCCGGACCTCCTGCACACCTTCCATGAAGTGCGGGAACTCCTCGAACTGGGTCCACTGGTCGTATGCGGTCCGGATCGGGACCTGCACGTCCACATGCTCGGTGACGCCACTCATCTCGGGGTTCCTCCTGTTCCGCCGGTGTCTCGTCGCAGGCCGTGGGTCGGCCCGCTCACCAGCGCGTCGTCTCGTTCCGGTGCCCGAGTGCGGCCCACACCTCGGAGATCGTCTGGTAGGTGGTGCCCTCGGGCAGGGTCTCCAGGGCGGCGACGATGTCCGTCGGCGCCTCGTTCTCCAGCGCGTTGGCCAGCAGCGCCTCCCGGTCGCCGGGCAGGGCGGTCATCGTGATGAACCGCCCCAGACGGCTGCGCGCCTCGACGTCCTCGGAGCTCATGCCCTGCGGCGCGCCACTGCGCAGCTCCCCGGCCGGCGCCGTGGTGGCCTCCGGCTGGTCCTCGCCGGCCGGCTCGGGGATCCGGAACTCCTCGGCCCGCGAGCCGCCGGTCCCGGCGCTCTGGACGAGACCGCTGACCTCACTGCTCATCTGGTCGTCGACCCTGGGCGAGTGCTTGCTGCTGCCACGTTCCATGCCTTGGGAGATGCCCCGGGGGACCGCCGGTAAACCGGCGCCGGCCGAGGGAGCCGGTCATCCGGGCGGCAACCGGTCGGCGGTCTTCTCGCTGCCGGCCTCTTCCCCGGCCGCCTTCTCCCCGTCCGTCTTGTCCTCGTCGGCCGGGGCGCGCGGCGGCAGCACCGGGTCGCCCGGCTCCTCGATTCCGGCCTGCATCGCCCGCCCGCGCTGCAGCTCCGCGTTCACCTGCACGCCGAGCATCAACGCGCAGTTGGACAGGTAGAGCCACACCAGGAACGCGATGACCGCGCCGAGACTGCCGTACGTGACGTCGTACGAGCCGAAGTTGGCCACGTACAGGCCGAAGCCGAAGGAGGCGAGCACCCAGGCCACGAGCGCCAGCGCGCCGCCCGGGGTGAGCCAGCGGAACCGCGGCTGGCGGACGTTCGGCGCGATCCAGAACAGCAGCGACAGCAAGGTCATCGCGACCACCGCGAGCAGCGGCCACTTCGCCACCGACCACGTCGTGCGGGCCACCGCACCGGCGTGCAGCAGGTCGCCCACCGCGTCGGTGACCGGGCCGCTGACGATCAGCCCGGTGGCCACGACTGCGAGCAGCACGATCGTCACCGCGGCCATGCCGATCTGCAACGGGCGCAGCCGGTAGAACGGTCGGCCCTCCCGCACCCCGTAGATCGCGTTGGAAGCGCGGGTGAACGCGCCGATGAAGCCGGACGCGGACCAGAGCGCGCCGAGCAGACCGAAACTGAGCAGCACCTTCGCCGGACCCTGCTGCTCGACCACGCTGCGCACCACGCCGACGAACGCGTCGTTGCCGACCACCGAGCCGGCGCCGATCTCCCGGGCCAGGTCGATCACGGTGTCGACGGTGCGCGGGCCGTCGGAGACCAGGCCGACCAGCGCGACCACCACGATCGTGGACGGGAACAGCGCCAGCACCCCGTAGTAGGTGAGCGCCGCGGCCCAGTCGGCGCAGTTGTCAGTGACGAAACCCTTGCCGCTGCGCATCAGCACGCCGCGCCAGGTGCGCCAGTTGAGCTGACGGATCCGGCGCGGCAGACGGGACCGCGTCCGGCCGTCGGCCGTCCGTGGTGTCGTCACGGTCATGTCCGCCTCCTCCGGGCCCGTGCCACCGGGCGTGGGCGGGCGGTACCCCCGGGGGGAATTCGACAAACCGGGTGCCGGTTTGCCCGCCGGGCGGCAGGGAATCAGGCAAGACAGACGATCGAGACTCCAGGAGGACGAGATGCCCGGGCGCGAGGTACTGCCCAGCACGCTGCGGCGCTCCCCGGAGAAGGCGCAGCGGACCTGGGAGAAGACGCACGACTCGGCGGTCGAGACGTACGGCGAGGGGGAGCGGGCGCACCGCACCGCCTTCGCCGCGGTCAAGCACGAGTTCGAGAAGGTGGGCGACCACTGGGAGCCCAAGGGCCGCAAGGGCCCCAGCGACAAGCAGGCCGAGGGCGGTGGTCCGGCCCGGCGCGCGAAGACGGCCGGCGGCGTGGACGCCAACGCCACCAAGGACCACCTCATGGAGGTGGCGAAGAAGCTGGACGTGCGCGGCCGGTCCCGGATGACCAAGCCGGAACTCGTCAAGGCCATCGAGAAGGCCAACGACAACGCCACCCGCAAGGCCCGCGGGGGCCGCTGACCCCTGGGAGTACGCGCCGAGCCCGGGACCGCCTCGGTCCCGGGCTCGTGTCGTGCGGTCTCACCAGTGGCCGCCGCCCGGCGCCTCCAGGTGCACCGCCTTGACGGTGCTGAACTCGTCCAGCAGCTCCGGGCCGTACCCGAAGCCCTGGCCGCTGCCCCGGCGCGGCTGGGCCGCCCCGCCCGGCGCCCCGCCGAACACCGAATTGATCTTCACGGTGCCGACCGGCAGCTCCCGCCAGGCGCGCTGGGCGTGGCTCATCGAGCCGGTCAGCACCGTGGCGGCCAGGCCGTACGGCGAGTCGGCAGCGCAGCGCAGCCCTTCGCTGAACGAGTCGACCACCACCACGGGGGCGACCGGCCCGAACGTCTCCTCCCGGACCAGCGCCATGTCGTGGCGGCAGCCCTCGATCACAGTGGCCGGATAGAACGCGCCGGGACCGTCCGGCAGCACGCCGCCGGCGCGTGCCCGGGCGCCGTCCGCCAGCGCCGCGGTGACCTGCCCGTGCACGTGGTCCCGGTGCCGCCGGTCGACGAGCGGCGCGAGCTGTGTGCCCGGGTCACGCCCGGGGCCCACGGTGAGCGCCTCGGCGCGCGTCACGAGCGCGTCGGTGAAGCCCTCGGCGACGTCGCGGTGCACGTAGATCCGCTCCACCGCCACGCAGATCTGACCGGCGTTGGCGAAGCAGCCCAGCGCCGCCTGTTCGGCCGCCCAGACCGGGTCGACGTTCGCGTCCACCACCAGCGGATCGCTCCCGCCGTTCTCCAGCAGCACCTTCGCCCCGGTACGCGCGCCCGCGGCGGCGATCGCCCGCCCGGTGGCCGTCGAACCGACGTGGGCGATCACGTCCAGCTCCTGCCCGGCCAGCGCGGCCCCCACCTCGCTGCCGCCGGTGAGCAGCGACAGCACCCCGGCCGGCAACGCCGAGTCCAGCGCGCGGGCCAGCAGCCAGCCGGTGGCCGGGGTCCGCTCGCTCGGCTTGTACACCACCACGTTGCCGGTGACCAGCGCTGCGCCGAGCAGGCCGCAGGACACCGCCACCGGGTCGTTCCACGGGGTGATCGCGGCGACCACGCCGCGCGGCGCGGGGGCCATGAAGTCCAGCGCGTCGTGCGCGCCGTGCAGCGTCCGGCCACCGCGCACCGGGGCGAGTTCGGCGTACTGTCGCAGCGCGCCGATGCCCGCCGCCACCCCGCCCCGTGCGTCGTCCAGAGGCTTGCCCATCTCCGCTGTGGTCGCCTCGGCCAGTTCCCCGGCGGCCGCCTCGACCGCGTCCGCCGCGCGGTGCAGCGCCACCGCCCGCTCCGCGGATGCGGTCGCCGCCCACTCCGCGGCCACGCCCCGGGCCGCCTCCACGGCCTTGGCCACCTCGTCAGCGGTGGCGACCGGCGCCCGGGTCACCGGCGACCCGTCCGCCGGATCGTGGACGACCAGCTCGCCGCCCTCGCCGCCGGCACCCCACACTCCGCCTATGAGCTGCGCAACCGTGTACATGCGGCTGCTTGCCCCGACCTGGGCGGGACAAACGCGTTTCGCCCGGAGACCGGCCGGGTAGGCGGATCCGATGACCTCCACCGCGGACGCCGTCGTCATCGGAGCCGGGCACAACGGCCTGGTGGCCGCGAACCTGCTGGTGGACGCCGGCTGGGACGTCGAGGTCCTGGAGGCCACCGAGGCGCCCGGCGGGGCGGTCCGCTCCGCGTACGTGACAGCGCCCGGCTATCTCAGCGATCTCTACAGCTCGTTCTACCCGCTCGGCTACGCCTCACCGGTGCTCGACGGGCTGGGCCTGGAACGGCACGGCCTGACCTGGACGCACGCGCCGGACGTGCTGGCGCACCTGCTCCCGGACGGGCGGGCCGCGGTGGTCAACCGCGACCTGGACACCACCGCCGCGTCGCTGGAGGCGTTCGCCCCCGGCGACGGGGAGCGCTGGCGGCACGCGTACGCCGACTGGCGTCAGGTGGCCGAGCCGATGCTGCAGACCATCACCACCCCGTTCCCGCCGGTGCGCGGCGGGCTGGGCATGCTGCGGCAGCTCCGCGTCGGCGGCGCGTTGCGGCTGGCCCGCCGCCTCGTGCTCCCGGTCCGCAAGCTGGGCGCCGAACTGTTCGAGGGTGAGGGTGGTCCGGTCCTGCTGGCCGGCTGCGCCCTGCACACCGACCTGTCCCCGGAGGAGGCCGGCTCCGGCGTGTACGGCTGGCTGCTCGCCATGCTCGGCCAGCAGGTGGGCTGGCCGGTGCCGGTCGGCGGCGCCCAGCGGATCACCGACGCGCTGGTGGCCCGGCTGGTCGAGCGGGGCGGCCGGATCACGTACGGCGCGCGGGTCGAGCGGGTGCTCACCGCCCGGGGCCGGGCGATGGGCGTACGCACCGCTGGTGGCACCGACTGGCGGGCCCGGCGTGCGGTGCTCGCCGACGTGCCCGCTCCGGCGCTCTTCCTCGACCTGGTCGGCGCGGCGGCGCTGCCGTCCCGGATGGTCGAGGACCTGGCGCACTTCAAGTGGGACGGCTCCACGCTCAAGGTCGACTGGGCGCTGTCCGCGCCGGTGCCGTGGAAGAACCGCGAGCTGGCCGGCGCCGGCACCGTGCACCTGGGCGCCGACATGGACGGCCTCACCACGTACGCGGCCGAGCTGGCCCGCGGTGAGATCCCACGGGATCCGTTCCTGCTGGTGGGGCAGATGTCGGTGGCCGACCCGAGCCACTCACCGCCCGGCACCGAGTCGCTCTGGTCCTACACCCACCTGCCGTTCCGCCGGGACTGGCGCGCCGAGGAGGTGGCCGGGCACGTGGAGCGGATGGAAGAGGTGCTGGAGGCGGCGGCGCCCGGGTTCCGGGCGTCCATCGTCGGGCGGCACGTGGCCGGCCCGGCCGACCTGGAGGCCGCCGAGCCGAGCCTGGTCGGTGGCGCGTTGGGCGGCGGCACGGCCGCGGCGTACCAGCAGTTGTTCCTGCGGCCGATCCCCGGCCTGGGCCGGGCCGACACCCCGGTGGACCGGCTCTACCTGGCCAGCGCCTCCGCCCACCCCGGCGGCGGTGTGCACGGCGCGCCGGGCGCGAACGCGGCACGGGCCGCGCTGGCCCGCGACCGGGCCGTCACCGGAGCGTTGTACGCCAGGACGATCGCCGCCGCCCACCGCGCCGTCTACCGCTGACCCGATCGCACCTCCACCACTCCCGCGCCCGCTGCCGCTGACCGCCGCTCGCGCCAACTGCTGATCGCCGTCGCCGTACTACCTCTGAGGCTGTTCCGAGGCGTCACGCTGCGTGTTTAGCGCCGTGTCCGAGGGTATGGCCGCACCGCCGTCTTTGCTCTGCAGCCATATCCGCATCGGTCACGCACTGTGTCCGCAGCGGACATTCGGCGAAACGGTGTCCAGGAAAGCGCCCCTGCTCAGGGTGGTGCTGCGCCGATGGCTGCAGAGCAAAGGGGCTAGCGAGGGACGTGGCCGGACGACCGCGCCCTCACGCACGGTGACAATGACGCAGCGTGAGGGCGCGGTGGAGGCGCGGGAGAGCGGTGTCAGGAGTCGAGGTTGCGGTGCCGGCTACGCAGCTTGAACGGCATCAGCGCGCTCTCGATCTTCGTGGCGGTGGTCATCTTCGAGTCGCCGTCGCGGCGCTCCTCGAAGCGGATCGGCACCTCCAGGATCGTGTGGCCGAGCTTGGTGGCGAGGTAGTGCATCTCCACCTGGAAGCTGTAGCCGTTGGACTGCACCCGGTCCAGCCCGATCGCGCGCAGCGCGTCGGCCCGCCAGATCTTGAAGCCGGCGGTCAGGTCGCGGATGCGTACCCGCAGCAGCGTGTGCACGTACAGGTTGGCCCAGCCGCTGAGCGCACGCCGGTACAGCGGCCAGTTCTCGTCCAGCTCACCACCGGGCACGTAACGCGAGCCGATGACCACCGAAGCCTGGGTCGACAGCAGCGCGCCCAGCATGCCGGGCAGCGCCTCCGGCGGGTGCGACAGGTCGGCGTCCATCTGCGCGACGAAGTCCGCGCCGTCGTCGAGCGCGCGGCCGATGCCGTCCACGTACGCCCGGCCGAGGCCCTCCTTGCCCGGGCGGTGCAGCACCATCACCCGGTCCGGGTGTTCGATGGCCAGCTTGTCGGCGACCTCGCCGGTGCCGTCCGGGGAGTTGTCGTCCGCGACCAGCACCTTCAGCCCCGGCAGCGGCAGCGCGAGCAGGCGCTCGACCAGCACCGGAAGGTTGCCCGCCTCGTTGTAGGTCGGAACGACGACGGTCAGGCGCGCATCCCCCCACGGGGAGGGTAACTGCACGGGTTCGATCATCACGGACATCCTCGGTCAGCCGACAGGTTCACCTGAGAGGGTAGCCAGTCCCTCGTACGGCGGCCGCACAGACGCCCCGCCGGCGATCGATCACCGCTCCGGCTTCTGCCGCGTCGCGATGTCGGACAGCCGGGCCAGCGTCTCCCGGTTGCGCAGGTGCAGCACCAGGTCGTTGAGCTTGGTACGGACCCACCGCAACGGCCCGGCGGCGAAGTCCTCGCCGATCGTCACCCGGGTCCTGCCGCCCTCCAGCGGCTCCAGGGCGAACGCCACGATCGCCTCCCCGGCCGGCCACAGCCCGGCGCGCAGCACCAACCGGTGCGGCGCCTCGCACTCCAGCACCGTCGACTTGTCCTGGAGCGAGAACGGCCAGGGCCCGGCCCGGTGGTGCAGGTTGGTGCCGACGCGGGGCCACGCGTCGTCCACGTCCCGCACGTGCGCCGTGCCGACCACCCAGTCGCTGTACGTCCACCCGTCCGCGAGCACCTCGAAGACCTGCTCCGGGGGCGCGTCGATCACCTTCTCCACAACCGCCATCACCGACCGGTACCCCGCTGTGGGCCGGCGCTAACGGCGACGGGGGTTAGCTTCTCCGGGGCGGCGGGTATCGCCGGACCGGGCCGGTCGTGGCAGTCGGGCGCCCCGGCCGTGCGGCACCGGCGGGGCAGCCTGGCGCCCGACGTTGACGTTTACTCCTCGGGGCGTCGGGAACCCGCCGCCCGTGCGACGGGACCAGGAGCGGGATCAGTGCAGGTCAGCCCGGGTTGACCCGGGTGCTGACCGGTTCCCGTCCGGCCTGTACGACGCGGTCCTGCTGGACCGGGACGGCACCCTGGTGGAGGACGTGCCGTACAACGGCGACCCGGAGAAGGTACGGCCGGTGCCGGGCGCCCGGGAAGCGCTGGACCGGTTGCGGGCGGCCGGGTTGCGGCTGGCGGTGGTCACCAACCAGTCCGGCCTGGCCCGGGGCCTGTTCACCGAGGCACAGATGCACGCCGTGCACGCCCGGATCGGGGAGTTGCTGGGTCCGTTCGACCACTGGGCGATCTGCCCGCACGCGGAGGCCGACGGCTGCTCCTGCCGCAAGCCCGCGCCCGGCCTGGTGCACGAGGCCGCCCGCGCGCTCGGCACCACGCCGACCCGGTGCGTGCTGATCGGCGACATCGGCGCGGACACGGGCGCCGCCGCGGCGGCCGGCGCCGCCGCGATCATGGTGCCCACGCCCGCTACGAGGGCCGCCGAGATGGCCGCCGCGCCCACAGTCGCCGCCGACCTGCCGGACGCGGTGGGCATCGTGCTGACCCGGATGCGCCTGACGGCGGCCCCGCGACCCGCTCGCCGCTCCCGCCGGGGCACAGTGCTCGTGGTCCGCAGCGACGCGGCCGGGGACGTGCTGGTGACCGGGCCGGGCATCCGGGCGGTCGCCGCGGGCGCGCGACGGGTGGTGCTGCTCTGCGGGCCACGCGGCCGGGCCGCCGCCGAACTGCTGCCCGGCGTGGACGAGATCATCGAGGCGCCGCTGCCGTGGATCGACGCGCCCGCCCCACCCGTCGACCCCGACGCCGTCCGCGCGCTGACCGGCCGGCTCGCGGAGGTACGCGCCGACGAGGCGGTCGTGTTCACCTCCTTCCACCAGTCCCCACTCCCGCTCGCCCTGCTGCTGCGCCTGGCCGGCGTACCCCGCATCAGCGCGATCAGCGACGACTATCCCGGCAGCCTGCTCGACGTCCGCCACCGCGTCCCGCCCGGCGTACCCGAACCCGAACGCGCCCTGTCCCTCGCCGCCGCCGCCGGCCACGCGCTCCCGGGCCACGACGAACCGGCACTGCGCATCCGCACCGACCGGCTGCCGCCGCCCGCGGAGGCCGCCGGGCCGCCCGGCTACGTGGTCCTGCACCCGGGATCGTCGGTGGAGACCCGCGCCTGCCCGGAGGAACTGGCCACCCGCGTGGTCCGGGTGCTCGCCGCCGCCGGTCACCGGGTTGTGGTCACCGGTGGACCGGACGAGCGGGAGCTGACCGCGCGGGTCGCCGCGGCGGGCGGCGTCGACCTGGGCGGACGGACCGGGTTGGCCGAACTGGCGGCGGTGATCGCCGGAGCCGCCGCGCTGGTGGTCGGCAACACCGGCCCGGCGCACCTGGCCGCCGCGCTCGGCGTGCCCGTGGTGAGCCTGTTCGCACCCACGGTTCCGTTCGGACAGTGGGGGCCCTACCGGGTGCCGACGGTGCGGCTGGGTGACGCGGGCGCGGCCTGCCGGGACACCCGCGCCACCGTCTGCCCGGTCCCCGGGCACCCCTGCCTGTCGGCGGTCGAGCCGGGCCGGGTACTGGAGGCGCTGCGGCTGCTCGGCGTGCCGGCGCCGGCCACGGGCGGGGTGGCCGGATGAACATCCTGCTGTGGCACGTCCACGGCTCGTGGACGACGTCCTTCGTGCACGGCAAGCACCGCTACCTGGTGCCGGTCACCCCGGACCGGGGCCCGTACGGGCTCGGCCGGGCGCGCACCTACCCGTGGCCGGACAACGCCGCCGAGGTCACCCCGGCCGACCTGCGCGACGCTGACGTGGACCTGGTGATCGTGCAACGCCCGGAGGAACTCGACCTGGCCGCCGACTGGCTCGGCCGCAGGCCCGGCCGGGACGTGCCGGCGATCTACGTCGAGCACAACACCCCGAAGGGCGACGTGCCGAACACCCGGCACCCGATGGCCGACCGCGACGACCTGCTGCTGACCCACGTGACCGCGTTCAACGAGCTGTTCTGGGACAACGGCGGCACCCGCACCACAGTCGTCGACCACGGCGTCGTACCACCCGCCGTCGAGTGGACCGGGGAACTCGACCGCCTCGCCGTCGTCATCAACGAGCCGGTACGCCGCTGGCGGGTCACCGGCACCGACCTGCTCGCCCGGTTCGCCGAGCTGGCGCCGCTGGACGTCTACGGGATGAGGGTGGACGGCCTCGCCGCCCACCTCGGCCTGCCCGCCGACCGGCTGACCAGCCACGACGACGTACCCCAGCACACCATGCACGCCGAACTCGCCAAACGGCGCGCGTACCTGCACCTGTGCCGCTGGACCTCGCTCGGCCTCAGCCTCGTCGAGGCCATGACCATGGGCATGCCCGTGGTGGCGCTGGCCACCACCGAGGCGGTGGAGGCGGTGCCACCCGCCGCGGGCGCGCTGTCCACCCGCGTCGACACGCTCGTCGACGCCGCCCGTGGCCTGCTGGACGACCCGGAGTCCGCCCGCCGGGCGGGCGCCGTCGCCCGGGCCGCCGCCCGGGACCGCTACGGCCTGGAGCGATTCCTCGCCGACTGGGACCGGCTGCTGGAGGAGGAAGTATGCGCATCGCGATGATCTCGGAGCATGCCAGCCCGCTCGCCGTCCTCGGCGGGGAGGACGCCGGTGGCCAGAACACGCATGTCGCGGAGCTCTCCGCCGCGCTCGCGGCCGCCGGTCACGACGTGCGCGTCTACACCCGGCTCGACGCGGTGGACCTGCCGGTGAGCGTCCGCACCCCGGACGGGTACGAGGTGGTGCACGTACCGGCCGGGCCGGCCGAACCGGTGGCCAAGGACGACCTGCTGCCGTACATGCCGGCGTTCGGGCAGTGGCTGGCCGAGCGGTGGCGCACCGGCGACTGGCAGCCCGAGGTGGTGCACGCGCACTTCTGGATGAGCGGGCTGGCGGGTCTCGCCGCGGCTCGCCGGGTGGGCGTGCCGGTGGTGCAGACGTACCACGCCCTCGGCACCGTCAAGCGCCGACACCAGGGCGTGCAGGACACCAGCCCACCGGGCCGGGTCGAGCACGAACGGAAGCTGGGCCACTCGGTGGACCGGGTGGTCGCCCAGTGCCAGGACGAGGTCGCCGAACTGGTCCGGATGGGCGTGCCCCGATCCCGGATGACGGTCGTGCCGTCGGGGGTGAACCTGACGACGTTCGCCCCGCTCGGCCCGATCGCCGACCGCGACGGCGACCGGGCCCGCGTCCTCACCGTCGGCCGGCTGGTCGAGCGCAAGGGCTTCCAGGACGTCATCCGGGCCGTCGCCGAGGTGCCGGACGCCGAGTGCGTGGTGGTCGGCGGGCCGCCGGCCGGACTGCTGGAGACCGACCCGTACGCGCTGCGCCTGCGCGCGCTGGCCCGCTCCCTGGGCGTCGCCGACCGGGTACGCCTGATCGGCGCGGCGCCCCGGGAGGAGATGGGCCGCTGGTACCGGTCGGCCGACGTGCTCGTCGCCGCCCCCTGGTACGAGCCGTTCGGGCTCACCCCGCTGGAGGCGATGGCCTGTGGCGTACCGGTGGTCGCGACGGCTGTCGGCGGGCTGATCGACACGGTGGTGGCCGGACGCACCGGCGACCTGGTGCCGCCCCGGGAGCCGGGTGCCCTCGGCGCGGCGATCCGGGGCCTGCTCGGCGACCGGATCCGCCGTTTCGCCTACGCCACCGCCGCGCTGGAGCGGGCCCGCACCCGCTACTCCTGGGCCACCACCGCGGACCGCCTCACCGAGCTGTACGGAGAGGTGGCCACAGTGCGCCGCCCGACCCGGGTGGTCGCCTGATGACGCCCGCCACGCCGGCCGCCGGCGCGACGGTGCTGGAGGACCACCTGAGTCTGCTGGCCGCCGCGCTGCTGCCGCTGCGGGAGGCGGAACAGATGCTGGCCCGCTGGGGTGCGGAGCTGGCGCACCGGCTCGCCGCCGGTGGCCGGCTGCTGGTGGCCGGCAACGGCGGCAGCGCCGCCGAGGCCCAGCACCTCACCGCCGAACTCGTCGGCAAACTCCGCCACGACCGCCAACCCCTGTCCGCCATCGCCCTGCACGCCGAGACCAGCGCCCTCACCGCCATCGGCAACGACTACGGATACGACGAAACCTTCGCCCGGCAGGTCCGCGCCCACGGCCGACCCGACGACCACCTCCTGCTCATGACCACCAGCGGCACCAGCGCCAACCTCCTCACCGCCGCCAACGCCGCCCACCAGACCGGCCTGCGAACCTGGGCCTTCACCGGACCCGCGCCCAACCCCCTCGCCGACCTCTGCCACGAGCACCTGGCGATCGACTCGCCGGACGGGCAGGTGGTGCAGGAACTGCACCTGGTGGCCTCGCACGTGCTCTGCGAGTACGTCGAACTGGCGCTGCCCGCGGCGCTCGCCGCCCGGACGCCGGCCGATCCGGTACGCGCCGGAGTCGAGGTCGTCGTCACAGAGCCGGACCCGGCGGCGCCGGCCGGGCGGGGAGGCCCGGCATGAGGGGACCGCTGGTGGTGCTCGGCGACACGCTGCTGGACCGCGACGTCGAAGGTCTGGTCAACCGGCTCTGCCCGGACTCCCCGGTGCCGGTGCTGGACGAGACCGTGTCCCTCGACCGGCCCGGCGGCGCCGGGCTGGCCGCCGTCTTCGCCGCCGCGCAGGGCGCCGAGGTCGCGCTGGTCACCGCCGTCGCCGACGACGCCGGCGGGGCCCGGCTGGGCACGCTGCTCGCCGCCGCCGGGGTGCGGTTGTACGCGCTTCCGCTCGCCGGCGCCACCCCGGAGAAGATCCGCCTGCGGGCGCGCGGCCGGGTGCTGCTGCGCCACGACCGGGGGGGCGGGAGCGCCGGTGCGCCGGGCCAGCCGAGCGACGCCGTGCTGCGGCTGATCGCCGACGCGTCCGCCGTGCTGGTCAGCGACTACGGCCGGGGCGTGGCGGGGCATCCGGCGCTGCGCGCCGCGCTGGCCGCGACCCGGGCGCCGGTGGTCTGGGATCCGCATCCGCGCGGGCCGGCCGCCGTACCCGGGGTGCACCTGGCCACCCCGAACGAGCCCGAGGCCCGCGAGCTGGCCAAGACGCCGCCGGGCGGCTCCCGCCTGGCCGTCGCGTCCCGCAGCGCGCACGCGTTGCGCCGCCGCTGGCAGGCGCGCGCGGTGGCGGTGACGCTCGGCGGGGACGGCGCGCTGCTCAGCCATGCCGGCGCCACGCCCCTGGTGGTCCCGGCGCCGCCCGCCGAGGGGGACACCTGCGGGGCGGGGGACCGGTTCGCGTCCACCGCGACGCTGGCCCTGGCCCGGGGCGCGCTCGTGTCCGAGGCGGTGCAGGAGGCGGTGGCCGAGGCGTCCGCGTACGTGGCCGGGGGCGGCGTGGCCACCGCGCTGCCCGCGCCGGTGCGGGCGGTGGCCCCCGCCGTGGTCACCGGCGGCGGGGACCGGATCGGCGCCGGGGCGGCCGGCGAGGTGGTGGCCCGGGTACGCGCGGCCGGCGGCACCGTGGTGGCCACCGGCGGCTGCTTCGACCTGCTGCACGCCGGGCACCTGGCGACGCTGCAGGCGGCCCGGCAGCTCGGCGACTGCCTGGTGGTCTGCCTCAACTCCGACGCCAGCGTGGCCGGGCTCAAGGGGCCGGGACGTCCGGTCGTGCCGCACGGTGACCGGGGGCGGCTGCTCGCCGCGCTCGGCTGCGTCGACGCGGTGCTGATCTTCGACGAGCCGACTCCGGAGGCGGCGCTGTCCTGGTTGCGCCCGGACATCTGGGTCAAGGGCGGCGACTACGCCAGCGGCGGCGGGCCGGAGACGCTGCCCGAGACGGAGATCCTGGCCCGGTGGGGCGGCCACACGGTGGTCGTGCCGTACCTGGACGGACGCTCGACCACCGACATGATCGCGGCGGCGCGGGCCGGGTGGGGCAGCGGCCGGCCGGCCGGGTCGGTCGATCCGGCCGAGGCCGTCGCGCCGGGCCGGTCCACGGCGAAGGGAACACGATGAACGAGCGACGCATCCGGCCCGGCGCGGTCGCGCCCGCCTGCCCGACGGTGCCGACGTGAGCGCCGGAGCGCCCGGAGCCGGGCCGACCGTCCTGGTGACAGGTGGCTCCAGCGGGCTCGGCGCGGCGGTGGTCGCCGCGGTGGCCCGCGCCGGTGGCCGCCCGCTGGTGCTGGACCGGCAGCGTCCCGCCGACGGGGTGCCCTGGGTCGAGTGCGACCTGGCCGACACCCGCGCCGCCGAGGCCGCCACCCGCGATCTCGCGGAACGCTCCGGCGGGCTGGACGCGGTGGTCACCGCCGCCGGGATGGACGTGCCGGGCAAGCTGGCCGACATCCCGGCGGAGACCTGGGAACGGATCGTCACGGTGGACCTGCTCGCCACCGCCGCGGTGGTCCGGGCCGCGCTGCCCTGGCTGGAGGCGTCCCGGGGCAGCATCGTCACAGTCGCCTCCACGCTCGGGGTGAAGGCGGTCAGCGACGCGACCGCGTACTGCGCGGCGAAGTTCGGGGTGGTCGGCTTCACCCGGGCGCTCGCCGCCGAACTGGCCGGCACGGTGGGCGTGACGCTGCTGATCCCGGGCGGGATGCGTACCGCGTTCTTCGACGAACGCGACGCGCAGTACCGCCCCGGCCCGGACGCGGTGCTCAACGAGCCGGCCGACACCGCCGCCGCTGTCATGTTCGCGCTGTCCCAGCCGGCCGGTTGCGCGGTACGCGAGATGGTGGTCTGCGCCGCGCAGGAGTCCTCGTACCCGTGATCCTGGTGCTGCGGGCGCTCGGGGTCGGCGACCTGGCCACCGCCGTGCCGGCGCTGCGCGGGCTCCGGGCCGGCCTGCCGGGCCGGGAACTGGTACTGGCCGCTCCGGCCTGGCTGGCGCCGCTGGCGGAGCTGACCGGGGCGGTGGACCGGGTGCTGCCCACCACCGGACCGGACCGGGTCGCCTGGACCGGGCCGCCGCCGGAGGTGGCGGTCAACCTGCACGGCCGGGGACCGCTGTCGCACCGGGCGCTGGCCGCCGTCCGTCCCGGCCGGCTGCTCGCCCACCACAACCCGGAGGCCGGACACCCGCACGGCCCCACCTGGGACGAGGACGAGCACGAGGTGCGCCGCTGGTGCCGGCTGCTGCACGCGTACGGGCTGCCGGCCGATCCGGGGGACCTGGCGCTGCGGCGGCCGGCGGTGACCGGCGTACCGGCCGGGGTGACGCTGCTGCACCCGGGCGGCAAGATCCCGGCGAAGCGCTGGCCGGCGGACCGCTTCGCCGGCCTGGCCCGGGAACTGGCCGCGCGCGGGCACCGGGTGGCGGTCACCGGCTCGCCGGACGAGCGGGTGCTGGCCGAGCAGGTCGCCCACGACGCCGGGCTGCCGCCGCGGGCGGTGCTGGCGGGCCGGACCGGACTGGCCGAGCTGGCCGCGCTGGTCGCCGGCGCGCGCCTGGTGGTCAGCGGGGACACCGGCGTCGCCCACCTCGCGACCGGCTACGGCACCGCCTCGGTGGTGCTGTTCGGCCCGGTGCCGGCGGCGCACTGGGGCCCACCGCCTGACCGGCCGCGGCACCGGGCGCTCGGAACGATCAGTCTCACCCCCGTCAACCGGGATTCGACCGGGTCAGGCGGGGTAGGAACCCACCCGACATTGAATGCCATCGGGATCGACGAGGTGGTGGCCGCGGTGGCCGACGTGGAACGGGTCTCCGGTGCGGTTGCGGCGTAGCGATCCGGGCCGGCCGGGGTACGCCCGCCGGCGGCGCGGCAAGGGCTGGCTGTTCCTCGACCCGGCCGGCGAGCCGGTGCGCGACGCCGAGGAGCTGGCGCGGCTGCGCGAGTTGGTGATCCCGCCCGCCTGGCGGGACGTGTGGATCTCGCCCTACCCGAACGGCCACATCCAGGCCACCGGCATCGACGCGGCGGGCCGCAAGCAGTACCTCTACCACCCGGGCTGGCGGCGCAAGCGCGACGAGGCCAAGTTCGACCACGTGCTGGAGGTGGCGCACCGGCTGCCGGCGCTGCGCGACCGGGTCACGCAGGACCTGGCGCTGCGCGGCCTGCGCCGGGAACGGGTGCTGGCGACGGTCGCCCGGCTGCTGGACATGGGCGCGTTCCGGGTCGGCAGCGACCAGTACGCCACCGGTGACGACCCCACGTTCGGGGTGGCCACGCTGCGCCCCGAGCACGCCCGCTCCCGGGGCGGCCGCGTGGTGTTCGAGTTCCCGGCGAAGGGCGGCATCGAGCAGGTCCGCCGGATCGAGGACGCGGAGCTGTGCCAGGTGCTGCTCAACCTGCGCCGGCGGCGGCGGGCGCAGGAGCGGCTGTTCGGCTACTGGGACGGCCGGGCCTGGCGCGATGTGCGCAGCGACGAGGTGAACGACTACCTGCGCGACGCCAGCGGCGGCGAGATGACAGCGAAGGACTTCCGCACCTGGCATGCGACGGTGCTGGCCGCGGCAGAACTGGCCGCGGTGGGACCGCAGCGCTTCGCCACCGCCCGCAGGCGCGCCGTGGCGGCGGTGATGCGTTCGGTGGCCGAACTGCTCGGCAACACCCCGACGGTGGCCCGGACCTCGTACGTGGACCCGCGCGTGGTCGACCTCTACCACGACGGGGTGCTGGCGCCGGTGCGGCCGGAGATGCCGCGCGAGTTGGTGGAGAAGTCGGTGCTGGCGCTGCTGGAGCAGGAGGCCGGCTGAGTGCGACCGGCCCCGCCGGTCCTGGGGGGATGCGCGACGGGGCCGGAAATCGTGGCCGCGGGGTGCGGTACCGGTGCACCACCGGGCGGGCCGCCCACGGCCGAACCGCCGTGGGCGCCGCGCCACGGCCCCCCGATATCCATGGGCCACCGCGAGCGGTATGTATCGGCCCGAGTTCAGTATGTACGGGCCGGGTTGACGGCGGATGCCGTGGTGTTGACGATCCGTGCCGATTCCAGGTGACGGGCCCGGTACGCCTGAGGCGTCTCCCCCTGGGCGGCACGGAAGACCCGGCTGAAGTGCGCCTTGTCCCGGAATCCCCAGCGGGCGGCGATGACCTGGATCGAGCGGTCGCCGAGTGCCGGGTCGGTGAGATCGCGACGGCACCGGGCCAGCCGCTCGTCCCGGATGTACGCGGCCACTGTGGTCTCCTCGTCCTCGAAGAGCCGGTGCAGCGAGCGCAGCGAGATGTGGTGCGCGTCGGCGATCCTGCCCGGGTCCAGCGTGGCGTCGCCGAGGTGCTGGCGCACGTACCCGTGCACCTGTTCCCGCAGCGCACGCCGCCGGATCTCGGTGGGCACCGCGTCCTCGGAGACGAGGTTGCGCCCGAGCAGCGTGGCGACCAGGTCCAGGCCGACGGCGCCCAGCCGCTCCGCGTCGGCCGCGTGGTACTGCTCGGGGTGCGCGGTGATGCGGGTGAGGAAGTCGGCGACCAGCGCGCCGACGCCCTCGGAGCCGGACATCCGGCCGGCGAACAGGCGAGCGAGCTTGCGGTGCGGCAGCGGCAGCGCGTCGTACGGCACGAGGGCCACGACGGAGCGGGCGTACGCGGGCCCGGCGGCGTCGGCGTGGTGGCTGACCTCGTGCGGGCGGGAGCAGTCGTAGAAGGTGAGGTCACCGGGGCGGCACCGGGCCCGCCGCCCCTCCTGGACGGCCTGACTGGTCCCGGTGAGCGTCAGCGCGAGCAGGTAGTAGTCCGGGTCGGAGCGCCGGATCAGCTTCGAGGTGCGCACGCAGTCCAACGACGGGTAGCGGTAGCGGATGAGCCGCATCCGGCCCAGTTCGATGAACTCCGCGCGGGCGGCGAAGTCGTCGGCGTGCGCGGTGCGCACCCGCAGCGGCGTCGGGCTGCCCGCCAGCATGTCCAGCCACATGCCGAAGCGCTCCCGTGGTGGCAGCGCGGCCGTGTCGAGAACCTGGCGTTGCAGCTTTCCGTCCATCAAGGACCCCCGTGGCTCGTCACTCCTGCTCTAAGCAGGACGCCCCACGGGGTCGAAAAGCGACACCCGTGGGGCGTGACGTCCGTCATTGACGGACCGGCGATCCTCCTGTTAGGAGTCCGTTCAGTCGTTCAGCACGTGGGAAAGCCGGTCCCGGAACCGGCGCTCGGAATCAGTCACCGTGTCGCCGCCCAGACCCAGGATGCCGCCGGTGGAGGCGGCGCCCACCACCTGCTCGGCGATCTCCACCAGCCAGTGCCGGTAGGCCCCGGCCTGCCCTTCGTCCACCCGCGCGCCGAGCAGCGCGGACGCCTGCCCGGCCCGGGCCAGCACGTCCTCGATCATCGCCTTCGGGTCTTCCGGCGTGATCACCGGCAGCTCCGCCCCGGTCTCCGGGTCGCCCACCCGGTCGACGATCTCACCGGCCACCGCCGCCACCAGCGGGCTCGCCGACTCCCGGCCGGCGGCGATGGTCCCCAGCCCGGCGGCGTTCTCGGCCATGGTCCGGCGGGTGCCGTCGGACTCGGCGGCGGCCGCCGCGGTGAGCACCGACTGCGGCAGCCCCACAAGCAGTCCCCACTCCTCGTCGGAGACGCCGAACCGGGTGTACGCCGGCTGCTCGATCACGATCAGGCCCCTTTCGCCGTGGTCGTCGTTGTCGACGGGCGCCCCCGTGGCGCCCGGGTCAGGCTAGTCCAGCGTCAGCAGGCCCTGTTCGGACACCACGCGCACGGACAGCGTCTTGTAGCCCACCTCGTCGAAGAGCACTGTCATCCGGTCCTCCTCGTAGCTGAGCACCAGGCCGGCGCCCCACTCCGGGTGGCGGACCTGACTGTGCACCGGGAACGGCCCGACCGCGCCGTCGGCTGCCACGCTGGTGCCCGCGTGGCAGTTGTCGCAGTGCCCGCACACCTCGCTCATCTGCTCGCCGAAGTACGCCAGCAGGGCCTGGCCCCGGCAGCCGGTGGTCTCGGCGAAGGCGCGCATCATGTCGGTACGCGACCGGGTCACCGTCTGCTGACGTTCCGCCTCGGCGAGCGCCGCGTGGCCGGACTCGGCCGCCGCCGGGGCGTACCGAGGGGCGCCGATGCGCTGTTTGGCCCGTGGCTCGGCGGCGCCCACCTGCTCCAGCAGGGACAGGTACTGCCCCAGCTTGCGCGGACCGAGGCCGGTCAGCTCCCGCAGCTCCTTGCGGTTGCGGGCCTTGCCGCGCAGCACCGCCGCCAGCTCGGTCAGCTCCTTTTCGTCCGGCAGCCCGCCGCTGAAGTAGCGCTGGAGCCCGACGTCCTCGGAGCGCCACAGCAGCAGCACCCGGGCCGGCGAGCCGTCGCGCCCGGCCCGGCCGATCTCCTGGAAGTAGCTGTCCGGCGAGTCGGGCAGCGCCATGTGCGCCACCCAGGCGATGTTCGGCTTGTCGATGCCCATGCCGAACGCCGACGTGGCCACCATGATCGGCACCCGGTCGGCCAGGAACGCCTCGTGCAGCTCGTGCCGGGCCGCGGTGGGCATGCCGCCGTGGTAGAACTCGGCCGGGAAACCGGCGCCGGTGAGCCGCTCGGCCAGCTCCTCGGCCGCCCGGCGGGTCGGCACGTAGATGATGCCGGGCCGCTCGTCGTCGCGCAGCAGCGCGATGAGCCGCCGCCACCGGTAGTCGTCGGTCGGGCAGTGGGCCACCTCCAGGAAGAGGTTGGACCGGTCCAGCCCGGAGACCACCACCTCCGGATCGCGCAGCCGCAGCCGGGCGATGATGTCGTCGCGTACCGGCGGGGAGGCGGTCGCGGTGAGCGCCACCACCGGCGGCCGGCCGAGGCCGTCGATCAGGTGGCCCAGCGCCAGGTAGTCCGGCCGGAAGTCGTGGCCCCACGCGGAGATGCAGTGCGCCTCGTCGATCGCCACCAGCGCCGGCTTCAGCTCGCGCACCTCGGCCAGGCGGTCCGGGTTGCTCAGTGCCTCCGGCGTGATGAACAGGAACTCCGCGCGTCCGGCCCGGATGTCCTCGATCGCCTCGGCCTGCTGGGCGGCGCTCTCGTCCGAGCTGATCCGCACCGCGCGCAGCTCCGGGCGCTGCCGTTCGTTGAGCGCGGCGATCTGGTCCTGCTGCAACGCCAGCAGCGGGGAGATCACCACCGTCGGGCCGGGGATCAGGCTGGCCGGGATCTGGTAGATCGCCGACTTGCCGGCCCCGGTGGGCAGCACCACCAGGGCGTCGCGGCGCTTCATCACGGCGCGCATGGCGGCGAGCTGGTTGGGCCGCAGCGCGGTCCAGCCGAACAGGTTCCGCGCCGCCCGGCGCAGGCTGGTGGAGTGCGTGGTCAGTTTCATCAAGCGCCTCAGCTACCCCGGGCGATCCCGCGCGAAACCGGCACCGCCGCTCACCGCAGCCGGGGCAGGATCTCGTGCTGGTACAGGTCGAACAGGCCCTGCCAGTGCGGGCCGGTGTTCGCCACGTACACCTCGTCGAAGCCGGCCTTGGCGTACTCGTCGATCATCTCCAGGTGGGCGTCGGCGTCCCGGCCGCAGACGAACGCCTCCCGCACCTGCTCCGGCCGGACCAGTTCGGCGGCCTGCTCGAAGTGCCGGGGGGAGGGGAGCACCTGGGACAGCTCGCCCGGCACGCCCGCGTTGGGCCAGCGCTCGTACGCGATCCGCGCGCCCTCGTCGGCGCTGTCGGCGTACGCGGCCTTGAAGCCGCCCTGGCACGGCTTGTCGCCGCCACCGGACTCGCGGAACCGGCGCACCATGTCGGCGTCCGGCATGGTGCTGACGTAGCCGTCGCCGATCCGCCCGGCCAGCTCGATCGACTTCGGGCCGAAACCGGAGACGTAGATCGGCGGGGGCGCGTCCGGCCGGGTGTAGATGCGGGCGTGCTCGACCGTGTAGTGCTTGCCGTGGTGGTTGACGAACTCGCCCCGCCACAGCTCGCGGATCACCTCCACCGCCTCCTCCAGCATCTCCAGCCGCACGTCGGTCTGCGGCCAGGCATCGCCGAAGATGTGCTCGTTGAGCGCCTCGCCGGTGCCCACGCCGAGCACGAACCGTCCCTCGTGCAGCACCGCGCTGGTGGCCGCCGCCTGCGCGATCACCGCCGGGTGGATGCGCATGGTCGGGCAGGTGACAGCGGTGGTCACGGGCAGCCGGCACACCTGGCTGAGCGCGCCGATGGTGGACCAGACGAACGGGCTCTGGCCCTGCGCGTCGACCCACGGGTGGTAGTGGTCGGAGATCCACAGTGCCTCGAACCCGGCCTGCTCGGCGCCGCGCGCCTGGGCCAGCAGCTCCGCCGGGGTGTACTCCTCGCTGGACAGGAAGTAGCCGATCTTCATGGTGGGTGCCCTCTCGCCGTGACCGGACGGCTTCGTCGTGTCCGGACACGGCAAGCCCTACCCCGGGCGGCGGGCCCCAACCCGGTCGGGCGCGGGATCAGCGGCGGAACATGGCCCGGATCGCGATCAGCAGGAACAGGCCGCCGACCACCAGGCCGAGCAGGCGTACGCCGGGGATGTCGGCGGCGCTGGTGGCGTCGGCGAGCGGCAGGGCGGACATGTGGGAACTCTCCCACGGGTGGTCGCGGGGCGCCACCGGCTAACAGTAAGGATTGTTGACTATTTAGCGGCGCGGTGTGACCATGGCAGCACCCGCCAGCCCCGGCGGGTCCGTGGGGGAGACGGGGGTACGACAGCAGATGAGCGAGCGGACCATGGGATCGACCGGAGACCTGGCGGCGCTCGCCGCCGCCGTCCTGCAACCCGGGTTCGTCGGCACCACGCCGCCACCGTGGGTGTGCCGCTGGCTCGGCGAAGGACTCGGCTCGGTCGTCCTGTTCGCCCGCAACGTCGTCGACAACGAGCAGGTCGCCACGCTCACCGCGAACCTGCGCGCCGAGCGGCCGGACGTCATCGTCGCGATCGACGAGGAAGCCGGCGACGTCACCCGGATCGAGTCCGCCCGGGGCAGCTCCCGGCCCGGCAACTACGCGCTCGGCGCGGTCGACGACCCGGCGCTGACTGAGGAGGTCGCCCGCGACCTCGGCGCCGAACTCGCGGCGGCCGGTGTGACGCTCGACTACGCCCCGGACGCCGACGTCAACTCCAACCCGGCCAACCCGGTCATCGGGGTGCGCTCCTTCGGCGCCGACCCGGCGCTCGTCGCCCGGCACACCGCCGCCTGGGTACGAGGACTGCAGTCCGGCGGCGTGGCCGCCTGCGCCAAGCACTTCCCCGGACACGGCGACACCCGGGTCGACTCGCACCACGACCTGCCGCTCATCGGCGGCGATCGGGCCCGCCTCGACGCTGTCGAACTGGCCCCGTTCCGCGCCGCCGTCGCGGCCGGGGCGCAGGCGGTGATGACCGGTCACCTGCTGGTGCCGGCGCTGGACCCGGAGCTGCCCGCCACACTCAGCCCGCGCGTGCTCGGCGGCCTGCTGCGCGAGGAGATGGGCTTCGGCGGCGTGGTGGTCACCGACGCGGTGGAGATGCGCGCGGTGGCCGACCGGTACGGCTTCACCGGCGCCGCGGTACGCGCGCTCGTGGCCGGCGCCGACGCGATCTGTGTGGGCGGGGAACGGGCCACCGAGGCCGACGCCCGCGAGCTGCGCGACGCGATCGTCGCGGCGGTGATCAGCGGGGAACTGCCCGAGGAGCGGCTCGCCGAGGCGGCCAAGCGCGTCGGTCAGCTCGCCGCGTGGAGCGTCGCCGCCCGCGCCCGCCGGACCGCCGGACCGCCCTCGGCCGAGGGCTCACCGATCGGGCTCACCGCCGCCCGCCGGGCGGTACGGGTCACCGGCGACGCCGGGCTGCTGCCGCTGGCCGGTCCGGCGCACGTGGTGGAGTTCGAGCCCTCGCGCAACATCGCCATCGGCGAGGAGACGCCGTGGGGCATCGCCGCCCCGCTGGCCCACCTGGCGCCGGGCACCACGACCGCCCGCTACGCCGCCGACGCCGTACCGGCCGATCCGGGCGCGACGCCGGCCGGCCGGCCGCTGGTGCTCGTGGTGCGCGACCTGCACCGCCACGACTGGATGCGGGACGCGGTACGCCGGGCGCTCGCCGTCCGCCCGGACGCGGTGGTGGTCGAGCTGGGCGTGCCCGAGCTGGTCACCGGCGCGGTGCACCTGGCCACCCACGGCGCCACCGCGGCCGCGGCGCGGGCCGCCGCCGAGGTGCTGACCGGCGCACGCTGACTCCGGGCCGGCCGGGTGGGAAAGTCCCCCGGCCGGGCCTCACGCCGCGTCGGCCAGCAGGTCGGCGTACTCGGGGTGGCGCTCGATGAAGGCGGCCACGAACGGGCACTGCGCCACCACCCGGCCGCCCCGGGCACGGACCTGGTCCAGCGCGCCCCGGACCAGCGCCGCGCCGACGCCCTTGCCCTGGAACCGGCCGTCGACCTCGGTGTGGGTGAAGACGAGCGTCTCGCCGCGGGGCGTGTACGCGGCGAATCCGCCCAGCGCGTCGTCCACCAGGATCTCGAAGCGGCGCTTCGCGGTGTTCTCCTCGACCAGAAAACTCACCGGATCATTCTCCCTCCGGGCCCGGCCAGCCGGTCCAGTTCGGCCAGCAGCCGGTCCACCTCGTCGACGGTGTTGTAGTGGTAGACGCTGGCCCGCACCGCGCCGCCGTCGGCGCGCAGCCCCATGCCCTCGAAGTACTCGTAGGCGTAGTAGTCGCCGTGCGACAGGCACAGGCCCGCCTCGCCGAGCGCCGCCGCCGTCTGCGCCGGGGCCAGGGCGGCCACCCGGAACGACACCGTCGGGCAGCGCCGGGCCGGCGCGCCGTACACGGTCACGAACGGGCGGTCGGCGAGCCCGGCGAGCAGCCGGTCGAAGACCGCCTCCTCGTGCGCCTGCGCGGCGGTCAGCCCGGCGCGCAGGCGTGCCCGGCGATCGCCGGTCGCCTCCGGATTCAGCCCGGCCAGGTGATCCACCGCGGCGGTCACTCCGGCCAGCAGCGGGAAGCTCGGCGTGCCGTACTCGAACCGGTCGGGCACCGCGTCGGCGGAGGGGAGCAGCTTCGCCGGGCGCAGCGGTTCCCACCGCTCAGGATCGGCCACCATGGCCGCCAGGTGCGGACCGGACCACTTGTACGCGCTGGTCACCAGGAAGTCGGCGCCGAGCGAGGCCAGGTCGGTCGGGCCGTGCGGCACGGAGTGCACGCCGTCCACGCAGACCAGCGCCCCGGCCACGTGCGCGGTCTTGGCGATCGTCGCCACGTCCGGCACGGTGCCGATCGCGTTGCTGCCGGCGGTCACCGCCACCAGCCGGGTGCGTTCGGTGACCAGGTCGGCGTACTGCCCGGCGGGCAGCTCGCCGGTCGCCGGGTCGAACTCGGCCCAGCGCACCGTGGCGCCGGACGCCTGCGCGGCCTGCACCCACGGCCGGACGTTGGCGTCGTGGTCCAGCCGGGAGACCACCACCTCGTCGCCCGGACGCCAGCCGGCGCCGAGCGAGCGGGCCAGTGTGTACGTCAGCGCTGTCGCGCTCGGCCCGAGCACCACGCCCGACGGCTGGGCGCCGAGCAGGTCGGCGACAGCGGCCCGCGCGCCGGCGACCAGGTCCAGCGCCCGGCGGCCGGGCAGGAACGCGGTGCTGCGGTTGCCGGTCGCGGCCCGCATCGCCCCGGCCACGGCCTCGACGACGGTGGCGGCGGTCTGGGTGCCCCCGGCGCCGTCGAAGTGGGCGAATCCCTCGCCCAGGGCAGGGTAGGCGGCCCGGACCCGGGCGACGTCGAAAGCCATTCCGGAACCCTAGCGCGCAACCCGGACACGCCGCCCGGCACGGACTCCCGGCGCCCGTGGACGAAGGCGCGATGGCGCGTGCCGCCTATCCTTGGGCCGGTGACGATCCGACGCGCCACCTCCGCCCCCGCCCGCCGCGCCGCCGGTCTGCTCG
The DNA here is from genome assembly GCF_042871665.1 of Micromonospora sp. NPDC005686. Lineage (NCBI taxonomy): Bacteria > Bacillati > Actinomycetota > Actinomycetes > Micromonosporales > Micromonosporaceae > Micromonospora > Micromonospora sp. NPDC005686. Next base: position 24,913 of record NZ_JBIAIY010000019.1, read on the forward strand.
CCGGCCTGGCCCTCGGCGCCGCTCTGCTCGCCGGATGCAGCTCCGAGGGCGCCGAGACCGACTGCGGTCTGGACGCCTGCACGATCACCTTCGACCGCGGCGTCGAGGCCAGCGCGCGAATCCTCGGCGTCGAGGCCAAGCTGGTCGGTGCCCAGGGTGACCAGGTGACAGTCGAGGTGGCGGGGGAACAGCTCTCGCTCACCGTGGGCCAGCAGGCCACCGAGGTCGCCGGCTTCCAGGTCAGCCTGGACAGCGTCACCGACCAGCAGGTCGTGCTGCGGGTCGCCCGCGACCTCAACGGCTGATCCGTTTCGGCCGTCCCGGCGGGTGGTCACGTTTGGAAAACCGCCCGCCGGGAGATTGAGGGCTCATGTCTCTCACCCGGAATGCCGGAGCCACCGCCGCCCAGGCTCGTAACAGCCGGTGGCTCGAACTGTTGACCCGTGCCGGATTCATCGGTTACGGGGTTGTGCACCTCCTCTTCGCCTGGCTGGCGCTGCAGATCGCCTTCGGTAAGTCGGGCGAGGAGGGAAACCAGAACGGCGCGCTGCGCACCCTCGGTGAACAGCCGCTCGGTAAGTTCCTCCTGATCGCCGTGGCGGTCGGCCTGTTCGCCATGGCGATCTGGCAGGCCTTCGAGGCGATCTCCGGCCACGTCTCCAAGACCGGCAAGGAACGACTCTTCGAGCGGATCGCCTCGGCGGTCCGGGTCGTGGTCTTCGTCTGGCTGGGCTGGACCGCGATCAAGGTCTTCCAGGACGCCAGCGCCAACGCCTCCGACCAGCAGCAGCAGTTCTCCGAGAAGCTGATGGCCTCCGACGGCGGCCGGTGGCTGGTCGGGCTGGCCGGCGTGGCGCTCGCCGCGCTCGGCATCGGCATGGTGATCTACGGCCTGAAGAAGAAGTTCGAGCGCAACCTGAAGACCGGCGAGATGAGCCCGAAGACCCGGCAGCTCACCCGCCGCCTCGGCATGGCCGGGTACGCCTCCCGAGGCGCGGTGTTCGCCATCGCCGGCCTGCTGGTCGTGGTCGCCGCGGTCAACTACGACCCGGAGAAGGCTCGTGGTCTCGACGCCGCCCTGCGTACGCTGCGCGACCAGTCGTACGGGCCGTGGCTGCTGGCGCTCATGGCGCTCGGCATCGCCGCGTTCGGTGTCTACTGCTTCTTCCAGTCCCGGTACCGCAAGGTCTGATCCTGGTCGATACCCGGGCCGCCGGGCACCATTGGGCCTTTGCCCGATTCCCGCCCGGTCGGAGGGGAGAGAGAGTTCGTGCAGAGTTACGTCGTGACCGTCGCCGCCGCGCTCGCCGCGGCGGCGATCGCGTTGGTGCTGGCCCAGGTGGTGCACCGGGTCATCCGCCGCCTCGGTCGCCGCTCGCTGCTGATGACCGAGCTGACCGACCACGCGCACCGCGCGTTCCAGGTGACGCTCACGGTGGCCGCGGTGCAGTTCGCGGTCCGGTTCACCACCGGGTACGCGGTCGGCAGCCCGTGGCGGCAGGTCGTCCTGCACACGCTGGTGCTGGCGACGATCGCGGCCACCGCCTGGCTGGTGGCCTCGCTGCTGGTGGTGGCGGAGGACACCGCGCTGGCCCGGTTCCGGGTCGACGTGCCGAACAACAGGCACGCCCGCCGGGTGCGTACCCAGGTGGTGCTGCTGCGCCGGCTGACCATCGCGGTGATCGTGATCCTCACGGTCGGCGTGATGCTGATGACCTTCCCGGCCGTACGCGGGGTCGGCGCCGGTGTGCTGACCTCCGCCGGTGTGATCGCCGCGGTCGCCGCGCTGGCCGCGCAGAGCCTGCTCGCCAACGTCTTCGCCGGTCTCCAGCTCGCGTTCAGCGACGCGGTACGCCTGGACGACGTGGTGGTGGTCGAGGGGGAGTGGGGCCGGATCGAGGAGCTGACGCTCAGCTACGTGGTGGTGCAGGTCTGGGACGACCGCCGGCTGATCCTGCCCACCTCGTACTTCACCAGCCGGCCGTTCCAGAACTGGACCCGTACCGAGGCGGCGGTGCTCGGCACCGCCGAGTTCGAGCTGGACTGGGCCATCCCGGTGCAGGCGATGCGGGAGGAGCTGCGCCGCCTGTGCGAGGGCACCGAGCTGTGGGACGGACGGGTCTGCGTGCTCCAGGTGACCGACGCGACGGGTGGCCTGGTCAAGGTCCGCGCGCTGGTCAGCGCCGCCGACGCGGGCAGCCTGTGGGACCTGCGGTGCCTGGTCCGCGAGCACCTGGTGACCTGGGTACGCGACCAGCGCCCGACCGCCCTGCCCCGGCTGCGCGCCGAGGTCGGCGAGGTCGCCGGCCTGCTGCCCTGGCAGGCGGTGCAGCCGCGACGCCCGGCACGCCCCCCGGCCGGCACCGAGGCGCCCGACGACGCGCGGGTCTTCGGCGGCAGCGACGACGGCGACGCCCGCAGCGAGGTGTTCGTGGGCCGGGAGGAGCACGCCGAGGCGCGGCGCTGAACCCGTACCCCGAGCGGAGCCCCCGGCAGCCCTTGGCGCCGGGGGTTCCCGCGTACGGGCGGCTTTCCGGCCGCACGGGTTTGGCCGGGCCGTGGCGGGGGACGTGGTGCGCACGCCCCGGATCCGGTGCCCGGCACCGGCTTGCGGCGGCGCGCGGCCGGGTGTACCGGCCGCGCCGCGCAGGATTGACGATCGGCGACTCCGGGCATACAGCGCGGTGATGAGGAAAGGAGGACAGCATGGCTGACGTCGCGAGTCGCAGCACGTCGCGGACCGGGAACGAGCCGTCCACCGCCGAGCTGGTACAGCGCGCCACCGAGCAGGTCACGCGCCTGGTGCGGGACGAGCTGGCCCTGGCCCGTGCGGAGCTGACCGAGAAGGGCAAGCACGCCGGGATCGGGATCGGTCTGTTCGGCGGCGGCGGGGTGATGGCGCTCTACGGGGCCGGCGCCCTGGTCGCCACCGTGATCCTGCTGCTGGCGCTGGTCATGCCGGCGTGGCTGGCCGCCCTGATCGTGGCGGTGGCGTTGTTCCTGCTCGCCGGGATCCTGGCGCTCGTGGGCAAGAAGCAGGTCAGCCGTGCCGTCCCGCCGGTGCCCCAGGCGGCGGTCCGCAGCGTTCGGGCGGACGTCGACACGGTCACCGCCGCGGTGAAGGACGGGAGGCGGGCATGACCGGTAACGGGACCGGAGACGTGGCGGCGCTCCGGGAGGAGATCCGCCGGACCCGGGTGGAACTCGGTGAGACGGTGGAGCTGCTCGCGGCCAGGGCCGATCCGAAGGCGCTGGTGCGGCACTCGGCCGAGGCGGCGAAGGCGCGGATGCGTGAGCAGGCGTCGCTGACCGCGGCCCGGGTGCGCGGGCGGGCGGCGGAGCGGGCCCGGCTGGTCCGGGCACAGGCGTACGAGAAGGGCGAGGCGGTCGGGCGCAACCCGTTGCCGTGGGCGGCCATCGCGGCCGGCGCGCTGGTGACGGCGGTGGTGCTGGTGATCGTCCGAGGGAGGCGCAGGTGAGCGGCAGGGTCGGCAAGGCGGCGTACAAGCCGGTGGGGGTGCTGCTCGGCCTGGCCGCCGGCGCCGTCGCGGGGGCGGTCTTCCGCCAGGTCTGGAAGGTGACGGCGGGCGACGGCGAGGCGCCGAGCGCCACCGACGAGGACCGCCGCTGGGGCGAGGTGCTGGCCGCCGCGGCCCTGCAGGGCGCCATCTTCTCGGTGGTGCGGGCCGCCGTCGACAGAGGTGGAGCGGTGGGCGTACGCCGGTTGACCGGGCGCTGGCCGGACTGACGTAAAGGCCAGAAAGGCCCCTTTCCCGAATGCGGGAAAGGGGCCTTTCGCATGGCTCCGGCGGGGCCGCGCAGCGGCGTTCGCGCGGCCTTCAGGTCACATGTCGGAGAAATTTCGTCCGGAGGGCTGTGCGAAGTTTTTGCGTACGTGGTTTGCTGTCTCACGCTGTTGAGAGACGCGTGGGTTGAGAGAAGTCTCCTGCATTGGAGGCCGCCTCAGGCGCCGCTGCTCGAAAACGGCCAATCGGCCGCACGGCGTGCTCGGCCGCCAGTTTTAGAAGGAGATACACATGGCGCAGGGAACCGTGAAGTGGTTCAACGCTGACAAGGGCTTCGGCTTCATCACCGTCGATGGCGGGGGTGCTGACGTGTTCGTCCACTTCTCGGCCATCCAGTCCAGCGGCTACCGCACGCTGGAGGAGAACCAGCGGGTGGAGTTCGAGATCGCCCAGGGTCAGAAGGGTCCGCAGGCCGAGCAGGTCCGCCCCATCTGAGCTGACCGCACCGGCCGGTGCCGGAAGCCCCGCATCCCGTACGGGAGGCGGGGCTTCGCCTTGCCCGGCGTCTCAGCGCCGCCGCGCGCGCATCCCCAACCAGAGCCCGGCCAGTCCGATCAGGACCAGCACCGGGCCGACCACCGCCCAGATCCGCTGGTCGCTCATCACGCTGCCCTCGACGTACCCGAGGCCCAGCACCGTCCACAGCGCACCGAGCACCACGGCGAGCAGCCCCAGGGTGAGCCGGAACCAACCCCTCATCGTTCCCCCTCCGACGACAGTCCCGCTCCAGCATGCCCGCCACCGCGGGCGCCCGGCGTCGCCGCGCCGGCCGGCCGGCTCACCACCGGTCGTGCACCTGCGGGCGGATCAGCTCGTCGTAGGTGGCCCGCACCGCGGCCAGCTCCACCTCGGTCAGCGCCGGCTGCCCGGCGGCCTCGGTGTTGCCCCGCGCCTGCTCGGGGGAGCGGGCGCCGGGGATCACCACCGTCACGCCGGGCTGGTCGAGGACCCACCGCAGCGCGAACTGCGCCATCGTCCGGTCGCCGCCGACCAGCGGCGCGAGCCGGCGCACCGCGGCCAGGCCGCTGTCGTAGTCGACGCCGGAGAACGTCTCGCCCACGTCGAAGGACTCGCCGTGCCGGTTGAACGTGCGGTGGTCGTTCGCCGGGAACGTGGTGTTCTCGTCGTACCGGCCGGAGAGCAGACCGCTCGCCAGCGGCACCCGGGCGATGATCCCCACCCCGGCGGCAGCGGCGGCGGGCAGCACCCGCTCCAGCGGCTTGTGCCGGACCGCGTTGAGGATGATCTGCACGCTCGCCACACCGGGCCGGGCGATGGCGGTGAGCGCCTGGTCGCAGGTCTCCACGCTGACGCCGTACCCGGCCACGCGACCCTCGGCGACCAGCGTGTCCAGCGCGTCGAAGACCCGGTCGTCGGCGAAGACGGCGGTCGGCGGGCAGTGCAGTTGCACCAGGTCGAGCGTGTCGACGCCGAGGTTGGCCCGGGACCTGTCGGTCCAGGCCCGGAAGTTGTCCAGCGTGTAGGCCTCCGGCGTCTGCTCCACCCGGCGGCCCATCTTGGTCGCCACGGTGAGCCCGTGCCCGGGGCGGGAGCGCAGGAACCGGCCGATCAGCGCCTCGCTGCGGCCGTCGCCGTACACGTCGGCGGTGTCCAGGAAGGTGACGCCCGCGTCGACGGCGGCGGCCAGTACGGCGAGCGCCGCGTCCTCGCTGACCTCGCCCCAGTCTGCGCCGAGCTGCCACGCGCCGAGTCCGATGATGCCGACGTGCCGGCCGAGCCGGTCGAAGCTGCGCTGTTCCACCCGGTCGAGCCTAGTGAGCGGCTTGCCGTGGCGCTCGGCGGGCCGTACCTTCCAGCAAGACGTACGTACGGTTTGGAGGCTGTCATGTGGGATCCACGCACCTATCTGCGCTACGGGGACGAGCGCTCCCGGCCGTTTCACGACCTGCTGGCCCGCGTCGGCGCCGAGCACCCGCGTGCCGTTGTCGACCTCGGTTGCGGCCCCGGCACGCTCACCGCCACGCTCGCCGGCCGCTGGCCCGGCGCCCGGGTCGCCGGCCTGGACTCGTCCCCGGAGATGATCGCGCGGGCGAGCGCCGACGGCGGTCCGGTCCGGTACGCCGTCGGCGACGTCCGCGACTGGCGGCCGGAGCCCGACGTGGACGTCCTGGTCGGCAACGCCGTGCTCCAGTGGGTGCCGGAACACCGCGACCTGCTCCGCCGCTGGGCGGCCACGCTGCCGGCCGGCGCCTGGCTGGCGTTCCAGGTGCCCGGCAACTTCGACGCGCCCTCGCACCGGCTGCTGCGCTCCGTCGCCGCGCAGGACCGGTGGCGCGACGCGCTCGCCGGAAGGTTGCGCGAGGCGCCCGTCGACGAGCCGGTCGGCTACGCCACGCTGCTGACCGACGCGGGCTGCGCGGTGGATGCCTGGGAGACTACGTACGTGCACCTGCTGCCCGCCACCGGCGCCGACCACCCGGTGCTGGCCTGGATGGAGGGCACCGCGCTGCGCCCCGTCCGCGCCGCGCTGGACGCCGCCGGCTGGGCCGCCTTCCGCGCCGAGTTGGCGGTGCGGCTCGCCCAGGCGTACCCGGTGCGGCAGGGTCAGGTGTACTTCCCGTTCCGCCGGATCTTCATGGTGGCCCGCACCGGCGCCCGCGCAGAGGAGAACTCGTGACCGACCTGCCCACCTTCATCGCCGGACTGCCCAAGGTGGAGCTGCACGTGCACCACGTCGGCTCGGCCTCGCCCCGCATCGTCGCCGAGCTGGCCGCCCGGCACGAGGGCCGCAGCCCCGTCCCGGCCGATCCGGAGGCGCTCGCCGACTACTTCGCGTTCCGCGACTTCGCCCACTTCATCGAGGTCTACCTCAGCGTGGTGGACCTGATCCGGGACGCCGACGACGTCTGGCTCCTCACCCACGAGGTCGCCCGGGAACTGGCCCGCCAGCAGGTCCGCTACGCCGAGCTGACGGTCACGCCGTACTCGCACGTCAACCGCGGCATCCCGGCGCCGGCGTTCTGCGAGGCGATCGAGGACGCCCGCAAGCGCGCCGAGGCCGACTTCGGCATCACGTTGCGCTGGTGCTTCGACATTCCCGGCGAGGCCGGCCTGCCCGCCGCCGAGCAGACCCTGCGGATCGCGCTCGACGAACGACCGGACGGGCTGGTCAGTTTCGGCCTCGGCGGCCCCGAGATCGGGGTGCCCCGGCCGCAGTTCAAGCCCTGGTTCGACCAGGCCCGCGCGGCCGGGCTGCGCTCGGTGCCGCACGCCGGTGAGACCACCGGCCCGGAGACGATCTGGGACGCGCTGCGCGAGCTGGGCGCCGAGCGGATCGGTCATGGCATCTCCGCCGCGCAGGACCCGGCGCTGCTGGCCCACCTCGCCGAGCGGCGGATCCCGTTGGAGATCGCACCGACCTCCAACGTGCGCACCCGGGCCGTACCGAGCCTGGACGCGCACCCGCTGCCCCGGATCGTCGAGGCCGGCGTGCCGGTCAGCATCAACTCCGACGACCCGCCGATGTTCGGCACCACGCTCGACGACGAGTACGCGGTGGCCGCCCGGCTGCTGGGGCTCGGCCCGGACGGGGTGGCCGCCCTGGCACGCGACGCCGTCTCGGCCGCGTTCCTGGCGCCGGCCGAGCAGGCCCGGATCACCGCCGAGATCGACGCGTACCTGGCGAACGCGGCCCGCTGAGCGGCCGTACGGGCGCCGGCCGCCGGGACATCCGGGGCGGCCGGCGTCGCGCGGTCAGCAGCATCCCGGCCAGCGCCAGCGCGGTGAGCGCGGGGCTCGGACCGCTCGCGGCCGGCGCGGGCCGGGCCGGACCGTGCGCGAGCACCGGGTCCTGCCAGACCGCGAGCGTGAGCGCGACGCCCAGGCCGACGACTGTGGCCCAGCGGAGCAGACGGCTGACGGCCGGTGGCATGCGGTCACCTCGCGCCCGGGATCGACGGGAGAGCGCGCGCGACGGGAGCGAGGTGTGGGGGGACCGGACTCCCGCCGCGCGCATGATCCGCCGGCCGGAAGGTGTTACGGGGCGTCCCGGCCGACGGAACTGATGGGTTCTGTCAGCGATCCTGGCAGTTCACGCCGGTTTCGCGGCCGTCGTTAAACCACCTTTAAGGAGAACTTGCGCCGGTACACAGTCACCGGCTCAGCGCGGACGCGGCCAGCGCCGCCCGGCGCGCGGCTCGCGTGCCTCCCGGGCCATCCGACCGACCAGCCCGAACCGGTTCACCGGCCGGGGCGCCGCGTCCGGGTCGGCCAGCAGCATCACCACGCTCGCCCCGCCGAGCCGGGCCCGGTCGATGCTCACCGAACCGTTCGCCTGCAACGCGACCCGCTTGGCGATGTCCAACCCGAGCCCGGTGGAGCCCTTGTCGCTCTCGCCCCGGCGCAACGCCCGGTCCGGGTCGGCGATGCCCGGCCCGGCGTCGTCGATGCGGATCGCCACCCAGCCGTCCCGGCGGCTCACCGCGACCTCGAACGCCGTGCCCTGCGGCGTGTACCGGAACACGTTGCCGATCACCGCGTCCAGCGCGGCGGCCAGCTCGGCGCGGGGCACGGGTGCCGGGATGCGCAACTGCGCACCGACCACCCGGTGCGGCCGGTTCTGGTCCCCGGCCAGCGCCGACCAGAAGACCATCCGGTCCCGGACCACCTCGCTCACGTCGCACGACGCCGGCGCCGTCTCCTGGCTGACCGCTTTGCGGGTCGTCTTGATGAGCTGATCGACCTCGCCCTCAAGCGTGACGATCGCCTGCCGGATGCGCCGGATGCCGCGCCGCCGGTCCAGCTCCGCCTCGCTGAACGTGCCGATGCTGGTGTCGTCGGACTCCAGCGCCTCGGCGTCCAGCCGCAGCGCGGTCAGCGGCGTACGCAGCCGGTGCGACAGGTCGGCGACCAGTTCGTGCTCGTCGGCGCGCAGCGCCACCAGACGTTCCGTCATCCGGTTGAACGCGTGCCCGGCCTCGGCCAGCTCGCGCGGGCCGGTCGGCTCGACCCGTACCCCCAGCTCGCCGTCGCCCACCGCGAGCGCCGCCTTGACCAGGTCGCCGGTGGCGTCCACGGCCCGGGCGGCCACCCGGTCGACCACCGCCACGGCCGCGCCGACCAGCGCCAGGCCGATCGCGAGCAGCAGCAGCCACCGCCCGCCACCGCCGGAGTCGAGCACGTCGTCGGGGACGAAGACCTCCACCACGGCGACCCGGTCACCGAGCACCACCGGGTCCAGTCGCAGCACCCCGCCGTCCACGTCGGTCACCACCGAGCGGCGCTGCGTGGCGGCGTCGGCGAGCACCCGCGGGTTCGCGCGGCCGGCGGACTCGTCCGCCCCGATGCCGTGCACGACCGGACGCAGGGCCGGATCGTCGCCGGCCGCGGCGGCCACCGCCCGTTCGATCGTCGCGGTGTCCGTGCTGGCCGCCAGCGCGCCGGTCACCAGCGCGGCACGGCGCTCGGCGTCCGCCAGCTCCGCCTCCCGGGTCCGGTCGGCGAGGGTGAGCCCGAGCGGGACGAGGAACGCGAGCGCGATCAGCCCGCACAGCCCGGCGGTGAGCCCGGCCAGCGTGAGCCTCAGTCCGGCGCCACCAGCCGGAAGCCGACCCCCCGCACGGTGCGCAGGAAGCGCGGCTTCGCCGCGGACTCGCCCATTTTGCGGCGGAGCCAGTACAGGTGAACGTCGATGGTCTGGTCCTCGCCGACCGATGGCTGCCGCCATACCTCCTCCAAGAGTTCCCGCCGGGACACTACCCGGCCGGGACGCGCGGCGAGATACGCCAGCAGGTCGAATTCCTTACGGGTCAGGGCCAGCGGCTCCCCGTCCAGCACCGCGCTGCGCTCACCCACGTCGACCCGCAGGCCGCCGACCGTGTGCACGGCCGGTTCCACGGTACGGCTGGCCCGCCCGGCCCGGCGCAGCACCGTGGTGATCCGGGCGTCCAGGTGCGCCCCGGTGAACGGCTTGACCATGTAGTCGTCAGCGCCGGCGCGCAGCAGCCGTACCACAGACTGCTCGTCGTCGCGGGCGGTGGCGATGATGATCGGCACGTCGGTGATGCCGCGCAGCATGCGCAGCGCGTCCGAGCCGTCCAGGTCGGGCAGTCCGAGGTCGAGCACCACCAGATCCGGTGTCTCCGCGGCGACCCGGCGCAACGCGTCCAGCGCGGTGCCGACGGCGTGCACCGCGTGCCCCCGGTCGGTCAGCGACCGCAGCATGGCGCCGCGTACGACGTGGTCGTCTTCGACCAGCAGGACGGTTGCCACGTCAGCACCGTACTCGGCGTGGCAAGCCGGTCGCGTTGCGGCGGCCCGGTGAAGCGGGCAAGCTGGGGCGGCGATGACGTTCACGCTCTTTCCCGACGCCCGCCTCACGCTCGCCCGCGACGCGCTGGCCGGCCTGTCGGTGGGCGACGCCCTCGGCTCCCAGTTCTTCGTCCCCGGGCGGCACCCGGACGACCTCGCCGCCGGGCGGTTGCCCGAGCCGCCGTGGGAGTGGACCGACGACACCGAGATGGCCTGCTCCGTGGTGGCCGAGCTGGCCGCCGAGGGCCGGATCGACAGGGATCGGCTGGCGCTGGCGTTCGCCGAGCGTTGTGAGCCGTACCGGGGTTACGGGCCGGGTGCGGTGACCATCCTGCGGCTGATCCGCACCGGCACGCCCTGGCCGGTGGCCGCCGCGTCCGCGTTCGACGGGCAGGGCTCCTGCGGCAACGGCGCCGCCATGCGGGTCGCGCCGCTCGGCGCCTGGCACGCCGACTCCACCCGCCGTGCCGCCCAGCAGGCGCGCGCCTCCGCCGAGGTGACGCACGCCCACCCGGAGGGCGTCGCCGGTGCGGTGGCGGTCGCGGTGGCCGCCTCGCTCGCCGCCCGCGCCCGCCTCGACGGCGACCGGCCCGACCCGGCCCGGCTGCTCACCGCCGTCGCCGGAGCGCTCGACCCGGCCGGTGAGGTGCACCGAGGGGTACGCCGGGCCGCCGCGCTGCTCGGTCACTCCGCCGCCGGGGCGGCCGACGCGCTCGGCAACGGCGCCCGGGTCACCGCGCAGGACACCGTCCCGTTCACGCTCTGGGTCGCCGCCACGCTGCTGCACGACTATCCCGCCGCGATCCGCGTCTGCGTCCAGGCGGGCGGAGACGTGGACACCACGGCCGCCATCGTGGGCGGGATCGTGGCCGCGTACACCGGAGCCGGCACCCCGGGCGGCGTGCCGGAGGACTGGCTGGCCGCTCGCGAGGCCCTGCCCGCCTGGCTCCCCACCCCCGCCTGACGGATCCGCCCCTACCCCCGTCACGGACCTGCCCCCAGGAGGGCGCTTTCGGACCAGGACCTTCGGTGGTCTCGCATCGTGGATGGGTGTTTCCGCTTGTTGGGCCGGCGGCGTGGCGGTCAGGGACGCGTGGGGGTGGCGCCGGCGGTGATGGGCTCGCCGGCTTCGGGGGTCGCGCTGTCGGGGGCCACGGTGGCGTCGGGGGTGCCGTCGTCGTCCGGCGGGAGGGTCATGGTGTCGCGCCGGCGACGGCTGAGCAGCCAGCCGATCGCCGCGCCACCGGCCAGGCCGGCCAGCAGGCCGCCCCCGAGCAGCAGGTCGGCGCTCGGCCCGTCGTCGGCCGCCGGTGCCGTGCCGCCCTGCGCCCCATCGGCAGCGCCGGGGGCGCCCGCGCCCCCGTGACCGCCGTGCCCGCCGCCGTCCGTGCCGGGGCCGCCGTCGTGCGTCACGGTGCCCGGCAGCGGCGGCAGCAGGTCGAGCGCCGGCGCGGGGTGCGCGCCGCCCGCCGGGTCCGCCCACCGGACCACGGTGCCGTCGTCGTACGTCTGCACGACCGTGAACGTGAGCCGGTCGGTGGCGGGCATGGGGCCCATGCCCAGCGGCAGCCGGGCCGGCCCGGTGCCGGTGCCCGGCATCCGCAGCCAGCTCACCGAGTGGGTCACCTGGTTCAGCTCGGCCGCGTGCATGCCGGGGACCGGCTGGTCGAGCGTGCGGGTGGTGATGGTCGGCGCCCAGTCCGGCACCGACAGCGGGTACACCTCGCCGATCGGGGCGTCCGCGGGCATGGTCAGCTCGATCCGGGTGGTCCGGGTGCCGGGCCGGTCCGCCGGCACCAGCACCGACAGTTCGATCGCGTCGCCCTGGCGAACCTGGGCGGGCGAGGCCGTGACGGTCACCCCGGCCGCGTTCGCCGCGCCCGGCCAGCCGACCGCCCCGGCGAGTACGGCCGCCAGCGACGCCGCCGCCCACCGGCCCCGACGGGTCATCCTCATGGTCGTCCCCATCCCTGTCGACTGGGATCGGCACCGGCTCCGGCCCCACCTGGTAGTTCGGGCGGCGGGGCGAAAAGGTTCAACACGACACGGAACTCATCGGGCACGGGCACCGGCGTCGGCGACGGCCCGGATCCCGGCGACCGATAGCATCGCAGTGGCCGGTCACCGGCCTTGAACCGTCGACGACAGGAGTCACCGTGTCCGCACCCCGTAACCCCGTCGTGGCCGACCCCGTCGTCGTCGCCGCCGGGACGACGGCGGCCGACGCGGTGGCCGCGGCCGGCCTGCCGATGAGCGGGCCGAAGGCGATCGTGGTGGTCCGCGACCCGCAGGGCCAGCTCCGCGACCTGGACTGGCGCCCGGCCGAGGAGGTCGCGGTCGAGCCGGTCGCGCTGGACAGCCCGGACGGGCTGAACGTGCTGCGCCACTCCACCGCGCACGTGCTGGCCCAGGCGGTGCAGGACGTCTTCCCGGAGGCGAAGCTCGGCATCGGCCCGCCGATCGAGAACGGCTTCTACTACGACTTCGGCGTCGACAAGCCGTTCCAGCCGGACGACCTGGCCAAGCTCGAGAAGCGCATGCAGGAGATCGTCAAGTCCGGCCAACGGTTCCGCCGCCGCCGCTTCGCCGACCTGGACGAGGCACGGTCCGAGCTGGCCGCCGAGCCGTTCAAGCTGGAGCTGATCGAGGTCAAGGGGGAAGGGCTGGACTCCTCCGAGGTGATGGAGGTGGGCGGCGGCGAGCTGACCATCTACGACAACCTCGCCGCGAACGAGGACAAGGTCTGCTGGTCGGACCTGTGCCGCGGCCCGCACCTGCCGAACACCCGGCTCATCGGCGCGTTCAAGCTGATGCGCTCGGCCGCCGCGTACTGGCGCGGGTCGGAGAAGAACCCGCAGCTGCAGCGCGTGTACGGCACCGCGTGGCCGACCCGGGACGAGCTCAAGGCGTACCTGAAGCTGCTCGAGGAGGCCGCCCGCCGCGACCACCGCAAGCTCGGCGCGGACCTCGACCTGTTCAGCTTCCCCGACGAGATCGGGTCCGGCCTGCCGGTCTTCCACCCCAAGGGCGGCGTGCTCAAGCGGGTGATGGAGGACTACGTCCGGGCGCGGCACGTCGAGGAGGGCTTCGACTACGTCGGCACCCCGCACATCTCCAAGGAAGGTCTCTTCCACACCTCGGGACACCTGCCCTACTACAAGGACACGATGTTCCCGCCGATGGAGATGGAGGGCAGCGACTACTACCTCAAGGCCATGAACTGCCCGATGCACAACCTGATCTACCGGTCGCGCGGGCGGTCCTACCGGCAGCTGCCGATCCGGCTGTTCGAGTTCGGGACGGTCTACCGGTACGAGAAGTCGGGCGTCATCCACGGCCTGACCCGGGTGCGCGGCTTCACCCAGGACGACTCGCACTCGTACTGCACCCGCGAGCAGGCGCCGTCCGAGATCAAGCACCTGCTCGGCTTCGTGCTCAGCCTGCTGCGCGACTTCGGCATCGACGACTTCTACCTGGAGCTGTCGACCCGCGACGAGTCGAAGCCGGACAAGTTCGTCGGCTCCGACTCCGACTGGGCCACGGCCACCGCCGTGCTGGAGCAGTGCGCGCTGGAGACCGGCCTGGAGCTGGTGCCGGACCCGGGCGGCGCGGCCTTCTACGGTCCGAAGATCTCCGTGCAGGCCAAGGACGCCATCGGCCGCACCTGGCAGATGTCGACCATCCAGTACGACTTCAACCAGCCCAAGGGCTTCGGGCTGGAGTACCAGGCCGCCGACGGCACCCGGCAGCAGCCGGTGATGATCCACTGCGCCAAGTTCGGCTCGATCGAGCGGTTCATCGGCGTTCTCACCGAGCACTACGCGGGCGCGTTCCCGGCCTGGCTGGCGCCGGTGCAGGTGGTCGGCATCCCGATCCGCGACGAGCACGGCGACTACCTGGTCGACTTCGCCGCGACGCTGCGGCGGCACGGCATCCGGGCCGAGGTCGACCTGGGCGACGACCGGATGCAGAAGAAGATCCGCAACGCGCAGCAGCAGAAGATTCCGTTCATGGTGATCGCCGGGGACGACGACGTGGCCGCCGGCACCGTCTCGTTCCGCTACCGGGACGGCTCGCAGCGCAACGGCGTGCCGATCGACGAGGCCGTGGCGCACGTCCGCGAGGTGGTGGATTCGCGCACCAACGCCGGTCCCACCGCCACCGCCGCCGAGTAGGCGGCCCGGCGGCCGCGCCGCCCGGGCGGCGGCGCGGTTCGCCCCGGATCGTAGGATCGCCTGTGTGACAGGGGCGGAGCGGGACACCGGGTACGGCGGCGACAACGGTCTGGCGGACGGACTCGACCGGCTCTGGACGCCGCACCGGATGACCTACATCTCCGGCGAGGACCGGCCCGAGGGCGGGTACGAGAAGCCGGCCGGCTGCCCGTTCTGCCTGGCGCCCGGGCTGCCGCCGGAGGAGTCCCTCGTGGTGGCCCGGGGCGAGCACGTCTTCGCGGTGCTCAACCTCTACCCGTACAACCCCGGACACCTGCTGGTCTGCCCCTACCGTCACGTGGCCGACTACACCGAGCTGGACGAGCCGGAGACGGTCGAGCTGGCCGCGTTCACCAAGGCCGCCATGCGGGTGGTCCGGCACGTGTCCAGCGCGCACGGCTTCAACCTGGGCATGAACCAGGGCGGCGTCGCGGGCGCCGGCATCGCCGCGCACCTGCACCAGCACGTGGTGCCGCGCTGGGGCGGCGACGCCAACTTCATGCCGGTGATCGGCCGGACGAAGGTGCTGCCGCAACTGCTCGCCGACACCCGGGACCTGCTCGCCGGGGCGTGGGCGGCGGTCTGACGGCGCTGCTCGCGGCCTGACGGCGGCTGTTCGCGGCAGTACGATCTCGCGCATGGCTCTCCTGCACCGCGCGGAACTGCGCCCCTCGAAACTGGAGCTGCTCGCCTCCTGGCTGCCCGGCCGGCAGTGGTTCGCCGGCGAGGCCGGCGTGCCGCTCAGCGGCGTCGCGGCGTACCGGTTCGACGACCCCGCCGGCGAGGTCGGCATCGAGACGCTGCTCGTGCGCGCCGGCGACGGCCCGGTGCTCCAGGCGCCGCTCACCTACCGGGGCGCGCCGCTGGCCGGAGCTGACGACTTCCTGGTGGGCGTCATCGAGCACTCCGTGCTCGGCCGCCGCTGGGCGTACGACGCCTGCGGCGATCCGGTGTACCCGCCGGTGTTGGCCGCCGCGGTGCTCGCCGACGCCGGTCAGGCCGAGGAGTACTTCGAGGTCGACGGAAAGCGCGAGGTGCGCCCGGCGCGCATGACGCTGTCCGGCAGCCGTACCGGCCGTCCGGTCCCGGCCGGTCCGGTGTCGGCTGCTCCGGTGTCGGCAGGTCCGGCCGACGACGGCGTGACGGTCGTTCGGGTCGGTGACGTCGAGCTGGCGGTGGTCCGGCAGCCCGTGCCGGCCGAGGTGCCGGGCTCCGGGGGGCTCACCGGCACCTGGCCCGGCCAGGACGAGCCGGTACTGCTGGCCTACGCGCGCTGACGGCTCGCCCACCGTTACCGTCCAGCGTTCGGTGTCACACGGCGTGACCGTGGCCGGGCTCCTGGGCTACGAATCGGCCCCCTGTCGCCGGGAAGGTGACAGGATGCGGCGGTGGCAGTCGACACGCGACAGTTGGGGCGCAGCGGCATCGAGGTGAGCGCCCTCGGCATGGGGTGCTGGGCGATCGGCGGCCCGTGGGCCGAGGGCGCCCGCCCGCTGGGCTGGGGCCGGGTCGACGACGACGAGTCGGTACGCGCCGTCCGCCGCGCGCTCGACCTCGGCGTCACCCTGTTCGACACCGCCGACACGTACGGCGCCGGGCACGGCGAGCGGGTGCTCGGGCGGGCGCTCGCCGGCCGGCGCGACGAGGCGGTCGTCGCCACGAAGTTCGGCTACACGTTCGACGAGCAGGCCCGGCAGGCCACCGGCGAGAACGCCTCGCCGCACTACCTGCGCCGGGCGGTGACCGACTCGCTGCGCCGGCTGGGCACCGACCGTATCGACCTCTACCAGCTGCACCTGGGCGACCTGCCGCTGCCCCGGGCCGAGGCGCTCGTCGGCACGCTCGACAAGCTGGTCGACGCCGGCCTGATCCGCGCGTACGGGTGGAGCACCGACCGCGCCGACCGGGCCGCTGCCTTCGCCGAGGTCGCCCGTGGCGCCGCCGCCGTGCAACACGCCCTGTCGGTGCTGCGGGACGCCCCGGCCATGCTCGACGCCTGCGACAAGCACGACCTCGCCGGCCTGGCCCGGGGGCCGCTCGGGATGGGCCTGCTCACCGGCAAGTACACGCCGGAGTCGACGCTGCCCCGCGACGACGTACGCGGACTCGGGCCGACCTGGCTGGAGTGGTTCCGCAGCGGCCGGCCCGCCCCGGAGTGGCTGCGCCGGGTCGCCGCCGTCCGCGACGCGCTGACCGCCGACGGCCGCACCCTCGCGCAGGGGGCGATCGGGTGGATCTGGGCGCGCAGCGACCGGGCCGTGCCGATCCCCGGCGCACGTACCGTCGCCCAGGTCGAGGAGAACGCGGCCGCGCTGGCTCGGGGCCCGCTCGCCCCGGACCACTTCGCCGAGGTCGAGCGGCAACTGGCGGCGGTACGGCGAGCCGCCCTGCGGGACGCCGACCGCCCGTACTGGCCGATGCCCCCAGTCCCCGCCGTCCGCCCCTGACCCGCGTCCTCCCGCCCGTCCCGCTTCCGCCGATCTTGCACTTGCGGCCCCTCAGGTGACCGGAATGCCGCTTTTGCGGGGGGCGGTAAGTGCAAGATCGCGAGGGCCGGGAGGGAGGGCGAAGGGCCGGCGGAGGAGGGGGTCAGTGGGTGGTGGACTCCTTGCGGGCCTGGTCGGCCAGGTGGGCGGGCATGGGTTCGTGGCGGGCGAACTCGCGGCGGAACGTGCCCGTGCCGGCGGTCATCGAGCGCAGCTCGACGGCGTACCGCAGCAGCTCCGTCGCGGGCACCTCGGCGCGGACGAGCGTGCGCCCCTCGGCATCCGGATCGGGCTCGGTGCCGAGCACCCGGCCGCGCCGGCCGGACAGGTCGCCCATCACCGCGCCGACGGACGAGTCGGGCACCCGCACGGTGATCTCGTCGACCGGTTCCAGCAGCGCCGGCTGGCCCTTCTCGGCGGCGTCGCGCAGCGCCAGCGCGCCGGCGGCCTGGAACGCCGCGTCGGACGAGTCGACGCTGTGCGCCTTGCCGTCGACGAGCGTCACCCGCAGGTCCACCACCGGGTAGCCGGCGACCAGACCGCGTTCCATCTGGGCCCGGACGCCCTTCTCCACCGACGGGATGTAGTTGTGCGGGACCGCGCCGCCGACCACCCGGTCGACGAACTCGAACCCGGCGCCCCGGGGCAGCGGCTCCACCTCGATGTCGCAGACCGCGTACTGGCCGTGGCCGCCGGACTGCTTGACGTGCCGGCCGTGCCCCCGGGCGGCGGCGCCGAACGTCTCGCGCAGCGGCACCCGGACCGGCTCGGTGTCCAGCTCGACCCCGCCGCCGCGCAGCCGGTCGAGCACCACGTCGGCGTGCGCCTCGCCCATGCACCAGAGCACGAGCTGGTGGGTCTCCGGGTTGCGTTCCAGCCGCAGCGTCGGGTCGCCGGCGACCAGCCGGGACAGGTTGCGGGCCAGCGCGTCCTCGTCGGCCCGGCTGCGTGCCGTGATCGCCACCGGCAGCAGCGGCTCCGGCATCTCCCAGGGCGCGATCAGCAGCGGCTCGTCCTTGGCGGAGATGGTGTCGCCGGTCTCCGCGCTGCCCGACTTGGTGATCGCGCACAGGTCACCGGCGACGCATGCGGCCACCTCGCGCAGGGTCGCGCCCAGCGGGCTGTAGACGTGGCCGACCCGCTCGTCGGCGTCGTGGTCCGGGTGGCCGCGCTCGGCCATGCCGTGACCCGACACGTGGATCACCTGGTCGGGCCGGAGCGTGCCGGAGAAGACCCGCACCAGCGAGACCCGCCCGACGTGCCGGTCGACTGTCGTCTTCACCACCTCGGCGACCAGTGGGCCGTCCGGGTCGCAGGTCAGCGGCGGGCGGGGCGAGCCGTCCACGCCGGTGACCGCCGGCAGCTCGTGCTCCAGCGGCGACGGGAACGCTGCGACCAGCCCGTCGAGCAGCGCGTCCAGGCCGACGCCGGTCTCCGCGCAGACCGGCACCACGGGGTAGAAGTGGCCGCGCGCGACAGCCTTCTCCAGGTCGGTGATCAGCACCTCGGGGTCGATCTCCTCGCCGCCGAGGTAGCGGTCCATCAGGGTCTCGTCCTCGCTTTCGGCGATGATCCCCTCGATCAGCTCGTTGCGGGACTCCTGGATGGCCGGCAGGTGCTCCGGGTCCGGCTCCCGCACCGCCGCCGGCAGCCCGCCGGAGTAGTCGAACACCCGGCGGGTGATCAGCCCCATCAGACCGGCCACCGACTCGCCGTCGTCGCCGAGCATGGGCAGGTAGAGCGGGAGCACGTTGTCGCCGAAGACCCGCTGGCAGAGCGCCACCGCCTCGTCGAAGTCGGCGCGCGGGTGGTCCAGCCGGGAGACCGCCACCGCACGGGGCATGTCGACGGCGGCGCACTCCTCCCAGAGGGCGGCGGTGGCGGCGTCCATGCCGTCCACGGCGGAGACCACGAACAGCGCCGCGTCGGCGGCGCGCAGCCCGGCGCGCAGCTCGCCGACGAAGTCGCCGTAGCCCGGCGTGTCCAGCAGGTTGACCTTGACGTCGCGGTGCACCAGCGGGGCGCAGGCGAGGCTCACCGAGCGCTGCTGGCGTACGGCGGCGGGGTCGTGGTCGCAGACGGTGGTGCCCTCGGTGACGGCGCCGGCGCGGCCGATCGTGCCGCCGGCGGCCAGCAGCGCCTCGACGAGCGTCGTCTTGCCGGCGCCGGAGTGCCCGACGAGCACCACGTTGCGGACCCTGCCGGGCTCCGTCACCACCGGCGCGCCGCCGGTGGCACCCTTCTCGTTCTTCTGCGCCATCGCGGCGCACCTCCCTCAACCGGTGGTGGTGGCGACCGCCGCGGGCGACGGGGGAGCGGACCCGGGACGGGCGCCGCGGCGATATCTTCCGGTGATCTGCTGCCGGACGCGAACGCGGACCGGTGATCCGGTGAACTGGCTCACCTCCTGGCTCGATCTCACACCCGCGCGGGTGCGGGCACAAGGGCCGTCGGGCGGGTCGCACGCCCGGCTGTGTCCCCGACGGTTGCGGGCCGTTATCGTGGGACCGCCATGGCGAAGATCTTCCAAGTGACGGCCCGCGCGGGCATGACCCGCGTCGTGGAGCCGATCGCCCGTACCCTGCTCCGTGCGGGCGTGTCCCCCAACGCGGTCACCGTGACCGGCACCGTCGGCGTGCTCGCCGGCGCGCTCGGCTTCGGCGCGCGCGGCCATCTGGTCGCCGGCGCGCTGATCGTCACGGTCTTCGCCCTCACCGACCTGCTCGACGGCACGATGGCGCGGATGAGCGGCGGATCCACCCGCTTCGGGGCGTTCCTCGACTCGAGCATGGACCGGGTCGCCGACAGCGCGGTGTTCGGCGCTGTCGCGTACTGGCTGGCCACCGAGCACGACTACTCGGGCGTGGCTGCGGCGCTGATCTGCCTGGCCGCGGGCGGGCTGGTCTCCTACGTCAAGGCCCGCGCCGAGGGCCTCGGGATGACCTGCAACGTGGGCATCGCCGAGCGCACCGAGCGGCTGCTCATCGTCGGTGTCGGCGGTCTGCTCACCGGCGTCGGCGTCCCCCACGCCCTGGAGATCGCGCTCTGGCTGCTCGCCGCCGTCTCGATCTTCACCGTGGGGCAGCGGATGGCCCACGTGTACCGGCAGGCCCAGCGGGTCGGCGCGGAGTGAACCTCACCGAGGCGGGCTTCGTCGCGGGCTGGCGCCTGGTCCGGGCGCTGCCCCGGCCCGTCGCGGCGGCGGCCTTCCGGGTGGGCGCCGACCGCGCCCACCGCAAGGACGGCGGGGGTACGCGTCGACTGCGCGCCAACCTGCGCCGGGTGGTCGGCCCTCAGATGCCCGACGCGGAACTGGACGCGCTGGTGCGCGATGGGCTGCGCTCGTACGCCCGGTACTGGATGGAGGCGTTCCGGCTGCCCGGCCTGAGCCGGGCGGAGATCCTCGCCGGGTTCCGCCTCGCCGGGCAGGAACTGCTCGCCGCCGACGTGGCGGCCGGGCGGGGCGCCGTGGTGGCGCTGCCGCACGCCGGCAACTGGGATGCCGCGGGCGCCTGGGTGGCGGCCACCGGCTGGCCGATGACGACGGTGGCCGAGCGGCTTCCGGACGGCGTCTACGAGCGGTTCGTCGGGTTCCGGGAAGGGCTGGGGATGGAGATCCTGCCCAACCGCGGCGGCCCGCGTCCCGCGTTCGACGTGCTGGTGGACCGGCTGCGCGCCGGGTACGTGGTGCCCCTGCTCGCCGACCGGGACCTGTCGGCCCGGGGCGTCGAGGTGGACTTCTTCGGTGGCCGGACCCGGATGCCGGCCGGGCCGGCGCTGCTGGCCATCCGCACCGGCGCGCCGCTCTACGTGGCCTCACTGTGGTACGAACCGGACGCCGCGTGCGCGTCGCTCGAGGGCCCGCTGCCGCTTCCGGACCCGGACAGCGCCCCGCTCGACGCGCGGGTGCGCACGGTGACGCAGCGGATTGCCGACGGTCTGGCGGCGGGCATCGCCCGGCATCCGCAAGACTGGCACATGTTGCAGCGGATGTGGCTGGACCAGGGCCGGGACGGCACGCCCGCGTCGGCGCCGCCGGCCACCACCGGGACGGTCTAGGGGGACGCCATGCGGATCGGCATCGTGTGCCCGTATTCCTTCGACGTCCCGGGCGGCGTGCAGAACCACGTCATGGACCTGGCCGAGGCGCTGCTCGGGCTCGGTCACGAGGTGAGCGTGCTGGCGCCCGCCGACGAGGAGTCGGCGCTGCCGCCGTACGTGGTCTCGGCGGGGCGGGCGGTGGCGCTGCCGTACAACGGGTCGGTGGCCCGGATCGCGTTCGGCCCGGTCTCCACCGCCCGGGTGCGGCGCTGGATCACCCGGGGCGAGTTCGACGCGCTGCACGTGCACGAGCCGCTCACCCCGAGCCTGTCGATGCTGGCCGTGCTCTGCGCCCGGGGCCCGGTGGTGGCCACCTTCCACACCGCGATGACCCGCTCCCGGGTGCTGTCGGCCGCGCAGGGCGCGCTCCAGATCGTGCTGGAGCGGATCACCGCCCGGATCGCGGTGAGCGCGCTGGCCCGCAAGGTGCAGGTCGAGCACATGGACGGCGGCGCGGTGGAGATCCCGAACGGGGTGGCGGTGGCGAAGTTCGCCGGGGTGCCGCCGCTGCCGGGCTGGCCGGGGGAGTGCGCCCCGGGCACCGGCGGCACGCTCGGGTTCCTGGGCCGGTTCACCGAGCCGCGCAAGGGCTTCCCGATCCTGCGGGACGCGTTCGTCGCGCTCGCGCCGCACCGTCCCGGGCTGCGCCTGCTGGTCGCCGGGCCGGGCGACGCCGACGAGCTGTACGGGCGCTTCCCGGCCGGCCTGCGCGACCGGGTCACGTTCCTCGGCCTGGTCTCCGAGGCGGACAAGGCACGCATGTTGCGCAGCGTGCACCTCTACGTCGCACCGAACACCGGCGGGGAGTCCTTCGGGATGATCCTCACCGAGGCGCTGGCCGCCGGCACCACCGTGGTCGCCAGCGACCTCGACGCGTTCCGCCGGGTGCTCGACGGCGGGCGGGCCGGGCGGCTGTTCCCGACCGGTGACGCCGCCGGGCTGGGCGAGGCGTTGTCCGAGCTGCTGGACGACGCCGGCCGCCGGGCCGGGCTGACCGCCTGCGGCGACCAGGTGGTGGCGAATTTCGACTGGCCCGTGGTTGCCCGCCGCGTTCTGGAGGTATACGCAGCCGCGATCGAGGCCACCGACGGCCGGGTCATGGACCAGGAGTGGGCGGGACTGGGCTGACCTGGGTGGCCGCTGCGGCCGATGTGACGAGCGCGTCTGCCGGTGCACCGCGCCGGCCGGCCGGGATGAGGAGCAGCACTACGATGCCGGGCATGTGGTGGGTGGTGGGCGCGATCGTGGTGCTCGGGCTGGTCTCGGCGTACCTGATCTGGACCTCCGGCCGGGTGCAGCGGCTCCAGGTCCGCGCGGACTCGGCGGCCCGCGCGCTCGACGCGCACCTGTTGCGCCGCGCGGCCGCCGCCGCGGTCCTGGCCGAGCAGCGGTACGGCGTGGAGCTGTACGCCGCCGCCAGGATCGCGCTGGACGCCGTGCCGGAGGAGCGCGAGGCGGCGGAGAACGACCTGACCCGGCAGTTGCGCGCGGTGCGGCTGGACCCGGACGACCCGGCCTGCGCGGCGGTGATCGCGGCGAGCCGGCGGCTGGCGCTGGCCCGGCAGGTGCACACCGATCTGGTCCGCGACGCCCGCTCGGCACGCGGCCGTCCGGTGGTGCGGCTGTTCCGGATGGGACGCGGGCGGGAGTGGCCGCGCTACTTCGACATCGACGACCCGACGCTGGCCTCCCCCGCGGACGTGACCACCGGCTGACCGTCGCCCGTGACGGCGGCCACATCGCAGGCCACCGGGGGTCCGATTGGCGCTCGGTCCGGCGTCGCGCCGGCCATAGCATTCCTGCGCAGTCACCTCCCGAGTGCGCCGAGGAGCGATGTCCCGTGTCTGAGTCCGCAGCCCCGACCGCCGCCACCGCCGTCGGCACCGCCCGCGTCAAGCGCGGCATGGCCGAGATGCTCAAGGGCGGTGTGATCATGGATGTGGTCACCGCCGAGCAGGCGAAGATCGCCGAGGACGCCGGCGCGGTCGCGGTGATGGCCCTGGAGCGCGTGCCGGCCGACATCCGCGCGCAGGGCGGCGTGTCCCGGATGAGCGACCCGGACATGATCGACGGCATCATCCAGGCCGTGTCGATCCCGGTGATGGCCAAGGCCCGCATCGGCCACTTCGTCGAGGCGCAGATCCTCCAGGCGCTCGGCGTCGACTACGTCGACGAGTCCGAGGTGCTCACCCCGGCCGACTACGCCAACCACATCGACAAGTGGGCGTTCACCGTCCCGTTCGTGTGCGGGGCGACGAACCTGGGCGAGGCGCTGCGCCGGATCACCGAGGGCGCCGCCATGATCCGCTCGAAGGGCGAGGCGGGCACCGGGGACGTCTCCAACGCCACCACCCACATGCGGAAGATCCGGCAGGAGATCCGCCGGCTCCAGTCGCTGCCCGAGGACGAGCTGTACGTCGCGGCCAAGGAGTTGCAGGCCCCGTACGAGCTGGTCAAGGAGATCGCGGAGCAGGGCAGGCTGCCGGTCGTGCTGTTCACCGCGGGCGGCATCGCGACCCCTGCCGACGCGGCCATGATGATGCAGCTCGGCGCCGAGGGCGTCTTCGTCGGCTCGGGCATCTTCAAGTCCGGCAACCCGGCGCAGCGGGCCGCGGCGATCGTCAAGGCGACCACGTTCCACGACGACCCGGACGTGCTCGCCAAGGTGTCGCGCGGGCTCGGCGAGGCGATGGTCGGCATCAACGTCGACGAGATCCCCCAGCCGCACCGCCTCGCCGAGCGCGGCTGGTGAGCCGGGCGTGACCGTACCGGTGATCGGCGTGCTCGCCCTGCAGGGCGACGTACGCGAGCACGTCGCGGCGCTGACCGGCGCGGGCGCCGACGCCCGGCCGGTGCGGCGCCCCGGCGAGCTGGACGCGGTCGACGCGCTGGTGGTGCCCGGCGGCGAGTCGACCACGATCAGCAAGCTGGTGGACATCTTCGAGATGCGCGAGCCGATCGACAAGCGGATCGCCGCCGGCATGCCGGTCTACGGCTCCTGCGCCGGGATGATCATGCTGGCGGCCGAGGTGCTGGACGGCCGCCCCGACCAGCGCGGCTTCGCCGGCATCGAGATGACGGTGCGGCGCAACGCGTTCGGCCGTCAGGTCGACTCGTTCGAGGCCCCGGTGGCGCTCACCGGCGTCGACGGCGGCCCGTTCCACGCCGTGTTCATCAGGGCGCCCTGGGTCGAGCGGGTCGGCCCGGACGTCGAGGTGCTCGGCCGGGTGACCGACGGCCCGGCCGCCGACCGGATCGTCGCGGTCCGGCAGGGCAACCTGCTGGCCACCTCGTTCCACCCGGAACTGACCGGCGACCTGCGGCTGCACCGCCACTTCGTGGAACTCGTCCACGCCGCTTCCTGAGCACCCGGTCCGTCCTCTGTTGTGCCGGTTCGGGCGGCCTGGGACGGGCCGGTGCCGTGCGGCGCGTGACAGCGACCCGCCCGCCGCCGGTAGGATTGCCGAGATTCGGCAGGGCCATCAGCCCGCCGCGGCCCCCAGCGAAGATCACAGCACCTCGACGTGCGCCGGTGGGGGAGCGGGGCGTGTGCGGTGCGGTCGATGCAGACGGCGGGTAGCAACGGAGGTAACAGATGTCCGGCCACTCAAAGTGGGCGACGACCAAGCACAAGAAGGCGGTCATCGACGCCAAGCGCGGCAAGATGTTCGCCAAGCTGATCAAGAACGTCGAGGTGGCCGCCCGTACCGGCGGCGGCGACCCGGCCGGCAACCCGACTCTCTACGACGCCATCCAGAAGGCGAAGAAGAACTCGGTCCCGAACGACAACATCGACCGCGCGGTCAAGCGCGGCTCCGGCCTGGAGGCCGGCGGCGCCGACTGGCAGACGATCATGTACGAGGGTTACGGCCCGAGCGGCGTGGCGATGCTGATCGAGTGCCTCACCGACAACCGCAACCGCGCCGCCACCGAGGTGCGCACCGCGCTGACCCGCAACGGCGGCTCGCTGGCCGACGCCGGCTCGGTGTCGTACATGTTCTCCCGCAAGGGCGTGGTGATCGTCCCCAAGGGCGGCACGACCGAGGACGACGTGATGATGGCAGTCCTCGACGCGGGCGCCGAGGAGGTCAACGACCTCGGTGAGGCGTACGAGGTGGTCTCCGAGCCGGGTGACCTGATCGCGGTCCGCACCGCCCTGCAGGACGCCGGCATCGAGTACGAGTCGGCCGAGTCCTCCCTCATCCCCAGCGTGAACGTGCCGCTGGACGAGGAGGGCGCGCGCAAGATCTTCAAGCTGATCGACGTGCTGGAGGACTGCGACGACGTGCAGAACGTCTACGCCAACTTCGACGTGTCCGACGACATAGTTGCACAACTGGCCTGAGACTGTCTAGCCTGCGCAGCATGACTCCAACTGAGCTGCTGCGCGGGCAGCGTGCCAGCCTCTACGTCCGGCTGTCCAAGGCGTCCGATGATCGCAACCTGTCCAAGCAGGGCATGATTGATGATCTTCAGGCGCTTTGTGCTGCCAGGGGCTTTGCTGAGGTAGCGCTTCACGTCGATGACGGCAAGTCTGGTGGCGTCCGTGACCGGCCAGAGTTCCGGGCATGGCTCGCTGACGCCGTTGAGGGGCGCGCTGACGTTTTATTGGCGTGGCACGTAGACCGGCTGTCCCGTGAAGGCCTAAACGTCGCAGCGACGATCCTGGACGTGGTAGAGGGCAAGGATTTGGAGACAGGCAAGGTTGTCCGGCCACCTGTGCGGCTGATCGGCTATGACGACAGGCTTGACTCTGCCGATGGTGAAGGCTTCCGGCTGAACTTCCTCATCAAGGCAGAGTTCGCCAGGGCTGAACTTCAACGGATGAAGGCACGTAGTCAGGCGCGCGTTAAGCGCTTGAGGAAGCAGAAGCGTTCAACAGGAGGCCTGACGCCGTACGGCTATCAGCGTGCCCCTAGAGGACCGTTGGAGCTTGAGCATGATCCGGTCAGTGCGCCGATCCTGCGTGATGTGGTCCGTAAGGTCATCAAGGGCAGCAGCATCCTCAGCCTCGTCAAGGATCTGAACAATAAGAAAGTGCTGTCTCCTAGGGATCATGCGGCTATGCGTGACACTGGCGAGCCGCGCAAGGATCGGGACAGCGGCGAGCCGCTAGCTCCTCAGCTTTGGACTGACACGACTCTCAGGAGGATGCTGACCAATCCCGTCATGCTTGGCTACCTCACCGACGAAAACCGTAGGGTTGTTCGTGACGACGACGGCAATCCGGTTCTGCGTGGTGAGCCGCTGATCTCCAAAGAAGACTGGTCGGCTTTGCAGGACGCTATTAACGGCGTGAAGAAGCCAAAGCATCGGACAGCGCCTAATGCGCTGCTGTCCGGTGAGGTGGACTGCCCGAAGTGCGGGGAGCCGCTTCACTTTCATTGGATGGTCAAGCCTGACAGGAAGCAGGAATACCGCTACTACCGTTGCTCGGGACGTACCCGCAAAAACAACGGCTGCACTGCTGCCGCTCCCCGTGCCGAACAGGTCGAGCAGGCTGTCTCAGATGTCATCTACGGCACTGTCGGGCATCTGGACGTGATGCGGAAGGTGTACGTGCCCGGTGACGACACAGCAGCGCAGCTAGCGGACATTGAAGAGCGGATGAGTGAGCTGCGGGAGGATCGCAAAGCAGGCCTGTACCGAGGCGAGCAGGGTTCCGCTGAGTTCAGGCAGATGTATTCCAGCCTTGAGCAGCAGCGAGAAGAGCTAGCGGCTAAGCCGTCCCGTCCGGACGGATGGGAGTACGTGTCCACAGGGCAGACCTACGCTGAAGCGTGGACGGCTGCTGATGTTGAGGCACGCAGGGCGTTGCTCCGTCAGTCTGATGTAAGGATTTTCGCTGCGAAGATGACAGAATCCGAGAAGCCTGAGGCTGTTTCGCAGTGGTGGGATAGCCTGACGGCTACTGAGGGTAACCGTGTCCTGGTGCACTTTGAGCCTAAGGACACCGGAGGCTGCCATGTGTGGGTCGGCTGGCATGGTGACCTGGCGGCAAGAATTAAGGCTCAGTCGAGCGCGTAACAGTTCCCATAGAGAAAGGGACAGTGAGTTCCCCCCGCTTTGATGGAGCGGTGGTTACCTGCTGCCGGCTGGTGCAGGGGTGGCGATAGGTGGTTCGGCTGGTTGCGTCTGGCTGTGC
>NZ_JBIAIY010000020.1:0-26048 GCF_042871665.1 Micromonospora sp. NPDC005686
CCCCGCGCCCCCCCGCGCCGCCCCCGCCCCCGCCCCCGCCGCCCCCCCCCCCCCGGGGGCCCCCCGCCCCCCCCCCCCGGCCGGCCCCCCCCGCGCCCCCCCCCCGCCCCCCCCCCCCCCCCCCCCCCCCCCCCCCCCCCCCGGGGCGCCCCCCCCCCGCGGGGGGGGGGGGGCCCCCCCGCCGCCACCAGCAGCCAGGCGAACTCCATCGCGTACGGGCGCAGGTAGGGCCGCAGCCGCCAGAGGTTGTGCAGCGGCTGGGACCGGGCGTCGATATGCGCCGCGGGATTGCCGTCGCTGGACGCGGGCACTACCAGACGGTAGCCGCCGGGGGTGCCGGTGCGGCTGTCAGCTAGCCGTCACCCGTCCCTCATGCCCGAGAAGCCACTTCTTCACATCCAGCCCCCAGCGGTAGCCGCCCAGCGTGCCATCGGTGCGCAGCACCCGGTGGCACGGCACGAACAGCGCGGCGGCGTTGCGGGCGCAGGCCGCCGCGGCGGCCCGCACGGCAGCCGGTCGCCCGGCCAGCGCGGCGAACCCGGTGTAGGTGACCGGGTCGCCGGGCTTGACGTCGCGCAGCACCCGCCAGGCGTGCGTCAGGAAGGGCCCGCCGGTGTGCTGCTCGACCGCCACCGCGTCGATGGCGGCCAGGTCACCGTCCAGGTAGGCGCGAACGGCGGCGGTCACCGGACCGAGTTCGGCCCGTTCCCGCAGCTCACCGCGCAGACTCGGGTGGATCAACAGCATCAGGGCCGCCGGGTCGGCGGTGAAACCCGCCGCGCGTACCGCCCCGCTGGGGCCGGCGAGCACGCTCAACGGGCCGCTGGGGGTGTCGATGACTGTGCTGTCCACAGTGCTCATGCTGCTCTCCAGAGTCGGATGGTCGCGTACGACCGCCAGGGGCGCCAGCGGTCGGCGTACGCGGACAGGGTCTTCGGGTCGTCGGACAGGCCGAGCGCTGCCGCGCCGCGGCGGACGCCCAGGTCGGTGGTGAGCGCGACGTCGGGGTCGCCGAGTGCGCGCATGGCCAGGTAGCCGGTGGTCCACGGGCCGATGCCGGGCACCGAGGCCAGGAGCCGGACCGCCTCCTCCCGGTCGCCGCCGGGTTCCAGGTCCAGCTCGCCGTCGGCGACCGTGCGGGCCAGCGCCCGGATCGTCTCCCGGCGGGCCGCCGGCATCCGGAACGCCGTGTCCGGCGCGGCGAGCACCTCGGCCGGGCCGGGGAACGCCACCAGGCCGTCCGCCGGGTCGCCGGCACCCGTCCCGGTGGCGGACCGGGTGGCGGCGAGCAGGCGGGTGAGCGTGGTCCGCGCCGAGGTCAGCGAGACCTGCTGGGTGGCGACGGCGCGGACGGCCAGCTCGAAGCCGTCGACCGCGTGCGGCAGCCGGACGCCCGGCTCCGCCGCGACGGCCCGGGCCAGCGCGGGGTCGGCGGCCAGTGTGGCGTCCACCGCGACCGGGTCGGCGTCCAGGTCGAGCAGGCGGCGGCAGCGGGCCACGGCCGGGGCCAGGTCACGCATGTCGGCCAGCCGCAGCGTGGCGGCCACGTATCCGTCGGCGGGGGTCAGCGCCACCGTGGCGGGACCGTGCGGCAGGCGCAGCCCTCGGTGGTAGGTGCGCTCGCGGACCACCTCGATGCCGGGTAGCGCACGCAGCGCGAGGAAGTCCAGCAGCGCGCCCGCGTGCAGCGGAGGCCGGTGGGCCAGCCGTAGCGCGAGCGTGCCCGCCCCGGCGGTCGCGGCCGGGCCGCGTCGCCCGGCCCGCAGCTCGGACGGGGTGCCGCCGTAGACGTCGCGGACCGTGTCGTTGAACTGCCGGACGCTGCCGAACCCGGCGGCGAAGGCCACCTCGGCCAGGCCGAGGCCGGTGGTCTCGATCAGGATCCGGGCGGTCTGCGCGCGCTGGGCCCGGGCCAGCGCCAGCGGGCCGGCGCCCAGCTCGGCCCGGAGCATCCGGTGCAGGTGCCGCTCGGTGTAGCCCAGCCGGGTGGCCAGACCGGGCACCCCGTCCCGGTCCACCACGCCGTCGGCGATCAGCCGCATGGCGCGGCCGACCAGGTCGGCCCGGACGTCCCACTGGGGCGAGCCCGGTGCCGCGTCCGGCCGGCACCGGCGGCACGCCCGCAGCCCGGCTCCCTGCGCGGCGGCGGCGGACGGGAAGAACCGGACGTTGCGCCGCTTCGGTGTCATGGCCGGACACGACGGCCGGCAGTAGATCCCGGTCGACGTCACGCCGGTGTAGAACCAGCCGTCGAACCGCGGGTCGCGGCTGTCGACGGCCCGGTAGCACCGCTCGAAGTCCAGCTCCATGCCCTCGATCCTGCCTCGCAGCTCCCAGGCTCGGCTGGCGGGATTCGGACATGACGTGAGGCAGTCGCGCCAGCTCGGGGAGGTGGCGGTATCCCCGGCCCCGGGATGCCGCCACCTCGGCGAGGTGGCGTGGATCATGACCAGCGGACCCGAGAAAGTGTCGTAAGTGGTCGGTAGCGTCCCGCCACCAACTCAAGAAGAGGTGCGGGGGATGGCGAGCGTGGCCGGGCGGGGTGTCCGCTGATGCGATCGGGGCGGGCGCCGTTGGACGCGGCGGTGGTGGAGGGCTTCTACGAGCGGATGCGGGCGGTGGCGCCGGCCGCCTACGGCGCGATCGAGCGTGACCGGGCCGGTGACCCCGGCCGCCCCTTCGCGGACACCGCCTGCGGGCGGCTCGCCGGCTCTCTCGACCCGGACGGGCTGCGCGCGCTCGGCATGTGGGCACACCACTGGTGCATGCGCTTCTACGACGACGACACCCGGGTCGGCCTGCGGCTGGTCCGGGAGATCGCGGCCCGCCCCGGCCTGGGCTGGACCGCGGACGAGGTGCGGTGGCTGCTCGACCGGTCGTATGCGGCCGGGCCCGCCGCCGCGCACCGGTTCACGCTGCCGCTCGCGGCCGCGGCGCAGCTGCCGGCCGGTGTGCTGCCCGAGGGCATCGCCGCCGACACCCGGCCGGAGGACTGGCGCCGGCTGCGGGCCGGCTGAGCGCCGGGTGGCATCGCCGTTCGGTCCGGCAACTGGGCGAGCATCATGGCCGCCACGGCCACCGCGAACCCGGTGAGCTGGACCGGGTCCAGCGCCTGGCCGAGCACCACCCAGCCGAGCGCGGCGGCGGTGAGCGGGCTCAGCGCGCCCAGCACCGACACGCGGGACACCGGCAGCCGCGCCGCGCCGCGGAACCACAGCACGTACGCCAGCGCGGTGCCCGCCAGCCCGAGCCACGCGTACCCGAGCACTGCCGGCCCGTCGAGCGCGGGCGGCGCGCCCTCGACGGCCGCGGCGACCGGCGCGATCATCAGGCCGCCGGCCACGAGCTGCCAGCTCGTCGCGGCGAGGACGCCCACACCGGGTGGCCGTCCCCAGCGGCGGGTGAGCACCAGCCCGGCGGCCATCGCCACGGCGCCGGCCAGTCCGGCGGCGACGCCGAGCGGGTCGAGGCCGGCACCCGGACGCAGCACCACGAGGGCGACGCCGAGCGGTGCGGCCACGGCGGCGACCAGCGCCGGCCGGGTGGGGCGGTCGCGGAGCACCGCGACTGTGAGCGCCGCCACCAGCAGCGGCTGTGTGGCGCCGAGCACGGCGGCGGTGCCGCCGGGCAGCCGGTACGCGGCGAGGAACAACAGCGGGAAGAACACCCCGATGTTCAGCGCGCCGAGCACGGCGGCTCGTCCCCACCAGGGGCCGTGTGGTCGCCGGCGGGTCAGGGCGAGCAGCAGCAGACCGGCCGGGAGGGCGCGGATCGCCCCGGCCCAGAGCGGCCGGTCCGGGGGAAGGAGTTCGGCGGTCACCAGGTAGGTGGTGCCCCAGGTGAGCGGCGCGGCGGCGGTGAGCGCGACGTCGGTCCAGTGGCGGTTCATGGCAGCCTCTTCTTGGGCATAAGTATCTTAGCGCTAAGCTAATCAGCCCCGAACGAAAAGGGGAAGTGGGACGTGCGGCACAATCGGCAGCCGTGACAGGCGACGAGGTGGACGTGATCGTCGAGCAGTGGCGGCGGGAGCGCCCCGGCATGCGGCCCGAGCCGATGGCCGTGTTCGGCCGCATCTACCGGCTCGCCCGCCTGGTCGGCGACGGCCAGGAGAAGGTGTACGCGGACTGGGGCATCGGCCGGGGCGAGTTCGACGTGCTGGCCGCGCTGCGGCGCTCCGGCTCGCCGTACACACTGGCGCCGAAGGCGCTCGCCGCCTCGCTGATGCTCACCTCGGGCGGCATGACCGGGCGGCTCGACCGGCTGGAACGGGCCGGCCTGGTGCGGCGCTCGCCGGACCCGGCCGACCGGCGGGCGCTGCGGGTCAGCCTCACCGACACCGGCCGCCGGGTGGTCGACGAGTCGGTCGAGGCCGGGCTCGCGGTGCAGCGGCGGATCCTCGACGCGCTTCCGCCCGCCGACCAGGACCGGCTGGCCGACCTGTTGCGCACGTTGCTCGCGGCGGCCGGCACCGACGCTTCGGGTCCGGCACAATGATCGGCACCGTCACCGGAAGGACGCCCATGCCCGCCAGCGAACCGACGATCGTCGCCACCAGCATGGGTTTCTCCAGCCGTCGGCGTGGCCCCTGGGACGCGCGGCCCAGCGCCCTGTTCGACCTGATGGCCGAGCTGGCCGGGGCCGGTGACGCGCCGCGCGTCTGCTACCTCGGCCAGGCCACCGGCGACCAGCCGACCGGGTTCACCGTCTTCTACGGCGCCTTCGCCGGCACCCGGTTCCGCGCCTCCCACCTGGCGCTCTACCCGATGCCGAACGTCGAGGACATTCGCGCCCACCTGCTCGCGCAGGACGTCATCTGGGTCGGCGGCGGTAGCGTGGCGAACCTCTGCGCGGTCTGGCGGGTGCACGGCCTGCCGGAGATCCTGCACGAGTGCTGGCAGGCCGGAGTGGTGCTCGGCGGGGTCTCCGCCGGGTCGATCTGCTGGCACACCGGCGGCGCCACCGACAGTTACGGCCCGACGCTGCGGCCCTTCACCGAAGGGCTGGGCTGGCTCCCGTACGGCAACGGCGTGCACTACGACAGCGAGGAGCAGCGCCGCCCGCTCATGCACCGGCTGGTCGCCGACGGCACGCTGCCGGCCAGCCACTGCACCGACGACGGGGTGGGGCTGATCTACCGGGGCACCCGGCTGGCCGAGGCCGTTGCCGACCGGCCCGGCGTGGCCGCGTACGAGTTGGTCCGCGCCGAGGACGGCACCGTCGCCGAGACCCGGATCGAGCCGCGCCTGCTGTCCGCCGCGTCGGAGTGACCGGCTTCGCGGACCTGCCTGCCCGGCGCGGGCGGCGAACCGCGTAAGCTGACTCGTCGTGAGTCTCACCATCGGCATCGTCGGCCTACCCAACGTGGGCAAGAGCACCCTGTTCAACGCGCTGACCAAGAACGACGTGCTCGCCGCGAACTACCCGTTCGCCACCATCGAGCCGAACGTCGGTGTGGTCGGGCTGCCCGACGAGCGGCTGGCCAAGCTGGCCGAGATCTTCTCCTCGCAGAAGGTGCTGCCGGCGCCGGTCTCGTTCGTCGACATCGCGGGCCTGGTCCGAGGCGCCTCCAAGGGGCAGGGACGGGGCAACGCGTTCCTCGCCAACATCCGGGACGCATCGGCGATCTGCCAGGTGGTGCGTGCCTTCTCCGACCCGAACGTGGTGCACGTCGACGGCAAGGTCTCCCCGGCCGACGACATCGAGACGATCAACACCGAGCTGATCCTGGCCGACATCCAGACGCTGGAGAAGGCGCTGCCCCGGCTGGAGAAGGAGGCCAAGCTCCGCAAGGACCGGGCCGCCGCCGTCGAGGCCGCCAAGAAGGCGGTCGAGGTCCTGGACAGCGGCGTCACCCTCTACGCGGGCGCCGCCGCCGCGAAGGTCGAGCTGGAACACCTGCGTGAGCTGCACCTGCTCACCACCAAGCCGTTCCTCTACGTCTTCAACGTCGACGAGGCCGAGCTGGGCAACGCCGAGTTCCTCGACGAGCTGCGCGGCCTGGTCGCGCCCGCCGAGGCGGTCTTCATGGACGCCAAGATCGAGTCGGAGCTGGTGGACCTGCCCGAGGAGGAGGCCCGCGAGCTGCTGGAGTCGATCGGGCAGTCCGAGCCCGGCCTGAACCAGCTCGTGCGGGTGGGCTTCCGGACGCTCGGGCTCCAGACGTACCTGACGGCCGGCCCCAAGGAGGCGCGGGCCTGGACGATCCCGGTCGGCGCGACCGCGCCGGAGGCCGCCGGGGTGATCCACAGCGACTTCCAGCGCGGCTTCATCAAGGCCGAGGTGGTCTCCTACGCCGACCTGGTCGCGGCCGGATCGATGGCGGCGGCCAAGGCCGCCGGCAAGGTCCGGATCGAGGGCAAGGAGTACGTGATGCAGGACGGCGACGTGGTGGAGTTCCGCTTCAACGTCTGAATCTGGCCTGTTGTCGCAGGTCACGAGGTTGGTTCCTCGCCTGGGGTTCACCGGGAGCACACCCCACGCCTGCACCCCGGAGGGCACGACGGTCGGCAGGCGGCGGTAGCCGAGTGGAGTCGCGGCAGCGTGCCACCTGTTCGCCCGGCAGCGGATGGCGGTCAACCAACTGCTCACACCGGTTTCAGGGCCGGGCTGAGGGCTCGGCCTGATATGCCTCGTGCAGGAGGTGGGCGAAGTTGGCGCCGTTCGCGAGCTGCCTGTCTCCCAGGCGGGAGACATGAATGGCTGGGGTCCACGAGTTCATGACGACGACGGCCAGGTCCTCGCTCAGGTCGGCTCGGCGGATTTCGCGAGTCTGCTGAGGGACGCCGAGCTTCTGGAGCTGGCGGGTGACGATCTGCATGGTTACTCCGGGCAGGATGTCGGCCTGCGGCCAGATGACCCGCTCGCCATCCCACAGGGCCAGGTTCCAAATGGTCGCTTCGCTCAACCGGCCCTCACCGTCCTGGAAAACGGCGTCGTCGAAGCCGCGGGCTTGGGCCTGCCGGAGGTACAAGGTCTTGGCGACCTCGCCGACGTGCTTGATGCCAGGCAGGTGCCGCTGATGGTGGACGATCTCCAAGGCCATCGGCGCGGCAGGCGGCTGGGCCGGATCGGTGAGGTTGATCAGCACGTCCAGACTCAGCTCAGGGCTGGTGGTCATGAACTCCCCTGGCCGGGAGGTGACGAAGCAGGTAAGCGACACATCCGGTCCGCCCGCGTCGATGGCCGCGCGAAGGTACTCGCGGACCCGGCTGTCGGGTAGGTGCTGACCGAACAGCACCTCGCTCGCCCGGCGCAGGCGCTCCAGGTGTAGATCCAAGCCTCGGACAGCCCCGTCGCGGACCTGCATCGCGGTGAAATGGGCGTAGCCGGCGAAGGCCAGCGGCGCGAGCTCCATGGCGGTGGCGGGCTTACCGTTGAGATGAGTGAGCGAGACAGCCATGCCAGGAATGTAGGAGTTGACACCAGTGTCAAAGGCAAGCGCCCGGGACAGGCAGTTGCTGCGCGTTGGTGAGCTGGCCTCCCGCACGGGGGTGAGCCCGCGGTTGCTGCGCTACTACGACAACCAGGGCCTGCTGGCCACCGAGCGCTCTGCGACCGGGCAGCGAATCTTCGCGGCCTCGGCTGTGGAGCAGGTCCGCTCCATCCGCCTTCTGCTGGAGGCCGGCCTGCCGACTCGTGTGATCGCCGAGCTGCTGGAGTGCATCCGCGAACCCGGCCGGCTCGAACCCTGCGCTGTGCCCACCCTCATGGGGCACCTTCAAGCCTACGACGAACGCATCGCCAGCCTCCTCAGCACCCGCACCGCCCTCCAAGGACTCATCGACTCCTCGACCCCGGAGCAGTAACAGCTCCGGGCGAGCAGACCACCACCCGACGGTGTGGTCTGATACCCGCCAGATCGGCTGCCCGATCGGCGGCTTGCTTGGTCCATGACCAACTCGCACGACGAACAGGCCCTGCACTTCCGTTCCTTGCACCGCCCCGGTCAACCGCTGGTGCTGCCCAACGCCTGGGACGCCGCGAGCGCGCGGCTGATCGAGGAGGCCGGAGCAGCCGCCATCGCAACTACCAGCGCCGGGGTGGCCTGGAGCATGGGCGCGGGCGATGGCGAGGCGATGGGCCGTGACCGCGCGCTTGACCTGATCGGGCGCGTAGCGTCCACGGTCAGCGTGCCGGTCAGCGCCGATATCGAAGGCGGGTACGCGGAGGACCCCGTCGGGGTCGCCGAGACGATCCGGGGGGTGCTCGACGCCGGGGCGGTAGGTGTCAACCTGGAAGACGGTCCGTGGCCGGCCGCCGAACACGCCGAACGGATCGCGGCTGCGCGGAAGGCCGCCGGTTCGGCGCTGTTCATCAACGCCCGGATCGACACCTACCTGATGTCGCTCGGAGATCCCTCCACCCGGCTGCGGGATACGCTTGACCGCGCGGCGGCCTACATCGCCGCTGGCGCAGACGGCGTCTTTGTGCCCGGTGTGGCCGATGCCGAGACCGTGGCGGCGCTCGCCGCCAAGCTCACGGTGCCGTTGAACGTCATGGCCGGTCCGGGCTCACCCTCGATCGGTGAGCTTGCCGGCCTGGGCGTCACGAGGGTCAGCCTCGGCCCGGCGATCGCCCTGGCCGCGTACGCGGCGGCGCGGCGCGCCGCTTGCGAGTTGCTGACCGCCGGCACCTACCAGGCCCTCGACGGCTCACTCGGCTTCGCCGAGACCGATGCGCTGATGGCTGCGATCCCCTCGAAGGGCTGACTCGAGCGGTGGTCCTCCGGTCGCCTGGTTGCGTTCGGTGGTCAACCCTCAATGTGTCGGGCCGGAGTCCTGGGTGAACGCCGTGGTGTGGTCGGTGGCCCACTGGCGGAACGTTCGAGCTGGCCTTCCGAGCAGGTCGGATACCGTGGAAGTGACGTGTGCGGGGCGTCCTGTCGCTGCGTTCCACGCGGCAAGGAGCATGTCCACGGCCGGGCGCGAGGCCACTGGGGTCTCACGCCGGAACTCGTCGGGCGACAGTTCCTCGAACGTGATCCGACGATCCAGCGAGTCTCCGATGATGCGCACCTGTTCGGCCTGGGTGAGTGATTCGGGGCCGGTCAGGACGTAATCGCCGCCGGCGTGCCCGTTCTCGGACAGGGTCCGCGCGACGACCGCAGCCACGTCTCGGTCGTCGACCGGGGCTGTCTCGGCCGCGCCGTAGGGCCACCGGACCACGCCGCCGCCACGGATCGCGGCGGCCCACCAGTGGAGGGCGTTCGACGCGAACATCCCCGGCCGGACGATCGTCGAGTCGAGGCCGGTGGCCGCGATGAGCCGCTCGATCTCGGCGTGCAGCCTCGCCATCGGGTTCGGTTGCTGGAAGAACGGGTGCGGGGTCCGATGTGGTGCGGACAGGTAGACGACCCGCCGTGCGTGGGTGGCCAGCCGGTCGACGACGGCCGCCGCGGTCTGTGGCGGGGCGGTCCAGACGAGGAAGACCGTGCTGACGGCGTGCAGCGCGGTGCCGAGCGATTCGGGAGCGGTGAGATCGCCGGTGACGATCTCGACATCGGGGGGCAGTGTCGCCGCCGACTCTGCGCGGCGCACGAGGGCGCTGACCGGCACGCCCGCGTCGGTCAGCAGGTTGATCACGCCGCGTCCGACTCGTCCGGTCGCCCCGATGACGAGGATCGGTGGTCTCCCCCGAGGCGTCGTGGCAGCGTCGCCGGTTGCCGACGGGCGGCGGGTGTCTGTCTGTTCCATGACCCCCATCGAAACGTTACCGGGTAAAAAAAGCAACCCGGTAATAAATGTTACGGTGGCAGGGTGACCGAGCCGGTCGGGCTGCGCGCCCGCAAGAAGGTGCGAACCCGGGACGCGATCGCTGATGCGGCGATCTCGCTGGTCCTGGCGCGCGGGTTCGATCAGGTGTCGGTGTCTGACATCGCCGCGGCGGCCGAGGTGTCGAAGCCGACCCTGTTCCGCTACTTCGCCACCAAGGAAGACCTGATTCTGCACCGCTTCGCGGACCACAACGGCGAGGCCGCACGGGTGGTCCGTGACCGTCAGCCGGACATCGCCCCGGTGACGGCGCTGCACCGGCATTTCCGGGCCGGTCTCGATCGCTTCGAGCCGGTCACCGGCCTCAATGATCATCCGGAGGTGGTGGCCTTTCATCGGCTGGTGTTCACCACCCCGAGTCTGGCCGGACGCCTCCTGCAGTACATGTTCGACGATGAGGACGCACTGGCCGCCGTCATCGCACCGGGTGTTCGGGGCCGACTGCAAGCCGCCCAGTTGATCGCGGTGCAACGCGTACTGGCCCGCACCAACTGGCAGAAGGTCGCCGACGGGCGGACCGCACGCGATGTGCAACCCGAGGCGGTCGCCGACGCAGACCAGGCCTTCGCCCAACTGGATCAGGCAACGGGCGGCTCCTGAGGCCGGACGTCGGCATCGCGGTCCTCACCGGCGCGGTAAGCCGTTCTTCGTGGCCCTGGACAACCGCTCCGACAGGCCGACAACCGTCGCGCAGACGACCGCCGGCCCGCGTTTCGCGGACCGGCGGCCGGGTGGTGCGCAACCGTCAGGCGTTGGCCCGGCGGATGGCCGCCATGCCCCCGAGCGCGGCCACGACGGCCACCAGGGCCGGCCATCCCACCAGCAGGCTGGCCTGGTCCTGGCTGCTCAGCCACTGCCAGATGTCGCCGAACCAGCCCTGCCAGATGACCAACGCGGTGAGCAGGCCGGTCACCAGGATCAGGGCCGCGCCGGCGCCGAGGAGGCCGTTCATGCCGAACCGGACGTACCAGACGGCGACGAAGATGGAGACGAAGTTCAGGAACAGGAACGGCACCGCGTAGACGGCGATCTGCAGCAGCCCGTTGTCGACGTCGATGTACGGGATCCGGAAGAACCGCAGCTCGATCCCGAAGCCGCCG
This sequence comes from Micromonospora sp. NPDC005686, assembly GCF_042871665.1. NCBI lineage: Bacteria > Bacillati > Actinomycetota > Actinomycetes > Micromonosporales > Micromonosporaceae > Micromonospora > Micromonospora sp. NPDC005686. The sequence goes on from NZ_JBIAIY010000020.1 coordinate 10,871, forward strand.
GTGGCACCCTCGATCAGGTTGAGCAGGTAGAGCAGGACGCCGTAGACGACCGCCTGCACCACGTTCACCAGCATGGTGGCGAGATAGAAGGTACGTCTGGTGACGCCCATGCCGAGCGCGAACGGGAACACCTGGCTGATCGAGGCGGCGGCGACGATCGAGCAGACGATGTAGAGGCTGGCCAGGCCGCCCGTGGTGTTCTTGCCCGGCGCCGCCTCGCCGATCGAGGCGAAGATCAGCAGGTTGACGCCGAGCGAGAGGGCCATGATGCCCCACGGCCAGGCCAACTGGCCGAGCCAGGCGATGGTGTGCATCCGGGCGACGTCGAGGATGCGAGTCATCGGGAGTTCGTCCTTTCCGTCGTCAGGCGCACCACGGCCTGCTGCAGTGATACGGGCGCCAGGTCGATGCCGAGCTTCTTGGCGCGCAGCCGTTCGGCGTTGTCGAACGAGCCGCGCAGCGTCGTCCGGGCCGCACCGCCCAGATGCTCGCGGTGCAGCACCACGTACGCGGTCCCGAACTCGTCCACTGCCTCGGCGGGGCCGGTCGCCTCCATCACCTCTCCGCGCAGGTCGTCGCTGGGTGAGTCGAGCAGCAGCCTGCCGTGGTCGAGCAGCACCACGTGCTCGATCAGGTCGGCCACCTCGTCGATGAGGTGCGTGGAGAGCACGACGGTGCGCGGGTTCTCGGCGTAGTCGGCCAGCAGGCGGTCGTAGAAGAGCTGCCGGGCGACGGCGTCGAGCCCCAGGTACGGCTCGTCGAAGAAGGTCAGCGGCGCCCGTGCGGCCAGGCCGATCGTGACGCCCAGCGCGGACGTCATGCCTCGGGACAGCTTGCGGACGTTGCGCTTGCGTGGCAGCTCGAAGCCGTCCACGAGGGACTGCGCGAAGTCCTCGTCCCAGTTCGGGAACAGCCGCCTCGCCAGGCTCAGGACGTGCCGTACCTGGTAGGCGGCCGGGTACGTCTGGCTCTCCTTGATGAAGGCCACGCGCGACAGCGCCCGTTCGTTCTCGTACGGCCGCTCGCCGAAGACCGTCAGGTCGCCACTGGTGACGCTCTGCTGGCCGGTGATCAGTTGCATCAGCGTCGTCTTGCCGGCGCCGTTGCGGCCGAGAAGTCCGTAGATCTTGTTGCCCGTCAGCGTGAAGGTGACGTCGTCCAGAGCGGCCACGTCGCCGTACCGCTTCGTGAGGCCGGCAGCCGCCACGACGCTCATCGTTGTTCCTCCCATGTCTCGATGAGCTTCTTCAGCTCGTCGGTGCCGATGCCCAATTTGCGGGCCTCCTCGATGAGGGGCCGCACGTACTGATCAGAGAACTCGTGCCGGCGACGCTCTCGGAGCGTTTCGCTGGCCCCCGTTGCCACGAACATTCCGATTCCCCGGCGTTTGTAGAGAAGCCCGTCATCGACCAGGCGGTTGATCCCCTTGGCGGCGGTCGCCGGATTGATCCGGTGGAACGCCGCCAGCTCGTTTGTGGACGGCACCTGGGTCTCCTCCGCGTACGTCCCGTCGATGATCGAGTTCTCGATCAGCTCCGCGATCTGGACGAAGATCGGACGACCGTCATCCATGCCAGCTCCGTTGGTTCGTTACTCATGTAGCTAACCATCGCACCAGCGCGCCCTCGCGTCAAGTGCCTTTCGGGTACGCGCAGCCGCCCCCACCCACCCGCGTGATCAAGGAGTTCGGGTCGCCTCAGCCGCCCAGAGCGGACACAAACTCCTTGATCACCGGGGTGAGGGGAGGGGGAAGGGGAGGGTCAGATGCGAGGGCTGCGGCGTTCGATGAGGGTTACGTCGCGCCAGGTGCCGTGGTGGCGGCCGACCCGCTCGCGGGTGCCGACGACCCGGAAGCCGCACGCCGCGTGCAGCGCGAGGCTCGCGGTGTTCTCCGGGAAGACGCCGGACTGGATGGTCCAGATCCCGGCCGCCTCGGTGGAGGCGATCAGCGCGTCCAGCAGCGCCCGGCCGACGCCGCGCCCGCGCCCGCGCGGGTGCACGTAGACGGAGTGTTCGACCACCCCGGCGTACACGCGGCGGTCGGAGACCGCCGAGCAGGCCACCCAGCCGAGTACGTCGCCCGCCTCGTCGAGCGCCACCCAGCGGTGGCCGGGCAGGCGAGTGGCGGTGAATCGCGTCCAGTCCGGCGGCTCGGTCTCGAACGTGGCGTTGCCCTCGTCGATGCCGAGGCGGTAGATCTCCAGCACGGCGTCGGCGTGCGAGTCGTCCATGGCGGCGACGGTGACTCTCATCGGTTCCTCCTGTCGGAAACCGCGCAGACCCCGGGGGTGTCAGCGTAATCGGCGCGACCGAGGGGCCGGGACGGGACACCCCGGCCCCTCGGCGCGGCCGTCACCGGCGCCGGTAGACGGAGATGTGCGAGCGGCTGTCCGCGTCGAACGGCGACCGGTCCCAGTCGGCGTACCGCTCGGTGAGCCGAAGTCCGGCCCGCTCCGCCAGCTCGTCGATCTGCTCCGGCCAGGCGTACCGCATGGCGAACGGCTTGAGGTGCACGCCGGCGGCGTCGAACGTCACGGTCTGCCGCACGAACGTCTGCGCCGCCCGGTCGTACCGGTGCATGCGGACGGTGGCCGAGTCCTCGGTTACCTCCCGCACCTGGACCTGCTCGTCCCGGTCGAAGTCCGCCGGGTCGGGCACGAATGCCTCGATGACGAACGCCCCGCCGGGCGCGAGCACCCGGGCGACGTTGCGGAAGCACGCCGCCTGGCGCTCCTCCGAGACCAGGTTGAACAGCGTGTTGAACACCAGGAAGACCAGACGGTACGGCCCGGGGACCGGGACGTCCGCCATGTCGCCGATGGTGACGGGCATGTCCGCGCCGCCCGGCTTGGCGCGCAGGTGCGCGACCATCTCCGGGGACGCCTCGACGCCCTCGACTGCGAGCCCGCGCTCGGCCAGTGGCAGGGCCACCCGGCCGGTGCCGATCGCCAGTTCGAGCACCGGGCCGCCCTCGGCCAGCCGGGCGAGGAGGTCGACGGCCGGGGCCGGGTCGGGATTGCCGGGACCGTCGTAGGTGGCGGCCCAGAGCCGGCCGAACAGGCCGGGATCGTCGAAGACGGACATCACGCGCCCGCCCGTCGGGTGGAGGGGACGCGACGCGGCGCGAGGTCAGTGACCTGCGCCGGAATGGGGTACGACAACACGAAGCCTCGTTTCGGATGAGGGGACGACGGGTGGGCTGGGCTTCGCAGCGTTCGGCATGGCGGTGCTCCCTCCGGTCGGCTTCGAGGGGTCCAGCAGACCAGCAGCCGTGCCGAGGGACAACCGGATTACGTCCGCAGCGCGTCGTCCACTCCGGTCTCCCGGCGGCCGAGGTGCACCGGGTCACGCCCGGTGAGGACGTCGGCGGCGGCCTTCAGACACGCGCCGTACTCCCGGGTGGAGCTGATCCGCCACTGGCCGGCGTATCGCCTGGCGGTGTCGTCGCCGACGCCGACGGCCTCGATGCCGGCGGCCCGGCAGAGCGCCACCGCGCGCGGCAGGTGGAACGACTGGGTGACCACTGTGGCCTGCCGCACCCCGAAGACCCGGTACGCGCGCACGCACGAGTCGTACGTGTCGAATCCGGCGTGGTCCAGCACCGTCTTCTCCGCCGGCACACCCCGGTCGACGAGCCAGCGCCGCATCGCGTCCGGCTCGTCGTAGTCCCAGTCCATGTGGTCGCCGGAGAGCAGGAGCACCTTGACCTTGCCGCTCGCGTACAACCGCCGGGCGGTCTCCAGCCGGCCGGCCAGGAACGGTGCGGGCGTGCCGTCCGGTTCCACCTTGGTGCCCAGCACCAGGGCCACCGGCGTCTCCGGCACGCCCGCGGCGTCGAACAGGTGGCCCTCTGCCGCGTCGCGAACCCAGGTCACGCTGGCGACGGTCGCGGCGCCAAGCAGCAGCGCGACGGCGGTGGCGAGCACCAGGAGGCGGCCGACCAGGCGTACGACCCGCCGATGAGCGTCTCGAAAGACCCGCCATCGCGCTGTCAGCCCTCGCATGGCGGCGATTGTGTCAGGAGATGTGATGCAGGATCACGTTGTGTACGTGGTGGCTCTTCTGCTCGCCCCGGAACTCGACCTCGTAGGTGTGCGTGCCGACGTGCACAGCGATCGACCCGGTGGAGAAGAACGAACCACCCCAGGACTTGTTGCTCACCACGCTCACGCTGGTGATCTTCGAGTACGGGATGCTGGTGATCGCGTACCGCTTGCCGACGAATGAGCGGTCCTGGATGATCACGCGGCGGTCGGTCAGGCCGATGAAGCCGGTGCCGGTGCCGATCGCGTCGTAGACGGCGATGATCTGCTCACCGGGCAGCAGCCCGCTCTGGACCTGCTGGAACTGTTCCTTGCGGTCGTACGTGGGGCCAGACATGCGCCCAGGGTAGGCGGGGTGCGCCAGCCCGGAGGAGCCCCGAACGGTCGTGGCCCCGTCCACCGGGACGGGGCCACGAGCGTGTACCGGGGGTCAGTGGTCGACGCGCGGGTCGTGGTCGCGGCTGCGGCTGCCGGCCTTGGCCAGGCCGCGGCTGACGAGGTAACCGATGGTCAGCAGCGTGATGTACCACCACGCCTTGTCGGCGGCGAAGTAGTCGGCGCCGTTGTCCGCCGCGCCGTCACCGACGGCGTTCGAGGCGATGAGGACACCGATGACGGCGAGCACGTAGACGGCCAGCTCGGTGGTCTTCCATGCCGGCTTGGTCTCCTCGCCGTGGCGGCGCGGGTGCCGCACGTCGCGTTCGACGTGTCCGGTGTGCCCGTGGTCGGTGGACCGGTCGGTGGCCGCGGTGGGTGTCGTCATGGTCAGCTCCTATGGGGTTATCGCACAGTCCGTCTGCTTCGGGAGCCTTGCGCCTCCCGTTGCTGGATGTCCCACCCCTACAGGTTTTTCCGAATCCGGAATTTCCAGCGATCTTTGAGGAAACGTCAGGATTCGGTGACGGCCCGGACCGCGTCCTCGATGCGTGCCGCCAGCAGGACCTCGCCCTCGGTGAGCGGCTCGCCGTCGTCGTGGCCCAGCCTGATCTGCGTACGATCGGCCCGCCGGCTGATCTCGGGGCGCAGCCGCAGCGCGTCGGCCACCACCGCCACCCGCTCGGTGAGCGCGGCGTGCTGGGTGTCGTCGAGAACGATGGTGCGGCGGATCTGTTCGCCCTCCCGGGTCCACCCGGTCAGCAGGGCCAGTGCGTCGCTGAGGTAGTCGTGCTTCGCACGGCCGCTGAACAGCACGCGCATCACCGCACCTCCCAGGCGTCGTTGCCGGCTTGTGGCCAAATCGTCGCCATCCCGTGTCCCAGTCGACGCCCTCTAGTCTCTCGCCACTCAGATGGTGTGTCCACGCCCACACTTCCGTGTTCTGCTGACCTGACGGCCGACGCCGCTACCCAAACCGCCGATTGATCTGGCACGCTGGTGGTCCGTGCGGACCGAACGGGTTAGCGGAGGCGGGCAGGCCGACCGGCGGGAGCCGAGGGTGGTCGTCGGGGCGGCGATCATCGAGGGTGGCCGGGTGCTGGCGTGTGAGCGCTCCGCGCCCCCCGAGGCGGCGGGGCGCTGGGAGTTCCCGGGCGGAAAGGTCGAGCCGGGCGAGGCCGAGACCGACGCGCTGGCCCGGGAGTGCGCCGAGGAGTTGGGCGTACGGGTGGCGGTCGGTGCGCGTGTCGGCCGCGACGTACGGATGGCGCACGGCCGGTCCGTGCTGCGCGTCTACGCTGCCCGTCTGCTGCACGGCGAGGAGCCGAAGGCCCTGGAACACGCCGAGTTGCGCTGGCTGTCCGCAGCCGAGCTGGACAGCGTCGACTGGCTGCCGGCCGACGTGCCGATCGTGGCCGCGCTTCGCCCGTTGCTCGACGCCTCCTGACCGTCGCCGGGCGTCGTGCCCGCCGCGTCGGTGAGCCGGGCCGGCCGGACGCCACCGGCTGGGCTCGACGTCGCACCGGACAGCCCGGGCGTAAACGGGACGGGGGCCTGCGGCGTGTGCCGCGGGCCCCCGTCATCGTCGTGCTGCTGTTCAGTGCTTCGGCTCGTCCTGCTGCGGGTGAGCGAAGTTGAGGTGCTCCGGTGGCAGGGGGAACGTCACGTCGTCGCCGAACGGCGACGGCGCGGCGGCCTTGTTGAACGTCAGTTCGGTCAGCGGCAGCCTGCCGTTGGCGTCCACCGCCGGGGCGGTCGGGTGTGGCACCTCGCGGTGCCAGTTGACGCCCTGCTGCGCCTGACGCTCGGCGGCGCTGTCGTGCGAGCCGCCCGCGTGCGAGTGCACCCCGGCGGGCGAGGAGCCGCCGTGCGCGTGCGCCCCGCCGTGCGCCGCTCCGGACGTGCCGGTACCGCTCGAATGCCCGCTGGTCGCGCTGGTCTGAGGCACCTGACCCCTCCGGAAGATCTTGTTACCGAGCCACACAAGGGGATCGTACCTGCGGTCGACGACCCGTTCCTTCATGGGGATGATCCCGTTGTCGGTGATCTTGATGTGCTCGGGGCAGACCTCGGTGCAGCACTTGGTGATGTTGCAGAATCCGAGCCCCATGTCCGACTGCGCGTACTCCCGCCGGTCGGTACGGGCGTCGAGCGGGTGCATGTCCAGCTCGGCCGCCCGGATGAAGAACCGGGGACCGGAGAAGGCCGGCTTGTTCTCGTCGTGGTCACGGATCACGTGGCAGACGTTCTGGCACAGGAAGCACTCGATGCACTTGCGGAACTCCTGCGAGCGCTCCACGTCGACCTGCTGCATCCGGTAGTCGCCGGGCGCCACGTCGGCCGGCGGCGCGAACGCCGGGGTCTCCCGGGCTTTCTCGTAGTTGAACGAGACGTCGGTGACCAGGTCCCGGATCACCGGGAAGGTGCGCAGCGGGGTGACAGTGACGGTCTCGGACTCCTCGAACGTCGACATCCGGGTCATGCAGCCCAGCCGCGGCTTGCCGTTGATCTCCATGGAGCAGGAGCCGCACTTGCCGGCCTTGCAGTTCCACCGGCACGCCAGGTCCGGCGCCTCGGTGGCCTGGAGCCGGTGGATCACGTCGAGGACCACCTCGCCCTCGTTCACCTCGACGGTGTAGTCCTGCAGGTCGCCGCCGGTCTCGTCGCCCCGCCAGATGCGGAACTGGCGTTTCGCGCCCGGCTTGCCGGTCGCCTGCTGCGGATCGGTTCCCATTCCTCAGCGCTCCTGTTCGGTGAGGGCGTCGAACTCGGCGAGTTCCTCGTCGGTCAGGTACTTGGCCAGCTCGGCCCGGTCGAACAGCCCGATCAGCTCCGGCCGCATCTTCGGCAGCGGCTTCTCGGTGAGCCGGACCGCGTCACCGTCCAGCGAGCAGACCAGGTTGACCCGCCGCCACTTCGGGTCCATCGCCGGATAGTCCTCCCGAGTGTGCCCGCCGCGTGACTCCTGCCGCTCCAGCGCCGCCATCGCGGTGCACTCCGAGACCACGAGCATGTTGCGCAGATCCAACGCCAGGTGCCAGCCCGGGTTGTAGCGCCGGCCCCCGACCGCGCTCACCTTCGCCACCCGCTCCCGCAGCTCGGCCAGCCTGCGCATGGCGTCTTCGAGCTCACTCTCCCGGCGGATGATGCCGACCAGGTCGCCCATCACCGCTTGGAGGTCCTGCTGGAGCTGGTACGGACTCTCGCCGGTGTCCCGCTGCAACGGCGCCAGCGCCGTCTCCACGGCGGCCTCGACCGCCGCCACCGACACCGCCGGGCGGGCGGTGAGCTGGTCGGTGTACGTGGCGGCGTGCCCGCCCGCGCGCTTGCCGAAGACCAGCAGGTCGGACAGGGAGTTGCCGCCGAGCCGGTTCGAGCCGTGCATGCCGCCGGACACCTCGCCGGCTGCGTAGAGGCCGCGCACCGTGCCGTACGCCGCGCCGGAGTCCGGGTCCACCTCGACGCCGCCCATCACGTAGTGACAGGTCGGGCCGACCTCCATCGGCTCCTTGGTGATGTCGACGTCGGCCAGCTCCTTGAACTGGTGGTACATCGACGGCAGGCGGCGGCGGATCTCCTCGGCCGACTTACGGGAGGCGATGTCCAGGTAGACGCCGCCGGCCGGCGTACCCCGGCCCTCCTTGACCTCGCTGTTGATCGCGCGGGCGACCTCGTCGCGGGGCAGCAGCTCCGGCGGACGCCGGTTGTTGTCCGGGTCGGTGTACCAGCGGTCCGCCTCCTCCTCGGTCTCCGCGTACTGCTTGCGGAACACGTCCGGGACGTAGTCGAACATGAACCGCTTGCCCTCGGAGTTCTTCAGCACCCCGCCGTCGCCGCGTACCGACTCGGTGACCAGGATGCCCTTCACCGAAGGCGGCCAGACCATGCCGGTCGGGTGGAACTGGAGGAACTCCATGTTGATCAGCGTGGCCCCGGCGCGCAGCGCCAGCGCGTGGCCGTCGCCGGTGTACTCCCACGAGTTCGAGGTGACCTTGTAGGACCGTCCGACACCGCCGGTGGCCAGCACCACCGCGGGCGCCTCGAAGAGGATGAACTCGCCGGACTCGCGGTAGTAGCCGAACGCGCCAGCGATCCGGTCGCCGTCGAGCAGCAGCTCGGTGATCGTGGTCTCGGAGAAGACCCGGATCCGCGCGTCGTAGCTGCCGAACTCCTGCTTGTCCTCCTGCTGGAGCGAGACGATCTTCTGCTGGAGCGTACGGATCAGTTCCAGGCCGGTCCGGTCGCCGACGTGTGCCAGGCGCGGGTACTCGTGGCCGCCGAAGTTGCGCTGCGAGATCTTCCCGTCCTTGGTGCGGTCGAACAGCGCGCCGTACGTCTCCAGCTCCCAGATCCGCTGCGGCGCCTCCTTGGCGTGCAGCTCGGCCATCCGGAAGTTGTTGAGGAACTTGCCGCCGCGCATGGTGTCCCGGAAGTGCACCTGCCAGTTGTCGCGCGAGTTCACGTTGCCCATGGCGGCAGCGGCGCCGCCCTCGGCCATCACCGTGTGCGCCTTGCCGAACAGCGACTTCGAGATGATCGCGGTCTTCTTGCCGGCCAGCCGGGCCTCGATCGCCGCGCGCAGGCCGGCGCCACCGGCCCCGATCACGACGACGTCGTAGTGGTGTCGTTCGATTCGCGTCTCAGTCATGTCCAGGCTCTCAGTTGATGAACCGCAGGTCGCTGAACCAGCCGGCGGCCAGCGCCATCACGTAGAAGTCGGTGAACGCCAGGGTGCCCAGGGTGATCCAGGCGAGCTGCATGTGCCGGACGTTCAACCAGGACACCCCGGTCCACGCCTTGTAGCGCATCGGGTGCTTCGAGAAGTGCTTGAGCCGCCCGCCGATGATGTGTCGGCAGGAGTGGCAGGAGATCGTGTACGCCCACAGCATCACCACGTTGCCGATCAGGATGATGTTGCCCAGGCCGAAGCCGAAGCCCTCGGGGGAGTGGAAGGCCAGGATCGCGTCCCAGGTGTTGATCAGCGAGATGATCGCGGCGGCGTAGAAGAAGTAGCGGTGCAGGTTCTGCCCGAGCAGCGGGAACCGCGTCTCGCCGCTGTACGACTGGTGCCCGTCGGGCACGGCGCAGGCCGGCGGCGACAGCCAGAACGACCGGTAGTACGCCTTGCGGTAGTAGTAGCAGGTCAGCCGGAACAGCAACAGGAACGGCAGGGTGAGCGCCGCGTCCGGGATGATCCACCAGCCGGGCAGGAACGAGCCGAAGTGCGAGGAGCCCTCGACACAGCGGTCGGTGACGCAGGGGGAGTAGAACGGCGTCAGGTAGTGGTACTGCTCCACCCAGTACCACTTGTGCATGAAGACCCGGACCGTCGCGTAGATGACCCACGCGCTGAGCCCCACCACTGTGATCAGCGGGGCGAGCCACCATCTGTCGGTCCGCAACGTCTTCGCCGCGATGGCGGCGCGTGCCCGCCCTCCCCGCGGCTGCGGTCTCGGCGTCCTGGCCGACGTAGTTGTCATTCGAGTCATCTCCCTGACGTCACTGTCACGTCCTGCGCACGCGCGAGGCCACACCGGCGAACCGGTGCGGCTAGGTGACACACGTTACGCCGATCTTCACGGCCCGGCCGCGCAACGCAGTGTCCCGTGTGTCCCGCAGCTTGGAAAGAGTCAGTTCATGATCAATGTGACGGTGGGTCGAACGGTGCGCCGACCGGTGCCCTGGCACGCCCGGAGGCGCGGCGTCACCCGGACGCGCCGCCGGTGAAGTGCCAGGAGGACAGCCGCAGCGTCGGCGCCTCGTACCAGGAGCCGTCGACGCGGCCCGGCTGGCGCACCGCCGTCCGGCCCAGGCCGAGCACCCGGCCCGGCCCCAGCGCCCGGGGGTACGACTCGGTGAACCGGAAGTCGCGTACCGCGCGGGTCGGCACGCCGTCCTCGACCAGCCACACCCCGTTGCGGGTCAACCCGGTGACCACAAGTTGCTTCGGGTCCAGTACGCGGGTGTACCAGAAGTCGCTCACCAGCAGCCCGCGTCGCATCCCGGCCACCAGTGCGGCGGTGTCCGGGTCGCCCACCGCCCCGGTCACGCCCGCGCTCAAAGGGCCGTCCGCGACGGTCACGCCCGCATCGGCGACGCGCGGGTCCGCCGACAGGCGGATGTTGTGCGGGATCGGCCCGAAGGTCGCGCTGCCCGGCATACCGTGGCCGGTGGACCCGGCGCCCGCCGCCGCGCCGGCGCGCCTGTCGTACGCCACCGCCCCGGTGGTGCCCCCCTCGACCAGCGGCAACGCCCGCCGGGGCGTGCCCTCCAGGTCGAACGGCAGCGTGCCGGCGCGCAGCGGGTCGTCCACCAGCGTCACCGCCGGGTCGAACTGGGCGGTGCCCGGCTCGGCGAAGGACTGCCGCTCGGCGTACCGCTTGCCGTTGAAGCCGTACCAGGCCAGGTTCTGCAGCAGGTCGGCGACGGCCGCCGGTTCGAGCACCACCTCGTAGTGCCCGGGCGGCAGCTCGACCGGGTCGGCCGCGGCGCGCGCCTTCGCCGCCGCGCTGGCGCCGAGCGCCGTGCCGTCGAGGCCGGCCAGCCGGTCGGCGCAGAGCCGAGCCACCCCGTCCGCGCCGCCGGCCCGGGCGATGCCGTCCATCGCCGCCTCGGCCGCCCGGCCGGTCGCCGTGTGCCCGGCGGAGTTGGCGAACGCCCCCGACCGGTACGCGGTGCGGCAGTAGCCGGCCGCCTCCAGTCCCTCGACCGCGTCCACGAACGCGCGTACCCGCTCGGCCCGCTCGTCGGGCGAGGCGAACGCGGTGGCCTCGTCGACGGCCGGACCGGACGGCACCGGCGTCGGCGGGGTGAGTCCCGGCCAGGCCGGGTCGGGCGGCGCGAGCCGGGTCGCGGCCCGGGCCCGCTCGACGAGCGCGGCCAGCCCGTCCGCGTCGACCCGGCTGCCGCTGCCGGTCGCGGTCCGCCCGTCCACGTGCAACCGCAGGTGTACGGCGACGCCGGTCTCGGCCACGTTCTGGTGGATGAACGAGTTGGCGAACCGGGTCAGCGCCAGATCGGTTCGGGTCACCAGCACCTCGGCCTCGGCGGACGGACCGGCCGTGTGCCGGACCAGGTCCACCACCCCGACGGCGATCTCCAACTCGGCGCTCATGCCGGCACTCCGCTTCGCTCCGTGCCGTCATGAGGCACCGTCGCCCTGAGCCTGCTGATTCGCTCGCTGCGCTCGCTCATGCCCGCACCCCCACCCGGACGTCGCGGAACCGGGCCGGCGCGGCCGGGTGGCCGGTGTGCCCGATCTGGCCGGGCTGCCCCTTCCCGCAGTTGGGCGTGCCCCAGGCGACGGTCTCCGAGGAGAGCATGTCCATCGAGCGCCAGAAGACCGGCCCGATGCCGGTGTAGGTCGGGTTGCGCAGCATCCGCCCCCGGCGGCCCTTCTTCACCTCCCAGCCGATCTCGCAGCCGAACTGGAAGTTGAGCCGCTTGTCGTCGATCGACCAGGACCGGTTGACGTCCATCAGCACCCCGTCGTCGGTGGCCGCGATGATCTCGTCGAGCGTGTGCGGGCCCGGTTCCAGGCCCACGTTCGTCATCCGCACCATCGGCAGCCGGGCCCAGCCGTCCGCCCGTACGCTGCCGCCGTAGTCAACGCCGGCGACGGCGGCCGAGTCCCGCCCGGCGAGCACCCCGACCCACCGCCCGTCGCGCACCGCGTCGCGGGCGACCGCCGGTGAGCCCTCGTCGTCGTAGCCGAAGCTGCCGAGCGCGCCCGGGATGGTCGGGTCGATCGTCACGTTCATCAGCTCCGAGCCGTAACGCAGCGAGCCGAGCCGGGCCAGGTCTAGCCAGGACGTGCCGGCGAACGCCGCCTCCCAGCCGAGGATGCGGTCCAGCTCGATGGCGTGCCCGACCGACTCGTGGATCTGAAGCGCGAGCTGCTCGCCGCCGAGGATCAGGTCGGTCTCGCCGCTCGGGCAGAGCGGCGCGCTGAGCAGCTCGCGGGACTCCTCGGCGATCCGGGCGGCGTGCGCGGCCAGGTCCAGCGAGGTGACCAGCTCCCAGCCGGTGGTGCCGTACTGCCCCCGGTAGCTCGGGTAGGACCGGCGTTGGGTCTCGCCGGCACCGATCGAGGTGGCCGAGATCCCGCCGCCGCACTCACGGATGCGCTGGTCGATGCGGTGACCCTCGCTGGAGACGAACCACTTCGAGGTGTCCCAGATCTGATAGAGCCCTTCGCCCAGGTCGGCGCCGTGCTCGCGCATCGTGGCGGTGGCCCGGACCAGCAGGTCGCCCTTGTCCGACAGCGGCACCCCGAGCGGGTCGACAACGCAGTCCGAGGCCCAGCTCGCCACCGTCGCCTCGACCGGCACCAGGTCGATCGGCGGCCCGGGAACCCGGGCGCTCGCGGTGGCGATCGCCGCGGCACGCCGGCCGGCGTCGCGGGCCGCCGCGTCGGACAGATCGGGTACGGCGTGGAAGCCCCAACCCGACCCGACGAGCGCGCGGACGCCCAGCCCGATGCTCTCGTCCTGGCTCAGCTCCTCGATGTCGCCGTTGCGTGCCGACATCGACTCGTAGCGGCGGTGCATGACCCGGGCGTCGGCGTAGCGGGCGCCCGCGTCGAGGGCGGCCTGGACGGCGGCGGTCGCCGCGTCGAACTCGCTCATGCGTTCGACCCTAGGCGAGCGCACCGACATCCGTCAGGGGACGAGGTCATCCGGCGGTGCGGCCGCCTGTCTCGAAATCGACGCCGGTCAGGGCGGTCGCGGGGCAACCGGAATCGGTCAACGCTGATAAGAAATCCCCATGTCTGCCACTTCCGCGCACCGACTACTCCGCGGTGCGTTGACGCTCGTCGTCATGGTTGCCGCGACCATGTTCGGCGCCACTGCCGCCCACGCCGCGGCCCCGCGACTCGGGCTCGCCGCCCTCGCGTTCGCCGAGACCACGGTGGACGCGACGGGTGACTACGCCGCCAACAAGCTGACCTGGACGGTCACCAACTCCGATCCCGCCGCCGACTTCGTCTTCGGTACGGTCACGATGCGCATGCGTAGCACGGTCACCGGCGAACTGGTCGGCCACGACTGGGTCGCGCGCTACGCGTACCAGGAGACCTGCTGCGGCGACGGCGTGTACGAATCGGGAACGCCGCAGAGGTCCACCTACTCCTTCGACCTCCCGGTCCGGCGCTTCTCCGACGCGGACACCGCCCTGTGGGAGGTCACCAAGGTCACCATCGGTTACCGGGGCACCACGGCCACGGTCTCCGGAACCCGCCTCCAGGCCTTCGGCTACCAGTTCACGGCCCGGACGCTGATCGACTCGTCCGGGCCGAGCGCCGACTCGATCTCGTTGAACTGGCTCCTGCGCCGTCCCTACCTCTATCTGGGCAACGGTCCGGCGACGGTGGCCTACGACTTCACGGTGCAGGACTGGCAGTCCGGCTTCTGGAAGGGCACGATCCGGCTGGCCGGTCCGGGCGGCGCGAGCATCACCACGGCCTTCACCTGGGAACGTGAGGAGTACAGCACGGGTCTGCGGTGCGGCCGGGTCAGCAGCGGTCAGCAGGACGGCGTCTCCATGACGTGCGCTGTCGACGTGGCGTTGCCCTCCGACACGGCCACCGGCAACTGGCGGGTGGCGGCCCTGGTGCTCCGGAACAATGCCGGCGGGACGACCACCTACAAGAATCCGACCGCGCCGTCCGTCACCACCACGACGAACTCCACGCTACGGGCGAGCGACTTCGCGGTGAGCCCGAACCCGGTGGACAACTGGCGTGACTCGGTGATGACCGATGTCAGCATGGTCGTGACCGACGCGCGGAAGGGGCTCTCGACCATTCAGCTCGACCTCGTCGGCGGCTGCCAGCAGTACGGCCTGCCCACCGCCGGGGCGGACGGCCGCGTGGCGGTGCGGGTCATGGTGTACCAGCAGACCGAGAAGTGCGTGGTCGAGGGCCTGGCGGTGGTCGACGGCGCGGGCAACGTGGCGCTGTACGGGAGCATGTACCGCGCGCCGGATCCGGGGTTGACCATCACCCGGGTGCCGAGCACCAACCCGCCGATGGCGCGGAGCGCCACTCTCGACCCGTCCTCGGTGCCGTCGAGCGAGGTGGGACAGGCCTCGGTCAAGCTCACCATCGACGCCGAGGTGCAGGTCGCACCCATCAACGGCGTGGACGTCCACCTGTACGACGCCGACGGCGACGTGGTGTCCCAGTCCTTCGGGGGCACAAGTCAGGCGCCCGACGGGACGGTGACCACCTGGCTCTACCTTCCGTGGCAGGGGTTGTCCCCGGGGAGGTACACGGTGGGATTCGCGCTGAGCGACGCCGCCCGGGCCAGCACCACCTGGAACATGCCGGATCGCTCCGACAGTCGCACGCTGCCCGGTGGCCCGGTGGTCCTCACCGTCACCGAAGGCTGATGTGTCTCCCGGTGGGCGGGCCGAGCCGCCCACCGGGAGCGCGTGCGGTGAGGGCGGATCTGCGGCAGGATCGGCTGATCGGAAACCATGTCGTTACACTCCGGCCGCTGACAGCTCGCTCTTTGTAGCTTATTTTCACCTTCGGTGATTTCCTGTAGGTTCTCTTCATCACCGAAGGGGAGGCGGTCAATGGGCAGGTCGGAGGCGGTGCCGTCTGGGGAGCCGGACCGCCCGGAGGTGCCGGAGCAGCGCTCCGGCGACGGGCCCTATCTCCAGGTCAGGGATCTGCGGGTGCGGTTCGACACCGAGGACGGTGTGGTGCGGGCTGTGGACGGTGTGTCGTTCGCGGTCGAGCGGGGTCGCACGTT
>NZ_JBIAIY010000021.1:0-17503 GCF_042871665.1 Micromonospora sp. NPDC005686
TATAAAACAATTGGCACTGGCTTTACAAGCACCCTGTTGAGTTCTCAAAGAACAACCACACACCAACCAGAAACCCCACCACCGTGGAGCACCCGCTTGGGGCAACCTCTCTAACTTACTCGGTCTTGCTTCCGTCGTCAACCTCGTGTCCGAGGTGATCAACTTGGCTCGACCAGGCCCACGCTGACGCTCGCCGTTTCCGGCGGTCGTTGCTCTCGTGGGTTTCGGCGGACCGGCCGGCGTCGCTCTCGCGATCACCCGCCCGGCTCCCTGCCGGCTTTTGAACTCTACCCGGTCGGCTTCGCGTTCGCAACTCCGTGTCCCGGAGCTACGTGCACCGCCCGAATCTCAGTCTGGTCGGCGTCGCCGCCACCAGCCTGGCGCCCGTTCTCGGCCGGTTTGCCCGGCCTCCCGCGTGCAGAGAGAAAGTTACGCGGACCCGCCCGGGAAGGCAAATCAATGATCGTCATTGGCCGCGCGCGACGGTTTCCGCGGCAACCCGCGGTCGAATGGGGTCGCCCGGAGCGGCGCCGTGCCAGAGTGGTCGGCATGGATGACCCGTCCCCGCTCCCAGCCGTCGCCGAGGATGCTCTGCTCGGGCTCCTGCTGCCGTTCTGGCAACTGGTTATCGGGGCCGTCGTGCTCGCCGTACTGGTGCTGTCGGTCAGACGCCTGGCCCGGCGCGGCCCTTCCCGGATGACCACCGCCCTGCTGGTCACGGCGGCGGCGATCGCCGGGATCGCCGCGCTGGGCCTGCTCCTGGGCGGCTGACCGGGTCAGAGCCGGCGGTTGGCCAGGCTGGGCAGCTCCGTGCGGATCGTGCGCAGCCGCTCCAGGTCCAACTCGGTGACCGCCAGCCCGGGACCGTCGGCGACCTGGCTGAGGACCGTCCCCCACGGGTCGACCACCATGCTGCGACCGAAACAGGTCCGGCCCGGGTCGTGGTCACCGGTCTGTCCTGCCGCCGCCACGAAGCACTGGTTCTCGATCGCCCGCGCCCGCAGCAGCACCTCCCAGTGGTCCCGCCCGGTGTGCGTCATGAACGCCGCCGGCACCACGAGCAGTTCGGCGCCGCCGTCGACCGCGAGCTGGCGGTACAACTCGGGAAACCGCAGGTCGTAACAGATGGACAGGCCCACCCGAAGGCCCTCGACGTCGACCACCACGGGCTTCTCGCCGGGTGCGACGGTTGCCGACTCCCGGTAGGAGACGCGACCGGGGATCTCCACGTCGTACAGATGGATCTTCCGATATGCGGCTGCGAGCGCGCCCTCGCGGTCGAAGACCAGGGAGGTGTTCCAGGTGTGCGCCGGGTCCGGACCGGCCTCGTGGAACGAGCCCGCGATCACCCACATGCCCAGCCGCCGAGCGGCCTCGGCGAAGAACCGCCCCACCGTGCCGTCGACCGGCTCGGCCGGTGGCATCCCGTCGGCGTGACCGAGGTAGTCGACGTACTCCGGAAGGAGGGCGAGGTCCGCGCCGGCCGCCGCGGCCCTGACCAGCAGGGCCTCGGCGGCGGCGAGGTTCGCCGCCCGGTCGTCGCGGGCGTTGAGCTGGCAGACGGCGACACGCATGACCTGAGGGTACGGGCGGAAGCAGGCGTACGACAGGGCTCAGACGCTGGACAGCACAAGCGCGGCGGCGGCGAAGCCGAGCCCGGCCAGTTGCACGGGCCGCAGCCGTTCCCGGTCGACGACGAACGCGAGCAGGACGGTGCTCACCGGGTAGAGCGAGGCGATGGCGGACACCACGCTCAGATGGCCCCGTCCCGCGGCGGCGAGGAAGAACGCGTTGGCGGCCGAGTCGACCAGGCCGGCGGCCACTGTCCAGCCGAACACCCACCGCCCCATGCGCAGGCGCGTACCGGTGCGGGCGGCGAGCGCGAGGCCGAAGGTCACGGAGCTGACGCGTATCGCGAGCACCGGCCACATGCCGGCGCGCTCGTCGGCCTGGCCGAGCAGCGCGAAGAAAACTCCGAAGAGCAGCCCCGCGGCGAGGGCCATGGTCAGGACGCGGCCGGAGACGCGGCGCGCGGCGCCTCGCTCCCCCATGCTGACGAGCCCGATGGCGACCACGGCGAGCGCGGCGCCGCCGAGCGCGACAGCACCCGGGGAGTGGGCGAGGGCCAAGCCGGCGACGATCGGCACGATCGCCGCGGTGATCGCGGTGACCGGCGCGACGACGGCCATGACGCCGGTGGCCAGTGCGCGGTAGAGCAGTATGACGCCGCCCGCGCCGGCTATGCCGGCGAGCAGGCCCCACCCCAGGTCCAGCGGGCTCGGGGTGCCGGGCACGACGAGAGCGAGCACCACCAGCAGTGGGAGACTGAGGATCTGCGACACGACGGTGACGGCGATCGGGTCGGCTCGTTGGGACGCCTTGCCGCCGCAGAAGTCGGCGGTGCCGAAGGCGAGCGCCGAGACGGCGGCGAAGACAATGGGAAGCACCCGGAAGTCGTACCACAATAGTGACCGTGAAGGACAGTGTGATGACCGAAGCGAGCGGACGGGTGGGCGCGGTGACCTCCGCGGTCGCCCGCCAGGTACGCGAGTTGCGAGCCGCCCGCGGCTGGTCCTTCGAGGAACTGGCCGGCCGGTCCGGCGTCAGCAAGGGCATGCTCGTGCAGATCGAGGGCGCCCGCACCAACCCGAGCATCGGCACGCTCTGCCGGGTCGCCGACGCGTTCGGCGTCAGCATCGCCCGGCTGTTGGAGCCGGCCGAACAGAGCACCGCACGGGTCAGCGCGGCGGACGAGGCGCCGGTGCTGTGGCGCGGCCCCAACGGTGGAGTCGCCCGCCTGCTCAGTGGCCTCGGCGAGCCCGACCTGGTCGAGCTGTGGGAGTGGCGGATCGAGCCCGGCGAGGAGCTGCGCTCCTCCGACCACGCCCACGGCACCCGGGAGATCCTGCACGTGCTCGACGGCGCCGCGACCGTCACGGTCGACGGCGTCGACCACGAGGTACGCGCCGGCGAGACGGTCGAGTTCCACGCCGACCGGGAACACGGCTACCGCACGGCCGGAGACGAACCGGTGCGCCTGATGATGGTGGTGGTGACCCCGTCGGGCGAGTGGGATCGGCGGACCCGTTCACGCGGACCGCGCCCGAGCTGACCCGGGCGCGGTCGCGGCGGCGGTCAGGCCGACTTCTCCTCGCGGTCCCGCCGACGTCGGCCGGTGAACTCGCGGGGCACGATCGTCGGGTTGACGTTCTCCAGGACGACCTCGCGGGTGATCAGCACCCGGGCGGCGTCAGGGTTGCTCGGCACCTCGTACATCACGGAGAGGAGGACCTCTTCCAAGATCGCCCGCAGGCCACGGGCGCCGGTGCCGCGGAGCATGGCCTGGTCGGCGATGGCCTCCAGCGCGGGCGGCTCGAACTCCAGCTCGACGCCGTCCAGCTCGAACAGGCGCTGGTACTGCCGGACCAGCGCGTTGCGCGGCTCGGTGAGGATGCGTACCAGGGCGCTGCGGTCGAGGCTGCGCACGTTGGTGATCACCGGCAGCCGGCCGATGAACTCGGGGATCAGCCCGAACTTCAGCATGTCCTCCGGCATGACCTGGCTGAAGATGTCGTCTGTCGACCGCTCGGAGACCGACCGGAGCCGGGCGCCGAAGCCGGTGCCGCCGGAGCCGGTGCGGGACTCGATGATCTGATCCAGCCCGGCGAACGCGCCACCGCAGATGAACAGCACGTTCGTGGTGTCGATCTGGATGAACTCCTGGTGCGGGTGTTTGCGCCCGCCCTGCGGGGGCACGTTTGCCACAGTGCCTTCGAGCATCTTCAGCAGCGCCTGCTGCACGCCCTCGCCGGAGACGTCCCGGGTGATCGACGGGTTCTCCGACTTGCGAGCGATCTTGTCGACCTCGTCGATGTAGATGATGCCCGTCTCGGCGCGCTTGATGTCGTAGTCGGCGGCCTGGATGAGCTTCAGCAGGATGTTCTCGACGTCCTCACCGACGTAGCCCGCCTCGGTGAGCGCGGTGGCGTCGGCGATCGCGAACGGGACGTTCAACATCCGGGCGAGCGTCTGCGCCAGGTGGGTCTTGCCGCAGCCGGTCGGGCCGAGCAGCAGGATGTTGGACTTGGCCAGCTCCACACCGTCGATGCCGGAGCCCGGGGCGCCCGCGGCCTCCGCCTGGATCCGCTTGTAGTGGTTGTAGACCGCTACGGCGAGCGCCTTCTTGGCCTGCTCCTGACCGACGACGTAGTTGTCGAGGAACTGGCAGATCTCCATCGGCTTGGGAAGCTCTTCCCACTTCACCTCGCCGGACTCGGCCAGCTCCTCTTCGATGATCTCGTTGCAGAGATCGATGCACTCGTCGCAGATGTAGACACCGGGCCCCGCGATGAGCTTCTTGACCTGCTTCTGCGACTTGCCGCAGAACGAGCATTTCAGTAGGTCGCCGCCGTCACCGATCCGTGCCACCTACGTTCTCCCTGCACTCGTCGGCCGGAACGCCGGCCCTGACCTGCGAGCGCCGGAGCGCCCGTCCGTCCTGTCGTCCCACCATGCTGTGGGGCCCACCCGATCCGACCAGCGGAGCGGTACAGACCCGACGTTACCCGCTGGCCGGGTTTTCTCCGACCCCCAAAACGGGTGTGTCAGAGGTCGACCGGGAACGATACCCCGATCGACCTCCGACCACACGCTGATCAGCCCGCGGCGTGCGACGCCAGCAGACCCTTCTTGCGGCTGGTCAGAATCGTGTCGACCAGCCCGTACTCCTTGGACTCCTCGGCCGTCATGATCTTGTCACGGTCGATGTCCTTGCGGACCTGCTCGATCGGGCGGTTGCAGTGGCGGGACAGCATGTCCTCCAGCTGCGTCCGCATCCGCAGGATCTCCCGCGCCTGGATCTCGATGTCCGAGCCCTGGCCGTAGCCGCCCTCGGTGGCCGGCTGGTGGATGATGATCCGGGAGTTGGGCAGCGCCATCCGCTTACCCGGCGTGCCCGCGGAGAGCAGCACCGCCGCCGCGCTCGCCGCCTGCCCGAGGCAGACGGTCTGGATGTCGGGGCGGACGTACTGCATGGTGTCGTAGATCGCCGTCATGGCGGTGAAGGAGCCACCGGGCGAGTTGATGTACATGATGATGTCGCGGTCCGGGTCGGTGCCCTCCAGCGTCAGCAGCTGGGCCATCACGTCGTTCGCCGACGCGTCGTCCACCTGGACGCCGAGGAAGATGATCCGGTCCTCGAAGAGCTTGTTGTACGGGTTCGACTCCTTCATCCCGTACGACGTGCGCTCGACGAACGACGGCAGGACGTAGCGGTTGTGCACGGCCGCGAACTGGGGCGGCAGGCTCAGGTCGGTCATCGTCAGCTCCTCGATCAGCTCAGGGTCCCGGCGCCATCCGGAACCTGCGCGGCCCCGATGATCACCTTGTCGATGAAGCCGTAGTCCATGGCCTCCTGGGCGGTGAACCAACGGTCACGGTCCGAGTCCGCCTCGATCTGCGCCTGGGACTGGCCGGTGTGGAACGCGACCCGCTCCTGGAACATCCGCTTGGTGTAGAGCATCTGCTCGGCCTGGATCGCGATGTCCGACGCGGTGCCGCCGAGGCCGCCCGACGGCTGGTGCATCATGATCCGCGCGTGCGGCAGGGCGTACCGCTTGCCCTTGGTGCCCGCACAGAGCAGGAGCTGGCCCATGGAGGCCGCCATGCCCATCGCCACGGTCGAGACGTCGTTGTCGATGTACTGCATGGTGTCGTAGATCGCCATGCCGGAGTAGACCGAGCCACCCGGCGAGTTGATCCAGAGGAAGATGTCGCGGTCCGGGTCCTCCGCGGCGAGCAGCAGGAGCTGCGCGCAGATGCGGTTGGCCACCTGGTCGTTCACCTCACTGCCCAGGAAGATGATCCGTTCCTTGAGCAACCGGTTGTAGACCGAGTCGTCGAGGTTGCCAATGGAGTCGCCACCGCGGGCCTCGTTCACCCGGAGCGACTTCTTGGGGATGTGCATGTCGGTCATGGCAGCCCTTCGCTCTCCGTACCGTCCTACCCGACACTAACCGCTCAGCCGGGGGGCGTACTCCCGGTCGGGGCACTGTTCGCTCTCAGCGCAGTCACCCGCACGGCGTACCCCGGAAAGGGTTTCGGCCGCCTCCCGGCGCGCAGCGCGGGACGGCGGCCGACACCCCCGATGATCAGTGCTGGTGGTCGTGCTCGGCCTCGTTCTGGGCCCGCAGAGCGTCGAGGGAGACCTCGTTGCCCGCCGAGTCCTTGATCTTGATCTTCTCCATCACCGCGGCGAGCGCCTTGCCCCGGCGGACGTCGCCGAAGACGGCCGCGGCGGCGCCGGAGCGGACCAGCTGGTCGTAGTACTGCTGCGGGGCCATGCCGGCGCGCTGCGCGCGGTGCACGATCTCGTGACCGAACTCGTCGTCGGAGACCTGCACGTCCTCGGCGTCGGCCAGGGTGTCCAGCAGGAGCTGGATCTTGACGCCGTCGGTGGCCGCCTCGGTCAGCTCCGTGTCGATCTGCTCCTCGGTCTTCTCCTCCGCCGCGAGGTATTCCTCCAGGGAGGCGCCGATGCGCTCGAGCTGGTCGACCATCGCGGCCTTGCGGCTCTCGACCTCCTCCTTGACGACGCCCTCGGGCGCCGGCACCTCGGCGGCGGCCACCATCTGCTCCAGGGCCTTGTCGCGGGCGGCGTAGATCTGCTCGACCTGCTTGCCCCGGGCGACCCGCTCCCGCAGGTCGCCGCGCAGCTCGTCGATCGTGTCGAACTCGCTGGCCATCTGCGCGAAGTCGTCGTTGAGCTCGGGCAGCTCCTTCTCCTTGACCGTGCGGACGGTCACCGCCACGTCGGCGTCACGGCCGGCGTAGTCGCCGCCGACGAGCTGCGTGGTGAAGGTGGTGCTGTCGCCGGCGGCCAGGCCGACCAGCGCCTCGTCCAGGCCCGGCAGGAGCTGCTTGCTGCCCACCTCGTGCGAGATGTTGCTCGCCGAACCGCCCGGGACCTCCTCGCCGTCGACCGTGGCGTTCAGGTCGATCTGCACGAAGTCGCCCTCCTGGGCGGCCCGCTCGACGGTCTTCAGCGTGGCGAACCGCTCGCGCAGGCTGTTGATCTGCTCGTCGATCTCGCTGTCGGCGATCTCGATCTCGTCCACGGTCACCTCGATGGTGGCCGGGTCCGGCAGGGTGATCTCCGGACGGACGTCCACCTCGGCGGTGAAGTTGAGCGTGTCACCGTCGTTGAACTCGGTGATGTCGACCTCGGGACGGCCCAGCGTCTTGAGGTCGTGCTCCCGGACCGCGGCGAGGATGTTCTGCGGGATCGCCTCCTGGATCGCCTCGTTGAGGACGGTTCCCCGGCCCACCCGCTGGTCGATCACCGCGCTGGGAACCTTGCCCCGGCGGAAGCCGGGAACCTGGACCTGCTGGCCGATCTCCCGGTACGCCTTCTTGAGGCTCGGCTCGAGCTCGACGAACGGCACCTCGATGGCGAGCCGCACGCGCGTCGGGCTCAGAGTCTCGACGGTGCTCTTCACAGGCGTACTCCTTGACGGATCTGGGTGTTGGTTCTGGGGCGTGATTGCGCGCATCGAGTGTAGGCGAGCCGGCCGACGGCATCGGCAGGGCCCGGGCACCGCGCGGAAAACCGGCGGTTCCCGGGATGATCCGGTCGCGAACGACAGTCGGGGTGGCGGGATTTGAACCCACGGCCCCTCGCTCCCAAAGCGAGTGCGCTACCAAGCTGCGCCACACCCCGTGGCGACGAAGAGTGTATGCCGTCCGACCCCCCGCGCGGGTGACCGGGGCGCGGGGTACGCGGTGTGGCGGCTCACCCGGGGGTACGCGCTGCGCGGCGTCCGCCACGATTAGGTACGCTGTCGGCGCGTCCCACGATGGTGGGGCGCGCGCGGGCGTAGCTCAATGGTAGAGCTTCAGTCTTCCAAACTGACTACGCGGGTTCGATTCCCGTCGCCCGCTCCACCGGCCTCCGACCCCTCCCAGGCCGCATCCCCGATCCTGGGCTGAGCACACTCCCGGCTTCCCACGTGGCATTCAGGGTGATTGATACAATCCGTGCCCGTGGAGAAGCGCTACGGGGTTGAGCACCATGCGGTGACGAACTCGGGGCCGGTAGGCGACCAGGAGGAGTGCGCTGACGCCTACCACCAGCTCTACGACGGTCCCACCGGCGACGACGCGCCCCATCTCGGCGACCACGCCGAGCGGGCTGCCCTGCGCAAGGAAGGTGAGCGGTTGTTCATCGAGAGCTGCGTGAACGGCAGGCCGGCCCCGGTTTCCCACGTGGTTGACCGGCCGGCCACCGATCAGCCGGCAGCGGTGGTCGCGACCGACTCGGCGGCGGGCACAGCCGGACGCCGTCGCCTCGCGAGGACGGCCACGCCGATCAGAAGGAGCACGAGCGAGAGCGGCACCAGCACGGGAGCGAGCGCCCGCCAGACGGGCCACACCGGCTCGGCGAGCCCGTTCGCGGCCAGGTCCATCCAGGTGAGGGCGGCGCCCGGGAACAGGGCGACGATCACCGGCGTGCCGACGAGCAGGGGGACGGGCCAACGACGCCGCGCCACCTCCCGGAACAGTGCCGCACCCCCGACCGCGCCCAGCAGGGTGCCGATGATCGTGGCGGCGGCGAACCCGCCGGGGGCGGACGGCTCGATGCGCAGCCTCGACCCGTACGCCCGATGGGTGAGCGTGGCCGTGAGCCCGTCCCGCTCGGCGCGCCAGCCGTCGCACGGGGAACCCGGCACCCGGCGGAGTTCCCGCCATCCGCGCGTCTCGGCGGCGCCTCGCATCCGCTCCGACAGCGCGCAGTCGGCGTCGTCGCCGTACTGAAACTCGACCCGGCTCCCGCCGACCTCGTCGGCGGCCAGGAAGACGCCGTACCGGTAGCCGCGCACGTCCATCGAGCCGATCGGCTCGGCACCGGGAAGCAGTTCCCCGGCCGCGCTCCGAGCCGTGTCGGAGCTGACCGCCATGGCGTCCCGGCCGCCGTACCAGGACCCGGCGGCCAGGCCGGCCGTGCCGAACAGCACGGCGCCGAGCAGCACCATCGCGACGTACCCCAGCCGACGCCTCACCGGCCCACCCCCTGACGCAGTGCGGCACAGCGTAGCCATCGCGCGCCATCGCCGGCGCCCTGTGGCGAGGGCCGACGCGGGCCCGGCGGCGTCCTAGTAGTGGTCCTCGATCGGCCGACGTGCCTCGTCGAACAGCGCCGGCCCGTCGTACCGCACCGGGCGCCGTGCCGGAGCGGCCGGCTTGACCTGATCGAACTGCTCGGCGGAGAGGGCGTACACGACCCGGCCGAGGCCGGACGCCTCGATCGCGACCGTGCACATCGGGCAGGGCTGGCAGCTGGTGTACATGGTGGCGGCGACTGCGGCCTCGGGGGCGAGCTGCCGGGCGGCCCAGCGGGCGAGCTTCAGCTCAGGATGCGCGGTGACGTCGTTGTCGGAGACCACCGTGTTGTGGTCCTCGATCAGGACGGTGCCGTCGGCGCCGACGAGCAGCGACCCGAACGGGCGTTCGCCGGACGCGCCAGCCCGGTCGGCGAGGTCCACGGCTCGGCGCAGGAACGCCTCGTCGTCGGGTGTCATCAGCCCTCCAGGTGTCGGCGGTACCGAGCCGAGGCCGTCAGTCGGCGGCGATCTGCTCGACGGATCGGGCGGCGACGGCGAGCAGGGCCGGGTCGCCGCTGCGGGCGTACGCGTCACTCACCGTGTCCGTGAATTTGATCGCGTGCGCGTCCCCGGTGTCCAGCGCCCGCGCCATGACCTCGCCGAGTTCCGGCCCGCCGGCAGGCGGGAGGGAACGGGACCCGGCCGGGGCGTAGGCGGCGGTGACGGCTGCGGTAGCCGCCCAGGCGGCGGCCAGGCTCGGGTGCCACAGCGCGGGCGACAGCGCCGGCAGGGTACGCAGGACGGCGTTCGGCGCGGTCGCCGCGTGCACGAGCATGACCGGACTGGCGTACCCGTGCGTGCCGTGCCGGAGCACGGCGGCGTCGACGACCGCCGCGAGCCGGGTGGGCACGTCGTCGGCTGCGTCGCCGGGCACCGCCGCCGCCACCGCCGGCCATCGACCCAGGCCGGCCAACTGCGCCAGGCGGGAGCGGATGCCGAACCGCTGATCGGGTACGCGGGGCACGGCGTCGAGCGCGGACCGGGCGTCGGTTCCGGGGTACGGCCCGGCGCCGGGCCGAGCGAGCGGCTGCCAGCGGGCGGCCCAGTAGGCGAGCCCCTGGCCGAGCTCGGCGACGCGCGGTGCGGTCTCGGCGTCGAGCAGGGCGCGTACGGCGTGGCCGACCCGGATGACGCCGTGGGTGGCCCCGGCGGCGATGCCGGGTAGCAGGCGCGGCCACCAGCGGGCCAGCACGTCCCGCCACGGGTCGCCGGCCAGCTCGCTGTCGAAGAGGTCGAGCCAGTCGCCGGTACGCACCGGGTCGCCGAGCGGGTCGCGCCACTCGTCGGCGGCGATGCGCCGGATGCCGCGCGGGCGTTCCTCCAGCTTGTCGGAGTACGTGTCGATCCAGCGGTGCACGGCCCGCTCGTGGCCGTGGCGCACCAGCGCCTCCGCCGCCATCGGCACGTGGTTGGACAGCCACCCGTCCCGCTCGGGACCGGTGTGGCGGACGCGCTCGTAGGCCTCGTCGAGAACGGAGTTCAGCACGCCGGGAATCGTCCGGCCTCAAGCGCGGTTCAGGTCAAGCGGCGTCGGATCCGCGTCATGTCCTCCTCGGGCAGCGCGTCGGCCACCAGCAGCCGGGGCAGCAGCTCCGACTCCAGCGTGATGGCCCGGAACACGAGCGCCACGGTCACGTCGTGGCCGGGCCGGTGCACGACCTCGACCGGGTCGCCGGCCCCGACGCTGCCCGGCGTGATCACCCGCAGGTACGCCCCGGGCCGTACCGCCTCGGTGAACCGCTTGATCCAGCCCTGCTCGCCCAGCCACCCCTGGAACGTGCCGCAGGGGATGCGCGGGCAGGAGACCTCCAGCACCAGGTCGGGCCCGATCCGCCACCGCTCGCCGATCAGCGCGCCGTTGACGTCCAGGCCGCTGGTGGTCAGGTTCTCCCCGAAGCTGCCGTCGGCGAGCGGGCGGCCCAGCTCGGCCTCCCAGTGGTCGAGGTCCTCCCGGGCGTACGCGTAGACGGCCTGGTCGGCGCCGCCGTGGTGGGCGAGGTCGTAGACCCGGTCGCCGGCGAGCCCGACCGCGCCGGTGCCCTTGGGGCCGGGCGCGGTGACCGGGACGCGACCGTCCACGGGTCGCTTGTCGATGCCGGTGGTCCCGGTCTCCTTCCACGGATTCGGTTGCGGTCGGCCCACGTTGACGGAGATCACCTTCATGACCGCGACGGTATGCGGCCACGGCCCCACCGGCCACCCCATTGCGCCGGGCCGGGTGGGCAGCGGGGCAGCGTGGGCTGCGTACGATGCGGGCCGGACAACCCCTCGTCGGGTGGAGGTAGCCACGGATGTCAGGCCAGCAGGACGGTTTCGCCCTCGGCGTGGACCTCGGCACCTCGAACACCGTGGCGGTGCTGCGCTGGCCGGACGGGCGCACCCGGCCGGTGCTGGTCGACGGGCACCCGATCCTGCCCTCCGGCGTGTACGCCGACGCGGACGGTCACCTGCACGTCGGGCGGGACGCGCAACGCCTGGCCCAGGCCGACCCGGCCGGCTACGAGCCGAACCCGAAGCGCCGGGTCGACGAGGAGAGCGTGGAGCTGGGCGGGCGGGCGTACCGGCCGGCGGAGCTGCTGGCCGCGACGCTGCGCACGGTCGCGGACGCGGCGGTGGCGGCGGTCGGGATGCTGCCCCCGGCGGTGGTCACGCACCCGGCGGCCTGGACGCCGGCCCGCCGTCAGGTGCTGCACGACGCGCTGGAGCTGGCCGGCTGGCCGGCGGCGGCCGAGCACACGCTCGCCGGGCCGATCGCGCCCGGCACCCGCCTGCTGCGCGAGCCGGTGGCCGCGGCCCGTTACTTCACGCAGGTGCTGCGCCGCCCGGTGCCGGTGGGCGGTTCGGTGGCGGTGTTCGACTTCGGCGGCGGCACGCTCGACGTGGCGGTGCTGCGCAACGAGGGCGCCGACCCGTGGGGCGACTCCGGTTTCCACCTGATCGCCACCGGCGGGATCCCCGACCTCGGCGGTCTCGACCTGGACGCGGCCTTGCTCGGACGGCTCGGGGAGCTGGTGGGCCCGGACCATCCGCGCGAGTGGGCCCGGCTGACCGATCCGACGACCACCGCCGAGCGGCGGGACCGCCAGCAGCTCTGGGAGAACGTGCGCGGCACCAAGGAGATGCTGTCGCGGGCCATGGTGGCGCCGGTGGCCGTACCGGGGGTGGAGGCGGCGGTGCCGCTGACCCGGGAGGAGTTCGAACGCCTGGCCGCGCCGCTGCTCGCCCGGGCGGTGACCGAGACCCGGGAGGTGACCGCCGCCGCCGGGCTGCGCCCGGAGCAGCTCAGCGGCCTGTTCCTGGTCGGCGGGTCGACAAGGGTGCCGCTCGTGGCCCGGCTGCTGCACGCCGAGCTGGGTATCGCGCCGACGGTGCTGGAACAGCCGGAGATGCCGGTCGCCGAGGGCGCGCTCACCGACCTGCCGCTGCACCGCCGGCCCGGCCGGCCCGCCGTGCCGGCCCAGCTCGCGCCCACGCACCCCGGATCGACCCGGCCCGCGCCGCCCGCGGGCGACGCGCCGGCCCTCGGCACGACGAGCGCGGCCACCGTCGCCGCCGGTGCGACGAGGGCGAACCCGACCGCGCCCCTCGGCGGGCCGGACGCGGCGTCGGCCGGACCGCACGGCACGCTGGTCGCCGACGGCGCCGTCCCGCAGACACCCTTCACGAGGTACGACGGCGCACCGGCCGCCCACGGTCCGGTTCCGCCCCACCCCGCCGCGGGATACGGCGTACCCGGGCCGTCCGCTCCTCCGTCCGGCGGCGGCTGGCAGCCCGGCGTACCCGGAACGCCCTTCGCCCCCGCGCCGAACGCCGTCCGGCCCGGCGGCGGCCCGCCACGGCGCGGCCGGTGGATCGCGCTCGGCGCGGGCCTCGTGGTGGTCGCCGTGGCGGCGTCGGTGCTGCTCTGGGTGTTCCGGGACCGGCACCCGGCGCTGGACTTCCACACCGCGGACCTGGTGAGGACGGTGGCCGCCGGCGACACCCGGCCGGATCAGATGTTCACCGCGACGCTCGAGGACCGCGCCTACCTGGCCCGTTCACTGCCCGACGGCCATCTCCACGTGACAGCCGTCGAGGCGTCGACCGGCAAGGCGGTCTGGGAGAGGCGGACGGACGCGACCGCGCAGCGGTGGGCCGGGGTCCGGGCGCTGCCCGAAGGTCTGCTCGTCCTCGGCGACGACACCGGCAGCGGACCGCGCGTGCTCGCGGTGCTCGACGGCGGTTCCGGCAAGCAGCGCTGGCGGACCGACGTCGACCGCGACGACGCGCTGTACGTCGGGCCCGACACGATCGTCCGGCTGGACCGCACCGGCGAACGCCTGGTCGGGCTGCGGCTGGACAACGGCCGGCAGCGGTGGGAGCGGCCCAATCCGCGCACCGAGTACGGCGACGCGCGGACGAAGGTGGTACCGGTCGGCACCGGCGCGGCACTGGACGGGCCCGCAGACGCCGAGGGTGTGCCGCTCGCCCCGTGGGCGGGGAAGGCGGACCGGCTCGTGCAGGTCGGCGCAGACCGCTCGGTGCGGGTCCTAAACCTGCGCAGCGGGGAGATCCTCAAGGAGCGGGGCAACGTCGCCGGCCTCGACGATCCGATGGCCGCCCGCGACGACCGGCTGTACGTGGCGGAGAACCAGCGTGGCCTGCGGCTGCTCGCCTACGACCTGGGCGGTCTCGGCACGCCCACGGTGCTGTACGAGGCGCCCGAGCAGGGCGGCCGGGCGAAGGGTCTGGTCACCTGCGGCGAGCGTCGCGTGTGCCTGCTGGAGACGCCCGGCAGCGGCGCCGACGACACCCGCGTGGTGGCGGCGACCGAGGGTGAGGAAACCCGGCAGTGGGCGGCGCCGCGCGCCGAGTCGCTGGCCCCGGTCGGTGAGCACGTGCTGGCCGGGCGGGCCTCTCCGGACGCGGTGACGCTGTTCGCGCCGGACGGCACGGCGGTGCTGCGCGACCGGGACGGGGCCGCGGTCCGGCTGGACGCCGGCAACCTGCTGATCTTCTCCGAGGCCCCGAGCAGCTTCGAGGACGACCGCGTCCTCGCCGGGATGGCGGTGGACGGCAAACCGGTCGAGATGGGGCTGCTGAAGCAGATCCGCAGCGAGTCGTGCTCGTGGAACGCCGAGATGCTGGTGTGCGGCGCGGAGAAGGAGTTCCGGCTGTACCGGTTCGCCGGCTGATCGGAAGTGAGCGACTTCCCTGTGGCCGCCCGGTGCGTACCGGGCGGACGGGCGGTCAGTCCGCGGTGCCGAGGTCGCGGAAGACGGCGAGCGCGCCCGGGTCGTCGATCGTCGCCGGCACCGGCTCGTCCCGCCCCTCCACCAGGCCGCGCATCGTGCGCCGCAGGATCTTCCCGGAGCGGGTCTTCGGCAGCGCGGGCACCACTGTCACCCGGCGGAACGCGGCCACCGGGCCGATCCGCTGCCGGACCAGCGCGACCAGCTCGGCGGTGAGCGCGTCCGGGTCCACGTCGGCGCCGGCCTTGAGCACCACGTACCCGCTGGGCACCTGCCCCTTGAGCGCGTCGGCCACGCCGATCACCGCACACTCGGCCACCGCCGGGTGCGTCGCCAGGACCTCCTCCATCGCGCCGGTGGACAGCCGGTGCCCGGCCACGTTGATGACGTCGTCGGTGCGGCCCATCACGTACAGGTAGCCGTCCTCGTCGAACCGGCCGCCGTCGCCGGTCAGGTAGTGGCCGGGGAACGTGGACAGGTAGGAGCGGACGAACCGCTCGTCGTCGCCCCAGAGCGTGGGCAGGCAGCCGGGCGGCAGCGGCAGCCGGATCGCTATCGAGCCGTCGGTGCCCGGCGGCACGTCCCGGCCCGCGCCGTCGACCACGCGCACGTCGTAGCCGGGCACCGGCACCGACGGCGACCCGGGCTTGATCGGCAGCGGCTCCAGGCCGCGCGGGTTGGCCGCCACCGGCCAGCCGGTCTCCGTCTGCCACCAGTTGTCGACAACTGGTACGCCGAGCCGCTCCCCCGCCCAGGCCCAGGTGTCCGGGTCCAGCCGCTCACCGGCGAGGAAGAGGGTACGCAGCGCGCCCAGGTCGTACCGGGAGATGTGGCCGCCCTCCGGGTCCTGGCGGCGGATCGCCCGGATCGCTGTGGGCGCGGTGAACAGGGCGGTCACCCGGTGCTCGGCGGCGACCCGCCAGAACGCCCCGGCATCGGGGGTGCCGACCGGCTTTCCCTCGTAGAGCACAGTGGTCGCGCCGGTGAGCAGCGGCGCGTACACGATGTAGGAGTGGCCGACCACCCAGCCCACGTCGGAGGCGGCCCAGAAGACCTCGCCCGGCTCGATGCCGTAGACGTTGCGCATCGACCAGCGCAGCGCCACCGCGTGCCCGCCGTTGTCCCGCACCACGCCCTTGGGCCGGCCGGTGGTGCCGGAGGTGTAGAGGACGTAGAGCGGGTCGGTCGCGGCCACCGGCTCGCACGGCGCCGGTTCCGCGTCCGCCATCACCTCGGCCCAGGTGAGGTCGCGGCCGGGCACCAGCGGGGCCGGCTCCTGTGGGCGCTGCACCACCACGCAGCGCTCCGGCGCGTGCGTGGCCTCGTCGAGCGCGGCGGCCAGGATCGGGTGGTACGGCACCACCCGGTCGGCCTCGATCCCGCAGGAGGTGGCCACCACCACCTTCGGCCGCGCGTCGTCGATCCGGACGGCCAGTTCGTGCGCCGCGAAACCGCCGAAGACCACCGAGTGCACCGCGCCGATCCGGGCGCAGGCCAGCATGGCGACCACCGCCTCCGGGACCATCGCCAGGTAGAGCAGGACGCGGTCGCCCCGGCCGACGCCGAGGCGGCGCAGGGCACCGGCGAACCGGGCGGTCTCGGCGAGCAGTTCGGCGTACGTGAGGCTGCTGACAGTGCCGGTGACCGGGCTGTCGTGGATCAGCGCGGGCTGGTCGCCCCGGCCGGCGGCGACGTGCCGGTCCAGCGCGTTGTGGCAGGTGTTCAGCACCCCGTCGGGGAACCAGCGGTACAGCGGCGCCGCCGAGTCGTCCAGGATGCGGTCCGGCGGGATGACCCAGTCGATGTCGTTCGCCGCGTCCCGCCAGAAGCCGGCCGGGTCGGCGATGCTCCGCTCGTACGCTGATCGATACGCGCCCATGTCGCCATCCTGCTCCGCGGCGGCGGGCCGGCACGACGGCCGGCCGGATCCGGTGCGCCGGAAGCACGCCCCGGCTCGCCGAACGGCCGCGCACGGCGGCGGGTGGTAGTCCGCCCGGCCGTTTCCGGCGGGCCGGGCCGGGGTAGGGCGGGCACATGGAGACGAACACGAAGGCGTACCTGGTCGGCGGTCCCCGCGACGGCAGCAACCAGGACGCGGACGGAAAGGCCCTGGTGGAGATCGAGATCGACGGGATGATCCACCGCTACATCCGGACCACGAAGGCGCACGAGGACGGCGTGCTCTACAACTACGACGGCATGGTGGCGCCGGGTGGCGGCGAGCCGGGCGTCGAGGACCCGGCGGCCCGGGTCTCGTCGCCGAAGGCCGACGAGCAGCAGCGCTGACCGCTCAGCCCAACGGGCGACGGATGAAGCCCGTGTGGCGGGGTAAGGCAGCACGGTCCTGGTGGAGCGACGACCGGCGTCGCGGCGTACCGCGGCCGGACGCGGGCGGGCGGCACGAATGCCGCCCGCCCGCGCATTCCACTGACCGGCCCCCGCAAACCGAGTTTGATCAATGACGCGCATCGACTAGCGTGCCCAGGCGTGAAAACCAACCGGATCTTCCCGATCCTCCTGACCTGTGCCGTGCTGGGCCTCGCCGCGTGCGGCGACGAGGCGCCCACGACCACGGCCGGGCCGGCGGCCACCTCGGCCTCCGCCGTACCCTCCACGGCGGCGCCCTCGCCCTCGGCGGCCGCCATGAGCGACAAGGAACTCTGCACCGCCGCCGAAAAGATCAACAAAGAGATGCGGGCGAAGCTCATGACGGTCGTGCAGACGGGCGGCGACCTGACGAAGCAGACCGCCGAGATCCTGACCGAACTCGGTGACCGGGTGACCGAGCTGGCCGGGACCGCCGGGGCCGGCAAGGCGGCCACCGCCCTGAAGGAGTTCGGCGCGGAGGCCGGCAAGGCGGGCTCGGCCGCCGACCCGGGCACCGCCGCCGACAACCCCGCCATGGAGAAGGCCAGCAAGGACATCAACGCCGCCTGCAAGACCGCCGGCGCAGCGACCACCTTCTGACACCCGCACCCGGGTCGGGGGGGGGGGGGGGGGGGGGGGGGGGGGGGGGGCGCGGCGGCGCCCCCCCCCCCCCCCGCCGGGCCCCCCCCCCCCCCCGGGGGGGGGGGGGCGGGGCGGGGCGCCGCGGGGGGGGGGGGGGGGGGCGGC
>NZ_JBIAIY010000022.1:0-17308 GCF_042871665.1 Micromonospora sp. NPDC005686
CCCCCCCCCCCCCCCCCCCCCCCCCCCCCCCCCCCCCCCCCCCCCCCCCCCCCCCCCCCCCCCCCCCCCCCCCCCCCCCCCCCCCCCCCCCCCGGCTCACCGCAGGCGGTACGCCTGGATGATCCGCTGGGTCACGGTGTTGCCGGCGTCGTCACGGGCGGTGGCCCGCAGCGACGCGTATCCCGGGCCGGCCGGGTGCCGGACGGTGGCCGTCCACGCCCCGCCCTGCTTCTTCAGCGCCGCCTTGCGCCAGGTCTTCCCGCCGTCGTAGGAGACGTCGACGGTGAGCGCCACGACCCGGCCGGACGGTGCGCCGGGCTGGCGCTGCACCGACACCGGCACGGTGAACGTCCGGCCCGCCGGGGCGGAACTGTCCGTCGCCAGCGGCGGGGTGAACCGGACCGCCATGGCCGGGAGCCGGGCCGGCACGTCGCCCGGCACGCGCTTGGAGCGGAACGTCCAGCTCGCCGACACCTCGGTGCTCAGGTCGGTGAAGCCGCGCGTCGCCGTGGTCTCCAACCGGTAGTTCGCCGCGCCCGGCGGGACGGTGAACTCGCCGTACCCGCCGTAGGGCGACTCGCCGGCGAGCTTGCCGTTGCGGTAGAGCCGGGTCAGTTCGGTGTCGTTGAGCGAGCCGCCCGGGTGCCCGACCGCGTCGCTGTGCATCGGCAGCGAGACCATCATGGTGTCGCCGGTACGGGTGATGCTCTGCTCCGGCCAGCGCGGCTGCGGGAACGACGGACCGAACGGGCCCTTGTTCCACTCGTCGCGGTAGGTGTGCCCGGCGCGGTAGCGGGCGGACTCGGACTCCAGCACCGCACGCGGCTCCAGCCAGCCGTCCTCGTCCCGCTCACCGAAGGCCAGGTCGCCGCTCCAGCGGGTACGAGTGGTGCTGAAGTGCTCGACCCGCTTGCCCGGCACCTGGACCGGCAGCGCGACCGCCGAGCCGCCCATGTTGTAGTCGGGCTCCGCGTACACGGCCCGCTCGTTCTCCATGCCGGTGTAGCCGGCGGCGAACCGGCTGGTGACGGTGGCCAGGTCGGCCGGCTGGTAGTGCCGGACGAAGCCGGTCGGGAACCGGCCCGGGAACAGGTCGATCAGGCCGTAGAAGTACGGACTGCGCTCGGGCGCGGTCGGCTCGGCCCACTGGCTGGCGAGCGAGCCGACGAACACCTTGTCGGAGACGTCGCGGCCGAGCTGGCCGGAGTAGAGACCCTCGAACCTGTCGGTCCAGAGCCCGAAGCTGGCGTAGTAGTCGCCGAATTCCCACGCCGCTGTGAGGTCGATCAGCATGGGCGCCGCGCCGCGCTGCGGCACCGTGGTGCGGATCGGCTTCGCCCGCCGGGCGTCCAGTGCGAGCCGCTGGTTCCCGGTCACCACCAGCTCCGGCTGGGTGAGCGAGGCGACCTCCGGCGAGCCCTGGTCGCCGTCGGCGAAGATCAGGCTCTGCACGCCGTACCGGCCCTTGGGGAGCCGGATCCGGACCTCGCCCCCGGTGTCGTAGACGTCGTGGTAGCTGCCGTCGTCGAGCCCGAGCAGGCTCGTGTAGTAGGAACCGGCCAGCGCGCCGGAGCGGTCCCGGTGGGTCATGGTCAGGTCGTAGCTCTCCACCTCGCGGTCGACAGCGAGCGGGGTCACCGCCACCGCGTCGCCGGCGCGGGCGAGCAGGCGGCCGGTCCAGTAGCCGTCGGCGCCGCCGAGCCGGGTGTCCACCACGACCGTCACCTGGGCGGTGCCGCCCGCCGGAACGGTGAGCCGGGAGGTGCTGAGGGTGAGCATGCCGGCCGGCGCGGTCCGCCCGCCCGGCCCGGTGAACCCGGTGCTCAGGTCCAGCGTGAGCGGGGCGTTCCCGCCGTTGCGGTAGGTGACCGTCCGGCTGATCGGCTTGTCGTCGGTGTGCGGCCAGGCCGCCAGGCCGAACGAGACGGACGCCGGTTCGCTGGTCACCTGCTGGGTGATCGCGCGAGCGAGGTCGACCCGTCCCGCGCCCTGCTGGAACGCGGTCTGCTCCGGGTGCGGCTTGGCCGAGGCCATCAGCGTCGCCTTGTAGCGGCCGGGCGTCCAGCCGGGGTGCTGCTGGGCGAGCAGCGCGACCGCGCCGGCCACGTGCGGCGTGGCCATCGACGTGCCGGACAGCGAGACGTACCGGTCCCCCACCGGGTCACCGATCTGGCCGTTCGCGGCCCGGGCGGCCACGATCTCCACACCCGGCGCGGTGATGTCCGGCTTGATCGCCCCGTCGCCGACCCGGGGGCCGCGGCTGGAGAAGTCGGCGAGCGCGTCGTCCCGGTCGACAGCGCCGACCGCGAGCGCGGCGTCGGCGGTGGCCGGCGAGCCGACCGAACCGTCAGCACCGTCGTTACCGGCGGCGATCACGAAGAGCGTGCCGTGCTGCTCGGTGAGCGTCTCGACCGCCTGCTCCAGCGGGTCCACCTCCGGCGTGTCGCCGCCACTGAGGCTCATGTTCGCGACCGTGGCGTGCTGTTCGGCCGCCGCCCACTGCATGCCGGCCAGGATGGCCGACTCGGTGCAGCCGTAGACCTCGCACACCTTTCCGGACAGCAGCGTGGCGTCCGGCGCGACGCCCCGGTACTTCCCGCCGGAGGCGGCGCCGCTGCCGGCGATGGTCGAGGCCACGTGCGTGCCGTGGCCGACGATGTCGTCCGGGTCCGTCTCCTCGGTGAAGTTGCGCGACTCGGCGACCTTGCCGGCCAGGTCCGGGTGGGTCAGGTCGACGCCGGTGTCGAGCACCGCGACCCGCACGCCCTTGCCGGTGTATCCGGCGGCCCAGGCGGCCGGGGCGCCGATCTGCGGCACGCTGCGGTCGAGCGTCACCCGCCGCCGGCCGTCGAGCCAGATCCGGTCGACACCCCCCGCCGCGTCGAGCCGGGCGCCGGAGCGGTCCGCGCTCACCGCCTTCCAGAGCGCGCCGGTGTCACCCTTGCCGGCGACGACCGCCGCGCCGGCGATCGCCGGCAGGTCGCGGATCACCCGAGTGCCGGCGAGCGGGGCCGCCGTCCGCCGGGCCACCCCCGGCCGGTACGACACGAGCAGCGGTACGGTGTCGCGGCGCGCGTCGTCGTAGCCGGCCTCGATCAGCCCGGTCACGTCGAACAGCCGGCGGTCCAGCCGGCCGGAGCGGACCAGCGCGAGCGCGTCCTGCGGCAGCACGGTCAGGTGGTCGCGGTCGCGACGGACCAGGAACTCGACGCCGGTACGGCCGGGGCCGGGGCGTACCGCGGCACGGCCACCGGCGGCGACTGTCACCTGGTCGCCGGTGATCAGGGTGACGGTGACCGGGCGGGCGCCCGCGGGCGCGGACGGGCCGGTACGGGCCGCCGGGCCGTTCGACGTCGTCGGCGCGGCGGCCAGCGCGGGCACCGGCAGGCCGAGCGCCAGCGTCAGGCCGAGGCCGAACGCCGTCATCTTTCTGCGATTCCGGAGCAACCTTCCTCCTTCTTCGGACGTTTCATCGATGAGAGAGACATCGACGCGGGTATCAGGATTGCATACCGCGTATGTATCGGGAAGCCACTGATCCGCTCGAATCGCTGCCGCGCCACCGAGCGGGCCGCGACGATCAGGTGATGACCTCCATGAAGGACCGGATGCTGGCCGGCGAGCGGTACATCGCCGACGATCCCGCGATCACCGCCGACCTGGAGCGCGCCGCCCGGCTCAGCGAACGCTTCAACCGAAGCTCCGCCGACGACCCGGCGGGCCGCCTCGCCGCCCTGCGCGAACTGCTCGGCTCACTCGGCGAGGACGCCTGGATCCGGCCGCCGCTGTACTGCGACTACGGCTACCAGACGCACATCGGCCCGCGTACCTTCGTCAACTTCAACGCGGTCTTCCTCGACGTCGCCCGGATCAGCATCGGCGCGGACGTCCAGATCGGACCGAACGTGCAGCTGCTCACCGCCGTCCACCCGGTGGAACCGGAGGCGCGCCGGGCCAAGTGGGAGTCGGCCCAGCCGATCACCATCGGCGACAACGTCTGGCTCGGCGGCGGGGTGATCGTGCTGGCCGGGGTGGCGATCGGCGAGGACACGGTGGTCGGCGCCGGCGCGGTGGTGACGCGCGACCTGCCACCCGGCGTCGTGGCGGTGGGCAACCCGGCCCGCCCGGTCCGGAGCGTCCACGAATCCTCGTGAGCCGGCCGCGCCCGGCGTCACCGCGGCGGGTCGGCCAGGCTTACCACCAGGTCGGCGTGCCCGGCCGTGCCGACAACCAGCCGGGCGTTGTCCTCGTCGCTGCCCAGCGCCCAGGCGCGCGCCTGCTCCGGCGACTTCCCGTACGCCTCGTGACGCGCGGCGAGCCGGCGCAGCCGCTCCTCCGCGTCCAGGTCGAGGAACCAGATCTGGTGCAGCAGGGTGCGCACCTCTTCCCACGGGTCGTCCCGCAGCAGCAGGTAGTTGCCCTCGGTCACCACCAGGCGCACCTCGGGCGGCACCTCGATCGCCCCGGCAACCGGCTCCTCCAGGTCACGTCGGAACTCCGGCGCCCACACCGACGTCGGTTCCAGCCGGCGCAACCGGCGCAGCACGGAGACGAAGCCATTGACGTCGAAGGTGTCCGGCGCGCCTTTGCGGCCCGCCCGGCCGAGCCGTGCCAGCGCGGACCCGGCCAGGTGGAACCCGTCCATCGGGACCAGCCGGGCGACCGGGCCGAGCGCGGCCACGATCCATTCCGCCAGGGTGGACTTGCCCGCCCCCGGCGCCCCGGCGATGCCGAGCAGCTGGCGCGGGCCGTCGTCGGCCAGCGCCCGCGCCCGGGCGACCAGCTCGTCGAGCGTGAGCACCTCCGCCGCCGGCATCAGCCCAGCACCGGCTCGCTGATGGTGAACCGCGCCTCGACGGCCGCCTGCACCGGCTGCGGCGCCGGATCCAGTTCCAGCTCGAACTCCGGCTCGCCGGACCGCGCGTACGCCGCCTTGACCATCATCGGCGGCGCCGCGCTCATCCCGGTGTCGGACAACTCGCGCAAGGCGACCACCCGGGCGCCGAGCGCCTCGGCGTACTCCCGGGCCCGGACCAGCGCGTCGGCGATCGCCGCGTGCCGCGCCTCCCGGTAGGCCGGGCTGTCCGGTCGCAGCGACCACACCGGGCCGGCCACCTCGACCTGGTCCTGGTCGGCCAGGCGGAGCATCAGGTCACCGAGCGCGGTGAAGTCGGTGGTCGTCACGGTGGTGCTCACGCTGCCCTGGTAGGCCACCACCCGGTCGCCGGAGCGCTTCGTCACCGGCCGGACATGGACCTGGCCGGTCTCCCGGCGCTCCACCGCGGGCTCGGCCGCGTCGAGCAACGCGCGCACCGCGGCGGCCCGTTCGGCCAGCCGGGTCAGTGTGGTCTCCCGGTCCCGGTCCCGCGCCACCGCCGTCACGGTGAACCGGGCCAGCTCGGGAGCGACCTCCCGGTACGCCTCACCGCGTACCGCCACGACCGGTGCGTCCGCCATGCCGCTCAGCCTAACGGCGGGGTGGCCGGCAGGTGCGCCATGTAGGTGACCGCGCCGGCCGTCTCCCGGACCTCGCTGAGGTGGCCGCCCGCTGCGCCCAGCTCCCGCAGGTACGCCAGCTCGCCCGCGTGGTCGGCGGCGGCCGGGAACTCCCGCCGGTGCGGGGTGAACGAGCGTGCCCGCAGCGTCGAGCGGACGTCGCGCCCCTCGGCGAACCGGTCGGCCAGCGCACCGGCGTCGCCGCCGCGCAGCGCCTCGGTCAGCTCGTTCAGGAACGCGCCGAGCGCGTCCAGTTCGGCGAGCACGCGGTCCCGGTTGCCGAGCAGCATGTTCGCGGTCCGCTCGGGTGGTCCACCCGCGACCCGGGTGCCGTCGGAGAAGCTGCCCGCGGCCAGCGTCAGCACCGCGTCCCGCAGCGCCGACCGGTGCACGGTGCCTGCCAGCGCACCGGCCAGCACGTGCGGTACGTGCGAGGCGAGCGCGGCGGCGCCGTCGTGCTCCGGGGCGGACATGGGCACCACCCGGGCGTGGAAGACGTCCACCAGCAGCGTCGCCAGCCGCCGGAACGCGGCCAGGCCGGTCGGCCCCGGGCAGAGCACCCAGGCGGCGCCGTCGAGGAGGTCCGCGATGGCCGCGCCCGCTCCGGCCCGGTCCGCGCCGGCCATCGGGTGGCCCGGCACGAACCGGTGCCCGAGCCCCTGCACGGTGGCGGCGGTGCTCACCTCGGCCTTGACGCTGCCCACGTCGGTGAGCACGCACCCGTCCTCGGTCACGGCGGCGACCCGGGCCAGCATCGTCGGCAGCGTCGGCAGCGGGCCGCAGAGGAACACCACGTCCCGGCCGGTGACCGCCTCCTCGACCGTGTCGGGCGTCTCCACGCCCCGGTCGCGTACCTGCTGCCGGGCGGCCGGATCCGGATCCCAGCCGGTGACGTCGAGCCCGGCCTCGCGCAGCCGCAGCAGCACCGAACCGCCGATCAGCCCGGTGCCGACCACCGCCGCCCGCGCCAGCCCGCCGGCCCCGCCCGCCACGTCACGACCCGGCGAGCCGCCCG
Source organism: Micromonospora sp. NPDC005686 (assembly GCF_042871665.1). Lineage (NCBI taxonomy): Bacteria > Bacillati > Actinomycetota > Actinomycetes > Micromonosporales > Micromonosporaceae > Micromonospora > Micromonospora sp. NPDC005686. The sequence goes on from NZ_JBIAIY010000022.1 coordinate 6,512, forward strand.
GCCACCGCGTCGACGTGCTCGTCGGACTCGGTGAGCGCCACCCGGACGTGCCGGGCGCCGGCCGGACCGTAGAAGACGCCGGCGGCCACCAGGATGCCCCGGCGGGCCAGCCAGTCCACCGTCTCCCAGCAGTCCTCGTCGCGGGTCAGCCAGAGGTAGAGCCCGGCCTCGGAGTGCTCGACAGTGAAGCCGGCGGCCGTGAAAGCCTCGCGCAGCTTCTCCCGCCGGACGCGGTAGCGCTCGCGCTGGGCGTCGGCGTGCTCCTGGTCGCCGAGCGCGGCCACCATGGCGGCCTGCACCGGGGCCGGCACGATCAGGCCCGCGTGCTTGCGGATCTTGAGCAGCTCGGCCACCAGCGCCGGGTCGCCGGCGACGAACCCGGCCCGGTAGCCGGCCAGGTTCGAGCGCTTGGACAGCGAGTGCACCGCCAGCACGCCGTCGTACGAGCCGCCGCACACCTCGGGTGAGAGCACCGAGACGGGCTCGGCGTCCCAGCCCAGCGGCAGGTAGCACTCGTCGCTGGCGACCACCGCCCCGCGCTCGCGCGCCCACTCGACCACCTTGCGCAGGTGGGCGGCGGGCAGCACGCGGCCGGTCGGGTTGCCCGGCGAGTTGACCCAGACCAGGCGGACCCGGGGATCCGGGCCCAGCGCGGTCAGCGAGTCGGTGCGGACCGTCGTCGCCCCGGCCAGCCGCGCCCCGTCCTCGTAGGTCGGGTAGGCCACCGACGGCACCACCACCACGTCACCGGGACCGAGCCCGAGCAGCGTGGGCAGCCCGGCCACCAGCTCCTTGGAGCCGATCGTCGGCAGCACGCCCAGGCCGTCCACGCCCGCGCCGCAGGCACGCGCGACCCAGGCGGCGATCGCGTTGCGCAGGGCGGGCGTACCGGCGGTCAGCGGGTAGCCCGGCGCGTTCGACGCGTCGGCCAGGGCCCGGCGGATCAGCTCCGGCACCGGGTCGACCGGCGTGCCCATCGACAGGTTGATGAGACCGTCCGGGTGCGCCGCGGCCGTGGTGGCCGCGGCGTCCAGGGTGTCCCAGGTGAAGTCGGGCAGCCGAGCCGAGACCGGCGTACGCCGGTTCAGTGGCCCTCGCCGCGCGGCGGCTGCGCGGCGACGAAGGTGGCGTCCTTCTCCACCTTGCCGATCTTCGAGGCGCCACCGGGCGAGCCCAGGTCCTCGAAGAACTCGTAGTTCGCCCCGGTGTAGTCCTTCCACTGCTCCGGGACGTCGTCCTCGTAGAAGATCGCTTCCACCGGGCAGACCGGCTCGCAGGCACCACAGTCGACGCACTCGTCGGGGTGGATGTAGAGCATCCGATTGCCCTCGTAGATGCAGTCGACCGGGCACTCCTCGATGCATGCCTTGTCGAGCACATCCACGCACGGCTCGGCGATGATGTAGGTCACCGGTCTTCTCCTCCGCAAGACTCGTCGCGATCAACCGCAACGATAAGAGCCTAGTATCTCGCCGGGGAGGGGGTCGATCGTGCTCCGACAGCAGGATGTGGGACACCGGATCGTGGTCCGCCGGATTGTGGGGATTCGCGAGGGCCGCACGCTGTTCTCCGATGCCCTCGGCGAGCTCGTCGAGCTGAGCGAGACCCACATCACGCTGTCCACCGACGCCGGGCCGCTGCGCGTGCCGGTGACCGAGGTGCACCGGGCCAAGCGCGTGCCGCCGGCCCGCCGGCCCACCGCCGCCTCGGTGGTCGCGCTGGAGCTGGCCGCCGACGAGGCGTGGCCCGCCCCGGTGCGCGGACGGCTCGGCGACTGGCGGCTGCGCTGGGCCGACGGCTGGACCGGCCGGGCGAACAGCGCGCTGCCGGTGGGCGACCCGGACCGCCCGCTGCCCGACGCGCTGGACGCGGTGCAGCGCTGGTACGCCGAGCGCGGCAGGCCCGCCCTGGTGAACACCCCGCTGCCGCTGGCCGCCCCGGTCGGCGCGGAACTGGACGCGCGGGGCTGGACGTCCCGCCCCCCGGTACTGGTGCAGACCGTCCCGCTGCGCGCCCTGACCGCCCCGCCGGAGGCCGCCCCCGCCGACGCGCCGCCCGGGCGCGCCGACGTGCCGGCGGACGCGGACGCCCCGCCGCCGGTGACGCTGGCCGTCGCGCCCGCCGACGACTGGCTGGCCATCTCCGCCGGCCGCAAGGGTGGCCTGCCGGACGCCGCGCGGCACGTGCTCACCGCCGTCGACCGGGTCCGCTTCGCGGAGCTGCGCGTCGACGGCCGGGTGCTCGCCATCGGCCGGGGGACGGTGACCGGCGAGGGCCGCTGGCTCGGTGTCAGCCTGCTCGAAGTGCTGCCCGAGGCGCGTCGGCGGGGATTCGCCGCAGCCGTCGTCCGCGCCCTGGCCGGCTGGGGCGCGGCCGAGGGCGCCACGCAGGCATTCCTCCAGGTGGAGCAGAGCAACACCGGCGCGGTCGCGCTCTACCGCAGGCTCGGGTTCACCACCCACCACACCTACCTGACCCGGGTCGCGCCGGCGGGCTGAGCCCGCAGGGCGGTCAGCGCCGGATGATCCTGCGGGGCCGGACGCGCTTCATCTCGGCGTACCGCTTGAGCTGGCGGGACCGGTAGTCCCGGCCCAGCGCGGTGAGGATCAGGTAACCGACGAGCACGCCCGCCGCGGTGGCCGCGAGATAGAGCCAGATCTGGGCGAAGAAGAGGCCCGCGCCCCCGCCGAACGGGTTCTCCCCGACAACCAGCGGACCGACGAACACGGTGAGCGCCAGCGCGACCACGACCGCGGCGGCCAGCTCACCGGCCCAGCGGCCCACCGGCTGTCCGGCGCCCCACCGGAACGCGGCACCGGCCAGGATGAGCCCGATGACCAGGAACATCGCCAGCGAGACCCGGCCGGAGGCGGTGTCGTCGTCCGGGAACGCGAATCTGGTGACCAGCCGGGCCACCACGTTCACCGCGAACAACGCGGCCGCCAGCACACCGACCGCACGCCACCGCTGACCCATCGCACGCCTCCCGCCGTACCGCCCGCTCCCTCGGCGGGCCTCTGGCAGGAATGTCTACCACCGCCGCCGGTGCGGCGTCAGCACCTCACCGGGGAGAGGGCGGCGTCACGAGGTGCCGGAAGCCCACCACCGCGAACGTGACCGCGCCGGTCACGATCAGCGCGAGGCCGAGCACGTTGTCGCCGACCAGCCCGAGATCACCCTCGACGGTACGGACACCACCCGCCACGATCACCACGAACCACGGCAGCGCGGCCAGCACGATCGCCCACCGGCCGCCGGTCGACCTGTGCGCGAACGAGCCCAGCAGCACCGTCGACGCCACCACGGCGACGGCGCCGACAGCTACCGCGCCGACCCCCACCAGCGCCTGCGCGGCCCCGGAGAGCCCTTGCACGACATTCCAGGCCCAGGTCGCGATGATCAGTTCGAGCAGCGCCAGCAGGACGCCGGCCCAGACCGTGACGACGCCGCCGGCCACGCGCAGCGCACGGTCGAGCGCCCGCTCCGCCGGGCTCGGCGTCGCGGCCGTCGGCGGCTGCTCGGGAAGGGTCGACACGGGTACGGCCGGCAGCGTCACCGGAGACCGGCCGCCACGACCGGGGACCGCTGCGGGTCGTCCAGGGCGATCCCGGCGAAGAGGTCGTCCTCCCAGCCGTACGGGCCGGCGCCCGGGCCCTTCTCACCGGCCGCGAGCGTGAAGTACTCCACACCCATGAACTCGCCACCGAAGTTGCCCGCGATCGAGTAGAGCCAGGAGTTCGCCGGGATCTGGGTGGCGTGGGCCCGCATCGCCGCCTCCTTGGCGGCGTGCTGGTCGGTGCCGTCGATCCGGGCGGCGATCTCCGCGTCCGGCGTGCCGAACGGCAGCTCGTCGGCGCTCTCGATGCCGGCGAACGGGTTGTCCGACGACTCGGTGAACGTCTCCAGGCCGGCGTCCAGCACGCTGCGCGGCATGGCCGTCCAGTAGACCTTCGCCGGGGCGATCCCCTTGGCCGCGGCCAGCTCCACCGCCCGCATCGCCACCCGGTGCGCCTGGATGTGGTCGGGGTGGCCGTAGAAGCCGTCCGGGTCGTACGTGACGAGCACCTGGGGGCGCACCTCGCGGATGACCTCCACCAGGTACCCGGCGGCCGTGTCCAGGTCGGCCTGCCAGAACGCCCGTGGGTGCTCGTTCGTGGCCAGGCCCATCATGCCGGAGTCGCGATAGCGGCCCGCACCGCCGAGGAACCGGTGGTCGGTGACGCCGAGCGCGGCGCAGGCGGCTGCGAGCTCGCCGATCCGGTAGCCGCCGAGCTGGTCCGCCTCGGCCGCGCAGAGCTGGGCCAGGGCCGGGACGTGGATCTCGCCCTCCTCGCCCAGCGTGCAGGTGACGAGCGTGACGTGGGCGCCGGTGGCGGCGTAGTGCGCCATCGTCGCGCCGGTGCCGATCGACTCGTCGTCGGGATGCGCGTGGACCAGCAGAAGGCGTCGGTCGGGCAGCGTCGTCACGCCCGTCACTCTAACCGGCGGTCCTGCTCCCTCGACGGTGATGCGTCCGCCCAGGTCGGCCACATCACCCCCCGGCGCCCGCCTACGCTGCAGGCGTGGACTTTCCCGAGCTGGCCGCCCGTACCCGTCGGTTCAGCCACGGGGCGCCACGCGCCGTCTCCGTCACGGGCGACGGCGCCCGGGTGATCTTCCTGCGTTCCGCGGGACCGGAGGACCCGGCCGACGCGCTCTGGCTGCTCGACGTCGACAGCGGCGAGGAACGACTGGTCGCGGACCCGGCGGCGCTGCTGGGCGCCGACGCCGAGCCGGCCCGCCTCGCCCCCGGTGAGCGGGCGCTGCGCGAGCGGCTGCGGCTCAGCTCCGGCGGCATCGGCTCGTACGCGCTGGACTCGGCCGGCCGGGTCGCCGCGTTCGCGCTGGCCGGCCGGCTGTTCCGGGCCGACCTGGTGCACGGTGACGTGGTCGAGGTGGCGGCCGTCGGACCGGTGATCGACCCGCGCCCCGACCCGGCCGGTGAGCGGCTCGCGTACGTCACCGACACCGCCGAGGGGGTGCGCCGGGGCCAGTTGCGGGTGGTGGAGCCGGACGGCACGGACAACCTGCTCGCCGGTGAGGACAGCGGCGTCACCTGGGGACTCGCCGAGCACATCGCCGCCGAGGAGTTCCACCGCTACCGGGGCTACTGGTGGGCGCCGGACGGGCGTAGCGTGCTCGCCGCCCGGGTCGACGATTCCCGCCTGGAACGCTGGTACCTGCACGACCCGGCCGACCCGGCGAGCCCGCCCACGTCGCTCGCGTACCCGGTGGCGGGCGGGCCGAACGCGGAGGTCAGCCTGCACCTGCTCGACCTCGACGGCGGCTGGGTCGACGTGCACTGGGACCGGGAGACCTATCCGTACCTGAGTTCGGTGGACTGGACCGAGGGCGGCCCGCTGATCACTGTGCTGCGCCGCTCGCAGCAGCACGGCCTGGTGCTCGCGGTGGATCCGCGCACCGGTGAGACGCAGGTGCACGCCGAGCTGGCCGACCCGCGCTGGGTGGAGCCGATCCCCGGCACGCCCGCGCACCTGCCCGACGGGCGGGTGCTGGTCGGCGGCGAGCTGGCCCACGACGGGTACGACGCCCGCTGCCTGTTCGCCGACGGCACGCTGCTCACCCCGCCGTCGCTGTACGTGCGCCGGGTGGTCGGGCGGCTGCCGAACGGCCCGAACACGGCGGCGGACCTGCTGGTGGAGGCGAGCGAGGGCGAGCCGAGCCAGCGCCACCTCTACCGGGTGCGGACCACGATCGGCGGCGGCATGGACGCCCGCCGGATGGGCAGCGACCCCGGCTGGCACACCGCCTCGATCGGCGGGTCGACGCTGGCGGTGGGCATCGCGTCGCTGGAGCACCCCGGGGTCCGCTGGCGGGTGTGGCACGGTGACCGCGAGGTGGGCGAGCTGCGCACGTTCGCCGCCACCAGCTCGTACGCGCCTCGGCCGACGATGGTCCGGGTGACCGACAGGCGGCTGCCCAGCGCGGTGCTCTACCCGGCCGAACACGTCAAGGGCACCCGGCTGCCGGTGCTGCTGGACGTCTACGGCGGCCCCGGCCACCAGGAGGTGGTGGCGGCCCGCAGTGCCTGGCTGGAACGACAGTGGTGGGCCGAGCAGGGCTTCGCGGTGGTCACCGTCGACAACCGGGGCACCCCGGGCATCGCGCCGTCGTTCGAGAAGGCGATCCACCGCCGGGTCGCCGACGTGATCCTCACCGACCAGGTGGACGCGCTCACCGCGCTCGCCGACAAGCACCCGGACCTGGACCTGGGGCGGGTGGCGGTGCGCGGCTGGTCGTTCGGCGGCTGGCTGGCCGGCCTCGCGGTGCTGCGGCACCCGGAGCTGTTCAAGTGCGCGATCGTGGGCGCGCCGGTCACCGACTGGGCGCTGTACGACACCGCGTACAGCGAGCGCTACCTGGGCATGCCGGAAGACGGGATGGACATCTACGCCCACCATTCGCTGGTCGAGCTGGCCGCCGAGCCGCTCGGCGACCCGGCGCAGGCCCGGCCGATGCTGCTGGTGCACGGCCTGGCCGACGACAACGTGCTGGCCGCGCACACGCTGCGGCTGTCGGCCGCGCTGCTGGCGACGGGCCGCCCGCACGCGGTGCTGCCGCTGACCGGCGCGAGCCACCTGGCCGCCGGCGGGGTGTCCGAGCGCCTGCTCCGGCTGGAGCTGGACTTCCTCCGCCGCTACTTGTGAAGGAAGGGCCCCTTCTCAACGCGTTGAGAAGGGGCCCTTCCTTCAACTACCGGTACGGCTACTGCTTGACGTACGCGTTGACGAAGTTCGGGTAGCCGAACACGGAGGAGATGAACACCCCGCCCGCCTTGGAGCCGTGCACGTGGTACGCGACGTCCACGTAGAGCGGCACCACCGGCGCGTGCTCCTTCATGATCCGCTCGTCGAGCTTGCCCCACTCCGGGCCCTGCTCGGACGGCGGCAGCGCCTGGATGCGGTCCATCTCGGCGTTGATGGCGTCGTCGTTGAAGTAGGACGAGTTGCTGTTGCCCTCGGCCTTGATGGTGCGACCGTCGTAGAGCACCGGCAGGATCGACGCGCCGCTGGGCCAGTCCGCCGCCCAGTTACCGATGTAGAGGTCCCAGGGGTTGTTCTTCTTCTTCACCTCGTCCAGCTTCGCGTCGTCCGGGATGTTCCGGACGGTGATCTTGAAGCCGGCGCGCTCCAGGTTGCCCTTGAGCTGGACCGCCTGCTGCTGCTCGGTGGTGTTGTCCGCGACGCCGAGAACCAGCGCGGGCGTCTGGCCGCCGAGCAGCTCCTTGGCCTTCTCCACGTTGCCGTTGGCGCCCGCCGGGTACGCGTCGTACGCCTTGTAGCCGATGGTCGACGGCGGCATCAGCGTGGTGAGCGGCTGCGCGACGGTCTGGCCGCCGAGCGCCTTGATCATGCCCTCGCGGTCGATCGCGTAGTTGAGCGCCTGGCGGACCTTCAGGTCCTTGACCCGCTGGGTGTTGATCACGAGCTGGTTGGCGCTCGGGGTCGGGGACAGCAGCGTGCGGGACTTCAGCGCCGGGTCACCGGCCACCTTGGCCACGAGCGAGGCCGGCACGCCGTTGAAGGCGAGCGCGCTCTGGTCGGCGCCGTTGTCCGCGATGACCCGGTTGTTGGCCGCGTCGGCGGTCGGGCCGAAGTTCCAGACGAACTTGTCCGGGTACTGGTGCCGCACCGGGTCGGTCTTCGGATCCCAGTTCGGGTTTCGGTCAAGGGTGATCCGGACGCCCACCTGGTTTTCCGCGATCTTGTACGGGCCGGACGAGAACGGCTTCTGGTCCAGGTTGACCCCGGTGTCCTTCTCCGGCTTGAGCGGGGCGCTGGTGGGCAGCGAGACCGCGAACGGCAGGTCGCAGCGGGGCTTGGCGAACTCGAAGCGCAGCGTCTTGTCGTCCGGCGTGGTCAGGCCCGGCGGCAGCGACGTCTTGTTCTTCTTGAAGTCCCACTTGGTGTCGAACTGCGCGGTGTCGGCCAGCCACTCCTGGATGTAGGTGGGGCCGCCGGTGAGGTCCGGGTCGAAGGAGCGGGCGATGCCGTACGCGATCTCCTTGGAGGTGATCGGGCTGCCGTCCTCGAACTTCACCCCGTCCTTGATCGTGAATTCCCAGACCTTGCAGTCGTTGTTGACGTTCTTGCCCGGGGTCTCGGCCAGGTCACCCACGAGGACCAGGCCACCCTTGCCGTCGTCCTTCCAGGTGGTCAGGTAGCGGGCGAAGAGCGGGTTTGTCATCAGGCCGGCGAACGAGTACGTCCGCTGCGGATCGAGGTGGGAGATGGGGGTCTCCCGGATGATGGTGAACGTCCCGCCCTTGGCCGCGCCGTCGATCTCGGCGGCCGGTCCCTGCGAGTCCTTGGGGTCGGTCGCGATGACCCCTGTCTGCTGCCGGTTGCTGTCCACCTTGGTGCCTTCGCCCGTGTTCTCCGAGCAGGCACCGAGTGCCACAACCAGTGCGATGGCACCGCCAGCGGCGGCCGCTGCGCGTGGTCGCATGTCCTACCTCCTCCACCCGTGCGCCGAGCGCATCCGCCGACGTCCCGAGGATCGTAAAGAAGAAAAACTACAAGTTGGATAACAGTTGACGATAAATTTCGTCGCGGTTCAGCCGAGCCGCACCCGCGGATCGATCACCGCATAGAGCAGGTCCACCACCACGTTCGCCAGCACCACGAAGACCGCCGCGATCAACACGGTCGCCATGATGGTCGGCAGGTCACCTGAGCGGACCGCGTCGACAGCGGTACGCCCCATCCCGTTCAGACCGAAGGTCGTCTCGGTGATCACCGTGCCGCCCAGCGCCCCGCCCACGTCCAGGCCGGCGATCGTCACCACCGGCGTGATCGCGGCGCGCAGCGCGTGCCGGCCGTACACCTTGCGTTTGGCCAGACCCTTCGCCCGCGCGGTCCGGACGAAGTCCTCCGACAGCGTCTCCAGCATCTGTGCCCGGGACAGTCGCGCGTAGATCGCGGAGAAGAGGAACGCCAGCGCCACCCAGGCCAGCACCAGCCCGCTCGTCCATTTCAGCGGGTTGTCGAAAAACGACGTGTAGCTCGGCACCGGCAGCAGGCGCAGGTTGTAGACGAAGACGATGAGCAGCACTGCGCCCACGAAGTAGAGCTGCAACGAGGCGCCGGTGAGCGAGAAGCCGATGGCCGCCCGGTCCAGCCAGCTCCCCCGGCGCAGCGCCGAGAGCATGCCCAGGCCGACGCCGAGCAGCAGCCAGAGGATCGCCGCCGGGATGACGATGCTCAGCGTCACCGGCAGCACCCGGGCGATGGTGTCCGAGACCGCCTCGTTCGACACGTACGACCAGCCGAGGCAGGGGGCGTCGCACCGGCCGCCCTGGGCGCTCCCCAGGTCCCGGCCGGTGAAGATGCCCTTCATGTAGCCGGCGTACTGGCTGATCAGCGGATCACGCAGGCCCAACTCCTGGCGGACCCGTTCCAGTCGCTCCGGGTTGCAGTTCTTCGGGCACATGCCGGTGACCGGATCCCGCGGGAGGGCGAAGAACATCAGGAAACTGAGCACGCTCACCGCGAACAGCGTGAGCCCGGCGGACAGCAGCCGGCGGATGAGGAATCGCGTCATGGGCCGGCCTCCTACCGGGACGACTTCGGGTCGAGCGCGTCGCGCAGCGCGTCACCGAAGAGGTTGAAGGCGAACACGAGCGCGAAGATGGTGATGCCGGGGAAGAAGACGTACGCCGGATCGGTCTGCAGGTAGTCGAGGCTGCGATAGATCATGCGGCCGAAGCTCGGTGTCTCGTCGGTGAGTCCGACGCCGATGAACGACAACGCGGCCTCGCTGGTGATGTACTGCGGCACCGCCAGCGAGAAGGCGACCAGGATCGGCGCCCAGGCGTTCGGCAGCAACTGGCGGAACAGCATGTGCCCGAGGCCCGCGCCGCTGGCCCGCGCCGCCTCCACGAACTCGCGTTCGCGCAGCGCGATGATCTGACCCCGGACCAGCCGGGCCGTACCGGTCCAGCCGAACAGGGCGAAGATCGCGATGAGCACACCGATCTGGAAGTACGCCGGCACAGCCTCGCGCTGACCGTAGAAGCGCAGCGCGACGGTCGGCATCAGGGCCAGCGCGATGATCAGGAACGGCATGGCCAGGGTCAGGTCGGTGATCCAGTTGATCACCGTGTCCAGCCAGCCGCCGAGGTAGCCGGCGAGCGTTCCCAGCGTCACCCCGATCACCGCGGTCACCACGGCCGCCGCGAACGCGATGAACAGCGACGTCCGCAGCCCGTGCACCATCCGGATGAAGATGTCCCGGCCGAGACCGGGCTCCAGCCCGAACCAGTGCTCCCCGGTCACGCCGCCGGCGTAGCCCAACGGCATGCCGTAGCCGTCGAGGCGGCTCTGGAACTGCTCCTTCGGCCCCACCCCGTACAGCGCCTCGATGAGCGGGACGGCCAGCGCGACGAGCAAGAAGAACGCCAGCAGGCCGCCGCTGATCAGCGCCGTGCGGTCCCGCTTGAGCCGCGCGAGGGCGAGTTGGCCGGGTGACCGGCCGACGAACTCCTTCTTGCCGCCTTCGTCGCCCTCGCCGGTGGACTCGATCTCGGCGAGGGCGACGCCCTCGACCGGTGACAGGCTCATTTCGACACCTCCACGGGTTCGCCGGCCGGCACGCCGACCGGTCCGCTCTCCGGGTAGTGGCAGGCGGTGAGCTGTCCGCCGCCGTCGCGGGTGACCAGGGCGGGTTCTTCGGTGGCGCAGTGGTCGGTGGCTTTCCAGCAGCGGGTGCGGAAGCGGCAGCCTGATGGGGGGTTGA
>NZ_JBIAIY010000023.1:0-11614 GCF_042871665.1 Micromonospora sp. NPDC005686
ACCCGCTATGACAAGTTGGCCGTCCGGTTCCACGCCGTCCTGACCATCACCATCATCACCGAATGGCTCTGACCGGCTTATGAAACACGCCTTAGTACGGCAGCCGCCGTTTGAGATGTCGCTGGTGGGGCCGGGTAGACGAGGTGCGGCCACCGCGTGATCGTCTGTCTGCTGTGGACATGACTTCAGATCTGGCGGTGGCCGCGTGCCACAGCGTAAACCCAGACCGGTGGCGGCAAGTCCTGACCGGGGTGTGCGATGCGTTCGCGGGACGCTTCGGGCGGGTCGAGCCGCGTCGGACGGCGACGGCGTTCGTGACAGGGCTGCTGGCCGACATCGAGGTCAAGACGTGCTGGCAGTTGGCGGAGCGGGCCGGGCATGCCCGGCCGGACGCGATGCAGCGGTTGTTGTCTCGGGCGGTGTGGGATGCCGATGCGGTCCGCGACGATGTGCGGGCGGTGGTCGTGGGCCGGTTCGGTGATCCGGACGCGGTGCTGGTCGTGGACGAGACCGGGGACCTGAAGAAGGGCGTGCACACCATCGGAGTGCAACGCCAGTACACCGGCACCGCCGGCAGGATCGAGAATGCGCAGGTGGGGGTGTTCTGCGGCTATGCCAGCCGGCATGGGCACACGCTGATCGACCGCCGGGTCTACCTGCCGGTGTCGTGGACCGATGACCGGGACCGATGCCAGGCCGCCGGGGTTCCCGACGAGGTCGCCTTCGCCACGAAGTCCGAGCTGGCCGCCGACATGATCACCGCGGCCGTCGACGCCGGCGTCCCGGCCGGGTGGGCGGCCGCGGACGAGGCCTATGGCAACAGCAGCGTCTTCCGTGCCCACCTACGCCACCACCGCCTGGGTTATGTCCTGGCCGTGTCCCGCAGCCACCTGGTCCCACTCGACGGCGGCAAGACCCGGGTTCGGGCTGACCGGGTCGCCGCCGAGCTGCCGGCCTCGGCGTGGCAACGTCGCAGCGCCGGTGCCGGGTCGAAAGGGCCACGCTTCTACGACTGGGCCTGGCTCGACGACGTCTGCACCGACGCCGACCCCGACGACGGCGGCCACCACAGCCTCCTGATCCGCCGCAACACCACCACCGGTGAGCTGGCCTTCTACCGCTGCTGGACCCCGCAACCGGCCACCCTGGCCCAACTCGTGCGGGTCGCGGGCATCCGCTGGACGGTTGAGGAGAGCTTCCAAGCTGCCAAGGGCCAGGTCGGTCTCGACCAGCACCAGGTCCGCCGCTGGGACTCCTGGCACCGGTTCACCACCCTCGCCCTGGCCGCCCTCGCCGTCCTGGCGATCTGCGCCGCCGACGCCGCCGACCACAACCCGGCCGACACCGGACTGATCAAGCTCACCGTCAACGAGGTCCGGCGCCTGATCAACGCCTGCATCATCCGCCCGCTCAGCAACCTCGCCCACCGTCTGCGCTGGTCAGACTGGCGGCGCCAGCATCAAGCCCGAGCCCGCCAAGCCCACTACACCCGACGCCTCAACCTCGAACTCCAGCCATGATCCCGAACGGCGGCTGCCGTACTAGGCCGTCAAACGCCACCCAAAGATGCGCACGGTCCAGCAACAGGGCCAGCTAGCTGGGGTAGCGCGGTTAGGCGGGTGAACGCGGTGACAGCTCGGTGGCCCAACGTCAACTGGACGTGACCCCGGAATCTGAGAGATCGTGCGGCCACCCAGTGACGCGCTCGGCGGTGACGCCTCTAAGGTCGGCTCCGTTCCACCGTGCCCCAGTGACGTCTGTGCGTCCGTACTCCGGATCGTGCGTCATGACGTAGCTGAACCGGGCGTAGGACAGGTCGGTGTCGCGAAGGTCGGCGTCCCGCAGATCGCAGCCGGCGAAGCTGACACCGCGAAGGGACGCGCCCCGGAGGTCGGCGCCACGGAAGTCGCACAACTTGAACGAGTGCCCATCGAGGGTGCGCTGTCGAAGATCGCGACCGACGAACGATTGCCTCGTCGCGCGAGGCGGGGTGCTCACCCGCGAACCGTAGCGTGGCGGCCCGTTGCCGAACCAACGGTTTCTGTCCACTCACTTGCGGGGCATTCCGTAGCGCAGGACCGCCGCTTCGCCCGACGTAGTGACGCGCGGGCGTCAACCGGAGCCTGACCGTTAGTCGTAGAGCTCAGGCCGCCAAAGGGTCTCTTCTCTGCGATCCGCCTCCGGCGGAGCCTGAAGCAACGGATGGTTTCGTAACCGGCGGGGTCGCTTCCTGGTCAGACGGTGCCGCAATCGCTGGATGCTCTCAGGGACGCGGATACAGACCCAGAGCAGGGCCAGCGATGCTGCAAGAGTGAGCGAGCCGACGCAGATGAGGCTGCCAAGCGGACTCATCGGCGGCTCCTCGGTGACAGCGGGATAGAAATCGGCAAGCAGGCACGAGCATGATCAATCGTGCCACGGCACCGATGCTCCGGCAGTTGAGAACTGGCATCACACCACAGCATCTGACCGGGGGCTTCTGATCGGAGGGTGAGGCAGGATCGACCTCCGCCCGCCCTGGTGCCTGCGACAGTGACGATCTGCTCGTCGAGGCTGGGCGTGATCACCACTGGAACGTCTTCCACTCCCGCTGCGGAATGCACCCTTCGCTGGTGTCCCAGCAGCGATCAGCCCATGCCTTCGCCACCACCACGGGGCGGCTGAGCACAACATCGCCGGCTCGCTGCGCCCGCAGCAACACCCCCAGCTGAGGGCAGCACGGATCGGCGTGTTGCGAGTACCGCAATTCCATGTCGCGGGCCACGAGATAGTCATTGAACTCGTGCTCGAGGCGTGACGGTGTCTGCCCGACCAGCCGCATTCCCTGAAGGATCACCTGAGGGCCGCGCAGCGCGTTGAGCGCGATGCCGGCGAGCCCGATCGTTCCGTCGTAGTAGGTGGTAACCGCCGGCCCTGACAGCCCCGCATCAGGGTGGGGCTCCAGCCAGAAATCTGCCCACCCGTCATCGCCCGGGGTGCCCTGCCGGGTGGCAGCTGCGAGGACGCCCTGCACCGCTGATTGAACCTCGTCGTGCGTCATGCCGAACTCCATCGGGCCGACACGCTCGAAGGGCGTGAACGACCAGTGGAGCCGCTGTGACTCCAGCAGAACGTCCCACACGTCCGTCGCCATGTTCCCCTTCCCGGTGAAAACTGCCGCGTCCCACCTGCCAGCGACGCGACGACGAGGGCGAGGAGGGAGGCGTCTTTGGTGTCGTGTGATCAGCGGGGTAGGTCGTCGGGCGCGGGCAGGTCGAGCGTCGCGAGGAAGCGTGCTGTCTTGACCTCTACGTTGACGAGAGTCTCGTCGTACCAGACGTCCTCGTAGGCGGGTGCCAGAACGACGCCCCAACCTGGCGGAAGTGCAAGATACGGCACCAGCTCAGCGGTGTGCTCCTCCAGGTGCTCGACATGTAAGGGGGCGAAGAACGTGTCGTCATCCTGAGGGATCGCGGCCCCACGCCACACGAACCAGCCGTTGCTGTCGCCGACGATTGGATGCCGGAGGGCGTTGAGCGGCTCCAGCTCGCGTGGACGTGACAACGCGAAACCCACCGTCGTCCTCTGGCCCGGCGGCGATGGTTCGACCGCGAATCGTCGACACACGTCACGTTGTGCCGCCGAGACGCCGAAGGCCGGCAGGCGCCGGCGCCATTCGATCACGTCGCACATGATGTGGAGCCGACCCGCCAAGGGTCAACCGCAGTGCCGCACCGATGGCTCGGGACGGCAGCTTAGTGATCGGCGCGGCCGATGCAGCTGCGGGTTTCGCTCTCCTGTGCCGAACCTTGCTCGCCAGCCTCTGCTACGAGAATGTCAGACATCTCCAGTCGGGCAGCGATCGCCTGCTCGTTCGCAGGCGTCCGAGCATGAACTACCTGCGGCCTACCCGCCGGGGTGCCGTCCGTCCTGTCCGCAACGGGCGTTGCGGACAGGGCCGATCACCCGCTGCGGCCAACATCCGGCCCTGATGAGGTCCGCCCATCAAGCACTGAACCCTCCGCACAGGTAGAACAGGCTCACGACTAGTCCTACCGCCCAGCCGGTCACGAGGCCAAGGGATGACCTGCGGCCGAGCCGTCCAGACAACGCGACGTAACTGCCCAGTAACACCAGTTGGGCGATGCCGTATGCGGCGACGCCGAAGACAAGCGCCGCTAGTCTCCCGCCAGCGTCGAGGTCCGCGCTCGGGCCTCCACCAGCGGCGATGGCCAGGACAACCGTGACCCCGGTGGCAAGGGCCTGCCCAGCGAGGGCGACGACTGCTCCGGCAACCGTCGCTCTGGTGATCGTCACCACCGGAGCGTGGCACAGGTCGACCACCTCGAGTTGAGAGGATGGACGTTGACTGAAGATCTGCCATGGCGGAGTTGATGAAATTCCGGCAGTGGGGACTCGAATCCCGCCGGCGGACCTCTGAGCAGGGCTTCCTGTTCGGTGACCTCTTCGGCGCGCCCGAAAGCGTCAGCACCGGCGGCTCCGCTTCATAGGCCGACGACGTCCGCTCATAGCCGTGAGCGGATGCTGGTTGGCGGTCGTGTTGCCCGACCGGGATAGTTAGATCGTGCCGAACTTGGACTTCTATGCTGCAGAGGACGACTGGTCCGCGGTGCTCGAGGCCCTCTTCGATCTGGGCTTGTTCCGTATCTTCGAGTCCGACTCGGAGCCGGACTGCGAGCTGCGGGAATTCTCGGCTGCCGCTGAAGTTGCTGCTGCTCCACATGGACGGCACCTGGCGTTGTTCGTCGTCGGTTGCGGGCCGGCGCCTATGGCTAGGCGGATCGACCTGCTTCCGGGCTTGCCGGGAGGCCCGACGTTCCGGTACTGCTGCGAAGGCTGGGGTCTAGTTCAGCTCTACTACGGCGGCCCCGTTGGGGCGCAGGAGGTGCGATGGAGCCATAGCAACCACAACTCGGAGAAGCGTGCCTCGACGTGGGCGACCGCCGTGCCGCGACTCGGTGATCCCGCCGCATGGAACTGGGCGGCGGTCACAAGCGCCTCCGGCAGGCTAAATCGGGTGATTCGCCGGATGGCCGTCAGCAAGATCGGCTCTCGCCCCGTGCTGCCGCACGCTGCGCAGTTCATCGCAGACGCCGGCTTGCGATACGAGTACGGCATGGGCATCCACGCCACCCCGCCCTACGGCATGAGCCCCCGATGATCGGTGCGCGGATCTGCCGCAGAGCACGTGCGCCGGCCGCCGCCGCGTCGTCACGTTCTGTACGAGCAAGGGTCGTCGCGGCTGCGTACCTCTGCCGAGATCAGTGACGATCGAGGCCTGACCGTCCGCGGCTGGTCGACGCGTCCCCGGGTCGGGTGATAGATCTTTGCCTCGTGGCTGACATCAACTTCCGTACCGGCGACGTGCTGGAGGTCTCCTGCCCGTTCATCGAGGCGAGGGTGGCCGACGTTTCCGGCGGTCACGTGTCGATTCGCTGGCCATGGTGGCAAAACAATCCGGATGTCGAGTGGATCGAGTGGAACGGGAACGTCGCGATCGCCCGTGGACCTGGCACACCCGGCTGGACCAACGAGCTGTTCCGTACCGAGCCCTCCGCTGAACTGCTTCAGGTTGGAGCAGCTTGCCGCGTCGGCATTCCTCCCACCGTCGTGCACGTGATCGAGGCACACAGCTTCGATGCGCCGCTCGAGACAGGTTGGCTGCCGCGACCCAACCGCGAGATTGTGGTTCTGCGCCGCGGTGTGTCCGAGGACGTCAACGCCGTTGAGCAGGGAAACGGCCTAAACCCGGATGACGACATCCCCCTGATGATCAAACTTGTGTTCCGGCCGTACGCCTTCCTGAATCTCGGCGACGATGTCGCCGACCGCCTCGGTCGAGCCTGGCACTTCGACGGACCGTGGGACTGGCGTGCTTACGACGAGCAGGGCGGAACTCCCGCCTGGCCTTTGACCTTGCTTACCGGCGGCGACGGCTCGGCAGATGCCGAGCGTTACGCACAGGTGGCTACCGCCACCCGGACAGGCTCCCACCAGACCGAGACCGAGCAGTGGCGGCGAGCCGCCCATGCTGAACCTCCGGCCCGCTGAGGTCGGCGGCTACATAACGCGGGCACGCCACGAAGCCCGACCCAACCATGATCCGATATCCGGATCTGCCGCTGATACGGCGTGGCATTTGTGAGTTGGCCCGGAGGACACCCGGGTCGCGGGAGCACATCGGGAACACCGGAGCTTGTCGGTCGCTGACCGGGCGTCGGCCATAGCTCCAAGGGCGCTGCGGCCGGCAGCCACGATCGGTTGCCGACAACCTGCAGGACCCGGCCGTCCCGGCTCGACGGCAGCAGCCCTGTGACGAGCCCGGCATCGGGGGAGCGGGTTGGGAGCAACGGGGTGCACTGAACGGCACTCAACTACCTCGAAGGGCACCCACCGGCACGCAACTGCACCCACCCCTGCCTGCGGCTTCGCGTTTCCGCAGGTCAGAATGGGTGCGGCGTCCTGCTTCACACGGAGTGCTCCACGGTTTTGTGCAGCAGTCGACCGCTCTCTATCTTCCGTGGCAGGGGAGTATGCGCAGGTCATGCCGGTAAGGAGCCGCTGAGTGTCTTGGCCTTGCAAGTGGGAGCAGATTGGGCGCAGGTTGGCGAAGTGGTCACCACGCCCGAAGTGCTCACCGAGGCCGAGCAGCGCGGAGCGCTCTGACCTGCGCTGACGTCGGCGAGTGGTCCGGCGTGACCTCCCAGAGAAGACCGAAGTGGTCAGCGTGGGCTGCTTCCCGCCTGCCTGCTGCCCGCTTGTCGTCCTGAGTCGGCCGATGCCAGTCGCCGGGGCGATCCTGCATCGACGTACGGCTCTAGATCGACGACGGGGGAGTTGGGCGGGATTCCGGCAGTTGAGACTCGAATCCCACCGACAGTCATCTGACCAGGGTGTCCTTGTCGGTGACCTCTTCGGCGGGTCCGAAGGGTCTGCTGCGGTCCGCATTCGCCCTTTGTCGGCACGCTGCGTGGCCGTGGAGGCCGGTTGGTGGAGATAGATGATCGTTCGTGGCAACCATCTGTGATCTTCTATTGACTGATGGTTGGTGGGTGGCTACGTTTCGCTCACTCTTGATCGTGTGGGGACGGGGGCGGTCGTGGACCAAGAGGTTCGTTCGTCGCAAGTTATTGCGGCGACCCGGTGGTTGCTGTGTCGGGGCGCGGTGGCCGTGTCGGTGTTGCTGGCGGTGACGCTGCTGCCGTTCGTGCCGGCGTACGCTGCGCCTTCTCGCGGCGGTGCGGCGGCGAAGGATCGCTCGGTTCCGGTCTCGCGAGTGACTCCGCGCAAGCCGGCGGTGTCGCAGTCCAGCAAGCAGCAGTGGAAGTCTTCGCCGGGACGTGCTGCATCCGGTGGATCAGCGAACCTGGATGTTGCGTCTGCGGCGTCGGCCGCGGGGCGCCGGCGGTCTGAGGTCGGAGGGCTGCCCGTCTCTGTGACGGCGGATGGATCTGGGCCCGCTCCGCGCGGTGTGCACGTGCAGGTCTTCGATCAGAGCCAGGCGCGTAAGGCGGGGGCGGGGGCGGCGGCGGTAGTGCGGGTCGCGGCCCGCGACACGACCGACGCCGCGGGCCGGACTCGGGTAGAGATCGACTATTCGGGGCTGACGGGGCTCTACGGCGCGGCGTGGGCTTCACGAGGTTTGCGCCTGGTGTCGTTGCAGGGCTGCCTGACGGATGCGGCGGGGGAGCTGTCGTGCCGGATGGCGGCACCGTTGCCGACGCGCCACGACAGGGCGGCGCAGGTCGTGTCAGCGGCAGTTGAGGTGCCGGCGCGGAGCGCGTTGGGGCCGGATTCGTTGCAGATGCAGCCGCTCGACGGTGCCATGGTGGCCTTGGTGGCGGGGCCGGCGGGGCAGACCGGCACGTTCCTGAAGACGCCGTTGAACGCCTCGGCGAGCTGGTCCGCCGGCAGCCAGGCGGAAGACTTCTCCTGGTCGTACGACATGGCGGTACCGGAGTCGGCGGGTGGGTTGGACCCGGAGATCGGTCTGAGTTACTCCTCCGGTCGAGTCGACGGGCAGACCAACGGGGAGAACACGCAGACGTCGTGGATTGGCGAGGGCTGGGACTACCACCCCGGTTACATCGAGCGGTCCTACCGGACGTGCAAGGACGACCTGGCGAACTCCCCGGCCTACACCAACGCCACCGGTGACCTGTGTTGGCGCGACTACAACGCCACGTTGGTGTTGAACGGCAAGTCCACCGAACTCGTTCGAGACGACACGACCCAACTCTGGCGGCTGGCTGACGACGACGGCTCCAAGATCGAATATGTGACGGGTGGGACCAGTACCACCCGGAACTGGAACAACGAGCGGTGGCGGCTGACCACCCCCGATGGCACCCGCTACACGTTCGGGGCCAACTGGGTCGATGGGCGGGAGACGTTCTCCGTCCAGGGTGTGCCGGTTTTCTCCAACCACACCAGCGACCCCTGCTACAAGACGGGCGGCTTCGCGGGCTCGTGGTGTGACATGGGAACGGCCTACCGATGGAACCTCGACCTTGTCGAAGACACCAGCGGCAACGTGATGTCGTACTTCTACTCCAAAGAGTACAACCGGACCACGCGGGCGGGTAACGCCAGCGCCCTGTCTACCTATGACCGGGCCGCTACGTTGTCGCGGATCGAGTACGGCTCGCGCGGCTTCCCCCAGCCCACGACGGCACCATTGCAGGTCGTGTTCTCCACCGCGCCTCGCTGCCTGGGGACCTGCGGCACCGAGACGAGCCCGACGACCGCGAACTGGCCGGAGACTCCGTGGGATCTCAGGTGTTCGACCGCGCCGTGCACGGTGTCCGGTCCGACGTTCTGGACGGCGCGTCGGCTACAGTTCATCACCGCGCAGGTTCGACGCGGCTCCAGCTATGTCGATGTCGACAAGTGGGAGTTGTTGCACCAGTTCCCCGCTACGGGAGAAGACGCCGCGCTGACCTCGCCGGCTCTGTGGCTGGCGCGGATCCGTCGCACCGGCGGAGACGGCACCGCCACCTCCACGCTGCCGGACGTCACGTTCGGGGGCACCCGGTATGCCAACCGCACCGACTTCAACGTCGCCGCTGGTGTGCCTGTCACGAACAAGTACCGGGTGACCGCTGTCGGCGACGAGACCGGCGGTGAGGTTCTGGTTACCTACGAGGGTTCCGACTGCACGGTGTCCAGTCTGCCCGCTGACCCGGCTCAGAACACCAAGCGTTGCTTCCCGCAGTACTACAGTCCGCCGGACAACGTCGGCGGCTGGTCGTGGTGGAACAAGTACCGCGTCAAGGACGTGACCGAGCGGGACAACGTCGGCGGGTCCCCGAACGTCACCACCTTATATGCGTACGCCACCACCGCGACCGTCGGCTCGGTGACCGTCGGGTCGGCGACCAACGTGCTCTGGCACCACAACGACAACGCCTGGGCTTCACCGCTGGAAAAGCGTAGCTGGTCGGACTTTCGCGGGTGGCCCATCGTCACCGCGACCAAGGGCGCCAGCCCCGAGACCCGTTCCCAGTCCATGTACGTGTACTTCCGAGGCATGTACGGAGACCGCACCGACGCCGGGGAGAACACGCGTGCGGCCACCGTCATGGCCTCGGACAACTACCCGGTCACGGACTTCAACGCCTACGCCGGCATGCTGCGCGAGCGCATCGACTACGCCACCCCCGGCGGACAGCCCCTGCTACGGCAGATCTACGGGCCATGGCGTGGCCTGACCGCCAAACGCGTCGAGCCGCCGGCGTATGCGCAGCCGACCACCTTCGAGGCGTACTACGCCCAGCCGCGGGTCTTCCACACCTACGAGTGGATCGCCGCCACCGCGACCTGGCGCCGATCCGAGGTGTTCCACCAGTTCGACACCACCTACGGCACCCCCCTGAGCACCACCGACAACGGTGACACCTCGGCAACGGGCGACGAAACCTGCACGACCTACACCTACGCCCGCAACGTCACGCCCGGCTTCTGGCTGACCGAGCTGCCCGCTGAGGAAAGCACCACCGACTGCACCGCCAGCCCCGCGCCCGCGAACATCCTCGCCGGCACACGCACCTACTACGACGGATCCACCACCCTCGGCGCCGCCCCCACCAAGGGCCTGGAAACCCGCGTCGACGAGTTGGCCTCCTACACCGGCACCACCCCGAACTGGACCACCACCGAAACCACCACCTACGACCTGCACGGCCGGGTGAAGACCAGCAAGGACGCACTCAACTACACCACCAGCTTCGACTACGTGCCCGCCACCGGCAGCCCGGTGACCTCCGTGACCGAAACCAACCCGGCCGGGCACACCACCACCGACACCCTCGACCTGCGTGGTCAGCCCACCTCATCGGTCGACGCGAACACCAAGACCACCACAGCCCAGTACGACCCGCTCGGGCGCCTCATCAAGATCTGGCAGCCGGGCCGCACCACGTCGCAGACTCCGAACACCGAATACGCCTACAGCGTCACCAAGACCGCACCCACCACCGTGCAGACCAAGACGCTCGGCCCCAACGGCAACCAGATCAGCTCCTACGAGATCTACGACGGTCACCTGCGCCCGCGGCAGACCCAGACCACCGCACCCGACGGCAAACGCGTCATCAGCGACACCCGCTACGACACCCGAGGTCTCGAAGCGGCCGAGTCGGCGTTCTACAACAACGCCTCCGGACCCACCGGCACGCTGTACACCTTCGCCGACGCCGACGTCAGCACCCAACGCCGCTACACCTACGACGGCCTCGAACGCCCCACCATCGACGCCCTCTGGACGCAGAACGTCAAGAAATGGGAGACGCTCGCCGCCTACGACGGCAACCGCGTCGACATCACCCCACCAGCCGGCGGCACCCCGGTCACCCTGATCAAGGACGCCCAAGGCAACACCACTGCCAAACGCCAATACCAGGGCGCCACCCCCACCGGCGCCTTCGACGAAACCAGCTACGGCTACGACCGCCTCGACCGACTCACCTCCATCACCGACGCCGTCGACAACACCTGGACACACACCTACGACCGGCTCGACCGCCTCGTCGCCAGCAGCGACCCCGACGCCGGCGACTCGTCCTACAAGTACGACGACGCCGACCGGCTCACCACCACCACCGACGGCCGCGGCGAAGTCCTCTACCGCACCTACGACGCCCTCAGCCGCCCCACCGAGCTCCGCGACGACAACGCCACCGGCAACCTGCGCGCCAGTTGGACCTACGACACCCTCGCCAAGGGCTACCTCACCTCGACCACCCGCCACGACACCTCAGGCGACTACACCCAACAGGCCACCGGCTACACCGACCTGTACCAGCCCAGCGGTCAAAGCACCGTCATTCCCCCCAGCCAAGGGGCCCTCGCCGGCACCTACACCACCGACTACACCTATTACGCCGACGGATCACTGGCCACCATCGACCTGCCCGCCAAGGGCGGCCTGCCAGCCGAGACCGTCACCAACACCTACACCGACCAGGGCTACCTCACCAGCGTCACCGGACTCGCCACCTACCTCGCCAGCACCCAGTACTCAGGGCCCCGGCAAAGTCGTCAGGTGACGCCGAGGAGTGCCAGTGGGCGGGTGCTGTCGCGGGCGTGATGGCGGGTGCCGGCGGCGATGTTGGTG
>NZ_JBIAIY010000024.1:0-8593 GCF_042871665.1 Micromonospora sp. NPDC005686
GTATAAAACAATTGGCACTGGCTTTACAAGCACCCTGTTGAGTTCTCAAAGAACAACCACACACCAACCAGAAACCCCACCACCGTGGAGCACCCCGCTTGGGGCATTTCGTTCAACTACCCGCCGCTCCCGCGCCGGGCACTTTTACTACGTTACCTCACCGTCCCTGCCGTGTCAAACCGTGTGTCCCGGTCTGTCATGCTTCGTACGGGTCGGCGCCGCTGAGCAAGCACAGCGGTCACCCGCTGCACTTGATCATCGGATTTGGCAGGCCGGCCGCTGCGGTTTCCCGCTAGCTCGCCCGGTTCCCTACCGGTCGACAACCTTACCCGGTCGGTTCCGCTCCGCCAAATCCGCCCTGCGGCGTGTCAGCGGGCCTCGCCCGGGCCGCATCCTCGCGAAGCGTAAGCCTCGGTCGGACCCGGCACCAGCCTGGTTCGGCGCTCCCGGACCTTCGTCCCGTTTGCCCCGTTCCGCGCTGGCAGAGAGAAAGTTACGCGTCTGCGGGTTTGAACGTCAAATCGAGGGGTAGCGGCGCGCGTCACACCCACCTGGAGCACCCGCGATCAAGGAGTTGGCGTCGGAACGGCGCCCCTCTCGTCGGACACGAACTCCCTGATCACGGGGCTGGGTCAGGAGGGGCGGCGGTGGGTCGAGCGGGCGGCGCGGTAGGCGCGGAGGCCGAGGACTCCCACAGTCGTGCCGATGGCCAGGGACGCGGCGATCAGGAGGGCATGTACCCAGAGGAAGCCGGTGGGGCTGCCCTCGCCGACGACACCGGTCGACCAGGCGCGCTCGTCGTTCCAGATGGCGAGCGCGAACCTCGGCCAGATCGCCCACGTCCAGACGCCGACGGCGACCAGGAACAGCGACCAACCACGTGACAGGACCATGGTCGGCCAGTATGCCAGCGCGCCGTCGTCCCAGCTCAGGCCCGCAAGCGACGCCGCACGTGTTTCCGGTGCCGCCGCCGAGGCACTGTTTCTGTCGAGCCGATTCGACGGAGGTGCGCCGATGCAGCCGTTCAACCCGTGGAGCTGGCGGGATCCGTCCGCCCTGGCCGGTGGGTACGACCAGACCCGGCCGGGAGACGTGCCGCAGCAGCGCGCCGGCGACGCGGACGGCCCCGACGCCCCCGGCCCGGGCACGCCGATCGACCTGACCGGCTACCGGGTGGAGGCGACGGACGGCCGGATCGGCTCGATCGACGAGGCGAGCGAGGACGCCGACGCGCGGTACCTGGTGGTGGACACCGGTCCGTGGATCTTCGGCAAGAAGGTGCTGCTGCCGGCCGGAACCGTCGCCCAGGTCGACCACCTGGACCGCGTCGTGCACGTGGACCGCACCCGGGAGCAGGTGAAGGAGTCACCCGCGTTCGACGCGGAGCACTTCGCCCATCCGGACTACCGGGAGCGGGTCGGCACCTACTACGCGGAGAGCTATCGACAGCGGTAAGCACCGCGGGTGCGGCCGCACGAGCCGATGAACGGCTAATGTGTCTGCCATGGCCCGGTCGCGCAGCCACCTCCCGGAGACCCGCAGCGGTCTCCCGGGCCACACTGCTGACGGCCGGGAGCAGATCCTCGACGTACTTCGTGCCGGCGGACTTCGGTTCCGCGCCGGCGGGCGATGGCGGCGCTCGTTCTGACGAGCCGCTCCACCGATCCGGGTGACACCCGGATCGTCTCCGCGCATCCGCGCGTCCCCGCCAGCGAACGGCACGAAAGGCGTACGACCATGTCCTCTGCACGCATGCTCACCGGCGACCGCCCGACCGGGCGGCTGCACCTCGGCCACCACGTGGGCAGCATCGCCAACCGAGTGCGGCTGCACCAGCGGTACGAGAGCTTCTTCATCATCGCCGACCTGCACATGCTCACCACCAGGAACACCCGCGAGGACATCGCCCAGGTGGCCGGCAACGCCCGGGAGATGGTCACCGACATCCTCGCCGCCGGAGTGGAACCGAGCCGGGCCACCTTCTACCTCCAGTCGGCGATCCCCGAGGTCGGCGACCTGAACACGCTCCTGCAGAACCTCGTCACCGTCCCGCGTCTGGAACGCGTCCCGTCGCTCAAGGAGATGAGCCGGGACGCGGGCAAGGAGGAGATGCCGTACGGGCTGCTCGGCTACCCCGTCCTCCAGGCGGCCGACATCCTCTGCGTGAAGGGGCAGGTCGTGCCGGTGGGCCGGGACAATGCCGCCCACGTCGAGGTGACCCGCGAGATCGCCCGCCGCTTCAACCACCTGTACGGGGAGGTGTTCCCCGTGCCGGAGCTGCTGCTGTCGGAGACGCCGACACTGGTGGGCACCGACGGGCAGGGCAAGATGAGCAAGAGCCGGGGCAACGCGATCGCCCTGTCCGACGACGCGGCGACGGTGCGGCGCAAGGTGCGCGGCATGTACACGGACCCGAACCGGGTGCGCGCCGACGTGCCCGGCTCCGTCGAGGGGAACCCGGTCTTCGCGTACCACGACCTGTTCAACCCGGACCGCGCGCAGGTCGAGGAGTTCAAGGCCCGCTACCGGGCCGGCCGGGTCGGCGACGTGGAGGTCAAGGAGGCCCTCGCCGTGGCGCTCAACCGGTTCCTCGACCCGATCCGGGAACGCCGCGCCCGGATCGAGGCCGACACCGGCCTCGTCGACCGGCTCATCCACGAGGGCACCGAACGCACCCGGGAGCAGGTGCACCGCACGCTCGTCGAGGTGCGCCGGGCGATGGGCCTGACCAGCGCGTACACGCAGGTGCGGCGCCGCGCCGAGCGGCACCGCGGCGCCGCCGCCACACCGGCCTGACGAGGGGGTACGCCCAACCGGCCGGCCCGGGAACGACGTTGCCCGCCCCGGACCGGCCGGTTAGGCTTCCCCCGTGACCTGCGCCCGCACCCTCGTGCCGCCGTCGAACGACGTCCCGGCCGGTGCGGAGCGACGCCGGCGGTCCCGCGACCGCCTGCGCTGAGCACCTGTCTCCTGCGACCGGCGGATCGAGCCGCCGGTCGCACCCGGCCGTCCCCGGTCCGCCCGCATCCCATCCGAGATCCGCGTGAGAGCGGATTCGAGCGAGATCGGCGTACCCATGGATCTGGAGAGACTGCTGACCGACCGGCTGGCGCCGGCGTTCGAGGCCGTGGCCGGCGTGCCCGTGGACCCGCTGGTACGGCGCTCCCCGCGCGCGGACTTCCAGTCCGACGCGGCGCTCGCGCTGGCGCGGCGGCTCGGCCGGCCGCCGCGCGACATCGCCGCGGAGGTGCTGCGGCACTCGGCGCTGACGGACGTCTGCTCGGCCGCGGAGGTCTCCGGACCGGGCTTCCTCAACCTGACGGTGTCCGACGACGCCCTGGCCGGGATGGTCGGCGCGCTCGCGTCGGACCCGCGCCTCGGCGTGCCGGCGGCAGCCGTGCCGGAGACCGTGGTGGTCGACTACTCGGCCCCCAACGTGGCGAAGGAGATGCACGTCGGGCACCTGCGCTCGACGGTGATCGGAGACGCGGCGGCCCGGCTGCTCGGCCGGCTGGGACACCAGGTCGTGCGGGCCAACCACCTCGGCGACTGGGGCACCCCGTTCGGCATGCTCATCGAACACCTCGTCGACCTGGGCGAGGACGGCGCGGCGCAGGAGCTGTCCATGGGCGACCTGGACTCGTTCTACGCGGCGGCGCGCCGGAAGTTCGACGCCGACGAGGGGTTCCGCGAGCGGTCCCGGCTGCGCGTGGTGACGTTGCAGGGCGGCGACGAGACCACCCGGCGGCTGTGGCGGCTCCTCGTGGAGCAGTCCGAGCGCTACTTCCTGGCCGTGTACGACCTGCTCGACGTCACCCTCACCCGGGGCGACTTCCGCGGAGAGAGCAGCTATCACGACCTGCTCGCGCCGACCGTGGCGGAGCTGGACCGGCTGGGGATGCTGCGTCTCAGCGACGGCGCCGCCTGCGTCTTTCCACCCGCGTCGGTGGGCCGGGACGGGGAGCCGCTGCCGCTGATCGTGCGCAAGTCCGACGGTGGGTACGGATACCCGGCGACGGACCTGGCGGCGCTCCGGCACCGGGCCGGGACGCTGGGCGCGACGCGCCTGGTCTACGTGGTGGGACTGCCGCAGAGCACGCACTTCGAGATGGTCTTCGCGGTGGCGGCGCAGGCCGGGTGGCTGACTCCGCCCGCCCGCGCCGAGCACGTCGGCTTCGGCTCGATTCTCGGGCCGGACGGACGGATGCTGCGGAGCCGGGCCGGCGGATCGGTGAAGCTGGTGGGGCTGCTGGAGGAGGCGGTCGGCCGAGCGACGGCGCTGGCCCGCGAGCGGAACCCGGAGCTGGGCGCCGAGGAGACGGCCGAGGTGGGCCGGGCGGTCGGCATCGGCGCGATCAAGTACGCGGACCTCTCCGTCGACCGGCACCGCGACTACGTGCTCGACTGGGAGCGGATGCTGTCGCTGGACGGCAACACCGCCCCCTACCTGCAGTACGCGTACTCCCGGATCCGGTCGATCTTCCGGCGCGGCGGTGTCGCGGCGCGGCCGGACGCGCCGCTCGCCTTCGCGGCGGCGGCCGAGCGGGCGCTCGCCATCGAGCTGGTCGGCTTCGCGGGCGTGGTGGCGCAGGTGGCGGAGAACCTGGAGTTCCACCATCTCACCGGCTACCTGTACCGGCTCGCCAGCGCCTTCAGCACGTTCTACGAGCACTGCCCCGTGCTGCGTGCCGAGGAGGCGGTGCGGGACAGCCGGCTGGTGCTGGCCGACCTGACCGCCCGGGTGCTGCGCGAAGGGCTGGACCTGCTCGGTATCCGTACGCCCGAGCGCATGTGACACGCGCTGGACGGGGCCACCGGAAATGCGTGCGGCGGATAGCGTGGCGCATCTATCGAACGCAGGGAGGCGACCATGGCGGATCGGCGCGCGGTTCTCGCTCCGGGACGGGGCTACGACACCCGGGGCCCGCTGTTCGTCTACGTCGGGGAGGCCTTGCGCCGGCTCGGCTTCGACGTGCACGAGGTGACCTGGCGGTCGCTGGACGATCTGCGCCTCGACAGCGCGCCGCAGTGGGTCGCCGAGCAACTGGACCCGGTCCTCGACGCCGGGGTCGATCTGCTCGTGGGCAAGTCTCTCGGCAGTTTCGCCGCCCCGCTCGCCGCCGACCGGGGCATCCCGGCGGTCTGGCTGACGCCGCTGCTGACCGACCCCGCGGTACGGGAGTCGCTGGGCCGGGCCACCGCGCCGTTCCTGCTGGCCGGCGGCACCGCCGACCGGGTCTGGGACGGCGCGCTGGCGCGGCGGCTCACCCCGTACGTGGTGGAGGTCGCCGACGCCGACCACGCGATGATGGTGCCTGGGCCGTTGGCGGCCTCGGCCGAGGTGCTCGGGCGGATCTGCACGGCCGTGGAGGAGTTCGCCGGCGCTGCCGGCCGCTGACCGGTCAGCGGCGGCGCCGCCACGCCCACACGCCGCCCGCCACCCCCGCGACGAGCGGCAGAAGGCAGCAGAGCATCAGGATGGACAGGTGCCACGGCTTGATCGCTCCCATGGCCGAACGATAGACGTCGCTCTCCAGTCGTAGGGGGCACCGCCGCCATCGAACCCGTGCGATCCTTCCTCCGCGGGCGCTTCGATCGCCGCCCGCGATCATTCACGGGGAGGACCGGAGTGCGTACCCTCGCGCCCACTTTCGGACGTCTACTTTCGACAGTCACCACGTTCGCCGTCGGTTGCGCGACGGTTGTCGGCGCGGCCGCGACTCCGGCCGCGGCCGCCGTCGGCGGCCCGACCGACCTCACCACCGCCGGGCAGGCCTGCGTTGCCCAGGCGCCCGGGCCCTACCTGAGCCCGGTACGGCTCAACGACGCCAACGCCGTCGTGCTCCAGGGCACCTACAGCGGCACGCCGCAGAGCGCCGACCCGCAGGCCGACTTCCAGGTGTGGGACGTCACCACGCCGGACGCCCCGCAGCAGTGGCTCACCGGCCTCGCCCAGCACAACAACCAGGTGTACGTCCAGCTCGAAGATCCCGATCGGCAACGGCACGGAACCACGTACGCGTGGCGGGTGCGCGTCCTCGACGGCGCCGACACCTCGCCGTGGAGCGCCACCTGCTACTTCACGATCGACCGCATCGGTGGTCCGGCACCGGCCGTCACCTCCGCGAAGTACCCGACGGGCGACTGGGAGAACGCCGGTGGCGGGGTCGGCGACGCCGGGAGCTTCACCTTCACCTCGGCCTCCGACGACACAGTGAGCTACCAGTACCGGTTCTCCGGTGTCGACGACGAGTACGCCACGGTCCCGGCGGAGAGCCTCGGCGGCCCGGCCACCGTCACCTGGACGCCGCAGGACGCGAGCTACCACTCGGTGCTCGTGTACGCCATCGACCGCGCCGGAAACTGGTCCGAGCAGACGATCTACGGTTTCTGGGTACGGGAGACGCGGCCCTCGGTCTTCTCCACCGCCTATCCGGACGACGGCCGCACCAACCTGGACTACGGCCCTGGCGTGCCCGGCGCGTTCCAGTTCACCTCGACCGTCCCGGGCACGGAGTCGTTCGCCTGGCGGATCGACGGTGACGGTCCGTCCGGTTCGATCGCGGCCGGCGGCGACGGCACGGCCACCGCGATGATCGCCCCGACCCGGGCGGGTCGCCAGACCCTGTACGTGCGCAGCGTCACCGGCGACGGCGTGACCCATCCGGAGCGGGCCTACACGTTCGTCGTCGACAACGCCCCCCGGGTCACCGGTGACGTCGACCGGAACGTGATCATCGGGTCGTCGCTCCGGTTCCACCTGGCCCCGCGCATGCCCGAAGTCACGTCCTACCTCTACTGGACGGCTGACTACAACGGCAGCGCGAGCCAGAAGACCGTCCTGCCGGCCGGCGCGGACGGCACCGCGGACCTGACCTGGACCGCCACCAGCGAGAGCACGCAGGCGCTGTACGTGCAGAGCCGCAGCGCCGACGGCACGCTCTCCGAGCCGCGGTTCGTCTCCGTCTCGGTGTCGGGCGCCAGCCCGTACGTGACCCGCAGGGGCGGCGAGGCCGTCGGGTCCACCGCCACCTTCACGGCGCGCACCGAGATGGTGAACGTCGCCGAGTACGAGGTGTTCCTCAACCGCGATCCGGCCACCCGGCAGGTGCTGCCGGCGGCGGCTGACGGCACCGTCACCTTCCAGTACACGCTCAACGAGCCCGGCTACGCCTACGTCACCGTGATCGCCAGTAACGCCGCCGGGGTGCGGACCACCGAAGGCGGGACCTCCTGGTCGGTGACCGACTCCCCGGTGGTCGTCTCGACGGACTTCCCCACGTCGGGCTCCGGCAGGTTCGCGCCCGGCACCTTCACGTTCAAGCCCCGGCAGCCCGGCGCGGTGAAGTACACGTACCAGGTCGCCGGCGCCGAGGGCACCGTCGCGGCCACGGCCGACGGCACCGCGACGATCAGCTGGACTCCGCCGGACGCCGGCTACTACACGCTCTACGTGAAGAGCGTGACGGCGGACGGCGCGCAATCGCTGCAGACCTACTACTCCTTCTCCGTGGCGCCCGATCCGCTGACCGTGACGTCGGTGTCGCCGGCGTCGGTGGAGACCGGCGCGGTACGGACGATCACGATCACCGGCAGCGGCCTCCACCAGGAGGATCAGGTCACCGTCACCCCGGCCGGCGGCACCGCGATCGTCGCGACGGTGCGGAGCGTCTCCGCGGACCGCCGGACCCTCACCGCCGATGTCGATCTGACCTCCGCCGGGGTGGGCAAGGCTTCCGTCTCGATTCGGCCGGACGAGTGGAGCACCCCGGTTTCGCTCGCCGACGCGTTCTCGATCACCGAGTCTCAGGCCCTCCGGTCGGTGACGGCACCGGCGGTGACCGGCACGGTCGCCGTGGGGGCGACGGTGCGCGCGTCGACCGGGCAGTGGAGCCCGGCCGCCTCGGCGTACGCCTACCAGTGGGCGGCCGACGGCACCGCGATCAGCGGGGCGACCGGTCCGACGTACGTGATCCGGGCGTCCGAGCTGGGCAAGCGGCTGACCGTGACGGTCACCGCGACCAAGCCCGGGTACTCGTCCGGCCGGGCGACGTCGGCGGCCACGGTCCCGGTCGCGAAGGGTCCGGCGTTGCAGGCCACTGTCACGCCGACGATCACCGGCACGCCTCGGGTGGGTCAGACCGTGCAGGCGACCACCGGCACCTGGACGCCGACCGCCGACTCGTACCGCTACGAGTGGCGAGTGGGCGGGGAGCTGACCGGCACGACGACGAAGACGCTGACGTTGACCGCGGCGATGCGCGGCAAGGCGGTCACCGTGACGGTCGTCGCGGTCAAGGCGGGCTACGCCAACGGTCGTGCCACGAGCGCGCCGGTGACCGTCCGCGCGTAACGTCACCGGCCGGCCGGGCGGTTCCCGTCAACGGCGGACCGCGCCACCACCGTTGCCTCCAGAGCAACGATCATCACCGTCCGAGACGCCGGAGAGCCCGGCCCGCGTGTCGCGGGCCGGGCTCTCCGGATCTCGGGGTACGCGCTCAGCGCTGGAGGGTGAGGAGTCCGGGTCGGTAGGGCAGGAGGCCGTAGTCGCCGCCGGAGTTGGGGGAGCGGCCTTGGTAGAGCAGTTGGAGGT
>NZ_JBIAIY010000025.1:0-6824 GCF_042871665.1 Micromonospora sp. NPDC005686
GACTGCTGTCCTACCGGGAGCTTCGTCCTATCTGGAGCAGCGACACGCCGCTGAGCGCCTGCTCAGGAGCCCTTGATCACGATGAAAATGGCTCAGTAGTTTCCGCAGCGCCGCCGGTTGACCCAGTAGGCCGATCGCCGTCAATGACTGCTCGCACTGGTTTGTGTCGAGGAGCCATGATTGGCTGCCTTCATGCCGAGCGACATCACGAGTGGCGTGCTCACACTCGCCGGGACCATCGTTGGCGGGTTGATCACCGTCGCCGGCACCTACGGGACCGTCAGTGCTCAGCGAAGCAGGTCCAGCAGGCGCGCCGCGATCAGGTCACCGATGCCCGGCGGCAGGCATGGGTGACGTATCTGACGAGACTCGATACTTTTCTCGATCACGCGAGGGAGTTGGTCGTCGCCATGGACGGCGACGATCAGGGAAACGCTATCAAGGATCTGCACGAGCGTTATGCCGACGAGTGGCTGGCGTTCATCGCTACCAACGCTGCCGTCCAGATAGCAGGCCCGAAGGTGGTGGCCGAACGGGCTGGTGCGCTGAAGATCGCGGCCGGCAACTGGAGTGACGCGGTCGACGCCCGGTATCAACGAGGGAAGTGGGGGCGCGGACGCGAGGATGCGTGGGAGGCAGTCACAAGAGCTCGAAGCGCCTTTGTCGAAGCCACACAGAGCGACTACGGCCCCTGAGCCGATGGCAGCCAGCGTAAGTGGTCAAGCAAGGTGGCGTGGCAGTGATAGGGCCAGGGCCGCAGACACGACGCCCGAAATGCTCGCTGACGCCGATCGGGCGAGGACTTGACCTGCGGTGACGCGGTCGAGCGGTGCGGCGCGACCTCCCAGAGAAGACTGGTGAGGTCAGTGTTGGCTGCTCACCGCCTGCCCACTGCCGGCTTGTCGTCCTGGGCCCGCCGAATCCAGTCTCAGGGGCGATCCTGCATCGGCGTGCGGGGCTGAATCTGCCACGGCGGAGCTGGTAGAGATTCCCGCAGTTGAGACTCGAATCCCACCGACAGCCATCTGACCAGGGCTTCCTGAACGGTGACCATCTCGGCAGGGCTCAAGTGGACGCTCCTATGGCGCGTCAAGTGGCTGGGGTGGGCTTTCGAGGCGTCGGTAGAGGTCTCTTGCGATGTATCGCTTGAGGCAGCGTTTGATCTCTCGGTCGGTTTTGCCTTGGGCGCGGCGGCGGTCGGCGTAGGCGCGGGTGGGTTCGTCGTAGCGCAGTCGGGACAGGGCGACGGTGTGCAGGGCGCGGTTGAGTTGCCGGTCGCCTGAGGGGTTGAGCCGGTAGCGGATGGTTTTGCCGGATGAAGCAGGGATCGGGGCGGCGCCGGCGAGCATGGCGAACGCGGCGTCGTTGCGGCAGCGTCCGGGGTGGGACCAGGCGGTCAGGACGGTGGCGGCGACGATGGGTCCGACGCCGGTGAGGTCGAGCAGGTCGGGGCGCCAGGAGCGCACGATCATACGGATGGCTGTCTCGTGGCTGGCTGCCTCCGTTTCCAAGGTCCGGATGCGTCGGGCGAGATCACGTAACACCGCCAGCGCGGTGGCGGCCTCGATGTCGCCACCGGCCGTGGTCGGTCGCAGCCGGCCGGCCGTGGTGATCATCGTTCGGGTGCGCTGCCCGCGAAAGCGGGTTCGCACCGCTTCGGGAGCGGTGATGACCATCGCGTGCAGCTGCCGCTGGGCGGCGGTGGCAGCCTCGACGGCCGCCCGGCGGGCGGTCAGCCGCATCTGCAGCGCTGCCCGCTGAGGCCCGGTCTTGGGCTGCGTCAGCCGGGTGCGGGCCAAGGCATCACGGGCGGCGCGTTCGGCGTCGATCGGGTCGGACTTCGCCCCGGCCCGGCGAGTCGGCCGCTTGGGGCGGTCCAGCTCGACAACCAGCTCACCGGCGGCTCTGGCACAGATTCTGTGATTGATCTTGGCGGCGGCTCACGAGTTGGTCAGGACGCGTTTGCGCAGTAGGTCGAGGTTCGCCCGGCCATACATCTGCCGCTTGATCGTCTTGATGCGGTTGACCTGGCCCTCGACCGGACCTGAACTCCATGGCTGGGCGAGGCCGGCGACGACGGCGTCGCGGTCGCCGACAAGACCGGCGGCGAAGCCGCGGATCTCGGGGTATCCGGCGTGACGGGCGCGGTCGATCCAGGCGTCAAGGTGCTGACCGGTGCCTTGGTGGCGGACCAGCGCGGCGAACCCGCGGGCGAGGCCGGCGACGGTGTCGAGGTCCGGGCAGCGTCGGCGGGCGTCGGCGAGATCGGCGTGTTCGTCGTCGGTGAGTTTGTGGCCGGGTCGCATGATCCAGGCGGTGATCCGCCGGGCCGACGGCACCCGGACTGCAGTCGGCGCGGTGGGTCGGGTGCGGTTGATGGTGAGCCAGTCCCGCAGCACCCGCAAGCTGCCCTGGTAGCCGCGGGCCAGGATCTCGGCGTGCAGGTCAGCGGTCTGGTGGACGCCGTCGGTAAGGCGTTGACGCAGGTAGAAGTGGAACGGGGCGAGGACGCTGGGTCGGCTGCTGGCGTTCGGGCCAATCAACGCCTCGGCGGTGGCGGCGTGGGCGTACTTGCGGGCGGTTCTGACGTTCATGTCGAGGCGGCGGGCCGTCGCGCTGATCGACAGCCCTTCGGCTCGCAGGGCGTGCACAGCCGCGTGTCGTTGACGGGTGTTCGCCGCCCGACGCCCCGCCCCGCTCGGTTCGTCGGCCAGCGCGGCCAGGGCAGATGTTGGTTCGGCGTGGGTGCGGAGGCATCGGCGGTGCCCGCGGATGACCTTCTCGACGGTGTCGCTGAGGTTCTTCAACAGGTGCCACCGGTCGGCGACCTGGATCGCGTCAGGTGCTCCCTTGCGGGCGCCGTCGGCATAGCTGCCGCCTCGATCGCGGCAGATGATCTGAACACCAGGGTGCTCGCGCAGCCACGCGGCAAGGGTGTCGGCGGTGCGGTCGGGCAGAACCTCGATCGGCCGGCGAGTGTGCATGTCGAGCAGCACCGTCGCATATCGGTGCCCTCGGCGGCGGGCGAAGTCGTCCACGCCCAGCACCGTCGGCGTTATTGGCGGCGGGTCGGGCATCCGGCGGATCATCCGGATCAACGTGGAGCGGGACACCGACACCGCCAACCGATGCGCCAACCTGCTGCCCGGTCGACCGCCCAATGCCACCGCGACGGCCTCGAGGTCACCGGCCGCCATGACGGTGTGACGGGCATGCCGACGAGTCAGACCGGGAACCTGCTCAACGAAGGTCCGCCGCCTGCATTCGGTGTTCACGCAGGTGAAACGGCGGACCGTCAACGCGACCAGCACCTCGTGACCACCTAACCTGACATCGGCCAGCCGCCGCACATAGCGACCATGCCTTGTGGTCGACCAGGTGCTGCAGGTGCCACACCGCGCCCGCACAGTCTGCGTCGCCGCGTCGATCCTGACCCCGACGCCCCGGATCACCACCGCCTCCAACCGCAGGCCCGTCAGGTGCGGCAGCAACGCCGGAATGATCTCCATCCCGGCACCCAACCCGAACTACCGACGAGCGCGACTCACAAAATGTGTGCCAGAGCCAAAGTTCAGCCGGCGTTGACACGGACGCCGACTGAGGTTCCCCCCGGGATGTGGACACCGGGTTATGCCGCGATCTGTTGCAGCGTAGTCGGTGCGAGGGTCTGTTCGTAGTTGGTGGGGCTGAGGTAGCCGAGTGCGGAGTGGCGGCGTCGGTGGTTGTAGAAGGCGATCCAGCGGAACACGTCGCGGCGGGCGTCGGTCTCGGTGGCCCACTGTCGGTGGTCGACGTCGAGTTCGCGTTTGAGGGTGGCGAAGAACGCCTCGGCCAGGGCGTTGTCGTACGACGAGCCGATGCGCCCCATCGAGCGGCGCACGCCGTGGCGGCGGCAGGCGTCGGCGAAGTCGCTACTGCCGTATTGACTTCCGCGGTCGCTGTGGAAGATCACCCCGTCGACCCGGCCGCCGCGGGCGGCGACAGCCGCGTCGAGGGCGTCGATGACCAGTTCCGCGCGCATGTGGGTGTTGATCGACCAGCCGATCAGCCGGCGGGTGGCGATGTCGATGACCGTGGCCAGGTAGAGCCAGCCGGTCCCGACGCGTAGGTAGGTGATGTCGCCGCACCACCGCTGGTCCGGTGCGGCGGCGGTGAAGTCCCGGCCGATCAGGTCCGGCACCGGCGCAGCGGTCGGATCCGGGATGGTGGTGCGTTTGCGGCGGCGCAGGTGCCGGCCCACCACGTCGCGTTGCCGCATGATCCGCTCGACCCGCTTGCGGTTGACACGCACACCCCGCTCGTGCAGCTCGACGGCCACCCGAGGAGATCCGTAGGTGCCGCCGGAGTCGGCGTGCACTCGGCTGATCTGCTCGGCGAGGGCGTCCTCGGCGGCGGCGCGTGCCTGCCGGGCCGGCTCGCTGGCGCTCCAGCGGTAGAACCCGGAGCGGGAGACCGCCAGGACCCGGCACAGCCGCTTGACGCCGAACACGGCGCGGTGGGTGGAGATGAACCGGAAGCGGCTGGTCACCGATCCATCTCCTTGGCGAAATAGGCGGCTGCCTTGCGCAGGATCTCCTTCTCCTGCCGCAACTCCGCCACCTCACGCCGCAGCCGGGCGATCTCGGCGTCCTTGTCCGCCACCGACAACCCGTCCCCACCCGAGGCGGTCGCAGCGGCCCCGGTCCGGCGTTCGGCGGCGCGGACCCAGTTCCGCAGCGTCTCATGACTCATCCCGAGCTCACGAGCCACCTGGTTGATCGGCCGCTGCGACGAACGGACCAGGTCGACCGCGTCACGCCGGAACTCTTCCGTGTACTTCGATGGACGCCCCAACGGGGACACCCCTTCCTCTGGACCAACATCCAGTCTCAGGGTGTCCACATCTCAGGGGGAAGCCCACCCGCACCGCCGACCGAGAGCAACGCCAGTCCCCGGCCACCATGAACGATGTTCTACTTGAACTCGGGGTACGCGGCTGCTTGGGCTTCGATGTCGTGCCACTGCCGACTGACGAGCGCAAGCTCGGCTTCATGAGATCGTTCGAATTCCGCAACCGATGGGGCTACGGCGTTGAGCGCTGCCTCGTATGCCGGCTGTCGGCAGTCGGCATCCAGACGTGCGGCTGCCCGTTCCGTCTGTACAACGGCAGACCAGTTTGAACTCGGCGCTTGGCCAGGCGTCGGCGGCTGAGCGTCTCCCATGCGTGTCAGGACCAGCTTGACTAGCTCGTCGTGGCTGTTGACCTTGAAGCCACCCTGGGCCATGCAGGTTGGGTACTGTTTGCCAGCAGCTTTTACCACGGCTGCCTTGGACGCGTCCGTCAGCATCTGGTTGTACTTCTCGGCTAAGGAGTGGTAGCTCGACGGAAAGTTGACCTCAGGGGTGTTGCGTGGGATGCAGGTGGTGAGGCTTTGTTGAAACTTCTCCTGGTCTTCCGGATCTAGGTTGCGATAGCTGGCGCTCGGCCCTGTATCGCCCTTGTTCGGGCCTTTCAATTCGGCGGTGTCGGTGATTCCCAGACGATCTTCGTTGATGGGGGCCAACCACTGTCCTGTGCCGATTCCCATGTGAATGACTGTGCGTCCGCGATATGGGTCCAGGAAGGGCGGGGGTTCGTAGGTGAAGCCTGCGTCTTTCATGCAGTCGCGAATGCCGTCTTGGTACGCGTGGTATTGCAGAACTTCGCCGGCCGTGCGTTGTCTGGGTGTCCCGCCGATTCGTTGGGACAGGAGGTCCAGCCGTTCGGATGTGACGGCAGGGTCGGCGGCTACCTGTTCGGCCGGCCGCGCGCAGCTCGCGACGGAGGTGATCAGCAGAAGGCCGATCATGGGGGATGCCAGAGTTGATCGACTCCGGGTAGTCATTCTCCGCAAGGTCATCACCTTAGCAATTCGGATTCGTGGGCGGGCCGCCAGTCCAATATTCTACGCCGCTCGATGTCCGCTTCCAGTATCGGATCGAGCAGTTGTACTGATTCATCACCACGTTGATGCTCGCGATCGATATCGTTGATCCCGCTGCATTAACAAGGTATGACGTTGAGGTGGTGTTGTTGTTGGGGCCGTATGCGCCGCCGGCCTTCTGCATTCCTGCGACCGAGTTGCTTTCCGTCACAACGTCCCCGTACATCGAGTAGTTGCTTACGCATGTCCGCGCACCTCTGGAGTCGTAATGACTCGAACCCTCGGGCGTGGTCCAGTCGAACCAGGAGTCTAGGCAGTAGCCGGATGGGAGGTTCGCGCTGAGGATCGCGTTCACATACATTTTCTTGGTAGAGGAACTCCAGTACTGCTGCGACTGGCGGTGGCTCGTGTAAACGTTCTGGGTGGAATTCCCTGACGGCACGTTCGCGTAACCCGCCGTGGGGGCGATGGTCAATGTCAGGGCAGCGCCCAGGGATGCGGCCACACCCGCCCGCAGGCCAACTCGCATTGATCCTCCTTCGATATCGAGGGATGCGATTCTATCGGAGGGTCTGACTGCGGTCGGTGCCCGACCGTCAATAATCAACTAATGAGCCATTTTCATCGTGATCAAGGGCTCCTGAGCAGGCGCTCAGCGGCGTGTCGCTGCTCCAGATAGGACGAAGCTCCCGGTAGGACAGCAGTCGACCAAGACGCACTGCCCAGCACAGGAGCTTCGTTGCTGACCTATCCTGCCAGCATCCCGCTGTCCACGCGCAGCCTGACCCGCCTGACCGAGCTGATCCGCGACCGCCGACGTGCGCTCTGAGCCACCCCCGCTTTCATGGAGCTTCTTGACCATGGTCTGATGGCCGTGGGGGAGGAAGTCGTCCGTGGCAGCACCGAAGAAGTACCCCGATG
>NZ_JBIAIY010000026.1:0-5395 GCF_042871665.1 Micromonospora sp. NPDC005686
GGGTGCTCCACGGTGGTGGGGTTTCTGGTTGGTGTGTGGTTGTTCTTTGAGAACTCAACAGGGTGCTTGTAAAGCCAGTGCCAATTGTTTTATACCCCGGACTGGTGGCTGTTCTTTTGAATGGTTGCTGGTTGGGATTCCTTTGGCAACACTTTTTGTTGCCAGGTTGATTGCTGTTCGACAAGTTTTTGTTGGAGAGTTTGATCCTGGCTCAGGACGAACGCTGGCGGCGTGCTTAACACATGCAAGTCGAGCGGAAAGGCCCTTCGGGGTACTCGAGCGGCGAACGGGTGAGTAACACGTGAGCAACCTGCCCCAGGCTTTGGGATAACCCCGGGAAACCGGGGCTAATACCGAATATTACCTTGCGCCGCATGGTGTTGGGTGGAAAGTTTTTCGGCTTGGGATGGGCTCGCGGCCTATCAGCTTGTTGGTGGGGTGATGGCCTACCAAGGCGACGACGGGTAGCCGGCCTGAGAGGGCGACCGGCCACACTGGGACTGAGACACGGCCCAGACTCCTACGGGAGGCAGCAGTGGGGAATATTGCACAATGGGCGGAAGCCTGATGCAGCGACGCCGCGTGAGGGATGACGGCCTTCGGGTTGTAAACCTCTTTCAGCAGGGACGAAGCGTAAGTGACGGTACCTGCAGAAGAAGCGCCGGCCAACTACGTGCCAGCAGCCGCGGTAAGACGTAGGGCGCGAGCGTTGTCCGGATTTATTGGGCGTAAAGAGCTCGTAGGCGGCTTGTCGCGTCGACTGTGAAAACCCGCAGCTCAACTGCGGGCCTGCAGTCGATACGGGCAGGCTAGAGTTCGGTAGGGGAGACTGGAATTCCTGGTGTAGCGGTGAAATGCGCAGATATCAGGAGGAACACCGGTGGCGAAGGCGGGTCTCTGGGCCGATACTGACGCTGAGGAGCGAAAGCGTGGGGAGCGAACAGGATTAGATACCCTGGTAGTCCACGCTGTAAACGTTGGGCGCTAGGTGTGGGGGGCCTCTCCGGTTCCCTGTGCCGCAGCTAACGCATTAAGCGCCCCGCCTGGGGAGTACGGCCGCAAGGCTAAAACTCAAAGGAATTGACGGGGGCCCGCACAAGCGGCGGAGCATGCGGATTAATTCGATGCAACGCGAAGAACCTTACCTGGGTTTGACATGGCCGCAAAACTGTCAGAGATGGCAGGTCCTTCGGGGGCGGTCACAGGTGGTGCATGGCTGTCGTCAGCTCGTGTCGTGAGATGTTGGGTTAAGTCCCGCAACGAGCGCAACCCTCGTTCGATGTTGCCAGCGCGTTATGGCGGGGACTCATCGAAGACTGCCGGGGTCAACTCGGAGGAAGGTGGGGATGACGTCAAGTCATCATGCCCCTTATGTCCAGGGCTTCACGCATGCTACAATGGCCGGTACAATGGGCTGCGATACCGTGAGGTGGAGCGAATCCCAAAAAGCCGGTCTCAGTTCGGATCGGGGTCTGCAACTCGACCCCGTGAAGTCGGAGTCGCTAGTAATCGCAGATCAGCAACGCTGCGGTGAATACGTTCCCGGGCCTTGTACACACCGCCCGTCACGTCACGAAAGTCGGCAACACCCGAAGCCGGTGGCCCAACCCTTGTGGAGGGAGCCGTCGAAGGTGGGGCTGGCGATTGGGACGAAGTCGTAACAAGGTAGCCGTACCGGAAGGTGCGGCTGGATCACCTCCTTTCTAAGGAGCACCATCCACCGAAAGGTGGTATGGAGCCCGCGCTGCCCGAATGTGGTGGTGGGGTGCTCAGATGGCGGAGACACTGGCAAGTCGGTTGCCGGCAACGGCCACGGATTCTCTAGTACAGCTGCTCTTCGGGGTGGTGGGAACGAGACTGTGGTGCGGCTGGGGACGGATGTAGGCACCCTGTTGGGTCCTGAAGGAACAACCCGTGTGGTTGTCTTTCAGAGCCTTGAGATGCCCCTGTGGATTGTGTTCCGGGGGCGGAAGGCGCC
The DNA here is from genome assembly GCF_042871665.1 of Micromonospora sp. NPDC005686. Taxonomy (NCBI): domain Bacteria; kingdom Bacillati; phylum Actinomycetota; class Actinomycetes; order Micromonosporales; family Micromonosporaceae; genus Micromonospora; species Micromonospora sp. NPDC005686. The sequence continues at coordinate 1,979 of NZ_JBIAIY010000026.1, forward strand.
AGGCATGGCCTGGTCTCGCAAACCGTGATCCTTGTGGGTTGCAGGTGTGGGGCTTGTGGGTTGTGGGTTGGTTGTTTGTTGAGAATTGCACAGTGGACGCGAGCATCTTTGTGGTCAAGTTGTCAAGGGCGAACGGTGAATGCCTTGGCACCAGGAGCCGATGAAGGACGTGGGAGGCCGCGATAGGCCTGGGGGAGCTGTCAACCAAGCTGTGATCCCAGGGTGTCCGAATGGGGGAACCCGGCATCAGTCATGTGATGTCACCCGCACCTGAACACATAGGGTGTGTGGGGGGAACGCGGGGAAGTGAAACATCTCAGTACCCGTAGGAAGAGAAAACAAATAGTGATTCCGTGAGTAGTGGCGAGCGAAAGCGGATTGAGGCTAAACCGGCGGCGTGTGATACCTGTCAGGGGTTGCGTGGTCGGGGTTGTGGGACCCTGCTGAGTGTGCTGACACGCATTCGAGAAGTTACAAAGCCAGTGGTTAGTCGAACAGTCTGGAATGGCTGACCGTAGACGGTGATAGTCCGGTAGGTGAAAGCTGCTGGTCTTCTGTGGGTGTTCCCGAGTAGCGGCGGACTCCTGAAATCTGCCGTGAATCTGCCAGGACCACCTGGTAAGCCTAAATACTTCCTGGTGACCGATAGCGGACAAGTACCGTGAGGGAATGGTGAAAAGTACCCCGGGAGGGGAGTGAAATAGTACCTGAAACCGTTCGCCTACAATCCGTCGGAGCCTTGCGGGGTGACGGCGTGCCTTTTGAAGAATGAGCCTGCGAGTTAGTGGCATGTGGCGAGGTTAACCCGTGTGGGGGAGCCGTAGCGAAAGCGAGTCTGAATAGGGCGTATTCAGTCGCATGCTCTAGACCCGAAGCGGAGTGATCTAGCCATGGGCAGGCTGAAGCGCGGGTAAGACCGCGTGGAGGGCCGAACCCACCAACGTTGAAAAGTTGGGGGATGACCTGTGGTTAGGGGTGAAAGGCCAATCAAACTCCGTGATAGCTGGTTCTCCCCGAAATGCATTTAGGTGCAGCGTCGCGTGTTTCTTGCCGGAGGTAGAGCACTGGATGGTCTAGGGGGCCCACAAGCTTACCGAAATCAGCCAAACTCCGAATGCCGGTAAGTGAGAGCGCGGCAGTGAGACTGCGGGGGATAAGCTTCGTAGTCGAGAGGGAAACAGCCCAGATCACCAGCTAAGGCCCCTAAGCGTGTGCTAAGTGGAAAAGGATGTGGGGTCGCATAGACAACCAGGAGGTTGGCTTAGAAGCAGCCACCCTTTAAAGAGTGCGTAATAGCTCACTGGTCAAGTGGTTCCGCGCCGACAATGTAGCGGGGCTCAAGCACACCGCCGAAGCTGTGGCATTCACGCAATAACTTCGTGTCTCCTTGATGGGGCATGCAGGTGTGTGGATGGGTAGGGGAGCGTCGTGCCGGGGGTGAAGCAGCGGGGTGACCCAGTTGTGGACGCGGCACGAGTGAGAATGCAGGCATGAGTAGCGAAAGAAGGGTGAGAAACCCTTCCGCCGGATGACCAAGGGTTCCAGGGCCAGGCTAATCCGCCCTGGGTGAGTCGGGACCTAAGGCGAGGCCGAGAGGCGTAGTCGATGGACAACGGGTTGATATTCCCGTACCCGCGAAAGAGCGTCCCTGACGAACCTCGTTGTGCTAACCACCCGAACTGCCGGCGGTCTTCGGACCTATGGTGGGGAGCGTGGGAACCTGGCGGGTAGTAGTCAAGCGATGGGGTGACGCAGGAAGGTAGCTGATCCCGGCCGGTGGTTGTGCCGGGGTAAGCGTGTAGGCCGTGCCGTAGGCAAATCCGCGGCGCATATAGGCTGAGACGTGATGCCGAGCCGATTCAGGTGAAGTCAGTGATCCTATGCTGCCGAGAAAAGCCTCTAGCGAGTTCTTAGCGGCCCGTACCCCAAACCGACACAGGTGGTCAGGTAGAGAATACCGAGGCGATCGGGCGAACTGTGGTTAAGGAACTCGGCAAATTGCCCCCGTAACTTAGGGAGAAGGGGGGCCGGAGACGTGAAGCCCCACGCGGGTGGAGCGTTGTATGGCCGCAGAGAGCAGGGGGAAGCGACTGTTTACTAAAAACACAGGTCCATGCGAAGAAGTAATTCGATGTATATGGACTGACGCCTGCCCGGTGCTGGAACGTTAAGGGGACCTGTTAGCTCTTCGGGGCGAAGCGGAGAACTTAAGCGCCAGTAAACGGCGGTGGTAACTATAACCATCCTAAGGTAGCGAAATTCCTTGTCGGGTAAGTTCCGACCTGCACGAATGGCGTAACGACTTCCCCACTGTCTCAACCACAGGCCCGGCGAAATTGCATTACGAGTAAAGATGCTCGTTACGCGCGGCAGGACGGAAAGACCCCGGGACCTTTACTATAGCTTGACATTGGTATCTGAATTAGCTTGTGTAGGATAGGTGGGAGCCGGTGAAGTCCATACGCCAGTATGGGTGGAGGCAATCTTGAAATACCACTCTGGTTGATTTGGGTATCTAACTTCGGACCGTTATCCGGTTCAGGGACAGTGTCTGGTGGGTAGTTTAACTGGGGCGGTTGCCTCCTAAAGGGTAACGGAGGCGCCCAAAGGTTCCCTCAGCCTGGTTGGCAATCAGGTGTTGAGTGCAAGTGCACAAGGGAGCTTGACTGTGAGACTGACAGGTCGAGCAGGGACGAAAGTCGGGACTAGTGATCCGGCACTGGCATGTGGAAGCGGTGTCGCTCAACGGATAAAAGGTACCCCGGGGATAACAGGCTGATCTTCCCCAAGAGTCCATATCGACGGGATGGTTTGGCACCTCGATGTCGGCTCGTCGCATCCTGGGGCTGTAGCAGGTCCCAAGGGTTGGGCTGTTCGCCCATTAAAGCGGTACGCGAGCTGGGTTTAGAACGTCGTGAGACAGTTCGGTCCCTATCCGCCGTGCGCGTAGGATACTTGAGAAGGGCTGTCCCTAGTACGAGAGGACCGGGACGGACGAACCTCTGGTGTGCCAGTTGTCCCGCCAGGGGCACGGCTGGTTAGCTACGTTCGGAAGGGATAACCGCTGAAAGCATCTAAGCGGGAAGCTCGCTTCAAGATGAGGTATCCCACCCACCTTGGTGGGGTAAGGCCCCCAGCTAGACGACTGGGTTGATAGGCCGGAAATGTAAGCCCGGTAACGGGTTCAGTTGACCGGTACTAATAGGCCGAGGACTTGACTACCAAGCTGCTACGCGTCCACTGTGCAACTCTGAACACACAACAACCCTGTTGGTTGGTTGATATGTTCATAGAGTTACGGCGGTCATGGCGGAGGGGAAACGCCCGGTAACATTCCGAACCCGGAAGCTAAGCCCTCCAGCGCCGATGGTACTGCACTCGGGAGGGTGTGGGAGAGTAGGACACCGCCGGACAAAC
>NZ_JBIAIY010000027.1:0-5171 GCF_042871665.1 Micromonospora sp. NPDC005686
TCGACGGCACGCTGATCCCGATCGACCGGGTCGCTGACCAGCGGCCCTACTACTCCGGTAAGCACAAGCGCCACGGGGTGAACGTGCAGGTCCTGGCCGACCCGGCCGGGCGGCTGGTCTGGGCGTCGGCCGCACTGCCCGGCTCCGTTCACGACCTGACCGCAGCCCGCGCCCATGGCCTGATCGATGCCCTGGCCAGCAACAACGTGCTGACCTTCGCCGATAAGGGCTACCAAGGCGCCCACGGCACCGTCTGGACCCCGTTCAAACGCCGCCGCACCCGCCTGTCCCGCCGGCAGAAGTCCGTCAACCGGCACCACGCCAAGATCCGAGCCCTCGGGGAACGCGCCGTGTCCACCCTCAAGACCTGGAAGATCCTGACCAAAATCCGCTGCTGCCCCCGCCGTGCCACCCCGATCGTGCAGGCCATCCTCGTCCTCCAAGCCGCCGAGGAGGCCCGCTACCCACGATGAAAATGGCTCACTGTTGTTCCGCATGAGCCACGCCGAGATCGAGATCACCGCGGAGCTGGTCGCGGATCTGGTGCGTGACCAGCACCCCGACCTCGCCGATCGCCCGGTCCGGCTGGGCGCGCGTGGGTGGGACAACCAACTGTGGCGGCTCGGTGACGACCTGGCCGTCCGGCTCCCCTAGGCGATCGCATCCGCGGACGCGCTGCTGCGCAAGGAATACTCCTGGCTGCCCACACTCGCTCCGCGTCTTCCGCTGCCGGTCCCCGTCCCGCAGCGACTCGCCGAACCGTCTGAACGGTTCCCTCGGCCGTGGCTCATCACCACCTGGGTGCCGGGCACGCCCGCCGACCGCGCCCCTGTCACGCGAGCCGCCGATGCGGCCACGTCCTTAGCCACTTTCCTGACGGCTCTTCACCAACCCGCCCCCAGCGGCGCGCCCGCAGGCCGAGACCGCGGCGGGCCACTGGCCGACTTAACCGGCGGATTCGCCAAGGCGCTCACCTCCGCCATCGAACGAGGGCTGATCGACGACCCGGACGCCGTCCGAGCCATCTGGCACGACGCGGTCACCGCGCCTCAATGGACAGGCCCGGCGCTATGGCTGCACGCCGACCTCCACCCTGCCAACGTGCTGACCGCCGGCGGCGCCATCTGCGGCGTGATCGACTTCGGTGACCTCTGCGCGGGCGACCCGGCGTACGACCTCGCCGCCGTGTGGCTCCTGCTACCCGAGGGCAGCACCGACCACTTCTACGCGGCCTACCAGCCCGCAGCGGACACCGCCACCATGCGCCGCGCCCGCGGATGGGCGATGGCACGCGCCCTCGGCGGCATCCTCATCGGCGACGCCGGCGTCCACGGCCGCCCCGGCGGCAAACCCACCTGGGGTCCACCCGCTCACGCCGCCCTGCAACGCCTCACCGCCACAATCCACTGACTCTGCGATCGCCTCGGGGTCGAACAGACGGCATGATCAACCACCCTCACATCGGCGGGGCGCGCACGCCCGGCTCAGCGCACGTGCACGACGAGGGCTCGACTTGCGGCCAAAAGAGCGCGCCACGCCTGGCCCGGCGAACTCGATGGCGCGACCGTTGAGCCAGACGTCAAGATGCGTTTATGGCCTATGATCCGTTGCTCACTCGCGCTCGAGCGGCCTGGGTCGAGATGGCTGGCGTTCCGATGGCCTTCCACGAGGAAGGCGGCGTCGAGGTAGCCGTCTCGGCCAGCTCCCTGCTCTGCCCACCCGGCTGGGTTGGGATCGTCGCGTTGGGCGACGCCGCCATCATCACCGCGCCGACAGGCAGCCAGGCCGCAACGGTACGCACGATGCTGCATGACGTGCCCGTCGAGGTACTGACTGACAGTGACCGGCTGCGCGCCGTCCTTCCAATCGACGAGGTGCTGGGTCCGGCGAGCCTGGCGTACCTCGGCGAGGGGGACCTACAGCCAGCCGGACCTGATGACGTGGAAGTGGTCCTCGCCGGTCACGACGATCTCGCCACGCTCCTGGCATCGGTGACGGCGGAAGATGCCGACGAATGCGGGTTGGCCGACATCACCTCCCCCGCGTTCGTGGTACGCCGCGGGAAGCACGTCGTCGCAGCCGCCGGCTACCGACGCTGGCCAGGGCTGCTGGTCCACATCGGCGTGCTGACGAAGCTGGATCAACGTGGCCGCGGACTGGCGCGTGCCGTTGCCTGCGCAGCAGCTGCGGACGGAATAGCCAGCGGTCTGCTGCCGCAGTGGCGGGCTCGACCGGAGCCCTCACGCCGAGTGGCGCGCGCGCTGGGGTTCCGTCAGCTCGGCGCCCAGCTGAGCATCCGTCTCAGGACCTGAACCCATAACGCGCCATACCACGACCTTGCCAATGGCGATACCGAGCACGGAGCGAGCCGCGCGGATTGCGGATAGCTGACCTGGGCATGCGACAGTCTCGACTAGCGGCCCATCCAAGCGGCGTGCCGGGCGCGACCATGCCGCGTTACACGATCACCACCGCGATCTACGCACAACTCGTTGGTCTCTTGATCGATCCAGTAGATTTGCCCGACGTCGATGAAGGTCGGCTCTTGCAGGTAGAACCAGTGATCCAGCACGTTGACGAGCATCAGCCGATCAGCAGTCACACGGTTCACCACGGCACCTCGTGGAGAAGACATCGCACTGCACGTACTCCTAATCATATGCCGGCCGATGCTTTCGCAGTCCGCGCTCATCGGCCATGAGTGGGCGTCGTCGGCCAAAGGCGTTGACGCTTTCGGCCCGCCGAAGAGGTCACCGTCGAGGAAGACCTGCAGCAGGTTTGCAGATGGAATTGAAGGCGCCGACGACGCCGACACCAATCCCGAACCTGCCACTACCGCCAACGCGGCTACCCCAAACACTGCCGCTGCAGTATTAGCGCGGGCCACAAAGATTGGTGCTCACCGGGCTCATAGTGAGCACCACGGCCGACCGCACCATCGCACGCGTCAGCTAAGGAACCGCGCCTCTCCTGTAAGTTTATCTACCACGATGGGAGAGTTGCCTGCCATTGCCTGCCTCCAGTCTCCCAGTTCTACGTAAGCTTGACCGTCGTAGGGGAAGATCCATGCGTCTTCACTCTCCTCAACACCGTCCTCAACAACGAGTATGCCGTATCTAAAGCGCGGGCGCACCTCAGCATCAAGGAATTCTTCTGCGCTCCTCCGGGCGCCCTCTTTGGACAACACTACCTAACACCCCTTCTCGTGTACGTGAATAGGAAGGAGATGAAGCCGTCGTCGAGGTTGGCCGGCCCGCCAATCTGACCGTCGAGAAATCTTACCACACCCTTCTGGTTTATCACATTGAAAGCGTGACCTTGCCGACCGGGCCCCCGAAGTCCGACGACAATCCCTCGTGCGCCCGGCCCGGACCGCTGCATCGCCTTAGTGATATCGCCGAGTTTCTTACGGTGAAGAAAAACGCTTCGCGAATACTGTGTGATCTCTGCCGCGTCGAAGGGGCCACCTGGAGGTGCCGGCTTGTAGGGCTTACCGCCCAGCATTTTGTCTGTCTCAATTGAGCATCGCACGCAGTTCTGCTTGCCGCCCGAGGGGTTTATATCTTTGATCGCCGACTTAGGGGCATCGCTCTTGCCATGTCCCGCCGCACGACCGCCACTCGCCGTCCCGCCACCCCCGCTGCGCGAGGGCTTCGCGGCGAGGTTAGCCTTCTTAATGTTAGCCGCGATCTTGTTCTTGACGTTCCGGAAAGCGTTTCGCGCCTTAGGCACTGAGCTAGAAGCCCGACTACGCCCGATCACCTTGGCGCCGGCTCTGACTGCCCTACTCGACGCCTTTCGGAAGTTCTTAAGGAGAGCCTTACCAATTCGCACGACAGCGGACCCGACGCCCTTGCTAAAACCTCCGCCAGCCTTTGCTGCGGTTCCTCCTCCTCCGTAGTTTATCGTGCTTGACATCGCGGGACTCACGCCCGTGGGACTGAGCCCGCCGCGGTCGATTGCGAGACCACTCGGGTCAGCATGCGTAGCTGGGTTGTTGTTCGCATAGGCATACCCATTCATGCTCTGAGGGTCACCGTAGTCGACAAGAGGATCGACGGATAGGAATCGACCAGTGCTGGGGTCGTACTCGCGGGCCCCAAGGTGGGTGTATCCCGTGGGATCGGTGGTTCCTCCGACGAAGCCCTTATTGTCGGGCCAAGCACTGGGGGGAGCTCCGCGGTCTTCACCAAACGGGGTGAGGCGTCGGCGCGTGGCAGTGAGAGTGGTGCTGTCGATGGCGAGTTGGTTGGTGCCGTGGTGGTTGGTGGCGGTCCAGGCGAGGCCGGTATTCGTGCGGATGGCGTTGGGGTAGTAGCGGGTGCCGGTGACCTGTGCGGTGGTGTGGTCGAGACGGTATTCGCTGTCGTCTAGGTAGAGGGTTTTGTCGGTGCCGGGGTTGTCGGCGATGAGGCGGTCGCCGACGGTGTTGTAGATGTAGGCGTGGGTGGTGGTGCCGTTGACGAGGCTGGCGAGGTGACCCTCGGCATCGAAGGTGAGCGCTTGGTCGGGTTTGCCGGTACTGACGCGGGTCTTAAGGTAGCCGCCGTTGTCGTAGGCGTAACTAGTGGAAGGTCCCCCGCCGTTGGTCGTGATGGTGCTTACGGCGTGTGGGCGGCTACTTAGAGGGGCGGGGTAGACGTAGGTGCGGGTGCTGTCGCCGCTGGCGGTGTGGCGGGTGTCGGTGGTGCGGTTGCCGGTCTTGTCGTAGGTGTAGCTGTGCCAGTAGGAGTCAGCGCCGCCGATGATGGCTTGGCTTGGAGTGCTCTGGCAGGTATTGGCGGTAGTGGTCCACGCTTCGGTGAGGCGTTGGAGGTAGTCGTAGCCGAAGCATTGATTGGCCACGACGGTGCCGGCGTTGGTTTCGGCGATGCTGGTAATATTGCCGGCCGGATCGTGGGTGTATTGCTCGGTGAGTTTCTCGTCCCAGTTGCCAGGCGTGGTCTGGTTCTCGGTTTCGGCTAGCAGGGTGGTGAGTCGGCCGGTGGCGTCGTCGATGGTCGTGGTGAAGCGGGCGCGTTTGGCGCCAGAGCCGAGGACTTGTTGTTTGACGGCGCCGTGCCAGTAGTACTGGGTCAGGGCCCCGGCAAAGTCGTGAGGGTGTCCGGCTTGGGTGGTTCGAAGTAGAAGCGCCGGTGTTGGTAGCAGCAAGACGGGCATGACCAGTTCAG
>NZ_JBIAIY010000028.1:0-4729 GCF_042871665.1 Micromonospora sp. NPDC005686
ACCCGCTATGACAAGTTGGCCGTCCGGTTCCACGCCGTCCTGACCATCACCATCATCACCGAATGGCTCTGACCGGCTTATGAAACACGCCTTAGCCGCAACCCCGCGACCGCCGCCAGCTCGCCGCCACGGCCGGCGTCCGCTCCCCACACCGCGCGGGCTCGCGGACACGTTGCCCGCCGCGTCACGGGCGGTCACCACGAAGGTGTACGGAGTGTCCGCGCTCACCCGGCCACCGGGCACGAGGTGCCGGTGGCGCTGCCCACTTCGCGGTACCGGCGGCGTTGACCCGGTGCACGTCGCACCCGGTCACGCCGGCGTCCTTCCACTTCTGAAGCGGCGCCACCATGGCGTACCGGGTGACCAGGTCTGAGAGCTCAGCGACCGACACGGCGGGCTGAGCGACTCGTGTACCGGGTCGGTGGGACCGGACCCACCGACCCGACCAGGTCATCGGGCGCCTTCGGGGCATCTGCCGAAGGTGATCATGGACAACTGATGCGGGGCGCCGCTTCCTCGCCTAAGCTGCGTCACATATACATCGATACTGATCAATAGTAGGTGTCGGCGGCGGCCGGGGCCGGCCCAGCCAACCACGGCCCCCGCATTCACCGACTCCGATTGGAGTACCCGATGACCTGGCGTCCAACCATCGCCGCACTCACCGGCCTGTGCCTGGCACTCACCACCGCACCAGGCCCCGCCGGTGCCGCACCCCCGGCACCTCGGGACGCCTCTGATGTGAACGTTCACACCTACCCGTTCACCGGCCCACCCGGCGCTCCACCCGGGGTCTGTCCGGAGGGCGCCGGGTACGGCCCACCCCTGCCGGCCGGTTCGGTGTCCGCGACGAAGATCCGGAGCGGGTTCTCGTTCCTCGAAGGACCGGTCTGGATCGCCGACGGCGGCTACCTGCTGATGTCCGACATGGCCGCGGGCACCGGGCCGAGCAACGTGCAGCCCTCCACGATCCGCCGGTTCACCCCGCCGGCGACCTTCGACACCTTCGTCGCCGACGCCGGCAGCAACGGCCTGGCACTCAGCCCCGACGCCCAGCAGATCATCGCCGCCACCCACGACCAGCGGAACGTCTCCGCATACCGGCTGAGCGACCAGGCCCGCAGCACCGTCGCCGCCGACTACCAGGGCCGGGCGTTCAACTCACCCAACGACGTCACGGTCCGTTCCGACGGCGTCGTCTACTTCACCGACCCCAGCTTCCAGCGCGGCAGCCGGCCCGACCAGATGAGCGGACGTACCAGTGTCTTCCGCGTCTCCGGCGGCCAGGTGTCGCTGGTGGACGACCGGCTGCGGCAACCCAACGGCATCGCGCTCTCCCCGGACGGCGGCACGCTCTACGTGGGGGCCTACTCCGAGAACAAGATCTACAAGTACGTCGTCCAGCCCGACGGCAGCACCGGCGCCCGCAGCGTCTTCGTGAACTACATCGGCGGTCCCGACGGGGTCACCATCGACTGCGCCGGCAACGTGTACTGGGCCTCCGGCTCGGACGGGCTGGTCCACGTCTACTCGCCCGCCGGCGCGCAGCTCGGCACGATCCGCTCCGGCGGCACCGGCACCACCAATGTGGCGTTCGGCGGACCCGACCGGCAGACCCTCTACATCACCTCCGGCCGAACGAACGACTCGGGCCTGTACAGCGTGCGGCTCAACGTCCCCGGCTACCCGTACTGACCAAGAAACCCGGGAAGGAAAGCACCCGTGCGGATCAATCCTCACCAGCTCCGACACCGCGTCCCGCTCGCCCTGCTGATCTGCGCCGGCACCATCCTGACCGGCGTACCCGCCAACGCCGCGCCGGCCGCACCGGCGACCGGGAGCCGGCCGGCGGCCCTGCTCGCCGCCGACACCAGCCCGCCCACCCGGCCGACCGGCCTGCGCCGCACTCGGCTGACCTGCCAGTCCGTCACGCTCGCCTGGTACGCCTCCCGGGACAACGTCGGCGTCGCCTTCTACGACATCTACCACGACGGCCAGCTCGTCACCTCGGTCTCGGGACGGACGCTGACCGCCACGCTCAGCGTCGTGCAGGGTGTCACCTGGGGCTGGTACGTCAACGCCCGCGACGCCGCCGGCAACGTCTCGCAGGCCAGCTCCACGCTCTCGGTCACCCCGCCGTTCTGCCAGCAGGACACGTCCCCGCCCAGCACGCCGACCAACCTGGCCGCGACGGTCAACGGCACGGCCGTGACCCTCACCTGGTCGGCCTCCACCGACAACGTCGCGGTCACCGGCTACACCATCCTGCGCAACGGTACGGCGGTCGGCTCCACCACCGGCACCGCCGGCAACCCGCCGGCGACCACGTTCACCGACACCGGGCTGACGCCCGACACCGACTACCGGTACACCGTGACCGCCCGGGACGCCCAGGGCAATGTCTCGGGCGCGAGCACCGCGGTCACCGCGCACACCGGCTCGGGCTGCACGAGCCCGGTCTGCGGCGCCACGGCGATCACCACCGAGAAGGACCTGCCCTGGGGCCTGGTGCAACTGCCCGACGGCACGGTCCTCTACGGCCGGCGCGACCTGTTCGACATCGTCGGCATGAACCCGGACGGCACCGACAAGCACAGCATCGGCACCGTGCCGAACGTGGCCGGCACCAACGGCGAGGGCGGCGTGCTCGGGCTGGCCGTCTCGGCCGACTTCACCACCGACCACTGGCTGTACATCTACCACACCACCACGACCGACAACCGGATCGTGCGCATCCGCTACGACGGCACGCTGCAGACCAATACCGAGCAGGTGCTCGTCACGGGAATCCCGCGCAACAAGTACCACAACGGCGGCCGGCTGCGTTTCGGCCCCGACGGCAAGCTCTACGCCGCCGCCGGCGACGGACAGGACCCGGACGTGGCCCAGGACACCAACAACCTGGGCGGCAAGGTTCTGCGGCTCAACCCCGACGGCACCGTGCCGGCGGACAACCCCTTCGGCAACTACGTGTGGAGCTACGGCCACCGCAACCCGCAGGGACTCGCCTTCGACTCCCAGGGCCGGCTCTTCGAGCAGGAGTTCGGCAACAACGTCATGGACGAGACCAACATCATCGTCAAGGGCGGCAACTACGGCTGGCCCGCCTGCGAGGGCACCTCCGGCGACTGCGCCAACCCGAACTTCAGGGCCCCGATCCGGACGTACCCGGTGGCCGAGGCCTCGTGCAGCGGCATCGCGATCGTCCGGGACGTGCTCTACATCGCCTGCCTGCGCGGCAACCGGATGTACCGTGCGGAGATCAGCGGCAACACGCTCACCAACGTCCAGCAGTACTTCGTCGGGACGTACTTCCGGCTGCGCACCGTCGAACCGACCCTCGACGGCAACCTGTGGCTGACCACGAGCACCGGCGGGGACAAGGACAGCACCCCGAACAACAGCAACGAGAAGATCCTCAAGGTGACCCTCGGCGGGGCGGCGTCCGGCCCCACGAGCTGAGGGCGAGCCGGGAATCCGGCACCGCCGGCCCTCGGAGGGTGCCCGCGTCGCGCGGGCACCCTCCGAGCGGTGTTGAAGTGACCCCCTGACTTGGCATGCCGAGGAGGATCAACTCGATTCAGGGCCGACCGGCCCCGAGCCGGAGTTGAGCTCCCGGGTCAGGCGCAGTGCCTGGTTGGCGGTGACCAGCGGCTGGTCGGTGGCGGGCGCCCCCTCGATGACCTGTACCTGGCTCGACGTGAGGGCGCCGCCGCGCACCGCCGACTCCTTCAGGAAGCGGTAGGGGACCTCGTCGAGGTAGGCGGTCCAGCACGAGCGGTCCGGTGCCGACCACGTCGACTCCGCCGGCCTTGAGGTTCTTCGCCTCGCGCAGCGATTTCGGGGAGATCTGGGCACCCTGCGGGGAGGCGAGGAAGTCGAGGATCAGCACGTCAGGGGTGGTGAGGGTGAGCCGCCCGTGTCGCGGCTCGTAGCTGTCACCGTTGCTGTCGACAGCCAGCCCGGGTGGCAGAGTGAACGCGTGGGGCTTAACAGAGAGATCGCAGCGCAGCTCGCTGAGGCTCGCCTGGCGGAATGGCGACGCAACGGCTACGACGAGTGGCGCGCAATGCTCGACGACAAGGACATACGCCTGGTCGTGGGCGAGGACGGCAAGCGGTACACCGTGGTCAGCTACGCCATTGACGACGGCGACGGCCGGATCCGCATGTCAGTCACCGTGGACAATGAGGTGATCTCAGCAACGCGTAAGGGTTGATTGGTGCGACACGGACGAAGGCGGCGAGTCGGGCGGCAGTGGAAACAGGCGTGGAGCCATCGATAGACACGTCCTTGCGACAGAAACACGTCTTCGAGAGGGCTCCACGTGATTGCCTATCGTGCCATGGTCGACGTCCCGAGGGAACTCGTGCAGCACCTCGCCCGGCTGCTGTACGCACAGCGCCGAGCCTGCGGCACCCGCCGCGGCACGCGGGCGTTGACCTGCTTCTATCAGGCCCTGATGGTGCTCGTCTGGTTCCGCAAGGCCGAGGACATGACCCTGCTGGCAGTCGGCTTCGGTATCTCCCGGGCGACCGCCTACCGCTACCGCGACGAAGGCATCACGGTCCTCGCCGCCCAGGCGACCGACCTGCACACCGCTTTGCGGCGGGCCGCCGCCGACGGGTGGTCTCAGAGGGCGGTCCGCAGTAACTTGATCTGATCTATGCGTTGAGTCCGGTTGGTGGCCTTCCGGTAGATTCGCCATGGATAGCAGCCGGTCGATGGG
>NZ_JBIAIY010000029.1:0-4519 GCF_042871665.1 Micromonospora sp. NPDC005686
CCCCGTAGACACCCAATTCGTCTACGGCATCTGACCACCACACCCACCACGGCGGGACCCGGACACCACCGGGTCCCGCCATCACGGCAGGTGCGTCAGCAGTGCCTCGATCGCCTCGCACTCGCGCGCCCGGTCCGGAAGCGACGTCGTCCCGAGCAGCTCCCGGACACCCGCGCAGTGTCGCCGGGCCTTGTCCGGTTCACCCAGCCGGACCGCCGCCTTGGCCTGCACGAGGAGGGCGTCGCCGTGCAGTACCCGGTAGGCGTTGCGGGAGGCGATGAGGACTGCGTCCTCCGCCGTTTCGTAGGCCTCCTCGGCCGCGCCTTCGAGCAGTGCGGCCTCGGCGAGGCCGATGGCCGCCTGGCATTCGAAATATTGGAAGCCGCGTTTCCGGCTGATCGACAGGCTTTCGGTGAACCGTGTGCGGGCGTCATCGACGGCCCGGCTTCCCAACAACGCGAAGGCCAGTGTGTTGAGGGTGGCAGCCTCGGCCCGCAGGTTCCGCAGCTTCCTGGCCAGCCGCAGCGCCTCGGCGGCGTTGTGTGCCGCGGACACCCACTCGTTCAGCTGGCGGTCGAGTTGGCTCAGCTCGTCGAGCACCGACAGCTCCCGCAGCGTGGACCCGGTGCGACGGTGGTAGTCGAGTGCGGCCGCGAAGTGGGCACGCGCGGGCTCGAAGTCTTCCATCTGCCGTAGCACCATCGCCAGGTTGTGCCGGTTCGCCATTGCCGACAGGTGGCGCGCCGACCTCTCGTTCAACCGTTGGGCCGCCGTCAGGTAACCGGCCGCCTCGGTGAGCTGGCCCCGTTCGTGGCACAGCGTGCCCAGGTCGTTCAGCGTCACCGCCCGAACGTGGTGGAACTCGGGACCCGTCCCGAGGTCCAATGCCCGCTGATAGAGACCCCGCGCCTCGTCCGGGTGGCCCAACTCGGCCTGCACGAGCCCGAGGTTGTGTGACAGGTATGCCTCGCCGACGAGCCAGCCGCTGCCACGGGCAGCCGCGATGCCTCGACGGTAGGCGGCGGCGGCCAGATGATGCTTTCCGGCCGCCCAGTGTGCCTGCCCGAGAGTCTGATGCATGGCGGCCTGAGCCCGCATGTCACCCGCGGCCTCCGCGGCGGCGAGTCCGGCCGACCCGCTCGCGAGCCAGGCGACCACGTCTCCCGAGACGAAGAAGTATCCGCGGAGCTGGTCCGCCAACTGCCAGGACCGTGCGCCATGACCGTCAGTCGCGGCGACTTCGACCGCCGCGACGAGGTTCGCCGCCTCCTGGCTGAGCCACGCCGTCGCGGCATCGACATCGGGAAACGGGTTCTCGGCCGGGTCGACCTCGATCGGCAGCCGCACCATGTCGGGATAGACCAGTGTCATCGCCGACGCGGTCCGCGTCAGGTACCAGGTGTAGAGCCGGGCCAGGGCAGCGCCACGGTCGACGGGCGTCTCCCGGGTCTCGCCGGCTCGCAACGCGTACAGACGCAGCAGGTCGTGGTAGCGGTAACGGCCCTCCACACCGCCGGGCTGGAGCAGGTTCTCCGTGACGAGGTGGTCCAGCGCCGCCCGGACGCCGCGCTGTTCGGACCCGAGCAGCGCGGCGACCGCGGCGGCCGAGAAGTCTTCGCCCGGGATCAGCGCGGCGGCCTGGAAGACCTCCACCACCGCCGACGGCAGGGCGCGGCAGCTGATGGCGAAACTGCTCGTCACGGTGCGGTCACCGAGGCTGAGCTGGGCAAGCCGCGACCCCTCGTCGGTCAGCCCCTGCAGGACCTCGGCAACCGTGCTCTCCGGGTGGCCGACCAGCCGGCCCGCCACCAGCCGCACCGCGATCGGCAACCGGCCACATGCGTCGACCAGGGCCTCGGCGTCCCTGCGTTCGGCGTGGACCCGGGCCGCACCGAGCTTGATCCGCAGCAGGTGCAGTGCCTCGTCCGACGTGAACACCGGCAGGAGCGTGGTGGCGGCGCCGTCCAGTTCCTCGCACTGGTTGCGGCTGGTGACCAGGACCGCGCTTCCGCCGGGGCCCGGCAGCAGCAGGCGGATCTGGGCGGCGTTGTGCGCGTTGTCGAGCACGATCAGCACCCGCCGGTCGGCAAGCACGCTGCGGTAGAGCGCGGCGGCCTCGTCCTCGTCACCGGGAATGGCGCGCGCCTCGACACCGAGGGCTCTCAGCAGTCGAGCGAGCGCGTATCCGACCGCGACCGGCCGGTCTTCGCCACCACCGCGGAGGTCGATGTAGAGCTGACCGTCCGGGAAGTCCCGCCGTACTCCCCAGGCCGCCTTCAGGGCGAGGCTCGTCTTGCCGACACCGGCCATGCCGGAGATGACGCGGACGACTGGTGCTCCACCGTCCGGGTAGCGCAATGCCCACTCGAGCTCGCGCAGTTCCTCGGCGCGTCCGCAGAAATCCGCCGGTGGCGCCGGCACCTGCCGCGGCGTGACGACGGCACGAGTGTCCACCGGCGTACCCGCGCTTCGATCCCCCGGCCCGCCGATCACGGCCTGCCGCGCCTCGGTCAGCTCGCGGCCGGGATCGACGCCCAGTTCCTCGGCGAGCCGCTGGCGGACACTCTCGAAGGCTTCGATCGCGGCGGCCTGCTGCCCCGCGGCGGCGAGTGCGACGACCAGCCGTGCGTGCAACGACTCGTGCCACGGGTGCCGCCCCGCCAGCCGGCGCAGAAGCGGGAGGACCTCCCGCTGCCGGTGCAGCACCTCCCCGAGGCGCGCCAGACGCACGGCCGCCTCCACGCGCTCCTCGGCCAGCGCCGTGATCAACGGATCGCCGGAGAGTTCCGGCACGTCCTGGGCGGCGTCGTCGCCGTGCCACATGGCGAGCGCGTCGAGGAGCAGCTCGAAGGCGCGCTCGGGTGGCAGGGCCGGTGCGCCGGCCTCCAGGAGGCGGGACCGGTAGCCCACCAGATCGAGCCGTTCGGCATCGGCCGGCAGCTCGTATCCGCCCGACCCGAGGATCACCGATGGCGGCTGCTCAGGGTGCGGTGCCGGCTCCAGCAGGCGACGGATCCGACTGATGTGTGTCTGCACCACGTTTGTCGCCGACGTCGGCGGCGCGTCTCCCCACAAGAGATGGATCAACTCCTCGCGGCCCACCGGACGGCCGGGAGTCAGCGCGAGGCGCGCCAGCACGACACGGTGCCGTCCGGCTCGGAGGTCGGTGGGCTGACCGGCCCGGGTGACCAGCAGCGGCCCCAGCACGGAGATCCGGGCCGGCCCGGTCGCCCTGAGACGCTCCCGCTGCGGTGGCCGGGACATCTGCTTCATCCGCATGCGGTCCTCGTGGTGAAGACCCAAGGCGTCGGCAAGTGCCTGCAGGGAGCGTCCACGCAGTCTTCCGCTGCGCCCCTGCTCGAGGTCACGAACCACACCTACGCTGACCCCGGCCCGATCCGCGAGATCGGCCTGCGTCAGGCCGCGACCGACCCGAGCACGCCGCAGAAGCTCGCTGAGGCCGCCAGGCCCCCCGTCGCCCATCGTCGACTCCCCCGTGTGCACGATCGTCAACCCGTGGGGCCGCCCGAAGCGCCCCCGGCGGCCGGCTCGTCGACGGGTGGCCGACGATCGATACGCGCCGGCGGTGACGATCTGACTCGTACATCTGTCCGGACAGATCGTAGTACGAGTTCACTACAGGATCTGTCCCTCCAGTCGTACGTCAGAAGCGCTCCGCACACTCTGAGCACGGCGAGGCGGCAGGCACGCCGGAAGAGATGGGGAGAACACATTGCACTCATACGCTCGACGAGGTGGCTCATGGGCACGCAGGTCGCTGGTGCCGGTGGCGGTGCTGGCGGCGGCCCTGGCTTCGACGCCCACTGTGGCGTCCGCGACGCCCGACACCTCGGCGGTGGACGCGGCCGGCACAGCGGTCGCCGCCGCACCGGGCGATCCGGCGCTGCCCGACTACCCGGGCCTGGCGCCACGGTCGCGAGCGTCCGCCGCGGTGAGCACCACGCCGATCCCGTGTGGCAACAACGGTGCTGACAAGGACATGCAGAGATCGGAGGCGGTCAAGCGGGCACGTAGCTGGCTCAGTGGCGGCGGTGTCCCCTACAGCCAGGAACGCTGCTACGAGAACCAGTACGGCGACTATCGCACCGACTGTTCCGGGTTCGTGGCGATGGCATGGGGTCTCGGCGGCTCGGGTAGTTCGTTCTGGACCGGAAACCTGGACAGTCGCTCACACACGATCTCGCGCGGCGATCTCGCCCCGGGCGACGCGCTGCTCCGGCACACCGGGAACACCAACGAGAACCACGTCGCCCTGTTCGTGAAGTGGAGCGACTCCGCACACACCACTCCGGTGGTGATCGAGCAGACGGGCAGCTCGGACACGATCGAACGGACCTGGACCTCCAGCTACGCCAGCCTGTACACCCCGGTCCGCTACGACAACATCCTCGAGGACGTGTCCCCGGAGGATGTGCCGATTTCGGGTGACTGGAACAACGACGGCATCGACACCGTCGGCGTCTTCCGACCCAGCAACTCCACCTTCTACCTCCGCGAC
>NZ_JBIAIY010000030.1:0-1739 GCF_042871665.1 Micromonospora sp. NPDC005686
CGTCGGTTGCGGGGCCGGGACATGGCGATGATCTTTCAGGATCCGTTGTCGGCGTTGCATCCGTACTATTCGGTGGGTAAGCAGATCGCTGAGGCGTATCGGGTGCATCATCCGAGGGCCGGTCGGCGGGAGGCCCGCAGCCGGGCGGTGGACATGTTGGGCCGGGTGGGGATCCCGCAGCCGGCGAAGCGGTTCGATCAGTATCCGCATGAGTTCTCGGGTGGGATGCGGCAGCGGGCGATGATCGCGATGGCGTTGGTGAACGATCCGGATCTGTTGATCGCGGATGAGCCGACGACGGCGTTGGATGTGACGGTGCAGGCGCAGATCCTGGATTTGTTGGCGGATTTGCAGGAGGAGTTCCGGTCGGCGATCGTGCTGATCACCCACGACCTCGGCGTCGTCAGCCAGGTGGCTGATGACGTGTTGGTGATGTACGCGGGTCGGGCGGTGGAGCGCGGGAGTGTGGAGCGGGTGTTGCGGGCGCCGCAGCATCCGTACACGTGGGGGTTGTTGTCGAGTGTGCCGTCGTTGCACGGTGACGCGGACGCGGACCTGCTGCCGATTCCGGGTAACCCGCCGTCGTTGATCAACCTGCCGTCGGGGTGTGCGTTTCATCCGCGGTGCCGGTGGGCCGACGTGAACGGTGACCGGTCCCGCGCCGAGGTTCCCGAGTTGCGGGAGGCCGGGCAGGCCGGGCATGTGGTGGCGTGTCATTTGTCGGCGGCCGACCGGGAGCGGATCTACCGCGACGAGGTCGCCCAGGTGGGGGTGGCCCGATGAGCGCCGAGACCGAGGCGTCGAGCGCCGGGACCGAGCCGTTGCTGTCGGTGCGAGGGTTGACCAAACACTTCCCGGTGCGGCAGGGGCTGCGCGCCGCCGGTGCGGTGCGGGCGGTCGACGGGCTGGACTTCGACGTGCGTCCGGGCGAGACGCTCGGGTTGGTGGGGGAGTCGGGGTGCGGGAAGACCACGACCGGGCGGATGCTGGTGCGGCTGTTGGAGCCCACCGCCGGGTCGATCGCCTTCGCCGGGCGGGACATCACCCACGCCACACGTGGTGAGCTGCGCGCGCTGCGGCAGGACCTGCAGATCATCTTCCAGGACCCGTACGCGTCGTTGAACCCCCGCCACACCGTCGGACGGATCGTGGCGATGCCGTTGCAGGTCAACCGCATCAACCCGCCCGGCGGGATCAAACACCGGGTGCAGGAGTTGCTGGAACTGGTCGGTCTGAACCCGGAGCACTACAACAGGTATCCGCACGAGTTCTCCGGCGGGCAACGCCAACGCATCGGCATCGCCCGGGCCCTGGCGCTGAAACCGAAGCTGATCGTCGCCGACGAGCCCGTCTCCGCGCTCGACGTCTCCATCCAGGCGCAGGTCATCAACCTCCTGCGCGACCTGCAAAAAGATCTCGACCTGGCATTCGTGTTCATCGCCCACGACCTCGCCGTGATCCGCCACTTCTGCCACCGCGTCGCCGTCATGTACCTCGGAAAGATCGTCGAGATCGGCGACCGCGACACCATCTACACCCACCCCCAACACCCCTACACCCGAGCCCTGCTGTCCGCCATCCCCGACGTCACAGCGCTCGGACCCGCCGGACGCATCCGCCTCACCGGCGACGTCCCCACCCCCCTCAACCCCCCATCAGGCTGCCGCTTCCGCACCCGCTGCTGGAAAGCCACCGACCACTGCGCCACCGAAGAACCCGCCCTGGTCACCCGCGACGGC
>NZ_JBIAIY010000031.1:0-1332 GCF_042871665.1 Micromonospora sp. NPDC005686
CAGGGCCCCGGCAAAGTCGTGAGGGTGTCCGGCTTGGGTGGTTCGAAGTAGAAGCGCCGGTGTTGGTAGCAGCAAGACGGGCATGACCAGTTCAGAAGATCATCAAGGTTCTCTACGCCACGATGATCTATCCGAAGTGAGCCATGCCCGCACTGCCATCATCGCTGACCTCTTCTCTGTCCCGCGCACCGGCTCTGACCGTTCCCGAAACCGCTGGTGGGCTGCCCGCAGCACTCGCCGGTCTACCTGATCCGCGTGCCCGGCGGGGTGTCCGGCACAGGCTGCCGGTCGTGGTGACCGCGGCGGTCTGTGCCGTGGTTGCCGGCTACCGCTCGTATGCCGCGATCGCCGAATGGGTCGCCGACGCTCCGGACACGACCGTCCTGGCCCTGGGCATCGCCCCGGATCGGCGGCCATCCGAAGCGATGATCCGCCGACTGTTGCAGGCCCTGGACCCGCAGTTGCTGACTGCGGCGATCGGTCTCTGGCTCGACGGGCGTGCCGCGCCCAGCGCCGCGACGGGCCGGCGGGCGATCGCGGTCGACGGGAAGTCGCTGCGCGGATCCCGCACCACCGACGCTGCCGCCCGACATGTGATGGCTGCTTGCGACCAGGTCAGCAGCGTGGTCCTGGCCGACACCGACGTGGACGGCAAGACCAACGAGATCACCCGGTTCCAGCCGCTACTCGACCAGATCGGCGATCTACGCGACACCGTGATCACCGCCGACGCGCTGCACTGTCAGCGTGAGCACGTCACCTACCTCGCCGAACGTGGCGCCCACTGGATCCTGACCGTCAAAGGCAACCAGCCTCACCTGCATCAGCACCTCGCCGCGCTGCCCTGGCGGGCCGTCCCGAACGCCACCCGCGACACCGACCGCGGTCACGGTCGCCGCGAGATCCGCACTCTCAAAATCCTGACGATCTCCACCGGCATCGACTTCCCGCACGCGGCCCAGGCCATACAGATCCGCCGCCGTCGACACCGACTCGACCAGCCGAAACGCTTCACCACCGAAACGGTCTACGCCATCACCGACCTACGCGTGCACCAAGCGAAGCCCGCGCAACTGGCCGCCTGGATCCGGGGGCACTGGCACATCGAAAACAAGATCCACTGGGTCCGCGATGTCACCTACGACGAAGACCGCAGCCAGATCCGCACCGGCAACGGACCCGAGGTCATGGCCGCCTTACGCAACGCCGCCATCGGCGCCCTACGCACCGCCGGAGTCACCAACATCGCCGCCGGCACCCGCCATCACGCCCGCGACAGCACCCGCCCACTGGCACTCCTCGGCGTCACCTGACGACTTTGCCGGGGCCCTG
>NZ_JBIAIY010000032.1:0-1039 GCF_042871665.1 Micromonospora sp. NPDC005686
CTAAGGCGTGTTTCATAAGCCGGTCAGAGCCATTCGGTGATGATGGTGATGGTCAGGACGGCGTGGAACCGGACGGCCAACTTGTCATAGCGGGTGGCGACGCCGCGGTGGCGTTTGAGCCTGTTGATGCCGTTCTCGACAGCGTGGCGTAGCCGGTAGAGCTGCGGGTCGAACGCCGGTGGGCGCCCGCCGTGGGAGCCTTTGGCTTTGCGGTGGGCGTCCTGGTCTTTCTTGCTCGGGATGCACGCCCGGATCCCGCGAGAGCGCAGGTATCTGCGGTTGGCGCGGCTGGTGTAGGCCTTGTCGGCCAGCACCAGCATCGGTCTGGTCCTGGCCCGGCCGACACCGAGGCGGTTCACGCGGATGCGGCGCAGGACCGGGATGAACTGCGGGCTGTCCCCGCGATGCCCGGCGGTGACGATCAGGGACAAGACTTTCTGGCCCTGCTCACAGGCCAGATGCGTCTTGGTCGTCAGCCCGCCACGGGAGCGGCCCAGCCCGTGATCGGCCGGCTCGTCATGAACCCCGCCGGGTGGTTCCTTCTGCAGATGACCGTCGGTGCGGGCACCTGCGGCGTGCTGGTGAGCGCGACTGGTCATCGAGTCCACGCTGACCGTCCAGTCGATGCGTCCCCGGGCGTCGCCCTGCGCCTGCAACGCTGACAAGATTCGGTCCCACGTGCCATCGCGCTGCCACCGACGGAACAGTCCGTAGATCGTCGGCCAGGGCGCGTACTCCGCTGGCACGTCTCGCCACGGCGCACCGATCCGGATCCGCCACCGAATCCCGTCGATGAGCTGCCGTTTCTCCCACTTCGGCGGCCGACCGGTAGACGACGCAGCAGGCAGCAACGGGGCCAGGACAGCCCACTGCGCGTCAGTCAGGTCATGCCGCCTCGTCACCGCTAAGGTGGCCACGAGGTCTCCGGTGCATGGTGCTTCTTGGTCGTTGTACCAAGTACCGGAGACCTCTTCAGTTATCGATCACCGCCACGCCGTGACTTCAACCGGCCAACCCCGAGTTACGAAACACGCCTTAG
>NZ_JBIAIY010000033.1:0-1001 GCF_042871665.1 Micromonospora sp. NPDC005686
ACCAGGTAGCCGTCGATCTCCTCACCCTCCGCGGCGTAGATCTTCTCCGCGCCGTACTCACCCAGCTTGGCGCTCAACGCCTGCGCGGCACCGACACCACCGAGCACGACGGCGCTCGGGGTGCCCAGCTCGCGGGCGAGGGTGAGCATCTCCAGGGTGACCTTCTTGACGCCGAACTCACGCGTGGCTTCGACGACGACGAGAACCTCAGACATGTCCCAGACCCCTCACACGAACTTCTCGGCAGCGAGGAACTCGACCAGCTTCACGCCGCCCTCGCCCTCATCGGTGATCTTCTCGCCGCCAGAACGCGGCGGACGCTTGGAATGCTCCACCACAGCGCTGGTCGCACCGTCGAAGCCCACCTCCACCGCAGCCACACCCAGCTCACCCAGCGACAGCGTCTGCACCGGCTTCTTCTTCGCCGCCATGATGCCCTTGAACGACGGATACCGCGGCTCGTTGATCGTGTCCCACACCGACACCACGGCCGGGGTCGAGGCGGTCACCACCTCGTAGCCCTCCTCCGTCTGCCGCTCCACCGTCAGATTCGACCCGTCCACGGTGAGCTTGCGCGCGCCGGTCAGCGCAGCCACACCCAACCGCTCGGCGATCATGTGCGGCATCACCTGGACCCGACCGTCGGTCGACTCCGCCCCACAAATGACCAAGTCGGCGTTCAACTGCCCGACAGCGGCGGCGAGCACCTTCGACGTGGCCACCGCACAGGAACCGCGCAGAGCATCGTCGACGACGTGCACAGCCTTGTCCGGACCCATCGACAGCGCCTTACGGATCGACTCGGTCGCCCGATCCGGACCCATCGTCAGGATCGTCACCTCACCGCCGTGCGCCTCCTTGATCTTCAACGCCTCCTCGATGGCATACTCGTCCATCTCATTGATGACGTTGTTCGCCGAACCGCGGTCGACGGTGTTGTCGTCAGAACGCAGGTTGCGGTCCGCGCCCGAATCAGGCACCTGCTTGACGAGTACGACGAT